>NZ_CP011793.1:0-706522 GCF_059934925.1 Blochmannia endosymbiont of Camponotus pudorosus | reverse complement strand
AAATCCAAACCTCAAATTATCAAAAAATTTCTATCTTTACTAATCACTCTTTTAACGCAACACTCATTTACCATATGATATATGATGAATCGTATACTTAATATAAGTATATTAATAGAATCATAAAAAATATACAATATATTCCAATCAATATGAAATATTAATTCAATTTACATAAAATAGAAAATTAATAATTAATAATTTAAGTATTACTAATTACGACAACATCTGCAAATTATTTATGTTTAAGTAATAAAAATCCATATTTTTAACTCAAAAAAAGAATTTATAGAAATTATTGAATCAGTTAATCATGTTCATGTTATTATAGCTATAATATATGTAATTGAAATTGTAGAAAATAATTATTATAATAAAATGATACATAATATAAAGAAATCTTTATATATTTGATATTCACATTTTTACGATGTTTATATTAAAATATAGTTATATAGATTAGGCTTGTAGCTCAGTGGCAAGAGCGCACCCCTGATAAGGGTGAGGGCGGTGGTTCAAATCCACTCAGGCCTATTATGATTATATGCACATGTTATAACTTATATTACACAAAAAATGAGCAATAAACGTTTAATTTAAATTATTTTTTTATTTTCTTACGAAAAAAAGATTATAATCAGCATTATAATACAATATATTTCACATGTATATTTAAATATTTAAACATCTTTAAAATATAATAAAATAAAAATTAATCGATTTAACGTCTATTTATCTAAATCAGTACTCATTCATTAGCACTTTTTGTTATTAATAATAAAAACAAATTTATATTAATATCACTTAATTATTAACATTAAAATAAACAAAGAAATCAGGTACATATAAAATCATCAGGTCTTAACATTATGCCAGTTCGAGTATTAGATAAATTACCTGCTGTTCAATTTTTAAAAAAAGAAAACATCCGTATATTAAAAAAAACACAAGATATTTTTAAACTCCCTCGTGCTTTAAAAATTTTAATACTTAATTTAATGCCTAAAAAAATAGATACAGAAAATCAATTTCTGCGACTATTGTCAAATTCTCCCTTACAAATCGATGTACAATTATTACGAATTGATAACCATATCTCTAAAAATACACCTAATGATCATCTAAATAATTTTTACTGTACATTTTCCGATATCCAAAACCAATATTTTGATGGATTAATTATTACTGGAGCTCCTTTAGGTCTTACTGAATTTAATAATGTCACTTTCTGGCCAAAAATGGAACAATTATGTAATTGGGCAAAAAAAAACATTACATCAATATTATTTATTTGTTGGTCAGTTCAAGCAGCTTTAAAAATATTATATAATTTACCTAGATTTGTCAGAAAAAAAAAATTGGTAGGAATTTATAAACATAACATTACAAATTCTCATTCTCTTTTAACTCAAGGATTTGATGAAGTATTTTCAGTTCCTCATTCACGTTTTTCAGATTTTCCTAAAGATTTAATTTATCAAAATACAGACCTAGAAATTTTAGCAGAATCTGATGATGCTGGAGTATACCTATTAATTAGCCAAAACAATCAATTAGTATTTGTCACTGGTCATCCAGAATATGATGCTCATACCTTAGCTCAAGAATATCATAGAGATTTAAAATTAGGATTGCATCCAAATTTACCAGATCATTATTTTCCAAAAAACAATTCTAATTTAATTCCTAAAATCACTTGGAGAAGTCATGCACATTTACTATTTAACAATTGGATTAATTATTACGTACATCAAAATTCTTATAATAATTCAATTAACACACCTAATTCCAAAATTGTTTTATAGAATAATTTTTATAACATAAAAAATATAATGGTGTGATCACTAAATTATAATTGAATTATTGTTAACATTTTTATTTGCATATATAACTTATACTATAAATACCGTTATCAACATACTTGATGCCAATGAATTTCAATAATACATTATATCTTTAATTATTTTATTAATTTAAACACAACTCGACTATATTGAGTAAAACATATTCCATTATATTGACGTCGATCCAAAAATGATATAGTTTTAATAAAATATTAAATAATAATATAAAATTATTCAATGTAATTAAAAATATGAAAAATATTAGTCCCAACCGCACCAAATCATGGCAATCCTTAAAAAAACATTTTAATTTTATGAAAAAAATGCATATTATTGATTTATTCAAAAAAGATAAAAATAGGTTTTTACATTTCTCAAAAATATTTAATAATGAAATTCTTATCGATTATTCTAAAAATTTAATTACCCACGATACAATAAATAAATTAATAAAATTAGCTAAAGAATGTGATTTAAATGGTGCTATTTCTGCAATGTTCCGAGGAGAAAAAATTAATCGCATCGAAAATAAAGCAGTATTACATGTAGCATTAAGAAATCGACAAAATACTCCTATTTTAGTTGATGGACATGATGTCATGCCTAAAATCAATACAGTACTAAAAAAAATGAAAAAATTTTGTCAAAATATTATTCAAGGTCATTGGACAGGTTACACAAATAAAAATATTACAGATGTAGTAAGTATTGGAATTGGAGGGTCAAATTTAGGTCCATATATGGTCACTGAAGCCTTAACACCATACAAAAATCACTTAAATATGCATTTCATTTCTAACATAGATGGAACTCATATTTTTGAAACACTAAACCAAATCAATCCAGAAACAACACTGTTTTTAATAACCTCAAAAACTTTTACTACCCAAGAAACCATAACTAATGCACACAGTGCTCGAGATTGGTTTATTTCAAAAATACCAACACATGATGATATTACAAAATATATATCTAAACATTTTATAGCACTCTCCTCAAATACTTCAGAAGTAAAAAAATTCGGTATCAATCCATCAACAAACATGTTTGAATTATGGGATTGGGTAGGAGGTCGATTTTCATTATGGTCATCTGTTGGATTACCCATTATGTTATCGTTAGGATCTAATAATTTCGAGTTATTATTAGATGGGGCGTATTCAATGGATTTGCACTTTCAAAAAACCCCTTTAGAAAAAAATTTGCCAGTAATTTTAGCATTAATTGGAATTTGGTATAATAATTTTTTCTTAACAGAAACCGAAGCAATTTTTCCTTATGATCAATATATGCATCGTTTTTCTGCATACTTACAGCAAAGTAATATGGAATCTAATGGCAAAAGAATAGATCGAAATGGATATCCTATTGTTGATTATCAAACTGGACCAATAGTATGGGGAGAACCAGGAACCAATGGTCAACATTCATTTTATCAATTACTGCATCAAGGCACTAAAATGGTTCCATGTGATTTTATCGCTCCTACTACTAGTCACCATCCTATTCATGATCATCATGAAAAATTAATTGCAAATTTCTTAGCTCAAACTAAGGCATTAGCTTTTGGTAAAAGTGCGGAAGAAATCCGACAAGAATATGATACAATTACTTCTGACAATAAATGCATTAACATAATACCATTTAAGGTACTTCCAGGAAACAACCCTAGTAACTCTATATTAATAAAAAAAATTACTCCATATTCTTTAGGAGCTCTAATTGCATTATATGAACATAAAATTTTTACTCAAGGAGTAATTTTCAATGTTTATACTTTTGATCAATGGGGAGTAGAATTAGGAAAAAAACTAGCTAATTCTATTTATTTCGAATTAAAAAATAATAACTGTACTAATAATTACGATGATTCTACAAACGGACTAATTAATTACTATAAACTATGGAGCCAATATACATAAACATACAACATATTTATAATACCTATATCACAATATTTCAAAAAATTTTAATAATTTATTAAAAATACAATTTACTTAAAATTATTTATTTATTTTAATATACAAACACGTCTACTATACAAACAACATAAAATTTTTTGAGTAATTAGTTTACGATATAGATACCAATTTTTAGGAAATTTGTTTTTATTAAATAAACTACTAGATTTTTTATCAGTTTCAATATAAATCCAAGATTTCTTGCTTAAATAATTATATTTCTCTAATAATAATGCTATTTTAAGTATTATAGCATTATTATTAAACGGAGGATCAATAAAAACAACATCATAAATATCAGTAGTATTATTACTAAATTGTTGTTCTAACCAACAAACACAATCAGAACATACCGCTATACTATTATATTCTTGAAAAGAATATATAGTTTTTTTAATTAAAGTAATACAACTGTTACTATTATCTATAAATGTAACTTTCTTAGCCCCTCTAGATAAAGATTCAAATCCTAATGCTCCACTACCTGAAAAACAATCTAAACACACTGCATTTAAAATCACAGGGTCCAGCCAATTAAATAAAGTTTCCCGAATTCTTGAAAGAGTAGGACGTACAAAAACTTGATCAATAACAGGTATATTTCGACCTTTCCATTTTCCGGAAATTATACGAACCTTTCCATTTGTATGTCTAATAAAATTAGATTGAACTCCCATATTTACATTCTTAACATTACAAATAAATCTTTTAAAAATCGTTAATTCTATCTAATGTAAAAATATCTACTTAATACTCTTCCTTTATAAGGATATAAAAAAATTTTTATATGTTACATGCATAACTATATATATGAATAATACAATACGTGATATATACGGTATAATAATTGTATTATTTATTAGGTAATATAAAACAATACATTTTAAATAAAATAATTGAATAACATTCAATTTATACTTATATAGTATAAATTGAACAAAATTTTAAAATCATTGGTAATTCAGAACACTTCAATCTTGACACAAAATATATCGAATTGTTTCAAATATATATAAAAATTAACTCATATAATTATATAATATTATTCACGCAGACGCAAATATAACACAATTCAAAAAATTATAAAATATAATATCATATTAGTCATTACATTAATTCCTATCCAATTGCAACATAAAATGTTAAAATTAAATAAGAACTAAAAATTATTATTGATTTATTTAACAAAATTTAAAAATTATGTTAAAGAAAAATAATAATCATTTCAAATAAATTAACGGTATTAGATAATCATTTATAATATTAAATGAATTTAAATTTTTATATTTTTAACAAAAAATGTTCTTTTAAAATTAAAATATCTATTTTAATTTATATTAAAATATAATTAACGCTTCAAATAAAAAAATAATAAATTTTTTAAAAATCTATTACAATACATAATTAACATTATAAAATTCGTTATATTTAGTGCATTATAACATAATAATTATGTACAAAATATAAAAGATATTTATTAAATAATTCAACAATAAATTTATTTCATATACACAATTTTATTGTATATCATATAATAATTTATACATATATTATGATATAAACTTCTATTTATATGTACAATTAATCCCATCAGGAGAATACATGACTGAAAATATTATGTACAGAAATATCACTTTAGTACCGCAAGGAACCTTAGAAGCTTACATTAGAGCAACCAATCTATATCCTATGTTAACAGCAGAAAAAGAACGAGAGTTAGCCGAACGTTTATACTACAATAGTGATTTAAATGCTGCTAAACAATTGATTGTATCCCACTTAAGATTTGTTGTGCATATCGCTCGAAATTATTCCGGTTATGGATTAGCTCAGGCTGATTTAATACAAGAAGGTAATATCGGATTAATGAAATCAGTACGTAGATTCAATCCAGAATTAGATGTACGATTAGTGTCATTTGCAGTACATTGGATTAAATCAGAAATTCATGAATATGTATTAAAAAATTGGCGTATTGTAAAAATCGCTACCACTAAAGCTCAACGTAAACTATTTTTCAATTTACGTAAAACCAAACAACGTTTAGGTTGGTTTAATGAAGAAGAAATTGAAATGGTTGCTAAAACTTTACATGTTACTTGTAAAGACGTTCGTGAAATGGAATCAAGAATGGCTGCTCAAGATATGACTTTCGAACAATCTTCAGATGAAGATGAGAAAAATATTTTATCAATACCCATGTTATATTTACAAGATAAAGTTACTATAATTAATGAAGAAGAAGAATGGATTGACCAAATTAGCACAAAATTAAATGTAGCTCTAGATTCTTTAGATAAACGTAGCCAACATATTATTCGAGCTCGTTGGTTAGATGTAGATAATAAAATTACATTACAAGAATTAGCCAATCAATACGGAGTTTCAGCAGAACGAATTCGACAATTAGAAAAAAATGCTATGAAAAAAATGAAACTAATTATTCAAAATTAAATATATTGTTAATATCAATATATTCTATAAATTATTAGACATATCTATTTTACCATATTGATTTGACTAAATTAAAAATATCCAATAAAATTTAAATCAGACGTATATTTTCAATAAAAATTAAATTTTTCTTTTGTTTGAAAAATCTATGTTAACTAAAAATTTTATAATCATTATACTGAATTTATAAATTTTATATCAATTAAAACACATTAGTATCGTTGCATAATAAATTCTATACGGAGTGTAAAAATAATGACAGTACTTGGTCATACGTTAGGATTCCCTAGAATTGGTTTATATAGGGAATTAAAGAATGCATTAGAACAATATTGGAAAAAATCAATTAATCAAGATAAGTTATTGAATATTGGTCAAATGATACGTATGAGACACTGGCAACAACAAATAAATTCTGGAATAGATCTGATTCCAGTAGGAGACTTTGCTTGGTACGATCATGTCCTGACTACAAGTATGATGCTAAATAATATACCAAAGAGATATTGCTCGCATTTTTCTCACCAAGAAAACAATAATCTAGACATGTTGTTTCATATAGCCAGAGGATATTCTAAAAATGATGTTAACATTATACCTTCAGAAATGAAAAAATGGTTTAACACAAATTATCACTATATAGTTCCTGAATTGACTCAAGATCAAGAATTTAAATTAAGTTGGACTCAATTATTTGATGAGATTGATGAAGCCTTATCTTACCACCATGCCATTAAACCGATTTTATTAGGTCCACTTACTTACTTATGGCTCGGAAAAACAAAAGAAAAAGAATTCGATAAATTGTCCTTATTACCATCATTACTACCAATATATCAAGAAATATTAAATATTTTATCAAAAAAAAACATTGATTGGATACAAATTGATGAACCTGCTTTAGTTTTAGAATTACCAGATAAATGGATAAAAGCATATTTATACACTTATCAGAGACTACATCATAATTCTATAAAAATATTATTAACTACTTATTTTGATAGCATTAATCATCAATTAGACATAATAAAAAAATTTTCAATAAATGGATTACATATAGATTTAGTTTCCAATGCAAAGCATAATAATATATCCTTTTTACACGAACAACTACCAAAACATTGGATTTTATCTGCTGGAATAATAAATGGAAGAAACATCTGGAAAACTAATTTATATTATTGGTTTAAGCAATTATCTCCAATAGCTACACAACGAACAATATGGATAGCATCTTCTTGTTCTTTACTACATAGTCCAATAGATTTAAATTTAGAAACTAATTTAAATAATCATATAAAGACATGGTTTGCATTTGCATTGCAAAAATGTTCTGAAATAAAAATGCTATGTGATGCTTTAAATTCCAATAAAAATAATAATTTATTACATATAAATACACTTAAAAAATATTTTCATACTGTTAATGATAGCAGATTAAATTCTGATCTTGTACATAATACTCAAGTCCAAGAGCGCTGTAAAAATATTTCTCATATTCCATTATCTAGAAAAAATACTCATGATATAAGATTTAATTTGCAACATAAACAATTTAATTTACCATTATATCCTACTACTACTATCGGTTCATTTCCACAAACCCAAGATATTCGAAGATTACGTTTAAAATTCAAGAATGGACAAATAAATAAAAATGACTACTCTGATAATATAAAGAAATATATTAAACAAGCTATTACAGAACAAGAAAAATTAGACCTAGATATTTTAGTGCATGGAGAACCTGAGCGTAACGATATGGTTGAATATTTTGGAGAACATCTAAATGGATTTTCTTTTACGCAACACGGATGGATACAAAGTTACGGATCTAGATGTGTGAAACCTCCAATAATTATAGGAGATATTAGTCGTCCTCATCCTATTACTACAACATGGATAAGTTATGCTCAATCATTAACAACAAAACCAGTAAAAGGAATATTAACCGGACCTGTCACTATATTAACTTGGTCTTTTGTACGTGAAGATATACAACGACATACAGTATCTTTGCAATTAGCTCTATCAATACGAGATGAAGTTATGGATTTAGAAAAATCTGGAATCAAAATAATTCAAATTGATGAACCTGCTTTTAGAGAAGGATTACCTCTAAAGCAATCTGAGCAATCACAATACTTAGAATGGGCTATTAATTCTTTTAAAATTACTGTATCATCAGTACAAAATACTACTCAAATCCATACTCATATGTGCTACTCTGAATTTGATGAAATAATATGCACCCTTTTAAATCTAGATGCAGATGTAATAAGCATTGAAGCATCTAGATCAGACTTAAAATTATTACAATTTATACAAAAAAATACAAAAAATAATTTAAATGAAATTGGACCTGGGATATATGATATTCATTCTACTAATGAACCTTCCATATCTGATTTAGTAAAAAGACTACATATATTTAAACAATACATTCCAAAAAATCGACTATGGGTTAACCCTGATTGTGGATTAAAAACTAGATCATGGTCTGAAATAAAACGTTCATTATATAATATGGTTACTGCGGCAAAAATTTTACGTAATTCCAATAATAATTAATATCTTATTTTATAATAGGTAATTAAATATCTAATAATATAATTAACAAAAATCAATAAAAAAAGAACTTTTTATTTGCAATACAAATATCAAAAAAATCTTCTATTACATCTAAAAATATATATAAAAATAAAAAATATATCGATATAAATATAATTTAACACATATAAAAACCAATATAATATTAATAAACACAATTAAAAATATTTTTACTCATCATTCAATTCTATTTTCTATTAAAGTAATCTTTGTAGTAAAAACCACAAAAATAGTAACAATTAACAATTATATATTACAATAAAATCAATAATATATCATTAGACATACTTTACTAATCAATAAAATCAGATACTATACTAATTCTTCTATAAGAAGATATTCATCTTATACATCTATATAAAAATTATAATTAAATATATGATATCAGTAAAAACAAGAATTAAAAATCGAAAAAATATCCTTAATTTAAGAAAATTGATAATATTCATATATGCATATATTGATTTAAAACAATTATTTAATCTACAATAGATTCCCATTCTGTATATAAACATTCACATATTTCTTTAAAAAATAAATAAAATAATATTTAATATATAATTATTGTTTACACCATTAATATAATTTCGTTATTATTAAAAATTATGAAAATAATTTCAATCACTACATATATTATTATTGGAATAATTACAGGAATAATATTTACTTATATCTTTTTTAAAAAATCAGTACAAAAAAACATTCAAAAACATAAAAATAATTATATCGATTATGAAAAATCATTAAATATAACCCTAAAAAATCTGCAATATGAATTTACCTTAAAAAATGAAACAGAAAAAAAATTGTACAACGAATTACATAATATGCATGAATTAAATAATAAATTATCTGTAGCAGAAGAACGTTTAAAATCATTAGATTATTATCGTCAACAATACGAACATTTATGTAATGAATTACAAAGTCAATTAAAAATTAATCATGAACAAGCTTTAAAATTAAAAGAATTATATGTGCGACTCGAAGAATATAAATTGTCTGCAATAAATAAAGAAAAAATACTTACCAATAATGAACATAAATTAACTATGCAATTTGAAAATTTAGCAAACCGAATTTTTGATCAAAATAGACATAAAATAAATGAACAAAACCGTTCGACTTTAGATAACGTCTTACATCCACTTCGAGAACAATTAAATATATTTATTAATCAAATACAAGAGAATTTCTCTAAAGAAGAACGTATGAGACATAATTTAACTTATGAAATCCATAATTTACATCAATTAAACACTAAAATTACTCAAGAAACAATTAATTTAACTCAAGCTTTAAAAGGTAATAATAAAATTCAAGGAAATTGGGGAGAAATGATTTTAACTAAAGCGCTAGAAATATCTGGAATGCGAGAAGGACAAGAATTTCATTTACAAGTGAGTATAAAAGAAGCAAGTGGACGAAAATTACAACCTGATGTTATTGTTCATTTACCTCATGGAAAAGATGTGATAATTGATTCTAAAATATCATTAATAGCTTATGAGCGTTATTTCAATAGTAATAATGAACAAGATAAACACGCAGCTCTTAATGATCATATACATTCGTTACGTACCCATATTAAATCTTTAAACAAAAAAAACTACCAAGAATTAATTCAATTAAACACACTTGACTACATCTTAATGTTTATTCCTATCGAATCAGCTTTTACCTTAGCTATTGAGACAGAATCGTCATTGTTAACAGAAGCTATGAATCGAAACATTATGTTAGTTAGTCCTACCACACTATTAGTAGCACTAAGAACTATTAATAATTTATGGCGCCATGAACGACAAAATTTTAATGCTAAAAAAATTGCAGAAAAAGCAGGACGATTATATGATAAACTAAAGTTATTTATGGATGATTTAAACAAAATTGGGCTTCATTTGAATAAAGCAGAAATTATATATAACTCTGCTAAAAATAAATTTTCTGAAGGAAAAGGTAATATTATCAGTCAAGTAGAAAGTTTTCGGACTCTTGGAGTTCAAATAAAACACCCAATTATTTCTAATAATACATCACCTACAAATAATACTGCATTAGAGCCAGAGGATACGATAACTAATTCATAATTTATTAGATGTATCACATTATGATACTAGACTATATAAAATATATAATCTATAAACTAATATCAAAAAACTACCATCTTTATAGTATAAAATACCGTTGGTATAATATATATAATAAAAAATTCTAATACATCAACTTGGAATGAACTACTATAAATAAAATATACATACATTACTTACACATAAAATTTATGAAAAATAAATATAAAAATAATATGACACACTTTGGTTTTCAACATGTCAATAAATTCATTAAATCATATTTGGTGGCTACTGTATTCCATTCAGTAGCCACCAAATATGATTTAATGAATGATTGTATGTCTTTTGGGTTACATAGACTGTGGAAACGTTTTTTAATTCAACAAAGCAATATATCTACTGGTTGTAAAGTGCTAGACTTAGCTGGAGGAACTGGGGATTTAAGTATCTCTTTCTCTAAATTAGTAGGACAAACTGGGATAGTAATTCTACTAGATAATAATATTTCAATGTTAAAAATAGGCCGAAGAAAATTAAGAAATTTAGGAATATTAAATAATATTCAATACATACAAGCGGACGCTGAAAATTTACCTTTTTCTAATAACACTTTTAATTGTGTAGCTGTATCTTTTGGTTTACGTAACTTTACAGATAAAGAACAAGCATTATCTGAAATGTATCGAGTTTTAAATCCAGGCGGAAAATTATTAATTTTAGATTTTGGGGTGCCTATATTTAAATTATTAACTATATTTTATGATTTATATTCATTTTATATTATCCCTAAAATAGGACAAATAATAGCGCAAGATATGAACAGTTATAAGTATTTAGTTGAGTCTATTCGTATGCATCCAGATCAAGAAACTTTAAAAACTATGATAATACATGCAAACTTTCAAAACGTCGAATACATTAATATGACAGGAGGAATAGTTGTTCTGCACCATGCACATAAAAAATATTAACATAATCATATTTATTTATTATTAATAAATTATTCAATATCACTTATTTCAACTAAAATAAAAATATTAATACTTAATAAACATTAAATTAAAAATATTTGAAACAACACTAATCATGATCAAATACTCAAACAATCAAAATTTATACTGAATCAATTATAGATCAAAAATCATAATAATAAAATAAGAACAATATTAAGTAAATGAAACAAAACTGTTATTTAACGTTTAAATATTAGAGAAAATATAATGATTTTTAACGAATGGAGTAGATTATGTTTCATTATCCGAATAATATTGAACTATGGATTATTGAATTTTATTCCCATCAATCGATTAGCTTTTCCAATTAAAATAGGCATTCAACTTCTATTAAAAATATTTAATAAATATTCTCAATTTTCACCAGGAAAACGATTACGTCTAGCATTACAAGAATTAGGACCTATATGGATAAAATTAGGACAAATGCTTTCCACTCGTCATGATATTTTACCCAATGCTATTGCAAATCAGTTAGAAATATTACAAGATCGTGTCTATCCTTTTGATGGAGCTTTAGCTAAAATACATATAGAACAAGCTATTGGAAGTTCTTTAGAAAAATGGTTTGAAGATTTTCAAGAAATTCCATTAGCATCAGCATCAATTTCTCAAGTACATTCTGCAAAATTCAAAAAAAATGGAGAAAACGTAGTCATTAAAGTTATTCGTCCTGGTATTTTACCTATTATTAAAATAGATGTAAGTTTAATGTATAAACTATCAAAATGGTCCTACAAATTTTTACCAAAAGGAAAAAAATTTAAATTTTCAAATATTGTTTCAGAATACGAAAAAACTTTATTTAATGAAATTAATCTTCTTAAAGAAACTGCTAATACTATTCAATTACGAAGAAATTTTAAATCCAGCAATATATTATATATACCAAAAGTATATGTAGACTTTTGCAGTAAGAATGTAATAGTCATGGAGCGTATTTATGGCATTCCAGTATATAATAAAAAATTATTAAAACAAAAAGGTTTTAATATGAAACTTTTAGCAGAAAGAGGTTTAGAAATATTTTTTACTCAAGTTTTTAGAGATAGCTTCTTTCACGGAGATATGCATCCTGGTAATATTTTTATTTGTTATAACAATCCTGATAATCCAAAATATATCAGTATCGATTGTGGAATTATGGGATCCTTAAGTAAAAAAGATAAATATTATTTAGCATCAAATTTTATTGCCTTCTTTAATCGTGATTATCGAAAAATAGCAGAATTACATTTAGATTCAGGTTGGATACCCATAGACACTAATATCGAAGATTTTGAATATGCAATGCGAACAGTATTTGAACCAATCTTCGAAAAACCATTAAAAGAAATTCCATTTAGCAATGTATTACTATATTTATTTAATACTGCAAGATTTTTTCATATGGAAATACAACCACAATTAATTTTATTACAAAAATCTTTATTATATGTTGAAGGAATAATGAGACAATTATACCCAAATTTTAATTTATGGGAATCAGCAAAACCATTTTTAGAGCAATGGATGAAAGAACAATTAAAACCGTCAAAGATAATACATATGTTAAATGATAAAATACCTTATTGGATAGATAAAATTCCAGAATTACCATTATTTTTATCTAATACATTGCAATATTCCAATGAAATGCAAAAAAAAATAAATGTTTTAACTAAAGAATTACGCATACAACGTACTCACAATGCTCAAGCATTTTTTTTATTTGGTATTGGACTGACGTTTATTATTATTGGTATCTACTGGTTTATACAAAATAAAAATACTGAATTTTTACCTATTTGTATATTCCTATCCGGAATTTGTATTTGGATAATAGGATGGAAACGAATCATGTAATAAACTATCAATAACATTGCTTATACTCCAAAAAAATATGTTATTTTATAATAAATAAACAAAAAAAATAAATTCAAAATACAATATACACAATACTGGTAAAAATAATATTATGAAATATAAAGATTTGCGTGATTTTATAAAAATTTTAGAACATGAAAAAGAATTAAAAAAAATTGCACTTCCTATTGATCCTAATTTAGAAATTACTGAAATTGCAGATCGCACACTTAAATCTAAAGGCCCTGCTTTATTATTCACCAATCCTACAGGATACTCTATTCCTGTGTTATGTAATTTATTTGGCTCTATTGATAGAATAGAATTAGCTATAAAACAAAACAATATTTCATCTTTACGTAATATCGGTAAAATATTAGCTTTTTTAAAAGAACCGAAACCTCCAAAAGGATTATTAGATTTATTATCTAATATAGCTCATTTTAAACATATTTTAAATATGCCTACTAAACTTTCAAATAAAGGTGTATGTCAAGAAAATATACAATATGAACAAGACGTAGATATCACTCGAATTCCAATAATGAAATCTTGGCCACAGGATATAGCTTGTGCAATTAATTGGGGTATCACAATAACTCAAGGGATCCAAACTAAACGGCAAAACTTAGGTATTTATCGTCAACAGGTGCTATCTAAAAATAAAATTATCATAAGATGGCTTCCTCATCGAGGTGGAGCATTAGACTTTCAAGAATGGTATACAACTTCTTCGGAAAAAAAATTTCCTGTCGCTATAGCATTAGGAGCAGATCCAGCAACCTTAATTAGCGCAGTAATTCCTATTCCTAATTCACTGTCAGAATATGCTTTCGCTGGATTACTCAGAGGAAGTAAAACTGAAATTACAAAATGCATTTCATGTGATTTATATGTTCCATCAACTTCAGAAATTGTATTAGAAGGATACATAGAACGTGACAATATGGCCCCAGAAGGGCCATTTGGGGATCATACAGGATACTATAATGCTATTGAACAATTTCCGGTTTGCACTATCACTCATATAACTCATAGAAATAATCCAATTTATCACTCCACATATACTGGTCGACCTCCAGATGAACCTGCTATTTTAGGTATGGCCATGAATGAATTATTTATTCCAATTATACAAAAACAATTTCCAGAAATTATAGACTTTTATTTACCTCCAGAAGGTTGTTCCTACAGATTAGCTATAATTACTATAAAAAAGAAATATATAGGACATGCTAAAAGAATAATTTTTGGGATATGGTCTATTTTATATCAATTTATGTATACAAAATTGGTAATAATTTGTGATAACGATATTAATGCTAGAGATTGGCAAGATGTAATATGGGCTATTACCACTCGTATGGATCCAAATCGTGATATAATTATTGTAAAGAATACTCCCATAGATTATCTTGATTTTTCTAGTCCTATTTCTGGATTAGGATCAAAAATGGGAATAGACGCCACAAACAAATGGCCTGGAGAAACTCAAAGAACATGGGGTACTCCTATTAAAATGAATAAAGACATACAATCTCGCATTGACAATATATGGGATGAACTAAATATAATAAAATCTATTAAAAAATAATTTCTTACAAAGAAAAAGCATTCCCTTATTAAATTTATAAATGTGTAATGTGTTTTCAAAATACACAAAAATATTAACTTTTATTTATACAATTTTATTAAATGATTTAAACAATATATATTATATTAATAATAGCTGCATACACACTATATGACTAACAAAATTTTTATAAAAAAAATATATTTTTTAATAGTTATTTTTTTTATATCTTCAAATAATGTTATATCTTTACCAATTATAGAAGGAAGACAATATATTAAATTAAATAAACCTATTCATAACGCTCCAAAGATACTAGAATTTTTTTCTTTTTATTGTTCGCATTGTTATCAATTTGAACAAATTTATAATATTCCAAATACTATACAAAAAAAATTACCTAAAAATACTATTTTTTATAAATATCATGTAAATTATCTAGGAAATTTAGGAAAACAATTAACACATGCCTGGGCTGTAGCAATAGCCTTAGGAATAGAAAATAAAGTTAGCTCTATTTTATTTGCAGCAATACAAAAACAACAATCTATTCATACTGTAGAAGATATTCGAAAAATATTTATCAAATTTGGTATTGATGCTGATAAATACGATTCAGCTTGGAACAGTATTTTAGTTCAATCTTTAATTTTAGATCAAGAACAAGCAGCTATTAATTTTCAATTAAAAGGTATTCCTGCAATATTTGTAAATGGAAAATATATGGTAAAAAATGATCAATTAGATATTTCTTCAATTCCTGTGTACATCCAACAATTTTCTGAATTACTTAATTTACTAATAGAAAAAAAATAACAATACGTACTTATTAAAAAAAATATATAAACAAAAATAAACAGATATTTCAATATTTAGCCTTCTGTTTTAATAATAAATATGATAATTTAATTATCACAAATAAAATAGACAATGTCTTTTTATTCAATTCATATAAATAAATCATATGAAGTGAAAATATTGCATGATTAAAATTACGAATAGTCCAATTATTTTGATAGATGGGTCGTCTTACATATATAGAGCTTACCATGCATATCCATCTTTGACTACAAGTAAAGGATACCCTGTTCAGGTTATTTATGGGGTAATAAATATGATTACAAGTTTATTAATAAAATATCAACCTGATCGTATAGGTATTGTGTTCGATGCTCCAGGAAAAACATTTCGTGATGATTTATTTGAACAATATAAAGCACACCGATCTAAAATGCCTGCAGATTTATACACTCAAATTACTCCATTGAATAAAATAATTAGAGCAATGGGAATTTCTACATTCTATATATCTCATGTAGAAGCAGATGATGTTATTGGTACATTAGCCACTTTTTATGCTCAACGCAATGAAACAGTACTCATCAGCACTGGGGATAAAGATATGGCTCAAATTGTATCTTCTAAAATTATTTTAATAAACACCACATCAAATATGGTATTTGATTCCGCAGAAATAGAAAAAAAATTCGGAGTACCTCCGAATTTAATAGCAGATTATTTAGCATTAATTGGAGATCGTTCTGATAACATTCCTGGAGTACCAGGGATAGGAAAAAAAAACGCACAAATCCTATTGACTAAAATAGGAACTCTCAAAAAGATATATCAAAACTTAGATAAAATTCCTATATTAAATATTCGAAATTCTCAGTTCATTCAAAATTCATTAATCACAAATAAAAAGTTAGCTTTTCTTTCTTATAAATTAGCATCTATTAAAATAGATGTACCTTTAAAAAAATCTGATTATATATTATCAATACAAAATATTGATTTTAAAAATTTATTCCTATTATTCCAAAAATATGAGTTCAAGACATGGGCATCAGAATTAAAATTAGGTACATGGTTAAAAAAATATAAATATTATAAAAAATTAACTCAAAATTATCAGATAAAAAATATTTCGTTCTGTACAGACATGACACAACATACATTTAATCATTATTTATTTCACTCAAAAAAAAATACAAATTATATCATATCTAATATTTCATCCTTAACGGATTGGATACAACAAAACAACACCCATAATTCTTTTATATTCAATATATATGCAAATAATTCTAACATTTTTGAACCTCAAATACTTGGTTTATGTTTATCTACATATACTATGTATGCTATACATAATATATATATACCAATTAGTATTAATAATACTATCCTGAATAACAATAATGATAAATTAAAATACGGTTTAAATCTTACAGAGGTATTACCTATACTAAAACCAATTTTGGAAAATACAGAAATAAAAAAAATTGGACAAAACATGAAATTAAATTTTTCTTTATTAAAACAATATAATATTAATTTATCTGGATTAATTTTTGATGTAATGTTAGAACTATATGTATTATACGGAACTTCTGATTATCAAAATATAAAACGTTTCATACGTGAAAAAATAATATTGGATTCAATTTCAAAATTTAAACAAACCTATGATAATTATCATAACAGTTACATGATTAAAAATACTAGAAATATACAATTAGAATCATCATGTTCAGCACAGCTAATGTATTCTATATCAAATTTACACCATACTTTGTGGTCAGAAATTACAAAACATAACAAACTAAAAAAAATATTTATAAATATAGAAATGCCGTTAATTTCCGTTCTTTCCAGGATTGAAAATTATGGAGTACTAATAGATAAAAAATTTTTAACTTCTCACTCAATAGAATTAAATTCCCAACTAAATAATTTGCAAATACAAGCATATCAATTAGCCGGTACTTCATTTAATTTAGATTCAACTAAGCAACTACAAGAAATATTATACAACCAACAGAAATTACCAATTTTAAAAAAAACTCCTAATGGAGCTCCATCAACCAATGAAGAAGTATTAAAAAAATTATCCAAAACATACTCTATTCCAAAAATCATTTTAAAATACAGGAGTTTATCTAAATTAAAATCAACATATACAAATAAACTAATATCTATGATTAATAAAAAATCAAATCGAATACATACCTCGTACTATCAAACTAGAACTTCCACAGGACGACTTTCTTCTGCAAACCCTAATCTCCAAAATATCCCTAATCGAAATTACGATGGAAGGAAAATACGTCAAGCTTTCATTGCTCCATCAGATTCTTTAATTATATCAGCTGATTATTCTCAAATAGAATTAAGAATTATGGCTCATTTATCTCGTGATTTTAAATTAATTAACGATTTTCTTGAAGAAAAAGATATTCATACTACAACGGCCTCTGAAATATTCGTTACATCCTTAAATTTAGTTACAGGAGAACAAAGACAACGAGCGAAAACTATTAACTTTGGTCTAATTTACGGTATGACTGCTTTCGGATTAGCAAAACAGTTATCAGTTACATTTAAAGAAGCTCAAAAATATGTGGATCGTTATTTTCAACGATATCCAGGAGTTATGAAATATATGCAATATATTAAAGATAGTGTTTATGAATACGGGTATGTATCTACTTTAGATGGACGTAAATTATATTTACCAGATATTTATTCCTCTAATATATCTCAAAAAAAAAGCGCAGAAAGATCAGCAATTAATGCTCCTATGCAAGGAAGTGCTGCAGATATTATCAAAAAAGCAATGATAGCTATTGATTCTTGGATTCAAAAAGAAAATAATATTCCTATTCATATGATTATGCAAGTACATGATGAGCTAGTTTTTGAAGTTCAAAACACATTTGTAGATACTGCAATAAAACAAATAAAAAAACTGATGGAAGAATGTTTTATTTTAGATGTTCCTTTAAAAGTAGATATCGGAGTTGGTAAAAATTGGGAAAAAGCTCACTAAATACTAATTGTATTATTATATAATGCAATATATTATAGTTGGTATTGTTGTCGTATATAAAAATTACCTTATTCGTCGTCTTTAATCAATCAAGAATTATTTTATTCATTATAAAACTACTTGTTATACGATGCTAACAAAACTTTGATTTATTCATTACCTTATAAATAAGTACCTGTAATTATTAAAAATAATTATACATAACAATATTTAATATTCATGATGATACCTAAATTAAATGAAAACTTTTCGAAAGAAAATTTAAATAAAAAATCTTTATGAATAATTATGTTTATATTAATTTAATTGAATATATTACTGAGTTCGATCCTTATAATTATTTTATAAATAACCATACATAATTTACTAAAACAATACCGTATTACAATCAGTTAATACATAAACTTCTACTCTCATTTCTTAAATAAGAAATTAAGCAATTATAATACTTCATACTATATCATTCTTTCTTAATTATTTTTTTTAAGTATATATATTCTATTTCTTTAAGAGCACGAACAGTACATTTACTTTTAGGCTGTTTGATCATATAATTCTCTTTCTCTTCATTTTGTATTTGTCTTGCTCTTCTAGAGGCTTCTAATATTAAATCAAATTTATTACTAATTTCTTCTGCTTTCATATTTTTCTATATTTATTTCATCTATTTTTATCTTATACATAACAATAATTAAAGTATACACTATATCTTTGTTATATCTTATTTTTGATAATTATTCATTTAGATAATAAATCAACAATTAAGCTATTACGTTGTCTTTCTTGATATATTAAGCGTAATTGTTCAGATAGTATTATTGATTGCAGATGAACTAATGCAATATCAAAATTATCATTAATAATGATATAATCATACTCTTTAAAGTGACAAATTTCATTAATCGCTTGAGTCATTCTTTTAGAAATAATTGAATCCGTATCTTGTCTTCTTGAATACAATCTTTCTTTTAATTCTTTTTTTGAAGGAGGAAGAATAAAAATCGCATAAAAATTATTTTTCTTTTCTTTTATTTGTTGCAATCCTTGCCAATCAATATCTAAAATTACATGAATTCCAGAATTCAACATAGATTTAATTTTACTTTCTTTAGTTCCATAATAATGATTAAAAATTTTCGCATATTCAAAAAACATATTTTTGTTAATCATAAATTCAAATTCTTCTAATGAAATAAAGTAATAATCTCTACCATGTACTTCTCCAGAACGTTTTTTACGTGTAGTATAAGACACAGATAACTGAGTATCAAACAATAAACAATTTTTTTCTTTCAAAGCACGTATTAACGTTGATTTTCCTGTTCCACTAGGAGCAGATATAATACACAATGAACCTATATTTTTTTTCATAAAATAAAAATTATTCCATATCCCATATTAATACACATTATACCCTGTATAAATGATATCTTATATAGGGTATAATGTGATTTTATTTTCTCTCATAAATTCATTAAATAATAAATTTAAATTACTATTTAAAATCAGAAAAATATAAATAAAATATTTTATTATATCTCACATATTTATGTAATAATTTTTAATAAATAAAAAATGAGCATAATAATTTATCTAGCTATTTTTTGCTGTATTTCTAATAAATTGCACACCTCATAAAAGTTTTTAAGTTGCACATCAGATAAAGGAGAAAATATTCGATCTAAAATTACATTATGAGTATGTTTAGCTATACGTAACTTATCTTTGCCTTTTTCTGTAATATGCACATATTTTACTCGCCTATCTGTAAGACTTTGCTGTCTACGTAACATTTTATCTTTTTCTAATGCATCTAGCACTGTAACTACAGTCCTAGATGAAAATCCCATATAATTTTTAATATCTGTTGCACTAGTTTTACCGGTTGTAATAAGATGAAGTATTTTCATTTTAGACATCGATAAGCCTTCATTAATTAACTGTCCATTTACTTCTTTACGAAGACGATGATAAACTCGGGACAAAGATTCTACCATGTTTGAAATATCCGTTAATCTATTCATAATTATGTATCTCTAAATTTCATTAACAATGATCATAAGATTTTTATTTATAGCAACTCTATAGTTGTAATATCCTAAAAAACTTAAACAAGAAATTAATTGATATACTATATAGATTAAAATATAGTAATTTAAAAAATTTTCTTGTACCTATAGATGGTTTAATATCAATTAATAAATTATTATTAAATTTTTACCTCCTCGCTATAACTCAATAAACAATACACGTAAGCATCTATAAAAATTATAGATAATTTTTATTCTATCGAAGTTTTAAAAAATTTGAAATATTCCTGATTGGAAAAAGAATTACTAAAAAAAAGATTAATTTTGATATATTTTTTATATTTTATGAGTTTTTATTATGAAATTATTAGCATATATGCTAATAATTTCATAATATTTCAATATTTTTATAAGATATAGAAATATTTTTTTATATTTTTTTATATTTTAAAAAATAAAAAAAATATTTCTATATCTTATAAAAATTATATTTTATATTAATTTAATTTCAAAATTTATTAAATAAACTATCTAAAAAATTATTTTAAATAAAAACTGAAATAATTTTATATATTTTATATTATTCAATATTTTGTACTTGTTCTCGGATTTGTTCAATTAACACTTTTAAAGAAATAGATAAACGTATTATATTTGCATCTATTGATTTAGAAATTAAAGTATTAGTCTCTCTTTGCAATTCTTGAGTTATAAAATCTAATTTTCTTCCAATAGGTCTCAACTTTTCAGAAAAAATACAATTATTCATACTGTCAACATGGATAATAATACGATCTATTTCTTCTGAAATATCAATTTTTTGAGTGATTATTAACAATTCTTGTTCTAGTCTTGTTCTATCTATCGTAGCGTAAATACCTTGTACCTGTTCTAAAAGTTTCTTTCTTTTTTTTATTAGAAAATTAGGAACGACTAGCTTAATATCTGCTATTATTTCTGAAATTTTTAATAACCTACTAATTAGATGATTTTTTAATAAAATTCCTTCTTCATTTCTACTGTTTATCAATTTATTTAATACTGTTTTAAAACTTATTAATAATTCCTTATTAATAAGATGTGTATCCTGTCGTTTACAGGAAATTACTCCTGGGTAAAATAAAATCTGAATAGGATCAATATTCCCTTCTTGAGTCTTTAATTTAATTTGTTTTGCTGAATTTATTAAAAATTCAATTAAACTTTCATTAATAAACAAATTATTTTTATAACAAGAATCCATATTAATCTTTAAATTACATTCAATCCTACCTCGAAATATTTTATTCTTAATTATTTGTCTGATTTCCCATGATAAATCCTGAAAATTTTTAGGTAAATCAATACCAATATCTAAATAACGTTGATTTAAAGAACGAATTTCCCAAAATCCATATCCCCATGTGCAAGATATTTCCTGCCTTGCAAACGCAGTCATACTATTAACCAAAATTTCCACTCACTCATATATAAATACTAGTTATTAACAATAATGTATACAAATTATTTTATATTACTTATTAATTCATATAATCGACATATGATAAATAATAAAATTCACCCATTATCAAAACACAATTAAAGATTTTAAAAGATGAATACAATAATTAATAACATACTTTAAAAAATTTTTTCTATTTATGTAGAATGACCTAATCCTTTAGTCCCTCGTATACTACAAGATTTAAAAGATTCAACCAAATTAAATTTAATTTGAACAATAGATATAAATAATAATTGTGCTATTCTTTTCCCAGGAATAAGAATAAATTCCTTTTTTCCTCTATTCCATAGAGAAACTTTTATTTCTCCTTGGTAATCTGAATCAATTAATCCTATAGAATTACCTAAAACAATACCATGATAATGTCCTAATCCAGATCGAGGAAGTACAATTCCTGCTACTTTAACATCAGCAATATATATTGCAATACCAGTAGAAATAAGTTCAGTTTCTCCAGGAAGAATGCTAATAGAATTATCAAGACATGCAAACAAATCTAATCCTGCAGATCCTGGAGTTATATATGTAGGAATTAAAAAATCACTACAAACACGATTATTAATAATTTTAATATCAACAATTTTCATAGTTTATTATAAAATAATTACTAATATATTATCTCAATTATAAAAAAATAACTACCAATATTTATATATATTTATTTTTTGAGGAAATAATTGCTAATGTAGAATATAATATATCCTGATATAAATTAATATCATTTTCAATAAAACAATTAATTATACATAATTATATATATAAAATATAATCAAAATTAAATTATGAATTAGTACAAAAATATAAAAGTCACTATCAATGTTATATAAAAAAATTTAATAATACAGCAAAAATATATCATATTTATGACGATTAGTTTATACTATTTATAGAAATATAAATTTCGATAAATAGGAATAGAGGTTATGTCTAGAATATGTCAAATTACTGGAAAACGACCAATAAATGGAAACAAACGTTCTCATTCTATGAATGCTACTAAACGTTGGTTTATCCCAAATGTTCATTCTCATCGTTTTTGGATAAATAATAAAAAAAAATTTTATTCAATTCGTGTATCTGCAAAAGGCATACGTTTAATTAATAAATTAGGAATTGATCAATGTTTATTAAGTTTACTTTCTAAAAATAAAACAATAAAAAAGAAATAATACAATGGCGAAAGAAATTCGAGAAATAATTTACTTATTTTCATCCTCTAAAAGTGGACATTTTTACACTACTACAAAAAACAAACGTTCAAATCCTGAAAAAATAAAATTAAAAAAATTTGATCCTATTATACGAAAACACATAATATATATAGAAAAAAAATAGAGATAAAATTAATATTAATGCCGTATAATCTATATATACTAAACATATAGATTTAATTTTACCTCTATTTTACCTTTATATCTTAAATTTATTTTATTATAAAGTTTCATTAACTCTTTTAATTAAAAATATTGAAAATTTAATCTAAAATACGCAAGCAAAATACAATTTAATCAACACACTTAACAAATACAACAAAATTGTCATTTAATAAAATTAATATATACCATAATTTATACAATATTTTTAAATAAATATAATTACAGTTTATATGCTTATGATAATATCATTAATTCAAATAATTACACAAGACACTAAATGCTTTAGACGTAGCTCCTTGATTATCTTGTAATGCTTTATAAGCACAATTACCATAACGTAAACGCAGATCACGATCTTTCAATAAAATACACATAATATTAATTAAATCATCAGCATTAATAATGTTAATTAACCCTCCTGATTTATATAAGATAGAATAAATATTATTAAAATTAAAAGTATGAGGGCCTACAATTATAGGAATAGCATATATTGCTGGCTCTAACGGGTTGTGCCCTCCATGTTTTATTAAACTACCTCCGATAAAAGCTATATCTGAAATTCCGTATAACAACATTAATTCCCCTATAGTATCATTAATAATTACTTGGGTATTTGCTGATGGTATCATTCCGCTACTTTTTGTAATATAAGAAAACCCAGCATTTTTAGTAATATTTTTAATATCTAGAAAACGTTCTGGATGTCTTGGAGATAAAATCATAATTAAATTTGGAAATATAGTTAAAAGACTTTTATGTACTTTTAATAATACTTGTTCTTCCCCTTTATGAGTACTACCAGCTATCCATACTAAACGGTCTTTAATCCAATTCTTTTTAAAACATAAAATTTGATTTAATGTATCTTGAGTAACTGTAATATCAAATTTCATATTACCCATAATACATAACTGATCTTCTTTTAATCCTAATTTTAAAAATCTCATTTTATCTTCTTGATATTGTGCAGCAACCATAGTAATACGTTGAACAATATTGTAGAAAAAATAATTGAATTTTTTATATTTACTAAAAGAATTATTAGATAGTCGAGCATTAAGAATAATAACAGGAATTCTATACCGATATAATATATTAATTAAATTTGGCCATAATTCTGTTTCTAAAATAATAACTAATTTAGGTTGAATATGCTTGATAAATCTTTTTATAGCTCCAGACAAATCATACGGAAGATACATACATTGTATATTTTTAAAATTCAATGAAAGTTGTTTAGCTAGCTTTAAACCAGCTGGCGTCATTGAAGTAATTGTTATTCTAATATTAGGATAATTTTTTTGTAACTTATGAATTAAAGGAATTATTGATAATAGTTCTCCCACTGATACTGCATGTAATACTATACTATCCAATCTTCTAGCATTTAAATTATTTTGATAATAACCATAACGATTGGACCAATTTTTTCGATATTCAATCGTCTTTAAACTCAATCGCAATAGTCGAATCCAAATTATAGGTTGAATAACATATACAATTATATTGTATATAATAATACAGAGAATATACATTCTGTTATTTTTTATAGTTTTATTTGCCACGCTCTTTTTAAAATTAATTATCAATATTTTAATAAAATATTTGTAAAAATCATTAAATTGATGTTATTATATGTATAATATTAAATATTATACATATAATGTATCCTATAAGATTTTATATATAATATATCATGTTTAATATGGTTTTCTAGTTTTTAAAGAAATTAAGATAACAAAAATACAGGAGCGTCGTTATGTATAAAATTCTACTTAATAAATACCGAATTTTTATGAATAAATTAATCACTTTAATTTTAAGATATTTTAAAAAATAGATTAAACATTAACAACAAAAAATCAATTTTTCTGTTATTAAACTTTATTTAATAAAATACTATTTTCATTACTTCCGTAATTTTATTATACTACAATCTAAAAATGATGGACTAATATTATACAAATTTAATGTTGTTGTTCAAAAATTTTTTTTTAAATTTTTTCCAAACAAATTCTGGAGTAATATTCTTCATTTGATTGGTAGTTGATTTTATAATAGTTTGATTTAATCCGTATGTACCTATTAACGCTGGATCAGTTGGTCCATACAATGTTAGATTCGGACAATTAAGAGCCGCTGCTAAATGACTTAATCCTGTATCTACTGAAATAATTGCTGAAGCTTGTAAAATTTGAATGGAAATTTCCCATAAAGTCAAATTTGATAATATTAGAACTCGATCAAAATAATTTCCAAGACGCTTTGCTAATAATTCTTCTTGCTTTGTCCAAAATGGAATTTTTACATAATAAAAACCTGATTTTAATACTTTTTGGATAAAAACATACCAATTAAAATCAGACCAACGTTTTGAAAAACAAGAAGTAGAATGTAATAACAGTAAATAAGGCACATCACATTTCTTTATACAAGACTGAAATGTATTTTTAATATTATATTCTCCTGGATATGCTGGAACTGAATACCCTAAACTATAAGAAAACAATTTTCTTATACGTTCAATGGCATGTTGAGCTTTATTAACATAAAAACACTTATCGTAAAACTTACAACTTATAGGTTCTTTAGCGCTTAGTCGATCTAAACCACATTTTGTTCCAATAGCAAAATGTGTTGCAAACAAAGATGTTTTTAATAAACCTTGAGCATCAATTATTACATCGTATTTTTTAGATTGTAGTTGTTTAATACAATTAAAGTATTCTTGCCAAGAATATAAATTACACCATTTTTTTTTCCAAATCCTTAATTTAATAGGAATAACTTCATATACAGATGAATGCCATTGAGGAATATTAGAAAAAGTTTCTTCTACAATCCAATCAAACATTATATTCGGCACTAAACTTACAGCATCAGTTATTGCAGGTAAAGTATGAATAATATCTCCCATAGAAGAAATTTTTATAATTAAAACATTCATGCTATTATGATATTTATATAAATATTACTAATAATTTAATAATTTTTTTAATGTGTTAAATACTAGTATTGGAGTAATTTTGTTAAAATCTTTATAGTAACCATCATTATTGTACATATCTTGATTAGTTTTTTTTATTTTATTGTGTTTTAAATTAAGCGTTATATTATTATCACAACAAATTACTTTACTTTTTGAAAATAAAGGAGGAGTACAATACGGATTACTAGGTCCATATAGACTCACTACAGGTCGATTCAGAGCACACGCTATATGCATTAATCCAGAATCATTGCTTACAATACCTGAACAAACAGATATAATTATAATCGCTTCATCTAAAGAAGTCCGTCCAATAAGATTATGATAATTCTGTTTTAATTTTTTTAACTCATGAAACTTAGTCATTTTACTAATTAATATTCGATCTATATATGATCCTAATAAAATTACATGATAACCATGATAAATTAATTTTCTAGTCAAATCGATATAATGATAATGAGGCCAATTTTTTGATAATCCACATGCAGATCCTAGACATAATCCAATTAATTGATTTCTTTTTATCTTATTTAATTTAAATTTTACTAGTATATCTTGAATTTCTTTTGCTTCTATTTGTAATGTAGGTAATGGCAAAGGATCAGGTAAATCAAAAAAATGTTGTACAATCTTACAATTATATGCTAATGCAGCATATCTATGTATCATTAATGGAAATGATAATTTATTTAATATACGTAAATCATTTAATAATCCATATCTCATTTCTCCTCTCCATCCTGTTCTAATAGGAATATTAGATAAAAAAGGTATTAAAGCAGATTTAAATGAATTTGGAAGTACTATTGCTTGTTCGTAGTATTTTTTTTTGAGCAATTTTCCTAACTGATAACATTTTAATAATTCTAAAGTTCCATGAGTATACGGAATAATGAATATTTTTTTTACTTCTATCATTCTATTTAATACAGGTTTACACCACATTGGAGTAACAACATCTATTTTTAATTGAGATCCATATTTAATAACAAGTAATCTATATAAGGCATGCGATATAATCGTATCTCCTATCCAAGAGGGACTAATTATTAATATTTTTTTCATCACAATAAAAATTACTCATTTTTTTTGTATATGTATAAGTCAGCCAATTTAAATATTTATAAATACCTTCATTAACATCAATAAATTGACATTCATATCCTATATTTTTAAGTTGAGAAGTATTCGCTTTTGTAAAAAATTGATAATGTTTTTGAATCTCTTTTGGCATAGTAATGTATCTTATGGAAGTACTATGATTTAAATAATTTAGTGCAACATTAACAACAAATTCAAAAGATTTAAAATCACCTGTACCACAATCAAAAATTCCAGATACCTTATTATCCCAAACCCATAAATTTATTTTTACTACATCATCTATATATACGAAATCTCTTTTAAAGTATTTACTTCCTGTAAATAAAACAGGTTTTTTTTTATTTTTTATTTTTTTATATAAATTAAAGATAATACTAGCCATACGGCCCTTATGACACTCATAAGGGCCGTATATATTAAAATATCGTAATCCACATATTTGAGAATTTGCTTTTGGAAGTATATTTAATACATACCTGTCAAATAAAAATTTAGAATATCCATATATAGTTAAAGGATTCTCTTTAACTATATTATCCTTCTTTTCATAAAAAGGATTCATATAATTTCCATATACCGCAGCAGAAGAAGCATATATAAAAGGTATTTTATATTTTAGACAATACAGAAGTAATAATTTCGAGTACTCGAAATTATTACGCATTATATAATTACCATTCCACTCAAGAGTATTAGAACAAGCTCCCTCATGAAATATGACTTCTGCGTCTTTAAAATAATTAGGCTTATTTAATATTTTAGAAATAAAATAATCCTTATCTTCATAATCTAAAATATTTAATGTTACTAAATTAGTATATTTTTCTCCATTTCTTAAATTATCTACTACTAATATTTCTTTTTTATTCAATGCATTTAATTTCTTAATAATATTTCTTCCAACAAAACCAGCCCCTCCAGTGACTATAATCATAACTAACATCTCTTCTCAATTTTTTTAAAAAGTTACTTCATTTTTGTAACAGTACATTACTAATGTTTTTTCTGTTAATTTTTTTTTGTTATTCAATTCGCTCACTTACAAGTAATAATATAAATATACTACTTGCAAGTGTCACTGAGCCAATAAGAAATCCGATCTTATACAAATTGACATACAATCATAATAATTCACATCAATACTCGTTGGCAACTATTTATTTTTATCTTAAATACCCTATATTAAACCTCATAATTAATTAAACTATTAATGATGCACAATAATAACAGTTTTTCTCTTAAAGTGGCATAATTCATATTTTTTTCAATAGTAGTAGTTTTAGCGATAAGTTTTTTTTTGCTTGTTCATTATGTTCTCATTCTTGATTTATAGGTAGCATTTTAACTTAACAATTGTTGTTGTTTTCTGTCTAGTGTATATATTTTTTGTCTGTTATGTATTTATTATTATGTTGTTGTTGTTTAATTTAGGTTCAATTTTTTATCTTGCTAGAGTATACGAAGTAGTATCTCTGAATTTGAAGTTTTTTGTCAACTAGTATTATGGAATTGAGTGGTTTTTAATTTTTTACTACTCATCCTTCTATTTTTTATAAATAGAAGGATGAGTAGTAAAAAATTCTTTACTTCTTGTGATTTTAGTAGTAATATTCTCTTTTAGTTTATATGGTTAGGATAGAAGATGTTATCAGATGACATAATGGTATTTGTAGAAAGTCATATAGTGTTGGTTGCAGTGTGGAGTTTTGTTTTTGTTATTGTGGTGTATAATTTCTTAACGGATTGTGTGTTTAGTTATTTTGAAATATCTTGTGAAAAAGCTGTTTTTTTAATTAACACAAGGAATGCAGTAGTTTTGGACGTAAGGAGTTTAGATGAGTATTGGTCTGGTCACATTGTTAATAGTATTAATTTAACGATTAAAGAAATTAAGGATAAGGGGAGTGATGTATCTTTTTTAATGCATAACGGAGAAGTTAGAAAATCTTGGCCATTGATTGTTGTGCATACTATATTTAAGAGATGGTCGGTATTTTTATTAAGGAAATATTTGAATAAGTTAGGATTTAAGGAAGTTTACGTGTTAAAAGGTGGTATTATGAGTTGGAAGAGGAATTTACCTTTGTTATTAAGATCGGATAAGTTTAGTGTAAACAAAGAGTAATGGAAAAGATAAAATGTCGTATAATATAGAGATTTATACAAAAAAAGATTGCCCTTATTGTGTTAGGGCGAAAAATTTTTTGAAAGATAGGTTCTTGAGATTTAAAGAAATTTCTGTTGATGAAGGTTCTTCCAGTTTCAATTATTTAGAAATGTGTAATAGATCTGGAGGTTGTATCACTGTCCCTCAAATATTTATTAATGGACATCATATCGGTGGGTCGGATGATTTGTTGAAACTGAATGACGATTTGGACACTTTAAATACTTTATTAAAGATATAATAATTTTTCTCTATTTTAAAATCTTATTTAGATAGGTATGTGTGTTGAAATTAGATTTGTAGATAGGTTATGTAGAGTAGTTGTATATTTTGGTAGGAAAGAAAGTTTTTTATATTATTGATTTTAATTTTTAAAGTGACGTTAATATAATAACGATTATTTACATTTTTATTAATGCAGATTATTAATAAATGTGATGGTGATCTAATAGTTTTAATAAATACCATTATTCATATATACACTTGTGTAAGTGTTGAAAATTTGCGGTTTTTAAGTAAAAATTGTGTAGGTTAGTTTATTTTATTGAAGTTGTAATAGTTATCAGAATTAGTTTGAAATTAACAGGGGATATTTTTTAAAAAATTTGGTTGAGATAATTGTGTGCTGCTAGTTTTGTACAAAAATCAATTGTTGTTACTGTTATAGGGGCTGGGGCATACGGGACAGCTTTAGCTGTTGCGTTAGCTAAAGGTGGTAATACTGTTGTATTGTGGGGACATAATTCAAAACATATACAGATACTTAAGTTGCATCGATCTAATCCAGTAAATTTGCCAAATATTCCTTTCCCTCCTTTATTATATCTGGAAGAGTCTTTATCGGCAGCTTTAAGTTTTTCTAAGGATGTTTTAATTGCTGTTCCTAGCCATGTTTTTAGTTATGTGTTGATAAAAATAAAAATAAATTTAAAAAATGATATTCGTGTTATTGTTGCATCAAAAGGATTAGAACCGAAAACTGGTCGATTATTAAAGGATGTAGTTGATGATATTTTAGGAGCTGATATTCCTTTTGCTTTAATATCTGGCCCAACTTTTGCTCGAGAACTTGCTGAAGGTTTGCCTACAGCGATAACTTTAGCGTCTAATGATGATAAATTTGGTTATGATGTACAACAGTTATTATTTTCTATCAAAAATCTTCGGGTATATAGGAATACTGATATTATTGGAGTACAGATAGCAGGAGCAGTGAAGAATGTTATTGCTATTGGAGTAGGAATATCTGATGGAATAGGATTTGGAGCTAATGCTAGGACTGCTTTAATTACTCGTGGTTTGGTTGAAATGTCTAGATTAGGCATAGCGATGGGTGCTACTGCCAGTGTATTTGTAGGGTTAGCTGGATTAGGAGATTTAGTATTAACTTGCATTGATAATCAATCACGTAATCGTCGTTTTGGGGTATTATTAGGTCAGGGAATTGATATAAATCAGGCTAAAAAAAAGATTGGTCAAGTAATAGAAGGGATATGTAATGTGAGAGAAATATATAGGTTATCAATACGGTACGGAGTTGTTATGCCTATTACAAATCAAATATATCAAATATTATATAAGAATAAAAGTATTCATGAAGCAGTTTATGCGTTATTGAAACGGACACATGTTGATGAAATGAGTAATTTATCAAGTTAAATAATTAATTGTTGCATCATGATATAAGGGGATATATGTCTGTAAATAAAGTAAATATGATTTGGAATAATATGATACTTGAAGCTAAATCGTTAATGAGTTCTGAACCTTTATTAAGGAATTTTTTATATACATTTTTATTAAAGCATAATAGTTTTAAAGATGCTTTAGTTTTCATGTTGTCTAAAAAGTTAAATAGTTTAGATATAGAGGTAATTGATGTAGTGAGTATATTAAAAAATATATATGATACTGATGGTGATATTGTTACTTCTGCAGCGTGGGATGTTTATGTAATGCGGCTTAATGATCCATCTGTTTCAAAATATATTACTCCTTTTCTTTATTTTAAAGGATTTCATGCATTGCAAGCATATCGTATTACTCATTGGCTGTGGGAAAATAATCGTTTAGATTTAGCTATGTATTTTCATAGTTATATTTCTGTTATTTTTAATGTAGATATTCATCCTGCAGCAAAAATTGGTTGTGGGATTATGTTGGATCATGCTACTGGAGTGGTAATAGGAGAAACTGCAGTGGTAGAAAATAATGTTTCTATAATGCAGTCAGTGACGTTAGGTAGTACTGGGAAAGTCCATGGAAATCGTCATCCTAAAGTTAAACAAAATGTTTTAATTGGAGCTGGAGCTATTATTTTAGGAAATATTGAAATAGGTTATGGAGCTAAAATAGGAGCTGGTTCTATTGTATTACATTCTGTGCCTTCTTATTCTACAGTTACTGGAAAACCAGCTCAATTAGTGTCGGTTAATAATGCATAGTAATTATAGTGTGTATATAGTAACTAATGATTTTTTAAATAAAATATTGATTTATCTACAATAATTTAATTTTAAAAAATTAAATTATTGTAATGAATAATAATTGTTTTTTGATAAGTTGATTGGTTTTTATTTGAGTAAATAATTGAAATATTTGTATCATTGTATTTTTGTGTTGTAGCATGTGATTCTATTTTTAAATAGATTTAAAAATAATATATATTTGTTGTTTTTAGTGAATGGGTTGTCTAAAATAAAAAATAAATTTATTTTTATGATATATTTTTATATAGTATTATGATTGGCAGTATGCGGATAAGAATTGTATGTAAACATGATTTTATGTGGTTATAGGTATAAATATATGATTTTTTATGTAAATAGTGATTGTTAAGTTATAGTTAATTAAGTTGGTTATATATGATAAAAAGAATAGGAGTATTGACAAGTGGAGGGGATTCTCCAGGAATGAATGCGGCTATTCGAGGAGTAGTGCGTATGGGATTATCTGAAGGTTTAGAAGTATATGGCATATATGACGGTTACTTAGGATTATTTCAGAATCGTATGATTTTGTTAAATCATTGTAGTGTTTCAGATATCATTAATAGAGGTGGTACATTTCTTGGTTCTTCTCGTTTTCCTGAATTTAAGAAACATGCAGTAAGAGCAAAAGTCATTGATAATGTAAATAAACGTAATCTTGATGCTTTAGTAATTATAGGTGGCGATGGTTCTTATATTGGAGCGAAAAAACTTAGTGATATGGGCTGTCCTTGTATTGGATTGCCTGGAACTATTGATAATGATGTTGCTGGTACAGATTATACTATTGGGTATTTTACAGCTTTAGAAACAATTATTGAAGCAATTGATAGATTACGGGATACTTCTTCTTCTCATCAACGTGTTTCTATTGTGGAGGTTATGGGTCGTTATTGTGGAGATTTAACTATGGCTGCAGCCATAGCAGGAGGATGTGAATTTATTGTTATTCCTGAATTAAAGTTTCAGGTACAAGATTTGGTAAGTAAGGTTAGATTTGATATTTCTCAAGGCAAAAAACATGCAATCGTTGCTATTACCGAACATATTTGTGATGTATTTGATTTAGCGAAATATATTGAAGAAAAAACTGGAAAAGAAACTCGTGCTACCGTTTTAGGATATATTCAACGTGGAGGAAAACCAGTAGCATATGATCGTATTTTAGGATCTAGAATGGGGGTATATTCAATTGAGTTATTGTTGAAAGGATGTAGCGGATGTTGCATTGGAGTGCAAAATGAAAAGTTAGTATATCATGATATTAATAGAGCAATAAAGTATATGCATCGTCCATTTCGGAAAGATTTCTTTAAAACAGCAAAGAAATTATTCTGAAATTACAATTGTAGTAATCGTAATGATAATTATTAAGGTTTATTACGTATATATTGTTCGATAGATTTTATAATTTTTATAAAAAGATGTGTGTTTAAGGAAGCAGATCCAATTAATAAACCATCAATATCTTTTTGTGAAATAAATTGAATAGCATTACTTACGTTAACGGATCCTCCGTATTGAATTGATATTTGTTTTGAGATGTATGGATCGTGTAAAGCAATATGATTGCGTATAAATTTATGAATTGATTGTGTATATTTGGGACATGCGCTTGCTCCGCTTCCGATGGCCCATATAGGTTCGTAAGCAATAATTGTATTTTTGAATGCTTGAATTCCAATTAAGTTGATAACAGAATCAATTTGTTGAGAACATACCGATTCAGCAACTCCAGAATTGTGTTCTATTTGGTTTTCTCCAATACATAAAATAGGTATTAATCCAATTTTTTTTGAAATGTAAATTTTTTTTGCAATAAACTCATTGTTTTCTTTATGATATATTCTACGCTCGGAATGTCCAATAAGAACATATTGTACTCTTAAATCTTTTAGCATTACCGCCGAGGTATCTCCTGTAAATGCTCCTGATGAGTTAATATCAACATTTTGAGCGCATAATTTGATATGATTATCATTTTGGGAGGTAAAGTTAGGGTAATTATTTAGTAAATAATTACCAGTGAAATCTAAATATACCATAGGAGGAGCTATAGCAATATTGATATATTCAGATTGTACAATTTCTTCTTTAATTAATTCAGATAACAATTTTGTTATTGTGTTTTTAGTTCCGTTTAATTTCCAGTTTCCTATTATTAATGGAGGTTTCATATAATTTTCGTTATTTATAAAAAAGAATAAATATTGTATTCTATATATGTTTATACTTCAATATAGTATAAATATCATTATAAATCAAGATAATTATATAATATCTGTATAATGATGTATTTATGTATTAATTTTAAATATTTATTTTCTATTTGATTAGCGGTAGTAACTTGGATTAGGTAAAAAGTATATTTTTATTATATTGTTTTTGATAATTAATATAATTATCATTAAGAAGGGAATAATATTTATTATCAATTACCAGTATCGTTCTTGAATGATATGCGGAATTTTATTTTCAGGATAATTTTTAATTCCATATTTTTTATATAATATTTGTTTAGTATCAGATATCATATTAGGATTGCCACAAAGCATTATTCGGCTTTTGTTATTGAAATATAATCCTATAGTTTTCTCTAAAATATCGTTTTCTATTAAAATAGGTATACGGCCATATAATGAATTAGGGGATTTTTCTTGACTTAAAATTGTTTGTATAATTAATTTTTTTTTATATAAATCTTTTAATAGTTGCATATTATGTAGATAATTTAAATTTTTGGAGTATTTAGTTGCATGAATTAATATGATTTTTGAGAAATGGTTTAATCTTTTATTTAAGCTATTTAGCATAGATAAGAATGGACTGATCCCTGTCCCTGTAGCAATCATCCAGAGAAAATAACAATCATTAGTAATAGGAATTTTATCTATTGTAAATTGGCCATACGATTCTTTAGAAATTATTATAGTATCTCCAGAAGATAAGGAATGTAATAAAGTAGTTAATTTTCCAGAAATGACTTTTTTAATATAAAATTCTAAGTTTGATTTGTTTGAAGCATTGATATGAGAATACGCGCGTTGTATTACTTTATTATTAATTTTCAATCCAATTTTAGAGAATTGACCCGCGATAAATTTATTAATTTTAGCATTTATAATTATACTAAATAAATCGTCTGTCCAGTGTGTGATGGAAATAATTTTTCCAGGAGTCCATGTAGGCATATATTTTATTTTATTAAATTGATGTTGTATTAAAGAATATAAAATAATAGACAAAGTTGCATGGTAATTAAAATCTGTGATTGCAGTATCACAATGTTATTAATGTATAACATTTATTTTAAATGAATTCATTTTACTAGTTATTTTATTATGCGCATGAATATCATGAAAAAATTACGTTCATATTAAGTAAGTGCAATCATAAGTTACAAAAATAATTTTTTATTTATATGTGTATTCAGTGTAGCATATATGCTATATTAATATGTGTTTAAGCAACGTTGTTATATTTTTTAATAATTTAAATTTAATTAACTTATTAAATAATAGGAATCATTATTGTAAGGATAATTATAAATAGTATTTGATTATTTTACAATTATTATAAATTGATATATGAATAATAATTTTTTAATTATTTTAAGCAGTAGGGAAAAAATGAAAAAAAATATTCATCCACAATATAACTCAATAAAAGCAATATGTTCATGTGGCAATATAATTGATATTCGGTCTACTTTGAAAAATAATATTAATCTGGATGTGTGTAGTGTATGTCATCCTTTTTATACTGGTACACAGCGTATTATAGATACAAGAGGAAGAGTTAATTTGTTTAATAAACGCTTTAATAAGAATAATGATAACGATTTTTTATCTGTATCTGATAGTAATTAAATTATGAGGAAGTTAGTAAATTTTTTATTTTTATGTTATATATAAAAATATGTAATATTGTTATATTATTATATTTAATTAATTAAATTTTTTATTTTATATAAGTGTACTATTATATAATAATGGTTATGAAAATAAATCCAGCAACTATAAGTGTGAGGAGTGGATTAAACAACGATGAGAAACATGGATGTGTTGTACCCCCTATTACTCTTTCCACGACTTATAATTTTTTTGGTTTTAATAAACCGAGAATTTATGATTATTCTAGACGAAGAAATCCCACTCGAGATGTAACCCAGCAGGCTTTGGCTAATTTAGAATGGGGTCAGTATGCAGTAATAACAAGTAGTGGAATGTCTGCAATCTCTTTGGTATGTATGGCTTTTTTAAATTCAAATGATTTTTTAATAGCTCCTCATGATTGTTATGGAGGTACCTATCGTTTATTAGAGTCTTTAGATAAAAAAGGGATATGTAGAGTAAAGTTTATTAATCAATGTGATACAAAATCCACATTAAAGTATTTAAGTAAATATAATCCTAAATTAATTTTTATTGAAACACCAAGCAATCCAATGCTTCGTGTGACGGATATTTCTGCTTTATGTAATTTTAAGGGTAACGGTAGTAATGGGATCATTTATGCAGTAGATAATACTTTTATGACCCCTGTTTTTCAAAATCCATTAAAATTAGGAGCAGATTTGGTAATTCATTCTTGTAGTAAATATTTAAATGGTCATTCAGATGTAATATTAGGAGCAGTGATTACTAATAATGTTAAATTTTATGAAAAATTATCTTGGTGGGCGAATACGTTAGGTATCACTGGCAGTGCGTTTGATAGTTATCAATTATTACGGGGTATGCGAACATTGCTTCCAAGAGTACATCAGCAACAATTTAATACTAAAATTATTATAGATTTTTTTTTAAAGCAATCTAAAATTAAAGTTTTATATTATCCTGGTTTGTTAAATAATTTTGGGTATGAAATAGCTTGTAAACAACAAAAAGGATTTGGATCGATATTCAGTTTTGAATTAAAAGGTTCTGAAAATACATTAATTAAATTTTTAAAATCTTTAAAATTGTTTACATTAGCAGAATCTTTTGGAGGTGTAGAGAGTTTAATTGCTCATCCAGTTACTATGACTCATGCTTCTATGTCAAAAGAAGTCATGGATAAAGCTGGGATAAGTAATATGTTATTGCGTGTATCTGTAGGGTTAGAGGACAGTGTAGATCTTGTTAATGATTTGGATCAAGCATTTCAATCAATTTAATGAAATTAATTTTATATAGATAGTATTTCATATGTAATATGTGAAGTATAATTATTTTTGTAATATATAATAAAATTAATATTCTTATTTAGTCGAGTATAAAAATAAAAAAGGATTTTGATTATTTAATTTTTATAAAATAAGTTATTTGAAATATATTTCTATTTTATTAAATATTTGTCATATTATTATACAATATATATATTATATGTAATGAAATAAATTTTGTTTTATATTATTGTCTATCGTATATTATATATAGTGTTGTATTTTAATAATGAGGGTGAATTGTATGAGTATGTTTCATGCTATTCAGCAAGAAATCTTGAACTGTTATTTAGTTGAATTGCAAGAGAAGATTAGTGTATCATTTGAGTTTTTTCCTCCTAAAAATGAAGGGATGGAAAAAGTACTGTGGGATTCTGTAAATAAGTTAAGTAAATTTCATCCCAATTTTTTTTCAGTAACATATGGAGCTTATTCTGGGAAAAGAGATAATACTAATAGGGTTATTAAAGGTATAAAAAAACGAACTGGATTGCTAGTAGCTCCACATTTGACATGTATTGATGCAACACCTCAAATGTTGCGAGATATTGCATGGGAATATTGGAATGATGATATTCGTAATATAGTTGCTTTAAGAGGAGATCAGATAGCAACAAAATATCCATCATCTATGCATGCTTCAGATTTAGTTGCTTTATTAAGGGAAATAGGAGATTTTGATATTGCAGTAGCTGCTTATCCAGAAGTACATCCAGAAGCTAAAACACCTCAATCAGATTTAATTAATTTAAAAAAAAAAATAGATGCTGGAGCAAATAAAGCAATTACTCAATTTTTTTTTGATGTTGAACAGTATTTAAGATTTAGGGATTTATGTATTTCTATAGGAATTGAGATAGAGATTATTCCTGGAATATTACCAATTTTCAATTTTAAACAGTTGCAACGTTTTATTAGATTTACTAAAGTAAAAATACCGAAGTGGATGTGTATAATTTTTGATGGATTGGATGATGATTTAGATACTCAAAAGATGTTAGGAGCTTCTATTGCAATAGATATGGTCAAACTTTTAGTTAAAGAAGGGGTAAGGAATTTTCATTTTTACACTTTAAATCAATCAGATGTAACATATGCGATATGTCATGCGCTAGGAGTAATAAAAAATAAAAGAGATAAATAAATAAAATGAATGATATTTATATATTTTTATATTCAATAATATTAAAATTATAAAAGACTATGATTAATATGGTTATGATAATTATATAAATAAAATTGGAAATAATTATTGTTAATATTGTATTTGTTATATCGATATTTATATTAAAGATCGATTGATTTTATCAATCAATGATATTACTATATATTTAGTATAGTAATTGATAAAATTATGTAGTTTTTTAATGAATTCTAGAAGAGTGATTAAATTTATGATATGTGATTGATTGCATTGAGTATGTTTTTATTTTTTTTGGTATAAGCTTTTAAATTAGTTAAATATGTTCAATTTTTAATTTCGTGATGTGTTATAAAGATAGTGTTATTAGATTTTCGACTATTTTAATTTTGGATTCAGGGATTGGTGGATTGTTTTTTTATGAAGTAATTCGAAGAATATTTCCGTTTATTAATTATTTGTATTTGATTGATAATAAATTTTTTCCTTATGGAATGCGTTCAGAAAAATTTATTATTCAACGTGCAATATGGATTATAGAAAATACATATAAATATTTTAAATTTGATTTAGTCATTATTGCATGTTGCACCATTAGTGTGTGTGCGCTACGTATACTGAAAGTTATTTTTAGATTTCCCATTATAGGAGTTATACCCGAAGTTCAGTTAGCTTGTAAATATACAAAAAATGGAGTAATAGGATTATTAGGAACATATCGTACTGTAAATAACCAATATACTTTAAATTTGATAGAGCGTTTTGCATATCAAAAAAGTATAATTTTATTAGGGACTTCCAGATTAGTAAAATTGGCTGAATTGAAAGTACATGGGAATTTAATTTCGAAATTAGAGTTGATTAATATCATTTATCCTTGGTTCAGTCTTAAAAAATTTCCTGATACAATAATATTAGGTTGTACTCATTTTTCTTGGTTAAAAACAGAATTACAATCGGTGTTACCAATAACTAGTAATTTAATAGATTCTAGTAATAGTCTTATTGGTTGTATTAAATATTTACTAGATAATAATATTCAAAAAAATAATAAATATTGTTGTCATATGTTTTATCAAAATAAAGCGTATTATACTATGTATACTTCAGATATTATAAAATTACGATCAGTTCTGTTGATGAGTTATAATTTTTTTTCTTTAGAAGAGTTAAAAATATAAGAATTAAATATGTTATTAGATAATTAATAGTAATTTTTATGTGTTGAGGGATATGATGAATAATTTAATATAATATTTCATATTTGCAAAAATGATATTAGTTTTTTATGTTTGACTATTATTGCAGATGGTAGTAATGTTATACTAAGATTATATAGTAATTTTTTAAAGATTGTTAATATTATTGATAATCATGTTTATAATACTATGTTTATATATTGTGTGTTTTATGCCTCTATATTCGTAGAAGTAGTTGTGGAATGGGGCTATAGCTCAATTGGTAGAGCATCTGTTTTGCACGCAGAAGGTTAGCGGTTCAATTCCGCTTAGCTCCATGAATAATAATTTATTGAATAAAATGAAATAGATGTAATTATGATTGCTGAAGAATAGGTGTGTTATAAAAGATGAATATTGTTTTTGTATAGTAATGAAAATAATTATTATCTTTAAAGAGTGCTAGTCTATTCTGTTATGTATCATTTTATTGAATCAAATAAAAAGAGATGGTGCGATAGTTCAGATGGTTAGAATATCGGCTTGTCACGCCGGAGGTCGCGGGTTCGAATCCCGTTCGCACCGTTTTTGTTGTTTTTCCTTTTTATTTAAATATACGAAATATACAAAATATGATTTTTAATATTTTATCAGGGGTGTAGTTCAACTGGTAGAATATCGGTCTCCAAAACCGAGGGTTAGGAGTTCAAGTCTCTTCACCCCTGTTTATGAAATATATAATAAGCTTTATCGTATATGTATGTTATAGGTATATAGGGGAGTATTAATATTGTCGAAAGGGTTAAGGTATAGTTAATGATAATTTTTAGAGCAAAATGAATGTAGTTGAAATTAATGTATTAAGATGTTTATATAATGTAGTAATTAAAGAAGTTAAAGTGTTATTTTATAATATTTTATATGTAATAATTGTTGTAAGTTATATTATTTTTATTTATAAAAGTAATTTTATTCAATATAAACTATTGAACAGTATATAATTTCCATTGTGTTGTACAATTAAAAACAATGTATGATATTGTTGAATTCAAGTGAATAAAATGTATTTATTAATTGTTTGTTTATGTTAATTAAAATTATGATAATAAGAAGAAATTATTATGAATGGAGCTCAGTGGATAATTAAAGAGCTACAGCAGAGAGGAGTAGATGTAATTTTTGGTTATCCAGGAGGAGCAATTATGCCAATATATGATGCATTATTTGATTCTAAAATTAAGCATTTATTATGTAGGCATGAACAAGGAGCGGTAATTGCAGCTATTGGATATGCTAGAGCTACAGGTAAAGTGGGGGTGTGTTTTGCTACATCTGGTCCTGGTGCAACTAATTTGATTACTGGATTAGCTGATGCATTATTAGATTCAATTCCAATAATAGCTATTACTGGTCAAGTTGGATTAGAATTGATTGGCACTGATGCATTTCAAGAAATTGATGTTTTGGGTTTATCATTGGCATGTACTAAACATAGTTTTTTAGTAGATTCTTTAAATACATTACCTAAAATTATTGATGAAGCGTTTAAAATTGCATTATATGGTAGACAAGGTCCAGTTCTTATAGATGTTCCGAAGAATATTCAATTAGCTCATGGTATTTTTTGTAATTTTCCAAAAGAAATCATAAAGAATAAACAGTATGATATATTTAATAATTGTAGTAAAAAACAAGATAATATTGATTTAGCTCGTATATTAATATCTCGATCAAAGTGTCCTATAGTTTATGTGGGTGGTGGAGTAGGAATGGCTGGAGCAGTGTTGTCATTACGGAAGTTTATTTCTAATACCGGCATACCTACTGTGGTGACATTAAAGGGATTAGGGGCTTTGGATTACACTGAAGATTATTATTTGGGTATGTTGGGTATGCATGGTAATCAGGCAGCTAATTTAGCGGTACAACAATGCGATTTATTGATTGCAATTGGAGCAAGATTTGATGATAGAGTTACTGGAAAACTAGAAACTTTTGCTTCAAATGCAAAAATAATTCATTTAGATATTGATTTTGCAGAATTTAATAAGTTACGTACAGCACATGTTTTTATATCAGGCAGTTTAAATGATTTATTATTAGCATTAACTCAATCGTTGTCTATTCAGGCATGGCAAAAACAAATAAAATCATTAAAATTGCAATATCATTGGTCTTATAAATCTTATAATGATAAGATTTCTGCACCGATTTTGTTAAAAACAATTAGTGATAATGCACCTGTTGATACAGTGGTAACTACTGATGTGGGTCAGCATCAAATGTGGGCTGCACAGCATATGCAATTTAGTCGTCCAGAAAATTTTATTACTTCTGGAGGGTTAGGGACGATGGGTTTTGGTACTCCTGCAGCTATTGGAGCTCAAATAGGACGTCCTGATCATATGGTAATATGTATTTCTGGAGATGGGTCATTTATGATGAATATGCAAGAATTAGCCACTATTAAACGAAAAAAATTGCCTATAAAAATTGTTTTGTTAGATAATAAGCGTTTGGGAATGGTTCGTCAGTGGCAAGAATTATTTTTTGATAAACGTTATAGTGAAACTATTTTAAATGATAATCCAGATTTTTTGGCTTTAGCTAAATCCTTTGATATCAGTGGGATGTGTATTTCTCATCAATCTCAAGTGTTAGATGCAGTTAATATGTTATTTTCTTATAAAGGACCGTTTTTATTACATGTATTAATTGATGAAAGTGCGAATGTTTGGCCGTTGGTACCCCCTGGATCTTCAAATGATGCTATGTTAACGCAATAATAATAAAAGGGTTATATACTTAATATATACAGTAGGAATTTAACAGTTATAATGGTGATAATGTATCATTCTTTGTTTATAAAAGCTAGGTTTTGCCCAGAAGTAGTTGAACGTATTCTTAGAGTTACTCGGCATCGTGGATTTGAATTATATGCGTTAAATATGCTTGTGTGTAATGCTGCTACAAATGATAAACAGGTAACTTTATTGTTAACTATAACTAGTGATCGATCAATACATTTATTATTTAATCAATTGCATAAGTTAATAGATATAAATTATATTGAAATTAGATGAATAATAGCTTCAGAAATATGATCGATTGAAATTTATTTTTTGTAGAGTAATAAATATGATTAATAAATCAAATTTTATTTGGATAAACGGAAATATGGTGCCATGGGATGAGGCAAATGTACATGTTACATCGCATGCTTTACATTATGGATCTTCAGTATTTGAAGGAATTCGTTGTTATAAATCATATAAGGGATCAGTGATATTTCGTCTTCAAGATCATATTAAAAGATTAGTTAATTCTGCAAAGATTTATCATATGCCTATTTCTTGGAGTATTCAAGAAATTGTAAAAGCGTGTAAAAAGGTTATTCGAAATAATAATTTATTTGATGCATATATTCGACCTTTAGTTTTTGTTGGAAATGTAGGGATAGAAATTGATCCTATTGCTCAATATAATGCTGATCTTGCTATAATTGCTTTTTATTGGAAATCATATTTGGGAAAGGAATCTTTAGATTTAGGTATTGATGTTATGGTTTCTTCTTGGAATAGAGTTCCAGCAAATACTATTCCTAATTTAGCTAAAGCTGGAGGTAATTATTTATCTTCTATGTTAATTAGCAATGAAGCACATAGATATGGTTATCATGAAGGAATTGGTTTAAATACATATGGTTATATTTCAGAAGGTGCTGGTGAAAATTTGTTTATGATTAAAGATGGTATTATATTCACACCTTCATGTGGAGCTTCTATATTACTTGGAATAACTCGAGATTCTATTATTAAATTAGCAAAGAGTGTTGGATTGGAAGTACGAGAATGCATGTTACCTCGTGAGTATTTATATATAGCAGATGAAGTTTTTATGGTTGGTACAGCTGCAGAAATTACACCAGTGCGCAGTATTGATGGTATACAAATTAGATCAGGGAAGAAAGGTCCTATTACTTCAGAATTGCAGAAATTATTTTTTGGGCTATTTAGTGGAAAGATTAAAGATCAATGGGGTTGGTTAGAACAAGTAAATTAAAAAAATTTTTTAAAAAATTATTATAAATGAATATGTATTAATTTTATAGGAATTTATATATTTAAGTATTGTTTGTTAAATAAGATTATTAATGTGAGATAATAATGTATGCCTAAATATCGTTCTTCTACTACTACTCAAGGTAGTAATATGGCTGGGGCTAGAGCTTTGTGGCGAGCTACAGGTATGACTTCTAAAGATTTTAATAAAATTATTGTTGCTGTGGTAAATTCATTTACTCAATTTGTTCCAGGTCATATTCATTTAAGAGATGTAGGTAAAATAATTTCAAAAGAAATTAATAATAATGGAGGAATTGCAAAAGAATTTAATACTATTGCTATTGATGATGGAATTGCGATGGGGCATAGTGGGATGTTATATTCTTTACCATCTAGAGATTTGATTGCTGATTCTGTAGAATACGTAATTAATGCTCATTGTGCTGATGCTATGGTGTGTATTTCTAATTGTGATAAGATTACTCCTGGAATGTTAATGGCAGCACTACGATTGAATATTCCAACTGTTTTTGTATCTGGTGGTCCAATGGAATCTGGATCAGTACAATTATCTGGAAGTAATAATAATCATATTAAATTAAGTTTAGTTGATGCTATAGTTTCTTCAGCTAATTCAAGTATTTCTAAAATAGATAAAGAAAATATTGAGTCATCGGCATGTCCTACATGTGGTTCTTGTTCAGGGATGTTTACTGCAAATTCTATGAATTGTTTAATGGAAGCATTAGGATTAGCTCAACCGGGAAATGGATCATTATTAGCAACTCATCGTGATCGTAGAAAAATGTTTGTAAATGCTGGTAAAAGTATTATGCAGTTATCTAAATTGTATTACGATGAGGATAATTATTCTGTTTTGCCCCGTAATATAGCAAATAAGTTAGCTTTTGAGAATGCGATGATGTTGGATATTTCTATGGGAGGATCTACTAATACTGTGTTACATTTATTAGCAGCCGCTCAAGAAGGGGAAATACAATTTACTATGAAAGATGTAGACAGGTTGTCTAAAAAAGTACCTTATTTATGTAAAATTGCTCCAAATTCTCAACGATACTATGTAGAGGATTTTCATAGAGCTGGAGGAGTTATAGGTATACTTGGTGAGTTAAATAGTTGTGGTTTGTTACATACAAGTGTGCGTAATATATTAAATCAATCTTTATTAGAAACATTGTCAAAATACAATATTATATCATGCAGGGATGTAACAGTGAAAAAAATGTATGCTGCTGCTCCTGCTGGAATGCGTACGGTTAAAGCATTTTATCAAAATAAAAGATGGAGTGCATTAGATATAGATCGTTGCTCTGGGTGTATTAGAAGTCGTGTTTATGCTTACAATCAGGATGGAGGATTAGCTGTATTATACGGGAATCTTGCTCCAGGAGGTTGTCTTGTAAAAACAGCAGGGATTTCTTCTACAAACTTAAGAAAATTTCGAGGACCTGCTAGAGTATATGAAAGTCAAGAGGAATCTGTAGAAGCCATTTTGTCAGGTAAAATAATTTCAGGAGATGTGATAGTTATTCGATATGAAGGTCCAAAAGGAGGTCCTGGAATGCAAGAAATGTTATATCCTACTTCTTTTTTAAAATCTATGAATTTAGATTTATATTGCGCATTAATTACAGATGGAAGATTTTCTGGAGGAACTTCAGGTTTATCAGTTGGTCATATATCTCCAGAAGCAGCATCTGGAGGTTTAATAGGTTTAGTGCATGATGGAGATATGATCAATATTGATATTGATGAACGTAATATAACATTAGAAGTATCTGATTATGTTATAGAAAAACGTAATGAGTTAGAAGTGAATCGTGGAATAAAAGCATGGACTCCAATTAATAGAAATCGGGATGTATCTATATCTTTAAGAGCGTATGCTAAGTTAGTTACTAGTGCTGATAAAGGAGCTGTACGTGATAGATCTCAATTATAAGGATAATATAAAAAAGAATATAAGTAGAAAAAATAATGAATAAATATGTATTTTCTACTTTGAAAGAAGGTAGTCCATTGTTGTATTTAAAAACTGCTTTACATTCTCATGTATATGAGGTAGCTCAGGTTACTCCACTACAAATTATGGATAAATTATCAAAAAGATTAAAAAATATAATTTTAGTTAAACGCGAAGACAGACAGCCAGTACATAGTTTTAAATTGAGGGGAGCGTATGCAATGCTTTCAAGTCTTACTGCAGCACAGAAGTCTTCTGGAATAATTACAGCATCTGCTGGTAATCATGCTCAAGGAGTAGCTTTTTCAGCTAAATATCTTGGTATTAATTCTTTGATTGTTATGCCTATTAATACTGCTGATATTAAAGTAAATGCGGTACGTCATTTTGGAGGGAAACCTTTGTTATGTGGTTCAAATTTTGATGAAGCTAAAATAGAAGCTGTGCGTTTAGCTGAAAAGCATCATTTAGTTTTTATTCCTCCTTTTGATCATCCACTTGTTATTGCTGGTCAAGGTACTTTAGCAATGGAATTATTGCAACAAGATGCTCATTTAGATCGTATTTTTGTGCCTGTAGGAGGTGGAGGATTAGCTGCTGGAATTTCTGTTTTGATTAAATATCTTATGCCTCAGATTAAGGTAATAGGTGTTGAAGCAGAAGAATCTGCTTCTTTATGTGCTGCTCTGTTAGCTGGATCTCCTGTTTGTTTAAGTACAGTTGGATCTTTTGCAGAAGGAGTAGCTGTACGTCGAGTGGGAAATGAAACATTCCGTTTGTGTAAAAAATACCTCGATGATGTTATCACTGTAGATAATGATGCAATTTGTGCTGCTATAAAAGATTTATTTGAAGATGTGCGAGCTGTCGCCGAACCTTCAGGAGCATTGGCATTAGCTGGAATGAAAAAATATATTCAACAAAATAAGATACGTGGGGAAAGGTTAGCTCATATTTTGTCAGGAGCAAATATTAATTTTCATGAATTAAGATACATTTCAGAGCGTTGTGAATTAGGAGAACAAAGAGAAGCTTTAATGGTAGTTACTATTCCAGAAAAGAAAGGCAGTTTTTTAGAGTTTTTTAAAATTTTGGAAGGTAGGTCAGTAACAGAATTTAATTATCGTTATAGTGGGGCTAGTAGTGTTTGTGTTTTTATAGGAATACTTTTGAAAAATGGTTATTATGAAAGAAATTGTATAGTACAAAACATTTTAAAGTATGGTTTTTCGGTTATAGATGTTTCTGATAATGAAATGGCTAAATTACATGCTAGATATATGGTAGGATCTTCTCGTTCGTTATATTCTTTGCATGAACGAATTTTTAGTTTTGAATTTCCAGAATTCCCTGGAGCTTTGTCAAAATTTTTAAATACTTTAGGTAATAAGTGGAATATTTCTTTGTTTCATTATCGCAATCATGGCACTGATTATGGTCATGTTTTAGCAGGGTTTGAATTAACTGATCAGGAATTTAAATTTGATCGATATTTATCGCAATTAGGATATGCATATCGTGATGTTACGACTAATCCAGTATTCGAGTTTTTGAAGACTAATTAGAGCAATATTATTTAATATTTTATTAATGAATTTTAGGGTAGTTAATAGAGGTTTTACATTATTATGAGTAATTATTTTAATAGGTTAAGTTTTATAAATAAATTAAAACATTTGGGAAAATGTCGATTAATGAATCAAAGTGAGTTTTCTAGAGGAATTCAATTATTGGTGTCTAAGAAAATAGTGATAATTGGTTGTGGATCTCAAGGATTAAATCAAGGTTTAAATATGCGTGATTCTGGTCTAGAAGTTATGTATGCTTTACGTTCAGAATCTATTACCAAAAAGACAATATCTTATATTAATGCGGTACAGAATGGTTTTATTGTAGGCACTTATGATGAATTAGTACCTGATGCAGATTTTATTATTAATCTGACACCAGATAAGCAACATGATTTTGTTATTCAGCAGATAGAACCTTTAATGAAATATAGATCGATCTTAGGTTATTCACATGGTTTTCATATTGTAGAAATTGGCAAGAAGATTCGTAAAGATATTACAGTGATTATGGTAGCTCCAAAATGTCCTGGAACAGAAGTTCGTCAAGAATATAATAGAGGTTTTGGAGTGCCTAGTTTAATTGCTGTACATGAAGAGAATAATATGTATGGTATAGGTATAGAAGTAGCTAAATCTTGGGCTTTTGCATTAGGTAGTCATAGAGCTGGAGTATTAGAATCATCATTTATAGCGGAAGTAAAATCAGATCTTATGGGAGAGCAAACTATTTTGTGTGGGATGCTTCAAGTTGGATCGATTTTATGTTTTGATCAAATGGTTAAGTATGGTATAAATTCAGCGTATGCAGGAAAATTAGTTCAAAATGGATGGGAAGTAATAACTGAAGCATTAAAACAAGGTGGTGTTACATTAATGATGGATAGGCTATCGAATTTTTATAAATTGCGTGCTTTTGAATTGTCTGAGCAATTAAAGAAAATTTTGAGACCGATTTTTGAGAAACACATGGAAAATATATTGACTGGGATTTTTTCTAATGAAATGATGTTAGATTGGAAAAATAAAGATTTTAATTTATTAAGTTGGCGTGCAGATACTAGGAGATTGTTGTTTGAACAAGCGCCTATATATGATAAGAAAATTCCGGAACAGGTATATTTTGATTATGGAGTTTGGATGGTAGCTATATTGAAAGCAGGTATAGAATTATCTTTTGATATTATGATAGAATCTGGGATCAAAGCAGAATCTGCATATTATGAATCATTGCATGAATTACCTTTAATAGCTAATACTATTTCCAGAAATAGATTATATGAAATGAATATGATAATTTCGGATACTGCAGAATATGGGTGTTATGTATTTAGTAATACTGTTCTTCCTATTTTAAAGAAGGAGTTTGTATCGCTTTTGAAAGAGGAAGATTTAAATATAGTTAATGGTAATAATTCAGTTATTTCAATTAATAATATTATGTTGCGTGACGTAAATAATATGATACGGAATCATCCTGTTGAAAAAGTTGGAGCATATTTAAGAGGTTATATGAAAAATATGATAAGTTTAGAGTTTTAAGTAATGGTAAGAGTTTGATGATTTTATTATTATAAATTAATTGATTTGAATATGAATTTGATGTTGTTAGATTAGTATTAATAATTAGGAAAGTTATTGTGTGTTTTTAAATATCAATAATGATATTTTTCATGTTGTAAATATTTTTTATAATTATCTTATATAAGATAATATATTCAATATTAAAGATGATTAATAAATAATAATAGGATAAAATTAAATGAATCAAAAAATATTATGTCTAACGGATGCTAATTTTGCAGAGCATGTTTTAAATTCTATTGATACTAAAAGTAATATTTTATTTTTAATTGATTTTTGGGCAGAGTGGTGCAATCCTTGTAAGATGATTGCTCCTATTTTAGAAGAAATAGCTGTTGAGTTTGACAGTAAAGTACAGGTGTCAAAATTAAATATAGATAATAACCCTATAATTACCAAGAAATATAATATTAGAAGTATTCCTACTTTATTGCTTATTAGAAGTAACGAAATTTTAGCTACTAAAGTAGGTTTAGTATCTAAACAACAATTGTGTGATTTTATAAATACATATGTGTGATTATATTTTTAATATTTTTGAATAAAATTATCCATAGTGTAGTAGACGTATGCTATAGATTAAGATACAATGTTTCCTTTATGCTATAGTTTTTATTGTATAAGTATACTAAATAAGTAGTACGGTTAGGATCGTATGTAGATAATTGAGTATATAAGGCTTTTGAATGGTTACTGTTATTTTAATAGCCAAATATTATTTATATTTATAATGATGTTTTTATCTTCTTTTGATAAAAAGAAGAATTAGAGTGAATTTGATAAAATACGTTATAATCAGCATGTACTGTTTGCATGATATGCATATCTTAAAATCAATAGTGTAAATTGTCTCAAATTAAGAATCCACTATTATGAATCTTACTAAATTAAAAAATATACCAGTGTCTGAATTGGTTAAGCTTGGGGAAAATATGGGTCTAGAAAATTTAGCTCGTATGAGAAAACAAGATATTATTTTTGCAATTTTTAAACAGCATGCTAAAACTGGAGAAGATATTTTTGGAGATGGAGTATTAGAAATTTTGCAAGATGGATTTGGGTTTCTTCGTTCTAGTGATAGTTCATATTTAGCAGGACCGGATGATATTTATGTTTCTCCTAGTCAAATTAGACGTTTTAATTTAAGAACTGGAGATACTATTTCTGGTAAAATACGACCGCCAAAAGAAGGGGAACGTTATTTTGCTTTGTTAAAAGTGAGTGATGTCAATTATGATAAACCAGAAAATGCGAGAAGTAAGATTCTATTTGAAAATCTTACTCCATTACATGCTAATTCCAGATTGCGTATGGAAAGAGGAAATGGATCAACAGAGGATTTAACAGCTAGAGTGTTAGATTTAGCTTCTCCTATTGGGAGAGGGCAAAGAGGGTTAATAGTAGCTCCTCCAAAAGCTGGTAAAACTATGTTGCTACAAAATATTGCACAAAGTATTAGTCATAATTATCCAGATTGTGTGTTAATGGTATTATTAATTGATGAAAGACCTGAGGAAGTGACTGAAATGCAACGTTTGGTTCATGGAGAAGTTATTGCATCAACTTTCGATGAACCTGCTTCTCGTCATGTTCAAGTATCAGAAATGGTTATTGAAAAAGCTAAAAGATTAGTAGAACATAGGAAAGATGTAATTATTTTATTAGATTCTATTACTCGATTAGCGAGAGCTTACAATACTATAGTTCCTGCGTCTGGAAAAGTGTTAACTGGAGGAGTAGACGCAAATGCTTTACATCGTCCTAAGCGTTTCTTTGGAGCTGCTAGGAATATGGAAGAAGGGGGAAGTTTAACTATTATTGCTACTGCTTTAATTGATACTGGATCTAAAATGGATGAAGTGATTTATGAAGAGTTTAAAGGAACAGGAAATATGGAATTACATTTGTCAAGGAAAATTGCTGAAAAACGCGTTTTTCCTGCTATCGATTATAATAGATCTGGAACAAGAAAGGAAGAGTTGCTTACTACTCATGATGAACTTCAAAAAATATGGATTTTACGTAAAATAATTCATCCTATGGGTGAAATTGATGCTATGGAATTTATGATGAATAAGTTGTCTATGACTAAAACTAATGATGAGTTTTTTGACATGATGAAGCGTTGTTAATATAATAATCGTTAAAATTATTTATATGATGTAGAATTATATTTCTGTGGGTTATGTGTTTTTTATATTTTTGTTTAGGTTTTAACAGTTTAAATTAGGTTATTTTTATTTTTAAGGTTTAAGTAAAATATTTTAAAGAGTGCTTTTAACAGAACTTTTATATGAGAGAGATGTGTTTTCGTAAAGATATAATTTTCAGACAAGCGTCCGTGGCTTAAATGGATAAAGCATTGCTTTCCGAAGGCAAAGATTTCAGGTTCAAATCCTGTCGGGCGCATTTTTATTTTTATGGTGGTTTGTACATGTAGATGAGTAAAATTAAAATAGTTTACTTAAAATTGATAATAATCATGAATATTATAATAAAGAAGGTGATTGTAGCTCAGTTGGTAGAGCCCTGGATTGTGGTTCCAGTAGTCGTGGGTTCGAATCCCATCAGTCACCCATGTAAAATTATTTTTTACAAATAAAATAATTAATAGTTTTGACTCATAAAGTTAGTATGCATTAGCGAAGGTGGCGAAATAGGCAGACGCATTAGCTTCAGAGGTTAGTGTCTTGATAAAGACGTAAGGGTTCAAATCCCTTCCTTCGCATTTTCGTTTGAATAAAGTAAAAAAAGTAATTATATTGTGAATAATAATACTTTTTATTATTTTCGGCGAGTAGCGCAGTTTGGTAGCGCGTCTGGTTTGGGACCAGTAGGTCGGGGGTTCAAATCCTCTCTCGCCGAAAATAATACCTCTTTTATTAAAAGATAATAAGGTTGTTTTAAAAAGGATGTTTAAGTGTATTAAAAATAGTGTTATTATTTGCTGAGTTAGTTATAATTATGTTTTTTTTATTCCACCCTAAATTTTTTGCTAGATTTGCTAATCGAGTGCTTACAACGATTAATTGACATTGTGTTAACCATGTGTTTCGATAGCATTGAGGAATTAAATAATACAGTTGTGTTAACATTTCTTTAGTGGTGATTACTATAGTAGTAATGTTAAGAGTTGACATTAAATTAAATTGTTCTTGGCCGTTGTATTTGACAGGATTTCTAGTATAACATTCACAAGATAATACCAATGCACCTCTTTTTTTCAGGGTGTTTTTTAAGATAGTTCGTCCATTATTACCTTTTAAAATAAGAGCTCGTCGTCCAGAAATATTTTTTATTAATTCTGGAAGTTGTAATAAGTTTTCACTAGTTTCTTCATTATGTGGATATTTAGATAGAATTCCTGATAATGTATACATTTTTAGACTAGTTTTTGCTCCAATAGAATAATACGTTATTGTAGAAGGCCAATGACCTCCTGTTTTTATTAATTCGAAATGAGCATATTCAACAGCATGTTGAGATAAAAGAAATAAAAAGTCTCCTGTATTGAGTAAGTTTAAATATTTTTTTATCATCGATAAGGTTTGACCAGAAGAAAAATAAATTAATGGCAAATGATGAGCGGACTTTCCAATGGAAAGTAATTTATTTACTAGTTCTTCTCCATCAGGGGAAGGTCGAGTTACTAGAATATTCATAAAAATTTTTATTTTGTAGAGTTATAATTAATTTTTATAATTTGATATTAAGTTTGAGTAATTTTTTTAAATTGATTTAGTAAATCTTTAGCAAGAGCTAACCCTAATTGTTCTGCTTGACTTAATGGAGCATTACCTTCGGTTCGAATAATTTTACTACCATCAGGTAAGCCTATAAGAGCTCTTAACCATATTTGGTTATTTTTAATTTCAGAATAACTAGCGATTGGTAGTCGGCAATAGCCTTCTAAGTAAGTAGTAACTGCTCGTTCTGATTTAATTCGTAAAGAGGTTTCTTCGTGGCATAAAGGAGATAGTAAAGATATAGTACTAATGTCATCTATACGACATTCTATAGCGATGGCTCCTTGACCCATTGCTGGCAATAAATCTTCTGGATCTATATATGTTTTTATGTATTTTGTTAAATGTAGTCTATTTAATCCAGCTACTGCTAAAATTATTGCATCATATTGTCCATGATGTAATTTTTTAATTCTTGTATCTATATTTCCTCGTAGATCATGTAATATTAAATCTGGATATCTAGCTCGAATTTGACATTGTCTTCTTAAGCTAGATGTTCCGATTATACTACCTGGAGGGAGTTTAGTGATATCTGAATATTTGATACTAATAAAAGCATCTCTTGGATCATTACGTTTGCATAATACTGGAAGAATTAGTTTACTAGGTAGTGATGTGGTTATATCTTTCATAGAATGCACAGCAATGTCTGCTTGATTTTTAACTAATGCATATTCTAATTCTTTGATAAACGCACCTTTTTTAATTTTGTTTTTTAAAACAAAATTAAAAAATTTATCTCCTGATGTTACAATAGGTATCAATTTTGTTTTTATATTTGGATAAAAACGTTTTAATTCATTACAAACATATTCTGCTTGACAAATAGCTAATCGACTTTTCCGAGTAGCAATTCTTAAAATTTTAGTATTCATAAATATAATTATATTACGAATGTATGTTGAAATACTATATTTTATTTTTAATTATTATAACTATATACAATATATGTATTAATTCATATAAATGCTATTAGGAATATAATTGTAAAGGTTAAATATTTTTTATTTAGGTGAATAATTGATTATATATGCAATAGTTAGAATTAAAAATGTATGGAATAAAATAAATTAGGTATATATTTGAATATATATATATTATAATTTATGAAATTAAATATAATGTGGTAATATACTATGTTTTTTTGTAATTTTAATTTATAGATATATATTATAATATTACATAAATGAATATTAAGGTGTTAAGAAATAAGATAGTATATATTATCATAGTTTATTTTTTGGTTTAATTTAATAGTATTATATGAGGATATATGCAATTTTCAAAAATGCATGGGTTAGGTAATGATTTTGTCATTGTTGATTCTATTACTCAAAAGGTTCATCTTACTTTTGACACGATTCAATGGTTATCTAATAGACATCGTGGTATTGGATTTGATCAATTATTGACAGTAGAACCTCCATATGATCCTACTATTGATTTTCATTGTCGAATTTATAATGCAGATGGATCAGAAGTATATCAGTGTGGCAATGGGATACGTTGTGTTGCTAGATTTGTATATATGAAAAGATTAACTAATAAACAAAACATTAGGATTAGTACTAATTCTAAAAATATGTATGTATCTATTATAGATGATAATTTTGTATCTATAGATATGGGGGAACCAATATTTGATCCGAATAAAATACCTTTTGTTTTTTCTCAATATCAAAAAAATTATATTTTGTATTTGCCAACACAAACAATATTATGTGGGGTAGTTTCAGTTGGTAATCCACATTGCATTGTTTTAGTGGAATCTATCCAATCAATTTCTGTGGATACATTAGGGTTTGCTTTGGAAAATCATCATTGTTTTCCTAAAAAATCTAATATAAGTTTTATGAAAATTATTAATATGGAGAGCATTGAACTTCGGGTATACGAACGTGGAGTAGGCGAAACTCAAGCTTGTGGTAGTGCTGCGTGTGCAGCCGTTGCTTTTGGAATACAGCAAGGATTATTAGTACAACAGGAACGATCAGTACAAGTATCTTTACCAGGAGGGAATTTATTTATATCTTGGAAAGGTATAGGTCATTCATTGTATATGATGGGCCCTACATCATATATATATGATGGATGTATTTATTTTTAAAATAATTTGTAATATTAATTATTAATTTAGGAATGTTGAAGTTGAAAAAATTGATTCAATTTTATCGATCTATTAAACCTTTTTATGCTATTACTTTAGATTTAGATAATACTTTGTATAATAACAATCCAATTATTTTTAGAGCTGAAGAAGAGTCAATATCTTTTTTAAGAAAATATCATCCTGCTTTATTTAATTTAAAAAAGGTAGATTTTTCTTTTTCTAAGAAAATAGTAAAATTATTAGATCCTGAAATTTATCATGATGTGAATGATTGGAGATGGAAATCCATAGAAAATGTTTTATTAAAATCCGGTCTTTCTAAACATGATGCACAATTGGGAGCAGATTATGCGATGGAAATAATTATGTATTGGAGAAATCAAATTAATATTTCTGTGAATACAATTAAAGCATTGGAAGTATTAAGTTCTAGATGGCCTTTAATTGCTATTACTAATGGTAATGTAAATCCTATATTGTGTGGTTTAAATAAATATTTTAGTGATATTTTAAGAGCAGGTGTGCATGGTCGATCTAAACCTTATGAAGATATGTATTTTTTATCATCAAAATATTTTGGTATTTCTTGTAAATATATTTTACATATAGGAGATGATTTACAATCTGATATTAAAGGTGCAATATTGTCTGGAATGCAATCTTGTTGGATTCAGAAATATACTTTAAATTCGGAAAGTGGTATACTTTTTGGAACTAAATTATTACCACATTTAGTAATTTCTGATTTGATGTCTTTAACGCATTTTTTATAAAAAATTCAAATTTTATTTATAAAATAAAATAAAGTGTATAAAATACTGAAATGATGAAATAGATATATTAGATGAATACTTGAGATAATTGGATATACGTTGATTGATGAAGTGAAAATAAAGAGTATTTTACTATAAAGATTTAATATCTTTATTTATAATTCTTGTATTCATATGTTTCTGTAGTAATTATACATGTTGATATTTGTACATAATTAAATAATTAGATCATATTTTATATATGACATGATAATGTTTTGTATTGAATATAATTAAAAATTTTTATTCTATATTTTATAGGGTATCAGTATTATTTATATTTATATTGATATAATCAATGTGTTACATATTTTATATGTAGATAGTTATAACAGTAAGTGCTTGTATTTTTATTCAGAAAATTGAAATAAAAAATATATATAGTTGCTTAAAATATATGTGTAAATTAAATAAAATATCTTTATTAAATATAGATGATTGTTAATAGAGTTAGTTGTATAGACATATTAGGTATATATGTTTTATTTTTTGGTTTTGTTGTATTTATTGTAAATGTGTTTTTGAATTTATTTCATATGATAATTATATATGATATAACCTGCCGTTGATCCTATTGTTTGATTGTTGATTATTTTAAATTTAATTCAAATATATATTAGTAATAATGAAGAAGTGATAGTATGAATATGCTTAAGGTATTTCAATTAAAAAATAATCGTTTATTTCGTATTGATGAAAAAGATATATCTAGTTCAGTTAATAATATTATTTGGGTGGATATAGTTCAATCAAGTGATAATGAAAATTATTATACACAACATATATTAGAACGATATAAATTAAATTTTTTTGAATTTAGTAATATAAAAAATAAACGTTTTTTTAATGATACATATTGGATTCATATTCGATCTTTCTTTTTTTCGTATGACGATCATGATCAAATAAATAATACAATTGTATCTTTTGTTATATATAATGATTGCTTATATACACTATGTAAATCAAGATTTCCAGTATTTTGTATGTATCAAAAATCTTTACATCATCATTTATTAGTTGATGGCAATGCATATGAATTGTTATTGAATTTATTTTCGTTAAAGCTTAATGATTTAACAGATAAAATAGAACATATTTATTCTACTTTAGAAGCATTGAGTTTTGTAATTATGGGAGGTCAGCAAATTGATGAGTATGATAGTATACTTTCTAATTTAGCTGAATTAGAAAGTATAAGTTGGAAAATTCGTATAAATTTATTGGATACTGAAAGAGCAATGAAATTTTTGTCCCGTCAATCAAAACTTCCTGTAACTCAAAAACGATATGCTAATGAAATTTTGAGTGATATAACCTTGTTATTACCATATAACGAATGTATTTTGCAAAAAGTTAGTTTTTTGACTCAATCAGTAATGGGATTAATTAATATAGAGCAAAATCGTATTATAAAAATATTTTCAATTGTTTTTTTACCACCTACTTTGATAGCGTCTAGTTATGGAATGAATTTTGAGTTCATGCCAGAATTAAAATGGTCATTTGGATATCCTAGTGCAATTATTTTAATGATTTTAACTGGATTAGCTCCATATTTGTATTTTAAATATAAAAATTGGTTATAATATTATTTATAATTGTATGTTTTGTTATAGTTTGTTAACTATAACATGTTTGATGTAAACAAGTATAAATATAGATTTAAATTTATTAATATCGCATATATAACGTGATATATAATTGATATTACTTTTTTAAGTGGTGTTGTATGTGTGTTATTTAAATTTTTGATAGTATTGTAATTAAATTTTTGTTAATGATTAAATAGAGATTGTGTATGTTTTGTATTGTTGTATCAGATTTAGATGGTACGTTATTAACGCCAAGTAATCAATTAACGTATTTCACTAAAAAAATTGTAAATTTATTGGTTAATACTTTTAAAATTCATTTTATTTTGGCTACTGGAAGACATTATATTAATGTGTTAGCAATACGCGATTATTTAAATATTTATGATTATATTATCACTTCGAATGGATCAAGTATTTATAATGCTGATAGTAAGTTAATTATTTCTTATGTTTTGGATTTAGAAATTGTATATGATTTGTTGAAAATAGCACAGTATGATTCACAAATAATTACTAATTTTTTTAAACATGATAATGAATGGGTAATTAATAAATATTCATATAATCATATGTTTTTTTTAAAAAATTTTGTTTCATATTATGAAATATATGAAAAAAAAATCTTATCCTTACATGATGTTAGTAAAATATATTTTACTAGTGAAAATTATCAAAGATTATTTTTGTTAGAAAAAAAAATAATTGAACGTTGGGGTTGTCGAGTAAATGTTAGTTTTTCGTTTCCAACATGTTTAGAAGTAATGCCTGGTGGAGTATCGAAAGGATCTGCGTTAAAGAAAGTAGTAAATTTTTTGGGATATCAACTGAAGGATTGCATATCGTTTGGAGATGGCATGAATGATCAGGAAATGTTATCGATAACTGGAAAAGGTTGTATCATGTATAATGCTTCGAGGAGTTTAAAAGAAGCATTACCATTTCTTGAGATTATTGGAAGTAATGCAAATGAATCGGTACCTCATTATTTAAAGTATATGTATTTTTACTAAGTATTTTAATAAACAAAAAAATTATTAAATTATAAGAATAATATGATTATTGGTTCTGATTTTTTGTTATGCACGTATATATAAAACAAATTTTTAAAAAATTTATAATTTTTATTTTTATAGTATCTTCAAAAGAAGATGTATTATGTTTTTGATAAATTATATGAATAGTAGTATATCTAATTAATTTTGGTATAGAGGATATAAAGTAAAAAAACAACTAATTGGTCTATTTATATTATTTGTACGGAATATCAGAAATTATTCATAATGTAAATCGTGTATAATTTAAAATATAATTAACAATTAACCGGCTTTTTGTTATGAGTTGTTGTGTTTTTTAAAAGCTCGGTTAATTGTTTTTTATGTTTATAGTAATAATACTTATTATATAGTATTTATGGATATAGATAGTTGCGTATACCATCGAGAAGCATTTGAGTAGAAATCATGATTAGTAATAATCCCATCAATCGTTCTAATGCATTAATACCTTTATTACCCAACAATTTAGAAAGCAAATTGGATAGCATTAAAATTAATATAGATAATCCCCAAGCAATAATTAATGCGATGATTAATAAATTAGTATGGTGAGGATATTGATGAGATAATAGTAATAATGTTGCTAAGACTGATGGTCCTGCGACTAATGGAATAGCAAGTGGAACTAAAAAAGGTTCTTCTTCATTAGAAAATCCAGAATTATTTCCTTCTTGTTCAGGAAAAATCATTTTTATAGCGATTAAAAATAAAACGATTCCTCCTGAAATTGATACCGTTTCTGTATGTAAATTAAGAAAGGTTAATATATGTTCTCCAACAAATAAAAATCCTAACATTAGTAATAAAGCAATTATCATTTCTCTAATTACTATGATTTGACGTCTTTTTGGTGACAAATCTTTCAGTATGGACATAAAAATTGGTAAATTTCCGATGGGATCCATTATTAAAAATAATAGAATTGTAGCAGATATCATTTCATTCATTATTATTTTCCTAAAAGTTATATTTATTTTATGTACTTTCTTTCTTATGTAAGATAAATTATTAATTATATTAATATAGAGTTATATAAAATTTTGGTAATTAGATATTGTATATATATCATAGATATGTTTTTTGTTTTTAACAAAATTTAGTTTTTAATTATCACGATATATATAAATTATGTTTTATCAAATATATTTAATAGAATTTAAGAGATAATAGTAATGAAAAAGGTTGGTCTTATTGGTTGGAGAGGTATGGTAGGTTCAGTTTTAATGAATCGAATGAAGGAAGAGTATGATTTTAATCGATTTTATGCAATTTTTTTTTCTACATCTCAAATAGGAGAAAAATCGCCTGAAGTAATTCGAAATCAACAAAATTTAATTTTACAAGACGCCTGGGATATAGAATATTTAGAATCATTAGATGTGATTATTACGTGTCAAGGCAGCACATATACTAGATTTATATATCCAAAGTTAAGAAAAATAGGTTGGACTGGATATTGGATTGATACAGCTTCCTATTTAAGAATGCATCAGGATGCTGTAATTGTTCTTGATCCTGTAAATAAATTGGTAATAGAAAGAAGTATAAATAATGGAATTAAAACATTTGTTGGAGGTAATTGTACTGTAAGTTTAATGTTAATGGCATTAGGTGGTTTGTTTGAACAAAATTTAGTTGAATGGATTTCTGTTGCTACTTATCAGGCAGCTTCTGGTTATGGAGCTCAAGCTATAAAAGAATTATTAGTGCAAATAGGACAAGTGTATAACATAATTTCAAATGTATTAAATAATTCACAAATGACTATTTTAGAAATTGAACGTGTTATTACTGAATTTAGTAAGACTGATGCTATTATGACAGATTGTTTTAAGAAACCGTTAATTGGAAATGTATTACCATGGATCGGAGAAGAATATATCCAACATAGAGGACAATCACAAGAAGAATGGAAAGGACAGTTGGAAACTAATAAAATTCTCAATACGTCTGAATTAATTCCAATAGATAGTTTATGTGTCCGAGTGTGTTCATTACGTTGCCATAGTCAATCTTTAGTTATTAAATTAAAAAAGAAATTATGTTTAACAGAAATAGAAAATTTGATAGGCTCTCATAATGTTTGGGTTGATGTTGTCCCGAATCAATTTAATTTATCTATTGATAAATTGACTCCTTTATCAGTATCAGGTACTTTAAGGATTGCAATTGGTCGGTTACGTCAAATGAATATAGGTAATGAGTTTATTTCTGCTTTTACTGTAGGGGATCAATTACTTTGGGGAGCAGCAGAACCTATACGTAGAATATTAAATTGGTTATTATAGATTGTATATTATTAATATAATGTAGACGATTATTATATTAAAATTACTATAATAATCGTCTTAGTTTTTCAAAGTAAATCATATATAATATAATTAATAATTGTTATATTCAATAATATTGAATTTGATTTATAAAAGCGCAATGTGTGAGTATCTATGCTTTAATAATAGGAATGTCTTCCTCTTTGATGTGAGGTAGAATCAATTACTCCTTTTAGTTCCGGAAAAAGCTTTTTTAAGGTGGTTTCTATGCCTTCTTTAATAGTATAAAAAGCCATAGCACATCCGTTGCATCCTCCATGAAATTGAAGAACTGCTAATAAATCTTCTGTGATTTTTATTAAAGATATGCTTCCTCCATGTATTGCTAGTTGTGGATTAATTTGATATTCTAATACGTGTTTTATTTTATTTTCTAGTGAAGCGTCATTATTTATTTCATTGTTTATATTATCAGAATTGTTAGTTGATTTTTTTAGGTTAGGAGATTGAATAGTAATTTGAATTCCTAAATTATCAGAAATAATATCTATTTTAGTGTTTTGAATAAAAGGTATTATTTTTTTTTCTATATATACATCAAATTGATCAAATTTAATTTTTAAGTCATTAGCAGTATGAGATGATTGTGTTGGAACATAATAACTAAGATTACATTGTGCATATAATGTTCCTGGGTTTTTTGCAGAAAGACGTATTTGAGTATTTTTGTTTTGTTTACTTAAAAGATCAGTAAGATGTTTTTGGGCAGAGTCGGTAATATTTAACATTTTTTATATCTCATTTACTAAATAATTATATATAATAAATTTTACTAAATTTTAAATGAATATTACATGTGTATTTTGAAAAAAATTGGATTTCATTAAAGAAATATTTATTTATATATAAGAATAAATATTCAGTGCATTGATAATGACAAAAATTAAAAATATTATATATTTTATATCAGTAATGAATGAAATTATTTTTCGTTTTTACACAATATATATACGTAGTAATAAGTTTTTATAAATATAATTAAGTCGATTTTTTAGATGGTAATATGGATATCAAAAATATTAAATTAATATGTAATTTTTAAAATTATACAAAATTAATGCAAGAAATATTTAAGTTAGTATTATTATTTCTACAAATTATGTTATATATTAAATAAAATGAATGAGTAAGCAATCAATTAGACAAACAAATAGATATACAATGCATATATGTATTGATTAAATGTATCTTTAATATTATTGATATACATTATATAATCTATATTATATGTGTTTTCTATTATTATTTTGGGTACCAAGAGTGGTGTGTTAGGAATAGAGTATAAGTTTTATAATTGTAATTTATAGACAATTTATAATACAATGCAATTTAAATATTTTAAAATGGTTTGATTGGTTGATATTTTTAAAAAAAAAGATATGGTATTATTTATTATGTCAATATATATTAAGTTGATTTTTTGTTTTTTGGTGTAAAAGTTATTTTTAATGTGGGTTATAAAAATATTTGAAGCGCTGGAATGAATAATATTCATATCAATACACTTTATATATAGAAATTATATTATGTTAGTAGAAAGACAAAATATTTTTTTAGTTGGCCCTATGGGAGCTGGTAAAAGTACAGTAGGTCGTCATTTAGCTAAACAATTGGATTTATTATTTTTTGATTCTGATCAAGAAATTGAAAGGCGTACAGGAGCAAATATTAGCTGGGTATTTGATGTAGAAGGTGAATCTGGTTTTCGTGATCGCGAAGAAAAGATAATTAACGAATTAACAAAGAAAAATGGGATTGTTTTAGCGACTGGAGGAGGATCGATTATATCCAGTATCACTAGAAATCATCTTTCTACTAGAGGGTTAGTAATATATTTAAAAACAACTATCGATAAACAATTAATAAGAACTAAGCGTGATAAAAGGAGACCATTATTGCAATTATCTAATAATAATGGTGCATCCAATAATGATAAAAGTATTAGGGAGATATTGGAGTCTTTAGCTAAAGAACGAAATCCATTGTATGAAGAAATTGCAAATATAATTGTATCTACTGATGAACCAAATGTTAGATTTGTAGTGAATAAAATTCTTCTATTATGTAAAAAAAAGCATATTACGTAGAAATGATATTTATAATAAAAATTGGTGTATTTTGTTCATTAATATTTAAATAGTTTATTTATTATGAAAGAAATTATTATTAAATTAGGAGAAAGAAGTTATTCTGTTTTTATAGCTCATGGTATTTTAAAAAATACGAATTTTTTTAGGGTTTTGAAAAAGGGAGATATAGTAGTATTTATTACGGATGTTCAAGTTGCTTCTTTGTATTTGGATACAATATGTAGTACATTAAATTCACTTGGCATTATAACTGATCAGTTAATTTTACCGATAGGTGAACAAAATAAGTCTTTATCTACTTTAGATCAAATTTTTACAAAATTATTGAATAATAATTCTGATCGAAACACGGTATTAATTGCATTAGGAGGAGGTGTGATTGGAGATGTTACTGGATTTGCTGCAGCAATATATCAAAGGGGAATACGTTTTATTCAAATTCCCACAACTTTGTTAGCTCAAGTAGATGCATCTATTGGTGGCAAAACAGGAATTAATCATATACTCGGTAAAAATATGATTGGAGCTTTTCATCAGCCTGTTTTGGTAGTGATTGATTTAGATTGTTTGTTCACTTTGCATACAAAAGAGTTTTCTTCTGGACTAGCAGAGGTGATTAAGTATGCTATTGCTTTTGACTCTAATTTTTTTAATTGGTTAGAAAATAATTTAAATGATTTGTTGAAGTTGAATCCTGCATCTTTAATGTATTGTGTTTATCGTTGTTGTGAATTAAAAGCATCTGTAGTGTCATTAGATGAACGTGAAACAAAAGTAGGGAAAAGGAATTTATTAAATCTTGGACATACTTATGGTCATGCAATAGAATCTTATTTAAAATATAGCACGTGGTCTCATGGAGAAGCAGTATCGGCGGGAATAATGATGGCAATTAATACTGCGCTACATTTAAAAAAGTTTATAAATGTTAGGGATGCTATACGAGTTAAATTGTTATTAAAAAGAGCTCATCTTCCTGTATTCGGGCCTAAGGAGATGAAAGCAGAGGATTATATTGAGTATATGATACGTGATAAAAAATCAAAATTAGGAAAAATTAATTTAGTGTTGCCTACAGCAATAGGTAGTGCAGGGGTTTTTATGGGTGTTAGAGAAAATTTAGTACTAAGCTCCATAAAGAATAATTTAATTAAATGAATATAAATCTTGTTAATGCTTTCAGATTTTTATTATTGTTATATTAATTATATAATGCAATATTAAAATTTAAAAGTAAGTTTCACAATATATGTTGATTGATATGCATGTGAAAGATATCATTATAGTTTATTGATTTAAAAATAAACATAATATTCAATAGATATGAATAATTTTAAAAAAAAAATAATAACTCAATTTTTAATAGAGCCTTCTATATTGTCTGCTGATTTTTCAAAATTAGGAGAGGAAGTATCATGTTTAATATCTGCTGGCGCAGATATTTTGCATTTTGATATTATGGATAATCATTATGTTCCTAATTTAAGTATTGGGCCTATGGTATTAAAGTCATTGCGTAATTATGGTATTGCCATTCCTATTGATGTGCATTTAATGGCAAAACCAATAGATAATTTAATACTAGATTGTGCTGATGCAGGCGCAACTTGTATTAGTTTTCATCCAGAATCAACAGAAGATATAGATCGATCAATACAATTAATTAAAGAGAATGGATGTAATGTGGGATTAGTATTAAATCCTAAAACAACTCTTGATTGTTTGAAATATGTAGTTAATAAAATTGATTTAATAATATTAATGTCAGTGAATCCGGGATTTGGAGGACAAGTATTTTTACCTGAAATTTTGAATAAGATACATAATGCTCGAAAATTAATAGATGAAGTAAATAGTAATATTAATTTAGCAGTAGATGGAGGAATTAATTTAAAAAACTTTGATTTAGTTTATCAAGCTGGAGCAAATGTTTTTATTATAGGTTCAGCAATTTTTAATTCTTCAAATTATCATGATGCTATTCATATGTTTCGATTGATGCTGCCAAAATGATTTTTTATTGTGATATATATTGAAATATTATACAAAATTTTTTAATAAATATCATTATTATATATTGAGTGGTTTATTTAATATAAATTATTTGTCTTATTCGGTAATTTTAAGTAAAAGTATATGTGTATTAATTTAAATAAAGTTCTAACTAATGTAAAATTGTAGAATAGATTTAATGTGCATTTTAAATATAATATTTTATATATTAAAGTTAAGAGATATTTACCATAATTATGGCTAAGTTAATTGTATTTAGTGGTACACAGCCATCAGGAAAGTTAACTATAGGTAATTATATTGGAACTATCCGTCATTGGGTGAAAATGCAGCAATATTATGAGTGTATGTATTGTATAGTTGATTTACATTCAATTACAACTACTTCAGGCACTACTAGTACTTCTTTAAGAGAGGTATCTTTAGATACATTAGCGTTGTACTTAGCGTGTGGTGTGGATCCTAATGTTAGCACAATATTTGTACAATCTCATGTCCCTGAGCATAGTCAATTAAATTGGATATTGAATTGTTATACGTATTGCGGAGAATTGAATCGAATGATTCAGTTTAAGGAAAAATCAAGATGTAAAAAAGATAATATTAATGTGGGATTGTTGTCTTATCCAATATTGATGGCTGCTGATATTTTATTATATCAAACTAATTTTGTTCCTGTTGGGGATGATCAAAAGCAACATTTAGAATTAGTTTGTAGTATTGCTCGAAGGTTTAATAAAAAATTTGGAAAGATTTTTACTATACCGAAGGTGTTAGTGCCAAATTTTGGATCTCGTATTATGTCATTATTAAATCCATCTAAAAAAATGTCTAAATCAGATCAAAACGCTAATAACTATATTTCTTTATTAGACAATATTGATCTTGTTTCTAAAAAGATTAAATCTGCGATTACGGATTCTGATCAACCTCCAACAATTTATTATGATCCTATAAATAAACCAGGAATTTCTAATTTATTAACTATTTTTTCTGGAATTAGTGGAAAATCTATAAGTCATTTAGAATCTATTTTTAAGGGCAAAACGTATTTTCAATTAAAGAGTAATTTAATGCAATCGCTATTTTTGGTTCTTAATCAAATACAAAAGCGTTATTTTAGTGAACGTTCTGATGAAAATAGATTAAATCGTATATTATGTGTTGGCGCACAAAGAGCACGTCTTAAAGCTAATTTAATTTTAAAGAAAGTGTATCAATCAATAGGTTTATAATATACAAAATGTATTTTATATAAAAATGATTGATAAATTATTGATTTAATAAGTGATTAATAGATTTAAATTAGTTTAATAGATTATTTTTAGTTTTTATGATTTTTAAAAATATAGATATTGTATCAGTATGTGTAGAAATAATTGAAAGTATAGTATTTTTAATTTAAGTGAATTGTGTGTGAAGTAGAGTATGGTTGTATGAATAAGATTTTGATAATAGACAATTATGATTCTTTTACTTGGAATTTATATCAGTATTTTAGAGAAATGGGTGGAATCGTGGAAGTAAAAAGACATGATTCTATTAATTTATCAGATTTAGATCATTTAACTCCAGATCGATTAGTAATTTCTCCTGGTCCTGGAACTCCAGGAAATTCAGGTATTTCTTTGCAAGCAGTTAGTTATTTTTGTAATAAAATTCCAATTTTTGGAATATGTTTAGGACATCAAGTTATTGCTCAATTTTTTGGAGCTAGGTTGAAATGTGCTCAAGTAATAATGCATGGAAAATCTTCTGTTATTTCTCATAATAATAAAGGAGTATTTTTTGGATTAATGCAATCTTTATGTGTGGTTAGATATCATTCTTTATTAGTAGATTTAAATAGTATTCCTATATGTTTAGAAGTAACAGCGTGGAGTATATGCAGCGCTAGCAAAGATCAAGAAATTATGGGAATTCGTCATCGTAGTTTATTTATAGAAGGAGTTCAATTTCATCCTGAAAGTGTCTTGACTGAACAAGGATATCAAATGTTGTTTAATTTTATGCATTATTGAAATAACAAATAATAAGTAAGTATTATAGTGTAATTATGGTATTTCTGTATTTTATATTAGAGGTATAAGGTAGAAAGTATTTTTGTTATGTTAAGAATGTAATGTAAGTAGTAGTTTTTATTTTGTAGTGGATAATGAAGTGATTTTATAATATGAGCAATTATAATTTAATTCTTTCTTATATGTTGTGTATATCAAGTATGTATTTATGCAGATATTAAGTAATAGTCACATTATAGTATTTTATTTTAAAAATTTATATTTTTATTAGATAAATTTCGATACAATTATTTATATATTAATAAATTTTAAGTATACGAGAGTAAAAATTGTTTTGTTGCAGTAAACAATAGATATATGTATCTATATATGTTTTTTTACATAAAAAATCAAAATAATGGTGTTATATTATGTTTTTGTGTAGAAAAGACAATATAGTGTAAAAATTAATGCATATTAAACTCATTGCGTTATATATGGAATATAATATATATTTTTATTTAAAATTAAATTTTGTATAGTATTTTGTGTGTTAAATATTTTAAGTAATTAGAAGTATTTAAAGAAACAGCATATTTATTCATATAAATAAAAGATCATAATATATAACATTATGAGTGTTATTGTTATTTGTAATAGTATGGAAATTATTATGTTTAATGTTTAATTTAATAATTTTTAGGATACTGTGAATAATAGTATGTTATTATTTTAGTAGTATATTGAGGAATAGTCTTAGATGTATTAGAATGAAAAATATTGTTACATATAAAGTATATTGTAATTATTTTAATAGAATTTTGATTCTTAATAAGTATTATGAAGAGGAAGATAATGAAACCGTTGTTTGTTAAATTTATTTTGTTTGTATCAATTATTTCTATTGCTTTGACTGGTATTATTTGTTGATTTGGATATATTTATATTTTTAATTTATTAAATTGTATTGAGTGAAGTATATGATTATTGATTGATATAATTTATTAATGTTTGTGTTTGATGATAATATAGGCGTGAAATTTTTGTATAAATAGTAATTATGTTAAGTGGTGTTTATAAATTTTATAATTGAATGTTGTGATAAGAGTTGTTATCATAGTATTAGTAATGTTATAGCTATTTATGTGTAAGAGGAGTTTTATTTTAATTTTTCTTGACTTTACTGTTGGCTAGTACTAAATTAAGGCAAGTTAGTATTATAGAATACTTTTAAAATGTTATGGATATGTGTGTTTTATTGAAAATAATAGTAATAGTTTAGTATAGATATAAACAATTAGGATTTAAATATAAGATAATAAGAAGATGGTTACTATAAATCAGCTTGTTCGTAATTCTCGTTCTGTTAGAATGTCAAAAAGTAATGTTCCTGCTTTAGGTGGATGTCCTCAAAGAAGAGGAGTGTGCGTTCGTGTATATACTACAACTCCAAAAAAGCCAAACTCTGCTCTTAGAAAGGTGTGCAGAGTGCGTTTAACTAATGGATTGGAGGTGACTTGTTATATTGGTGGAGAAGGTCATAATTTACAAGAACATGCTTCTATTTTGATTAGGGGAGGAAGAGTTAAAGATTTACCAGGAGTAAGGTATCATGTTGTACGTGGAGCTTTAGATTGTGCTGGAGTGAAAGATAGAAAAAAAGGAAGATCTAAATATGGCGCTAAGAAACCGAAATAGTAATAGAAGAAGTTGATAGATTGTGTTGTGTTGTTTTTTTGAATGAGGGAGAGAAGTGTGTCGTATTTAATTAAAGTTTATAATTAATTGAACAGTGCAGTTTTATGGTATATTTAGTTGATATATGAAAGGGATGGTAGGTATATGTCGCGTCGTCGTGTTACTGAAAAACGTATGATTATTCCTGACTCAAAGTTTCAATCAAATCTTTTAGCAAAGTTTATTAATATATTAATGTATAATGGGAAGAAATCTATAGCAGAATTTATAGTATATTCTGCTTTAGATATTTTGAAGGGTAAGTCTGGAAAAGATTGTATAGAATTATTTGAAATAGCTTTAGATAATGTTCGTCCTGTGGTAGAAGTAAAATCCAGGCGTGTAGGGGGATCAACATATCAGGTTCCGGTGGAAGTTAAAATGATTCGTAGAAATACTTTAGCCATGAGATGGATTATTGAATCTGCTCGAAAAAGACAAGATAGGTCTATGGAAATTCGTTTAGCGAATGAATTGTTAGATGCTTCAGAAGGTAAAGGAAATTCGGTGAAAAAACGTGAAGAAGTTCATCGTATAGCAGAATCTAATAGAGCATTTGCTCATTATAGATGGTAAGTAATGTGTGGTTTATAAAAAAATTATGTATATGAGCGCATAAGATATATGCAAGTTGTTTTTATATATATTTATTTTGTATATAGATGATTGTTATTTTATATATTAATAATGTTTTGTTTGTATTAGTGTAGTTTATAATTTTAGATGTATTTGAGGGTATAATGAATAGTCGAATAACTCCAATTATATATTATCGTAATATTGGTATTAGTGCTCATATAGATGCAGGTAAAACTACTACTACTGAAAGAATTTTGTTTTATACTGGAGTCAATCATAAGATTGGAGAAGTGCATACAGGATCTGCTACTATGGATTGGATGGAACAGGAACAAGAACGTGGTATTACTATAACTTCTGCTGCTACTACATGTTTTTGGTCTGGCATGGAAAATCAATTTCCATTACATCGGATAAATATAATTGATACTCCTGGACATGTTGATTTTACTATCGAAGTAGAACGATCAATGCGTGTTTTGGATGGAGTAGTCATGGTATATTGTGCTGTTGGAGGAGTACAACCACAATCAGAAACCGTATGGCGTCAAGCAAATAAATATAAAGTACCTAGAATAGCATTTATAAATAAAATGGATCGTATAGGTGCTGATTATTTACGTGTAGTAGAAGAATTAAGAACTAAATTATGTGCTAATCCTGTTCCTATACAGTTAGCTTTAGGTTCAGAAGATAAATTTACTGGAATTATTGATTTAATAAAAATGAAATCGATTAAATGGAATGATCATGATCAAGGAGTGAATTTTTTTTATGAGGATGTACCGGAGAATTTGGTTGATTTATCAAATTTATGGCGTAAAAATTTAGTAGAATCTGCTGTTGAAGAATCGGAAGAATTATTAGATAAGTATTTATCTAATGGTGATGTATTTACCGAGAATGAAATAAGAAAAGCATTGCGTAAGAGAGTATTGAAAAATGAAATTCTTTTAGTAACTTGTGGTTCTTCGTTTAAAAATAAAGGTGTTCAGGCGATTTTAGATGCTGTAGTAGAGTATTTGCCGTCTCCTATTGATATTGTATCAGTTACAGGAGTATTAGATGATGGATTGACTAAAGTAGAACGTTATTCTAGAGATGATGAACCTTTTTCAGCATTAGCGTTTAAAGTGGCTAATGATCCGTTTGTAGGTAATTTAACTTTTTTTCGTGTGTATTCAGGAGTAGTAAATTCTGGAGATAATATTTTTAATTCTGTTAAAGGAAAAAGAGAAAGATTTGGAAGAATTGTGCAAATGCATGCAAATAAGAGGGAAGAAATTAAATCAGTGTATTCAGGAGATATTGCAGCAGCTATTGGTTTAAAAGATGTGTCTACTGGAGATACATTATGCGATCCAGTGAATCCTATTATTTTAGAACGTATGGAGTTTCCAGAACCTGTTATTTCTGTTATGGTTGAAGCTAAAACTAAGTTAGATCAAGAAAAGATGGGAGTAGCTTTAAATCGTTTATCTCAGGAAGATCCATCTTTTAGAGTATGGATAGATCAGGATTCAGGGCAAACTATTATTGCAGGTATGGGTGAATTGCATTTAGAAATTTTAGTAGAGCGAATGAAAAGAGAATTTAATATAGAAGCTAATGTAGGAAGGCCTCAAGTTGCTTATAGAGAAACAATTCGTTCTTCCATAAAACAAGAGGGTAAATTTATTCGTCAATCAGGTGGAAGAGGTCAGTTTGGTCATGTATGGTTGCGTATTGAGCCTATTATTGATTTAAATGTAAAGAAGGAGGTCAGTGTTCCTTATAAGTTTGTGAGTGAAATTGTGGGCGGTGTGATTCCTAAAGAGTTTATTCCTGCTATAGATAAGGGAGTTCAAGAGCAAATCAGTAATGGAGTTTTAGCGGGTTATCCTATTGTAGGGGTGTGTGTAACTGTATTTGATGGTTCTTATCATGAGGTTGATTCTTCAGAAATAGCTTTTAAAATAGCGGGCTCTATGGCTTTTAAGGAGGGTTTTATGAAAGCACATCCTGTTTTATTAGAACCTATTATGCAAGTGAATATTGAAACTCCAGAGGAATATATGGGTGATGTTATTTCTGATTTAAATCGTCGTAGAGGTGTAATAATGAATTTAGAGAGTAGCGGTGTTACTGTTGTCGGAAGTGGAAGAATTGTTTGCGCTCAAGTTCCTTTATCTGAAATGTTTGGTTATGCCACTGCATTACGTTCTAAGACGCAAGGACGAGCCTCACATTCTATGGAATTTTTAAAGTATAATGAGGTACCTCATAATATAGCGCAATCAATTATAGATGCTCGTAGAATTAGATAATGAAATTAAAGTGTTATTATATTATAATAGTATGTCTGTTTTAATTGTGATAAATTAGTTTATTGTGTTGTGTATAAGCGTAATGTGTTTATTAAATAGGTGTTAAAAATAAATAAAGATTAAGGAGCGTAGAGGTGTCTAAAGAAAAATTTCAACGTATTAGGCCTCATATAAATGTGGGTACTATTGGTCATGTTGATCATGGCAAAACTACTTTAACTGCTGCTATAACAACTGTTTTGTCTAAAAAATATGGAGGATGTGCTAGAGCTTTTGATCAAATAGATAATGCTCCTGAAGAGAAAGCTCGAGGTATTACTATTAATACATCTCATGTTGAATATGATACTGCTTTTCGACATTATGCTCATGTTGATTGTCCTGGTCATGCAGATTATGTAAAAAATATGATTACTGGAGCAGCACAAATGGATGGAGCTATTTTAGTTGTAGCTGCTACTGATGGACCTATGCCTCAAACTCGTGAACATATATTATTGGCACGTCAGGTTGGAGTGCCTCATATTGTAGTATTTTTAAACAAATGTGATATGGTAGATGATGAAGAATTATTAGAATTAGTTGAAATGGAAGTTAGAGAATTATTATCAAGATACGATTTTCCTGGAGATAGTGCGCCAATTATTCAAGGATCTGCTTTAAAAGCGCTAGAAGGTGAGGAAATATGGGCTAGTAAAATATTAGATTTATCTAATGCTCTTGATAATTATATTCCTGAACCTCAAAGGTTGATAGAGAAACCGTTTTTATTGCCAATAGAAGATGTATTTTCTATTTCTGGAAGAGGAACAGTTGTTACTGGTCGTGTTGAAAGTGGAATTATTCGAGTTGGAGAAGAAGTAGAAATAGTAGGAATAAAAGAAACTATTAAAACTACATGCACTGGAATAGAAATGTTTAGAAAATTGTTAGATGAAGGCCGAGCAGGAGAAAATGTTGGCGTTCTTTTACGTGGAACTAAACGAGATGAAGTAGAGAGAGGTCAAGTATTATCTAAGCCGGGTTGTATCAAGCCTCATTCTAATTTTGAATCAGAAGTATATATTCTTAATAAAGATGAGGGAGGAAGACATACTCCATTTTTTAAAGGATATAGACCTCAGTTTTATTTTCGTACTACTGATGTAACTGGAACTATTGAATTGCCAAAGGAAGTAGAAATGGTTATGCCTGGAGATAATGTGAAAATGACTGTACATTTAATTTCTCCTATAGCAATGGACGATGGTTTGCGTTTTGCAATTAGAGAAGGAGGTCGTACTGTAGGAGCAGGAATAGTATCTAAAGTGATAGGATGAGATAATTTAGTTCAATTAATATATATTTAGAGTAGTGTTATTATATAATATGAGTATATGTTGTGGTATAAAGGTATTAAGATTAGATAAGAATTAAAATAAAAATGAATATTAAGGAAATAAAAAAAGTAGAGTTTATAGAAATAATTAAATGGATTGGAGTTATTTCATTATTAGTTTTTTCTTGTATAGAAAGTTATTTGTTTCATGATTGTACTTTTTATATAAAAAGTGTAGGAATGTTTTTTTGTTTATCGATAGCGATTGGTATTTTTTTAACAACAAAGATAGGAAAAGTAGTGGTTATTTTTTTAAAAGAGTCTAGTGTTGAATTACAAAAAGTAGTTTGGCCGACTTGTCAGGATAGTTTAAATACTACTTTAGTTATTGTGATAGTTACTGTGATTGTATCTTTAGTATTATGGGGATTAGATACTGTTTTTTTATATTTAATATCTTTTGGATTGAAATTATAATGAATGATGTAACAAATACACTAAAGAAACGTTGGTACGTTATCCAAGTATTCTCTGGGTTTGAAAATAGTGTATCTCATTCATTAAATGAATATATTAAAATAAAAAACATGGATTCTATGTTTGGGGATATATTAATTCCTACAGAAGAAGTAGTTGAGATGCGAGCTGGTCAGAGAAGAAAAAGTGAGCGGAAATTTTTTCCTGGATATGTATTGATACAAATGATTATGAATGATGCTAGTTGGCATTTAGTAAGGAGTATTCCAAAAGTTATGGGGTTTGTTGGGGGTACATGCGATAAACCGGCTCCTGTTGGAGATAAGGAAGTTGAAAATATCATATATAGATTACAGCAAATAGGAGATAAACCACGTCCTAAGACTTTATTTGAACCTGGTGAATTAATTCGTGTTAGTGATGGTCCTTTTTCAGATTTTAACGCGGTAGTAGAGGAAGTAGATTATGAAAAAAATAGATTGAAAGTATCGGTATCTATTTTTGGCCGGTCTACTCCTGTGGATTTAGATTTTTCTCAAGTTGAAAAATCTTAATTTTTGAACGTAAGAAATTATATGTATTTTATGAAAGAGAAGTTAAGATTGGTTGATGTGTTTATAAAAGGGAGTTTTTTTTGGTTATCATGAAAAGAATATTGTTGATTATTTTGGTTTTAGCGATTTAAATATTATGATTATAAAAAAAATACAAGCCTGCGTTAAATTGCAAATTGTTGCTGGTTCAGCAAATCCTAGTCCTCCTGTTGGTCCGGCATTAGGTCAACATGGAGTAAACATTATGCAGTTTTGCAAGGAATTTAATTCTAGGACCGCTAGTTTTGAGTCTGGATTATTGGTTCCTGTAGTTATTACTATATATGTAGATCGATCTTTTTCGTTTATTATTAAAACGACTCCAGCTTCTTTTTTGTTAAAAAAAGCTGCTGGAATTCAGTCAGGCTCAGGAAAACCTAAAATTATAAATTCTGGAAAGATATCTCGAGTTCAAATTGATGATATTGCTAGAATTAAATCAGTTGATATGACAGGTGCAAATTTAGAAGAGATATCTAAATCTATTATAGGAACTGCTCGATCTATGGGATTAGAAATAGTTGAGGTAGAAAATAATTCATGAATAGAATGAAAAATAAAATGAAAAATACGGCATTATGTCATGAAGATAGACGATCGATTCAGTATAATGTTTTAGATGGATTTGAGTTATTAAAGAAAACTGCAAGGGCTAAGTTTGTAGAGAGTGTAGAAACTGCAATTAATTTAGATATTGATGCTCGTAAATCTGATCAAAATATACGTAATAGTGTTTTGATGCCACATGGAATTGGTAAAAAAGTTAGGATAGCTGTTTTTACTCAGGGAAACAATATAGAATTAGCTAAAAAATTAGGTGTAGAATTAGTAGGATTAGAAGATTTATGTGATAAAATCAAAAAGGATGGATGTGTAGGATTTGATGTAGTTCTTGCTTCTCCTGATGTTATGCATATAGTTAGTAAGTTAGGTTCTATTTTAGGGCCTAGGGGGTTAATGCCTAATCCGAAAATGGGAACCATATCTCAAAATATACAAGAATCTATTACAAATTTTAAATCTGGACAGATTCGGTATAAAAATGATAAAAATGGTATTGTTCATTCAATGATTGGAAAGATTAATTTTAGTGTTAAAGATTTGCAAGAAAATTTGGAAGCTTTAATTATTTCTATACAACAGGTTAAACCAATTCAGTTGAAAGGAACTTATATAAAAAAAATATTTATTTCTACTACTATGGGCAGATCTCTAATGTTAGATAAAAATAGTTTAAAAATATCCATATATTAGTTGTAATAGTAATTATGATACTATATTTTGTTATTGTTATGTGTATCGGTTGGTTATAGTTCTTTTTCAGAATAATTTAGGTCTTGAGTTCTGAATATGTTATTTAAGAAAAAATTTGTTAGTGTCTAAAATAATTAGAGGTATAATTAACATATTATGTGATTAATAAGTTATGTTATGGTAGCAAGGTTAGGATTATTCGTTAGAAATGAATGGGTGATATAGTAAATGATTTTAAGTATTAAAAAAAAAGAAGAAATTGTACACAGAATTAAAAAGGATTTTAAATATGCTTTATCTGTAGTTATGGCTTCTCTTAATGGAGTAACAGCGTGTATGATGAATACATTAAGAAAAGAATCTCGTGATTTGGGTGTTTCTATAAAGGTTATACCTAATTCTTTATTGAGTAAGGCTGTTCAAGGCACATCATATGAGTGTTTGTCTAAAGTTTTTTTTGGAAGCAATGTAGTGGCTTTTTCTGTTCATAATCCAAGAGATGCTGCTCGTATTTTAGTAAAATTTTCTAAAGATAATGAATATTTTCAGATAGTAGGTGCAGCTTTTGAAGGTAGTTTCATAAATGCGGAACAGATTAATTTGTTGTCTGAGTTGCCTAGTCATACAGAATCTTTGTTAAAATTGGTGTTAGTTTTAAAAATAATTAGTATAGGAAATTTAATTAATATATTGAAAATATTATCTGATCGAAAATTAAATCATAATTCAGTATGAATACGAATCATATGTAGATAGATAAGTAATATTTATTTACTTTATTTTGTATTTTTTTTTCATATTTTATATTAGGAATGTTTATGTCGCTTAAAAAAGAAGAAGTTTTAGAAGCTATTTCAGAAATGTCTGTTATGGATATAATGCAATTAGTTTCTATGATAGAAAAAAAATTTGGAGTAGTTGCAGAGCAGTTGATTGCTAATAGTGAAGATAAAACAATAAAATCTTCACACTCAGTGCAGCCAGAACAAACTGAATTTACTGTTATTTTAAGTGTTATTGGAGATAATAAGATTCCTGTTATTAAAATGGTACGTAGTGTTACTGGTTTGGGTTTAAAAGAAGCTAAGGAATTAGTAGAGTCTGCTCCAGTAACGTTAAAAGAATCAGTAAGTAAATCGGATGCAGAAGATTTAAAGAAAAAATTAGAAGAAGTTGGAGCAAAAATTGAAATTAAATAATTAACTGTATGATAGTTATATTTAATATTTATTAATTTGATTAATAATTGGATTATTTATAAACATAGTTAGCGTTGAATGTTTAAGTAATAATAAATGAAATTGATTATATTTTTATGTAATAAAAATAATGATTATTTTACATAAATTTAAATAAATTTTATTTTTAGATTTTTATATGTAGTTGATGGTAGTTTTTCAATCGAGGAAAAATGTGGTGTATTCTTATACCGAAAAAAAACGTGTTCGTAAGGATTTTGGAAAGAGACCTAAAGTTTTAGATATTCCGTATCTTCTTTCTATTCAATTAGATTCTTTTAAAAAATTTATTAAAAAAGATTTAAATGATCGACACGGATTGGATGCTGCTTTTAAGTCTGTTTTTCCTATTAAAAGTTATAATGGAAATTCTGAATTACAGTATATTGATTATAAATTAGAGGATCCGATATTTGATGTAAAAGAATGTCAAACTCGTGGCATTACTTTTTCTGCTCCATTACGAGTGAAACTATGTTTGATAATTTATGAACAAGATAATGAATGTAATGTAATAACTAAACAAATGCAATCACAGGAAGTGTACATGGGTGAAATTCCGCTTATGACTAATAATGGAACTTTTATTATTAATGGGATTGAAAGAGTTGTTGTATCTCAATTACATAGAAGTCCAGGTGTTTTTTTTGATAGTGATAAAGGTAAAACGCATTCATCTGGAAAAGTATTATATACTGCACGTATTATTCCATATAGGGGGTCTTGGTTAGATTTTGAATTTGATTTAAAGGATAATTTGTTTGTTAGAATTGATCGTAGGCGTAAATTGCCAGTGACTGTGTTGTTAAAAGCGTTAAATTATACTAATGATCAGATTTTAAAGATGTTTTTTGATGTAGTAGTTTATGAAGTTATTGATAATCAATGGTATATGCATTTAGTACCTGATAGGTTACGAGGTGAAACAGCATTATTTGAAATTAAAGTGAATAATATTGTATATGTAGAAAAAGGTCGTCGTATTACAACTAAACATATTAATAAATTAAAGTTAGATGATATTTCTAGAATTGAGGTCCCTATTGGATATTTATTAGGTAAAGTACTTATAAAAGATTATATAAATGAAAATACTGGAGAATTAGTAGTTTCTGCTAATACGGAAATTTCTTACGAAATATTGAATAATTTAATTAAATCAGGATTTAATGTAATTGAGGTTTTATTTAGTAACGATTTAGATTGTGGTAATTATATTTCTGAAACTTTGCGTATTGATACTACCATGACGAAATTTGATGCGTTAGTAGAAATTTATCGAGTTATGCGTCCAGGAGAACCACCTACTAAAGAAGCAGCTGAATATTTATTTTCTAGTTTATTTTTTTTAGAAGAGCGTTATGATTTGTCTGATGTAGGACGAATGAAATTTAATCGATCATTACAGCGTAAAAGTATTAAAGGAATAGGTATTTTAACAAACGATGATATTATTGATGTGATAAAAAAATTAATTGATATTAGAAATGGGAAAGGAGATATAGATGATATTGATCATTTAGGAAATAGAAGAATACGTTCTGTTGGAGAGATGGTAGAGAATCAGTTTAGAATTGGATTAATACGGGTAGAGCGCTCAGTGAAAGAACGGTTATCTTTAGGAGATATAAATGTATTAACACCTCAAGATTTAATTAATGCTAAACCAATTTCTGCGGCAGTTAGAGAGTTTTTTAATTCTAGTCAATTATCTCAATTTATGGATCAGAATAATCCATTATCTGAGATTACTCATAAACGTCGTATTTCTGCATTAGGACCAGGAGGATTAACTCGAGAGCGTGCTGGGTTTGAAGTACGTGATGTCCATCCTACTCATTATGGAAGAGTGTGTCCTATTGAAACTCCAGAAGGACCGAATATTGGGTTGATTAATTCTTTATCTGTATATGCTCGAGCTAATGAGTATGGGTTTTTAGAAACTCCTTATCGTAAAGTTAATAATGGAGTGGTCAGTAATAATATTCATTATTTATCTGCTATTGAAGAAGGGGATTTTATTATTGCTCAAGCTAATACTAATCTTAATTTACAAGGTCAATTTATTGATGATTTTATTATTTGTCGTAATAAAGGTGAATCTGGATTATTTAGAAAAGATCAAATTGATTATATGGATGTTTCTACACAGCAAATCGTGTCAGTTGCAGCATCATTAATTCCATTTCTTGAGCATGATGATGCAAATAGGGCTCTTATGGGAGCAAATATGCAACGTCAGGCTGTTCCATTAATACGAAGTGAAAAACCTTTAGTAGGAACCGGCATGGAGCGTGCTGTAGCAATAGATTCTGGAGTGACTGTAGTAGCTAATCGAGGAGGAGTAGTTAAATATGTAGATGCATCTAGAATTATAATACATGTTGATTTAAGCGAAGTGTATTCTGAAGAATCAGGAATTGATATTTATAATTTAACAAAATATATTCGATCTAACCAAAATACTTGTATTAATCAAAGGCCTTGTGTTTCTTTAGGAGAAGTAGTACATCGAGGAGATGTAATAGCGGATGGACCCTCTACTGATTTAGGTGAATTATCATTAGGTCAGAATATGCGTATAGCTTTTATGCCATGGAATGGATATAATTTTGAAGATTCTATGTTAGTTTCAGAGCGAGTTGTTCAAGAAGATAGGTTTACTAGTATACATATTCAAGAGTTAATTTGTATATCTAGAGATACTAAATTAGGTCCTGAAGAAATTACAGCGGATATTCCAAATGTTGGGGAATCAGCATTATCTAAATTGGATGAATCTGGCATTGTATATATAGGTGCAGAAGTGGTAGGAGGAGAGATTTTGGTAGGAAAAATTACTCCTAAAGGAGAAACTCAATTAACACCAGAAGAGAAATTATTGCGTGCTATTTTTGGTGAAAAAGCTTCTGATGTTAAAGATTCGTCTTTACGTGTACCTAATGGAGTGTGTGGAACCGTTATTGATGTACAAATGTTTATTAGAGATGGGGTTCATAAAGATAATCGTGCTTTGCAAATTGAATCAATGAAGTTAAATCAGATTAAGAAAGATCTATTAGAAGAATTAAGAATATTTGAGTCTGCGTTATTTTCGCGTGTTTATGAATTATTAATGTCTAGTGGGGAAGTAAAAGAAGAACAGTTATTACAAGCAAATCGTAAATCTTGGTTAAATATAAAATTAGATGATCCTATTAAATTAAATCAATTATCTCAATTATCTGATCAATATTTAGATTTACAAAATTTATTTGAAAAAAAAATTGAAACACAATATAAAAAAGTTACTCAAGGAGATGAGTTAGCTCCAGGAATATTAAAAGTAGTTAAGGTATATTTAGCAGTAAAACGTCATATACAGCCTGGAGATAAAATGGCAGGTCGACATGGAAATAAAGGAGTTATTTCAAAAATTAATCCTGTAGAAGATATGCCGTATGATGAATATGGAGTTCCTGTTGATATAGTATTAAATCCTCTTGGAGTTCCATCAAGGATGAATATTGGGCAAATTTTAGAAACTCATTTAGGAATGGCAGCAAAAGGTATAGGTGATCAAATTGATAATTTACTAAAACAACATAAAGAAATTAGTCAATTAAGACAGTTTATTCAAAGAGCTTATGATTTAGGAAAAGGGTTAAGACAACATGTAAATCTTGATAATTTTTCAGATTTAGAGATTTTAGAATTAGCTAAAAATTTGAAAAAAGGTATGCCTATTGCTACTCCAGTATTTGATGGAGCAACAGAACAGGAAATAAAAGATTTATTAGGATTATCTGGATTGCCAGAATCTGGTCAGATTACTTTATTTGATGGATGTACTGGAGAAGTATTTGAACGGAAGGTTACTGTAGGGTATATGTATATGTTAAAATTAAATCATTTAGTAGATGATAAGATGCATGCACGTTCTACTGGATCATATAGTTTAGTGACTCAACAACCGTTAGGTGGTAAAGCTCAATTTGGAGGTCAACGTTTTGGAGAAATGGAAGTTTGGGCATTAGAAGCATATGGAGCTTCGTATACTTTACAAGAAATGTTGACAGTAAAATCAGATGATGTTAATGGAAGAACAAAGATGTATAAAAATATTATAGATGGTAATCATGTGATGGAACCTGGCATGCCTGAATCCTTTAATGTTTTGTTGAAAGAAATTCGTTCTTTAGCAATTAATATTGAATTAGAAGAATGAGATATGAATAGGTATGGATGTATTTGTACTAGTACGCACATATAAATGAGTGAGATAATTAACGTATAATTGTGATGTAATATGATTATCAATAAGGGATAGTTGTGAAAGATTTATTTAGTTTTTTTAATAAGACACATAATACAAGCAAAATAGAGGGATTTAATGCGATTAAGATTGAACTCGCTTCTCCAGATATGATTAGATCATGGTCATTTGGAGAAGTGAGAAAACCAGAAACTATTAATTATAGAACTTTTAAACCTGAACGGGATGGTTTGTTTTGCGCTCGGATTTTTGGTCCTATTAAAGATTACGAATGTTTATGTGGTAAATATAAACGATTAAAACATAGAGGGGTAGTGTGTGAAAAATGTGGCGTTGAAGTAACTCAAAGTAAAGTTCGTCGAGAGCGCATGGGTCATATAGAATTAGCTTCACCCACAGCACACATTTGGTTTTTGAAATCATTGCCATCTCGTATTGGTTTGTTATTAGATATGCCATTACGAGATATTGAACGTGTTTTGTATTTTGAATCATATGTAGTGGTTGAAGGTGGGATGACTAGCTTAGAATGTCGTCAAATTTTGACAGAAGAAGAATATTTAGATGCTTTAGAAGAATTTGGTGATGAATTTGAAGCTAAAATGGGGGCAGAAGCAATTCAAATTTTGTTAAAGAATATAAATTTAAAAAATGAATGTGAGTATTTAAGAGAATTGTTAGAAGAGAATCATTCAGAAACCAAGCGTAAAAAAATATCTAAAAGGATAAAGTTAATTGAGTCGTTTTTATATTCTAATAATAAACCAGAATGGATGGTATTAAGTGTGTTACCAGTGCTTCCTCCTGATTTAAGACCATTAGTTCCATTAGATGGAGGTCGTTTTGCGACTTCTGATTTAAATGATTTATATCGCAGGGTGATTAATCGCAATAATAGGTTAAAACGTTTATTAGATTTATCTGCCCCAGAAATTATAGTACGTAATGAAAAAAGAATGTTACAAGAAGCAGTAGATGCTTTATTAGACAATGGACGTAGAGGAAGAGCGATTACTGGAGCTAATAAACGTCCTTTAAAATCTTTAGCAGATATGATTAAAGGAAAACAAGGTCGTTTTCGTCAAAATTTATTAGGAAAACGTGTGGATTATTCTGGAAGATCAGTAATTACTGTTGGTCCATATCTTAAATTACATCAATGTGGATTACCAAAAAAAATGGCTTTAGAGTTATTTAAGCCATTTATTTATGGGCAGTTGGAATTAAAGGGATTAGCTAGTACGATTAAAGCTGCAAAAAAAATGGTAGATAGGGAAGAATCAGTGGTGTGGGATATTCTTGAAGATGTGATTAAAGAGCATCCAATTATGTTGAATAGAGCTCCTACATTACATAGGTTAGGTATTCAAGCGTTTGAACCGATTTTGATAGAGGGTAAGGCCATTCAATTGCATCCATTAGTTTGTGCTGCTTATAATGCAGATTTTGATGGAGATCAGATGGCAGTACATGTGCCGTTGACTTTAGAGGCTCAGCTAGAAGCTAGAGCGTTAATGATGTCTACTAATAATATTTTATCTCCCGCTAATGGTGAGCCTATTATTGTACCATCTCAAGATGTAGTATTAGGTTTATATTATATGACCCGAGAACGTATTAATGCTAAAGGAGAGGGAATGGTATTATCTAGCGCAAAAGAGGCAGAGCGATTATATAGTTTAGGTATAGCAGAATTACATGCGAAAATTAGAATTCGTATAGTTGAGTATGATTTAAAAGAAAATGGCATGTGGGTAAGTAAGAAAAGTTTTGTTGATAGTACAATAGGTCGTGCAATTTTTTGGATGATAGTTCCAAAAGGGTTACCTTTTTCTTTAGTTAATCAAGTTTTAGGAAAAAAATCTATATCTGTCATGTTAAATTATTGTTATAGACTATTAGGTTTGAAATCTACTGTAATTTTTGCTGATCAAATTATGTATACTGGATTTTTATATGCTGCTCGTTCTGGGGCTTCTGTAGGAATTGATGATATGATTATTCCTGTTAAAAAAGTTGATATAATTAATGCGGCAGAATCTGAAGTATCAGAGATTCAAGAACAATTTCAAACAGGATTGGTAACTGCTGGAGAGCGTTATAATAAAGTTATTGATATTTGGGCTTCAGCTAATGAGCGAGTATCTAAAGCGATGATGGATAATTTAGCAACTGAAACCGTAATAAATAGCAGTGGAGAGAAAGAGATTCAAGCGTCTTTTAATAATATTTTTATGATGGCAGATTCTGGAGCCAGAGGATCAGCTGCTCAAATTAGACAACTTGCAGGAATGAGGGGTTTGATGGCTAAACCGGATGGGTCAATTATTGAGACTCCTATTACTGCGAATTTTAGAGAAGGATTAAATGTATTGCAGTATTTTATTTCTACACATGGAGCTCGAAAGGGATTAGCTGATACTGCTTTAAAAACTGCAAATTCTGGTTATTTGACTCGTCGTTTAGTAGATGTTGCTCAAGATTTAGTGGTTACTCAGGATGATTGTAATACTTTTTCTGGAATTACTATGAGCGCTATTATTGAGGGAGGTGATGTAAAAGAGTCTTTAAGGGAACGTGTGTTAGGCAGAGTATTGTTGGATGATGTATTTGAATCAACAAGTGATGGTGATAGAACTGGAATTTTAATTAAACGTAATACTTTGTTGGATGAATTTTGGTGTGATGTATTGGATAAGTATTCTGTGGATATAGTGAAAGTTCGATCTGTTGTGACATGTGATACAGATTTTGGGGTGTGCGCAAGATGTTACGGTCGTGATTTAGCTAGAGGACAATTAGTTAATAAAGGTGAAGCAATAGGGGTGATAGCCGCTCAATCTATAGGAGAGCCAGGTACTCAGTTGACGATGCGTACTTTTCATATTGGTGGGGCTGCTTCTCGTGTGGCATCAGAGTCTAGTATTCAAATTAAAAATAAAGGGACTATTCGTCTGAAGAATATTAAATTTGTTTTAAATAGTCAAGGAAAACTTGTTATTACTTCTAGGCATGCTGAATTAAAAATTGTAGATGATTTTGATAGAACTAAGGAAAGTTATAAAATACCGTATGGATCTACAGTAATAAAAAAAGATGGGGAATTAGCGATTAGCGGAGAAGTAGTAGCTTATTGGGATCCTCATACTATGCCAGTAATTTCAGAAGTAAGTGGGTTTGTTAAATTTGTTGATATGATAGATGGTCAAAGTGTTGTAAATCAAACTGATGAGTTAACTGGATTAACTTCTATTGTAGTATTGGATACTTCTGAACGGGTGAGTAGCGCTAAAGATTTAAGACCTGCTATAAAAATCGTAGATAGTGATGGCGATGATGTTCTTGTGATAAGTTCAGATATTTCAGCTCAATATTTTTTACCTGGAAGGAGTGTAGTGCAATTGGTTGACGGATCTAGAGTTGTATCTGGAGATGTATTAGCTAGATTACCTCATGAAACTAGTGGAACTAGAGATATTACTGGTGGATTACCTAGAGTTGCTGATTTGTTTGAAGCGCGTCGACCGAAAGAATCTGCGATTTTGGCAGAAGTTAGTGGAGTAATTTCTTTTGGCAAAGAAACTAAAGGAAAACGTCGATTAATGATTTCTTCTGTAGATGGTGAGAATGGAGACAGTTATGAAGAAATGATTCCTAAATGGCGTCATTTGAATGTTTTTGAAGGGGAATATGTAGATCGAGGAGATGTGATTTCTGATGGTCCGGAGTCTCCTCATGATATTTTAAGATTAAGAGGAATACATGCTGTTACTAGTTATATTGTAAATGAAGTTCAAGAAGTTTATCGATTACAGGGAGTAAAAATTAATGATAAGCATATAGAAGTCATTATTAAACAGATGTTAAGAAAAGCTATAATTACTCAATCTGGTAATTCAGATTTTTTAATAGGAGAACAAGTAGAGTATTCTCGTATTAAAATTGCTAATAGACGATTGGAAAGTGAAGGGAAATTAAAGGCTGAGTTTGTGCGTATTTTATTAGGTATCACTAAAGCATCATTAGCTACAGAATCATTTATATCTGCAGCATCTTTTCAAGAGACAACTCGTGTATTAACAGAATCTTCTGTGGCTGGAAAAAGAGATGATTTAAAAGGGCTGAAGGAAAATGTAATTGTTGGACGTTTAATTCCGGCTGGAACTGGGTATGCTTATCATCAGGAGCGTATATTAAAACGTTATCCTGTTAATAAAAAATATAATGAAGATATTATTAATACAAAGATGATTAAACCTGAGATTATTTCAGTAACAGCGGATGAAGCATCTGCAAATTTAACTGAATTGTTGAATGCTACGTAGTTAGTATACAGCTTAATATCAATAATGATTAATGGAAATTAATATAATATTCATTTTTAATATTTTATTTTAATTTTTTTTTAAGATTAATTTGTTGTTGTATTATGGAAAATAAATTGAATAGGCTATTAAAGTGTTTTTAGTAAATTAGATTTGTATTTATGTTATAATAATTTTAATAAATATTAAATTTTAAAAAAAGAAAAATTAAAAGATTTAGCATAAATATTTAATGTCTAAAATGTCTAATATGAGTGAAAATCATAGCAATGTTATGGTTATTAGCTGCTTTTATAATTGATTTATCTCGAATAGATCCTCCTGGCTGTATAATGCAACGGATTCCCATTTCAGCAGCTATGAGTATTCCATCTGGAAATGGGAAAAAAGCATCAGAAGCTAAAACAGATCCTTTTATATTGCTTGATATATGATGCTCTTTTAAAGAAGTTGCTATTTTTACAGAGAATGCTCTGTTCATTTGTCCTGTTCCTATTCCAGTGGTTTGATAATTTTTACCACACACTATAGCATTAGATTTAACAAATTTTACTATCGTCCAACAAAATAATAAGTCTTTCATTTCTTGATCAGTAGGATGAGAAGTAGTTACTACTTCTATTTTTTTTAAATCGTTTTTAATATTAAGATTATAATCTTGTATTAATAAACCTCCTGAAATTCGTTTAAAATCTATATTATTTGTTGTGTTTGTTGATGAAATGCTAGAATTTTTCCACATACCTGATTTTAATACTCTTATGTTTTTTTTTGTAGATAAAATTTGAAGACAATCTTGATCAATATCTGGAGCAATAATTGCTTCTACAAAGTGTTGTTGAACAATAGATTCTGCGGTTTTTTTATCTTTTAGAGATTGGTTAAAAGCAACGATTCCTCCAAATGCAGATATAGGATCTGCTTGATAAGCTTTATGGTAGGCAGTGTTAATATTGTCAGCTGTTGCAACACCACATGGATTTGTATGTTTAACGATTACGCAAGTTGGGTGACTAAACATTTTTACACATTCTAAAGCAGTATCCATGTCCATAATATTATTATAAGATAATGGTTTTCCTTGAAGTTGTTTTGCAGTAACTACAAAACCAGTTGTTTTTTGTTGAGAGTATTGTTCTTCTTGATATAATGCAGCACGTTGATGTGGATTTTCGCCATATCGCATATTTTGTTTTTTTATAAATTTTAAATTCATACAATTTATAATTTCAGGAAATTCTGGATGATTTAAAATTGGAATATTTTTATTAGTATTTTGAGAAATAGCTTTATTAAAGTTAAGGTATTTTTTTGATTTTTTGTTAAAGTAATCTAAGATTATGGAATCATATTTAGTTATGTATGTAAATGCTTTTTGAGCGAGTGTCAATCTAGTTTTTAAACTAATGGAACCATTATGTATAATCATTTCATTTAAGATCATTTTATAATCATGATGGCTTGTTATAACAACTGTGTTTTTATAATTTTTTGCAGCTGCTCTTACCATATGAGGTCCGCCAATATCTATGTATTCTAATATTTTATCTGAATCGCAATAGTGATCATTTTTTTTAAACATTTTATCAAAGGGGTAAAAGTTTACTATTACCATATCGATAGGACGTATATTATATTTGCGCATAGTAGCATCGTCTAATTCTTTTCTACTTAATATTCCAGCAGATATTTTGTGATGTAATGTTTTAACTCGTCCATTCATAATTTCAGGAAATTTAGTATAATTGGATATTTTGTATACTTTAAGTCCAGAATTTGTCAGCATGTGCGCTGTACCTTCAGTAGATAGTAATTGTATTCCTTGTTTGGATAAGAATCTTGAAAAATCTAGCAAACCAGATTTATCAAATACACTAATGAGTGCTTGATGGATAAGTAATAATGATGACATGGTAATTGTCTTCCTATTTATTAAGTTATTGTTAATAATATATATTATTGAGTATTAATATGCGTTTATAATCATTATTGTAAAGTATTTAAAATTATTAATTTTTATAAGAAAAGAAGTATAGTACTATGAAATTAATAGATAGGTTAAATTAAAAATAATTTATTATCTTATTGTAAACTTGTAATTTATTAATTTTTTTTTAAAGATAAAGAAGTTATATAAATATTGTTGACAGTATTAATGAAGTGTGTTAATAATGAAAAACTCTATATTGTTTAATAATAATTGAAATTTGTGATGAATGTTTTATGATATGGAGAAGGTAATTTAAGAAGTTTTTGGAAGAAAAGAAGTTTTTTATTTTGAAAGCAGGATAGAATAGGAAAGCGGTTTGTGTAGACACTTGAACGTATGCATTTGAATAAATTGCAAAATAAAGTGAATGGGTTTTATAATTGCCATTCTGTAATTAATTAAGGAATGGTGTGTTAGTTTTTAAAATTGAAGAGTTTGATCATGGCTCAGATTGAACGCTGACGGTAAGCTTAACACATGCAAGTCGAGCGGCAAACGGGAGATGCATGTTTTGTTGTAAATGATAAAATATGTATTTTGTCTGGCGAGCGGCGAACGGGTGAGTAAAATCTGGGGATCTACCTAATGGAGGGGGATAACTGTTGGAAACAATAGCTAATACCGCGTAAAGTCGATGAGACCAAAGTAGGGGACTTGTTTTTTATTATTTTGTATCATTTTATGATATAAGGGAATGAATCGAAATAGGCCTTATGCCGTTGGATGAACCCAGACAGGATTAGCTAGTAGGTGAGGTAATGGCTTACCTAGGCGACGATCCTTAGTTGGTTTGAGAGAACGACCAGCCACACTGGAACTGAGATACGGTCCAGACTCCTACGGGAGGCAGCAGTGGGGAATATTGCACAATGGGGGAAACCCTGATGCAGCTATACCGTGTGTGTGAAGAAGGCCTTAGGGTTGTAAAGCACTTTCAATAGGGAAGAATTTAGTTTTGTTAATACCAAAATTAATTGACGTTACCTATATAAGAAGCACCGGCTAACTCCGTGCCAGCAGCCGCGGTAATACGGAGGGTGCAAGCGTTAATCGGAATTACTGGGCGTAAAGAGTACGTAGGTGGTTTATTTAGTCAGATGTGAAATCCCTGAGCTTAACTTAGGAACTGCATTTGAAACTGATAGACTAGAGTTTCGTAGAGGGGGGTAGAATTCCAGGTGTAGCGGTGAAATGCGTAGAGATCTGGAGGAATACCAGTGGCGAAGGCGGCCCCCTGGGCGAAAACTGACACTCAGGTACGAAAGCATGGGGAGCAAACAGGATTAGATACCCTGGTAGTCCATGCTGTAAACGATGTCGATTTGAAGGTTGTGACTTTGAGTTATGGCTTTCGGAGCTAACGCGTTAAATCGACCGCCTGGGGAGTACGACCGCAAGGTTAAAACTCAAATGAATTGACGGGGGCCCGCACAAGCGGTGGAGCATGTGGTTTAATTCGATGCAACACGAAGAACCTTACCTACTCTTGACATCCAAAGAACCATATAGAGATATATGGGTGCCTTCGGGAACTTTGAGACAGGTGCTGCATGGCTGTCGTCAGCTCGTGTTGTGAAATGTTGGGTTAAGTCCCGCAACGAGCGCAACCCTTATCCTTTGTTGCCATCGAGTAAAGTCGGGAACTCAAAGGAGACTGCCGGTGATAAACCGGAGGAAGGTGAGGATGACGTCAAGTCATCATGGCCCTTATGAGTAGGGCTACAAACGTGCTACAATGGCGCATACAAAGAGAAGCGATCTTGCGAAAGTTAGCAAACCTCATAAAGTGCGTCTTAGTCCGGATTGGAGTCTGCAACTCGACTCCATGAAGTCGGAATCGCTAGTAATCGTGGATCAGAATGTCACGGTGAATACGTTCCCGGGCCTTGTACACACCGCCCGTCACACCATGGAAGTGGGTTGCAAAAGAAGTGAGTTGTTTAACCCTTGAAAAAGGGAGGACGTTTACCACTTTGTGATTCATGACTGGGGTGAAGTCGTAACAAGGTAACCGTAGGGGAACCTGCGGTTGGATCACCTCCTTACTTTAAGATAATGTGTGTAAGTAGAGTGTCTACAAATACAAATGAATTAATAGTCCTTTTTATAAAGGAAGTAATTATAGTTTATAATTTTTTATTGCATGAAAAAAGGGTTGTTGCGTATTAATTAATCTAGATATAGAAGGTCCCCTTCGTCTAGAGGTTTAGGACACTGCCCTTTCACGGCGGCAACAGGGGTTCGAAGCCCCTAGGGGACATTAGTACAACTAATTAAATAGTAGGAATAATTTAGAATAGAGAAAAGCGGTATTTATTAGTTTTTTTGTTTTATATTATTTTTTTGTTCTTTAACAAATTGGATACGTAAATTTTTTTATCTAATGTATAGATATGATATATTTTTGTATTATGTAAAATGCAAAGTAAAGAAATTTGTTTTATTTTAATAAATAAAATAAGCGATACTATATATAATTTTATTATAGTATAGATAGAGATTTCAAGTATTGCGAAGTTAAGTGATGTAAGCGTATACGGTGGATGCCTTGGCAGTCAAAGGCGAAGAAGGACGTGCAGATCTGCGAAAAGTATCGGTGAGCTGATTTGGAGCGTTATTAACCGATAATGTCCGAATGGGGAAACCTAATGCAATTTAAATAGTGCATTATCATTTAGTGAATTCATAGCTAAATGAGGAAAACCAGAGGAACTGAAACATCTTAGTACTCTGAGGAAAAGAAATCAATTGAGATTCCCGTAGTAGTGGCGAGCGAACCGGGATTAGCCCAGAGCGTGTAGTATTACGATTTATATATTAAGAGAATGATTTGGAAAAATCAGCAATATAGGGTGATAGTCCCGTATCTGAAAATGTTTAAATTTGTAAGCTCGATGAGTAGGACGGGACACGTGGTATCTTGTCTGAAGATGGGGGGACCATCCTCCAAGGCTAAATACTCTTGACTGACCGATAGTGAACTAGTACCGTGAGGGAAAGGCGAAAAGAACCCCGGTTAGGGGAGTGAAATAGAACCTGAAACCGTATATGTACAAGCAGTAGGAGCAAATTTAATTATTAATGTTGTTATTTGTTAATAAATAAATTGCAACTGCGTACCTTTTGTATAATGGGTCAGCGACTTATATTCTGTAGCAAGGTTAACTGATTAAGGGAGCCGTAGGGAAACCGAGTCTTAACTGGGCGTTGTAAGTTGCAGGATATAGACCCGAAACCCGGTGATCTAACTATGAACAGGTTGAAGGTTAGGTAATGCTAACTGGAGGACCGAACCGACTAATGTTGAAAAATTAGCGGATGATTTGTGGTTAGGGGTGAAAGGCCAATCAAACCGGGAGATAGCTGGTTCTCCCCGAAAGCTATTTAGGTAGCGCCTCGTAAATTCATCTTTGGGGGTAGAGCTCTGTTTCGATTAGGGGTTCAAACCGAGCTACCAACTCGATGCAAACTGCGAATACCAAAGAATGTTATTACGGGAGACACACAGCGGGTGCTAACATTCGTTGTGGAAAGGGAAACAACCCAGATCGCTAGCTAAGGTCCCTAAGTCATGATTAAGTGGAAAACGATGTGAGAAGGCTTAGACAGCCAGGATGTTGGCTTAGAAGCAGCCATCATTTAAAGAAAGCGTAATAGCTCACTGGTCGAGTCGGCTTGCGCGGAAGATGTAACGGGGCTAAATCATGTACCGAAGCTGCGACAGTAGTATGCTTATTGAATTTTTGTATAAATTTTTAAAGTATATTGTATTGTTTGTATAAGTATATTATTGGGTAGGGGAGCGTTCTGTAAGCCTGAGAAGGTGTGTTGTAAAGCATGCTGGAGGTATCAGAAGTGCGAATGCTGACATAAGTAACGATAAAGCAGGTGAAAAACCTGCTCGCCGAAAAACTAAGGGTTCCTGTCCAACGTTAATCGGGGCAGGGTAAGTCGACCCCTAAGGTGAGGCCGACAGGCGTAATCGATGGGGAACAGGTTAATATTCCTGTACTAGATATAATTGCGATGGGGTAACGGAGAAAGCTAGGTTCGCCGAGGATCGGTAGTCTCGGTTTAAGCAAGTAGATGGAAGAATTAGGAAAATCCAATCTTTATACATTGAGATGTGATGACTAGCCATTTAGTTGGTGAAGGAATTGATGCTATGCTTCCAAGAAAAACCTCTAAGCTTCAGGTTATATCTAATCGTACCATAAACCGACACAGGTGGTTAGGTAGAGAATACTAAGGCGATTGAGAGAACTCGGGTGAAGGAACTAGGCAAAATAGTGCCGTAACTTTGGGAGAAGGCACACTAATATGTAAGTAAAGGAATATATTTAATATATACTTCTGGAGCTGAAGTTAGTCGAAGATACCAGCTGGCTGCAACTGTTTATTAAAAACACAGCACTGTGCAAACACGAAAGTGGAAGTATACGGTGTGACGCCTGCCCGGTGCCGGAAGGTTAATTGAGAGGGTTATTTTTTGATAAAAAAAAGAAGCTCTTGATCGAAGCCTCGGTAAACGGCGGCCGTAACTATAACGGTCCTAAGGTAGCGAAATTCCTTGTCGGGTAAGTTCCGACCTGCACGAATGGCGTAATGATGGTCAGACTGTCTCCACCCGAGACTCAGTGAAATTGAATTCGCCGTGAAGATGCGGCGTACCCGCGGCAAGACGGAAAGACCCCGTGAACCTTTACTATAGCTTGATACTGAATTTTGAATTTTGATGTGTAGGATAGGTGGGAGGCTAAGAAGTAAAGACGCTAGTTTTTATGGAGCCATCCTTGAAATACCACCCTTTAATATTTGATATTCTAACTTTGATCCGTTATCCGGATTAAGGACAGTGTCTGGTGGGTAGTTTGACTGGGGCGGTCTCCTCCTAAAGAGTAACGGAGGAGCACAAAGGTTAGCTAATCACGGTTGGAAATCGTGAGGTTAGTGCAAAGGCATAAGCTAGCTTAACTGCGAGAATGACGGTTCGAGCAGATGCGAAAGCAGGTCTTAGTGATCCGGTGGTTCTGTATGGAAAGGCCATCGCTCAACGGATAAAAGGTACTCCGGGGATAACAGGCTAATACCGCCCAAGAGTTCATATCGACGGCGGTGTTTGGCACCTCGATGTCGGCTCATCACATCCTGGGGCTGCAGCAGGTCCCAAGGGTATGGCTGTTCGCCATTTAAAGTGGTACGCGAGCTGGGTTTAGAACGTCGTGAGACAGTTCGGTCCCTATCTGCCGTGGGCGTTGGAAGATTGAGAGGGGCTGCTCCTAGTACGAGAGGACCGGAGTGGACGCACCTCTGGTGTTCGGGTTGTCATGCCAATGGCATTGCCCGGTAGCTATGTGCGGAAAAGATAACCGCTGAAAGCATCTAAGCGGGAAACTTGCCTCAAGATGAGTCTTCCCTGAGGATTTATTTATCCTCCTGAAGGGACGTTAAAGACGATGACGTTGATAGGTCGGGTGTGTAAGCGTTGTGAAGCGTTGAGCTAACCGATACTAATGACCCGTGAGAACTTAACTTCGCAATACTTGAAATTTTTATGTTGATAATAAGCATTTAAACAATAAAGATATGTATAAATATATAAATTGTGTTGTATTATGAGTGATTCTATAATAAATTTTTAATTAATTTATCAAATCTAATTTTATGTATTCTTAGTATGAGTCGTTTAATTTTTACGGGGTAATCGGATATTTCTTGTAAAGATGTATAATGGTTGATAAGATATGTGTAAGATTTTATTCTGTTTAATTCTTGTTTTTTTTGATTCGTTAATTCATGTAGTGGATCATGAATTAATAAGGCATTTTCTAAATCAAATCTTAAAGCTCTAGGATTTAGATTACTCCCAGTGATTAATTGCCACTCATTGTCAACCCATATTCCTTTAATGTGATATCCGTTATTACCTTCTTTCCATAATCGAATAATTAGTTGTTTATTATCAATGAAGTTTTGTAGTTTTTTTAAAAAAAAACGTAAATTGACTTCATATAAATACGGTAGAGCACTAATAAACTTAAATGGTTTGTGTTCTTGATTAGGGTTATAAAAGTCGTTTGAAATTTTATCACCTACGATAATTTCTATAATTTTGTTTTGATATAATAAAGTATATATAATACGCATTAATATATTAGGTATATTGAAATAAGGGGTACATAATATTATTTTATATTTTACCGAAGATATTAAATGATATATTGTTTGATTAAGTATGCTATTTTTTCCTAGACCGACTAAAGGTGAAATCGATAATTCATTAAAATCAGCATTATTTTGATATGTATAGGAAGATTTTTTTAATTTTTTTCTAAATGTAAAAATATGATTTTTACTTAATTTATTTGAAAGATTCTTTCGATTAAAATTTTTAGCAACTTTTGAGTTTAATAATATATTATCAATATATTCTAACATAATGTTAGCTAATTGTTTATTTTTTATTACATGATATCGATCATGTCTATATTTATTATATATATGTAAATATTCGTTGTTTATATTAGCTCCGCTATATACTATTTTGTCATCAATAATAAAACCTTTTAAATGTAATACTCCTAATGCTTCATTAATATTTATTGGAATCCCAAATATTGAAATTTCAATATTTGGATTTTTTTGAAGTATATCATTATACCAATATGCATTAGTGTAATACGTAGATTCTCCAAATCTAGATCTTTGAGCTCTGTACCAATCAACTATAATTTTAATTTTTATTGTTGGTCGAATTTTTTTGATATGTAATACAGCATTAATAATATTTTGACCTCCTTGATCATTTTCTAAATATAAAGAAACAAGACAAATATGTTGACAAGCTTGAGAAATAGAATTTAATAATTCAGAATGAAACTCTTTGGGATTATATAAAATTTTAAAATGCTTAGATTCTTGAGTAATTTTTGGTAATTCTATTAAAAACTGATCGTGTTTACTACACTCAAATTGATTTTTATTTTTTTTTACATTATAAAGCACGAAACATACCTATCTATAAAAATATATCATAATCAACAGATAGTACTATATGTATTTTTTTTTATCAAAAGATAAATATTATTTTATAATAAATATTTTTTAATATCATTAATGTTGTATTGTTTTAGAGAAGATATTAATTAAAATGATGCCAATAATTATTAGAATAATACCAATAATAGAATAAACATCCATTTTTTGATTATAAAAAAAATATCCTACAAAAGTAATGAATATTATGCCTAATCCAGCCCAATAAGAATAAGCAATGCCCATTGGTATAGTACGTAATACTAATGATAATAGTATAAAAGATAAAGAGTAACCTATTATTACAATAACGGCAGGATAAAATTTACTTAATCCTTCAGAAGCTTTTAATGAAGTTGTAGCAATTACTTCTGAAATAATAGCAACAAATAAATATAAATAATCCATATAATTTTTTGATTTTTTTTATTATTAATTATCGAAAGTAAGTTCTATTCATTTCCTACAACATGATATCTTTATAAAGATATCATGTTGTAGGAAATGAATAGAACAAAAAATGATTTGAGATTAATTGATTTCAAAAAATGCATAATTACTTTTGTATTCAAAAAAATTAATTAAGTCATTAAATAGAATAATGGTGGAGCTGGCGGGATTCGAACCCGCGTCCAGAATTCTTTTAACTTATAGTTACTACATGTTTAGATCTTATAAAATACATTCATTGAAAATGAAACTAAGATCAGTTATCAATTTCCAATTAGCTTTAATTATTTCTTAACGTAGTGTGAAAAGCTACACATTTACGAGCACCCTTATTATTATGACCTTTTTATACACATATTATATATTAATTAATGTGTGTACACTTAAAATCAAGAGTAATTTGAAGTGTAAAAAGGGAATCTCCAATGGTTTAGTTTGGTTAAGCTGCTAATGCAACAGATTCAGTATATTTATTATTTGCAATTATTTTTTGAGATTTTTTTTCGAGGCCTATCTCCCCTCGACATGCACTATAAACTTTGGATATCCCGTCGAATCCAAAATCAGCCCCATTATCACAATAGAATCATTCTATCATTAATATTATATAAATACAAACACTATTTGATGTATTTAATATAGTTACGTTTTTCAGTATTCCATTGATTTTTATTTACAATATGTCTTTTATCATAACTTTTTTTACCTTTAGCTAATCCAATATTAGCTTTAATCCAAGAATTTTTCCAAAATAAATTTAAAATAACTATAGTATATTTGTAACGTTTAGTTTGTTCTTTTAAAAATAGTAATTCTTTTTTTTTTAATAATAATTTTCGGGTACGATTGGTTTCATAAGTGGAAGTACTATTAGTATTTTTTTGAAAAAAAGAATTATACATATACGCTTCTTGGTTTTGAAAAGACACATAACTATTATCAATAATTACTTGTTTAAATCGTATTGATTTAACTTCCCATCCTAATAATACTAATCCAGATTCTATTGTTTTTTCAATAGAATATTTATAGTATACACTTTTATTATGTATAATTTTATCAGAGTTCGATTGGTTCATTTTTTATCTTAATAAATAAAAACATCAATTTTTATATTATAATATGGAGCGTATAGCTATGTAAATGTTGTCGTGTTTTGTTTATTGTAAAATACTATTATTGAATAATAAATTGTATATAAACATAAAAATAAGGTGAACATGTGTTATATAAAATGTTTATCTGTTGTGCCTTACAGTGTAGAACAAATGTTTAATTTAGTAAATGATGTTAGTTCTTATACTGAATTTATTCCAGGCTGCAGAGAGGTAGATATTATACAACAAAATAGTACTGAATTAATTGCTGAAGTTCATTTAATTTCTGGAGGAATAGCGCAATCTATAATTACTCATAATTTTTTTGTAAAAAATAAAAGCATTTTAATTGTTTTAGTAAATAGTCCATTTAAATCATTTTATGGATGCTGGAAATTTATTCCCGTAACTAATGTTGTTTGCAATATAGAATATATTTCTTGTTATGAATTTAAATCTATTTTAAATAAAAAACTTTTTAATTGCTCTTTTCAGAAATTATACAAAAATATAATTAAAATATTTGTTTTAAGAGCTGAAAATATATATGGTTGTTATTAATAAATAATTTTAATTTTTAATAGTATATACAAATTTAAATGAATAAATATAATGGTCTTATTAATTCATTTTTTTATATTACTTAATACATTTAAATTAGTTAATATATCTTTTTGATCGAATGTTAAAATTGCAGTTTGATATTGCAACGTACCATTAGTATTTTGATTATAGTATACATAATACCATATGTTTGATCCAAAACAGTTTTGTAATGTAGGTGTGATATTTATATTTAAAAGAATTTCAGATTTTGTCATACCGATATGAATTTTTTGGATATCTTGTGTTGTAAGATATGATCCTTGTTCTGTATGTAAATTATTTAAGTAATTAAATTGATGAATACAACTACAATTAATACTAAATACTATCATCCATACATAATAATATGTATGGATGATAGTATTTAGTTTTTTTATTTTTTTTATAAGTTCAATATATATTATTTTAATCAATTTTTTTTGAATTTTTAATTACATATAACAATATTGTAAGATTTATTATTTATCTATAATGATAAATAAGTAGTGTTTAGTCAAATTAAATTGTATTATTTAATTATTTTTTTGACCAACCCAGTTTAAAAGTTAGATTTTTGAAATAGTTATAAGTATTTGGATGAATTAAATCAAGAAAATAATTGCTTTGTTGCACTACAATTTCTTTTTTTCCGCAAATATCAATAGGTGTTTGATTATCACATCCTAATTTTATTTTAGATATAGTTTTAGAGAATTTTAAAGAAATTGTACTTTTATTATCAACTATAATTGGACGTGATGATAAAGTATGCGGACATATTGGAACTAAAACAATAGCATTTGTTGTAGGAGTCAAAATTGGACCTCCGGCAGAAAGAGAATATGCTGTAGATCCGGTTGGTGTAGCAATAATCAAGCCATCTGATCTAGAAGAGAAGGCAAATTTATTATTAATATATAACTTAAATGCAATTATATGCTTAATTGTGTTAGTATGCAAAATCACTTCATTAACAGCAGTACCTAATTTAAATAAAGTATTATTTTTTTTTAATTTTATATCTAATAAAAATCGTTTTTCATTAATAAAATATCCTGAAAGTATTTTTGATAATTCTGTTAATGCTGATTTAGGATTTAAATCAGCAAGAAATCCTAAAGTTCCTAGATTGATTCCAATAATTTTAATATTATGTCGAACAAGAATATTTGCAGCTCTTAATATATTGCCATCTCCGCCAATAATGATTGCTAAATCAGCAAGATTTCCTATATCTTCTAAATTTCCTATAATTGCTTTCCGTATATGCAATAAATTGGAAATATGTTGTTCTATTATTACTTTTATACCTTGATTATATAACCATTGGTATAAAGTATAATATATATTAATTGCTTGAGGGTAATGAACATTCCCTATAAGACCAATAGTATGGAAAATAGAAATAGTCATGCTGTTGAATCCTTTCTGTATAAATGATAATTTTTATTCATTGTAAATGAGTATTGAATACCTGCTATTCATCCTTATAATAATTGCATTATAAAATATATAAATAAGAAACGGAGAAAATTCATGACAGATAATAATAAAGATAATCTTGATGATAGTATTTCTTGTATTAATACAATAAATTCAAAAGAAGAATCATCAGAATCTACCTCCAATATGGATAATATTATTGATTTAAAAAATGATCAAATTATTAAATTGGAAATGAAATTAGCTCAGCTTAAAGAAAGTGAAAGAGATACTGTTTTACGTCTTAAAGCTGAAATAGAAAATATTCGTCGACGAAATATACAAGAAATAGAAAAGACACATAAATTTGCTTTAGAAAGATTTATTCTGGAATTATTACCAGTGATTGATAATTTAGAACGTACATTAAGTATCATTGATCGAACAGATAATAATTTATCTGTGATCTCGGAAGGTGTTGATTTGACTTTAAAATCATTTTTAGATACAATGCGTAAGTTTGGAGTAGAGTCTATACATGAAGTTCATGTTGAATTTAATCCTGCAGTACATCAAGCAATTTCTGCAGTAGAATCAAAGGAATATAAATCTAATCAAGTATTAACGATTATTCAGAAAGGATATTTGCTTAATGGTAGATTGATTCGTCCAGCTATGGTTACAGTATCTAAATCTGAATGTTAAGATGAAGAGTATTAGACAGAATTTATTATTAAATATAATTAATGATTATTATTTTATTTGTAAAAGTACTTAATTTTTGATGGGATAATTAACTTTTATTTTTAAAGTAATGAATTGTTAGTATTTTGTTTTAAGGTAGCTTTGTGTTTTGAACATAAAGGCAGGTTTTGTATTGACTATTTATTATTAGGATTAGTAATAAGTATGCATTATCAATGGATGTTATTTGTGCTAAACACATAAATATGCTTTTATAACTTCCAATTAATAATTTTTTTATTATGTTTTAGTAAAAATATATTGGTTTTAGAGAAGTGTTTGCATCCTAAGAATCCATAATGAGCCGATAAAGGAGAAGGATGAGAAGAATTAAGAATATAATGTTTTTGATGATCTATAATTTGTCCTTTTTTTTTAGCATAATTGCCCCACAGTAAAAATACAATATTTTTTCGATATATATTAAGTATCTGTATTATTTTATCGGTAAATTTTTCCCAACCAATATTTGCATGAGAACAACTTTTTCCTGCTTCAACAGTTAAAATGCTATTTAGTAATAACACTCCTTCTTGAGTCCAAGATTGTAGGCAACCGTGTTTTGGTGGAATAAATCCATTGATATCAGTTGATAATTCTTTATAAATATTTTTTAATGAAGGAGGTGGAGTAATTCCAGGAGAAACAGAAAACGCAAGTCCATGAGCTTGATTAGGTTGGTGGTAAGGATCTTGTCCTAATATTACGACTTTTACAGATTTAAATGCAGTAAAACGAAATGCATTAAAAATATCATTTTTTTTGGGATAAATAGTAATCCCTAATTTACTTTTTTGGTTTAAAATATTTAAGATATTTTTAAAATAAGGAAGTTTTTTTTCTTTTGATAAAAAGAGCTCCCAAGTTAATTTTTGATTCATAAAAAATAATTTTATATAATAAAATTTATTAGTATAGTATTTATTTTAAATTAATAATAACTTATTACAATTAATATTATTATTTATAATTATTAATATAATCATTTTTAATTGGCATTGGAAATATAAAAATATTAACATGAAATATATACGTAATTTTTCTATTATTGCTCATATTAATCACGGTAAATCAACATTATCTGATCGATTCATTCAAATTTGTGGAGGGTTAAATGAACGTGAAATGAAATCTCAAGTTTTAGATTCTATGGAATTAGAACGAGAACGTGGTATTACTATTAAATCCCAAAATGTGACTTTAAATTATTTATCTAAGAACGGTAAAAGATATCAATTTAATTTAATTGATACTCCTGGACATGTTGATTTCACGTATGAGGTATCTCGTTCTTTAGCAGCATGTGAAGGTGCTTTATTAGTAGTGGATGCATCTCAGGGAATTGAAGCACAGACTATAGCTAATTATCAAATTGCTATAAAAATGAATTTAAAAACTATTGTTGTTTTAAATAAAATAGATTTATCAACAGCAGATGTTAATCAAATATCTAGCAACATACAAAATGTTGTTGGTATTGATGTAAAAGATATAATTTTATGTTCTGCAAAAACTGGATTTGGTGTATCTAATATATTGGAACGTTTAATTTGTGATATTCCTTCTCCTCAAGGAAATCCTGATGCTCCTTTACAAATATTAATTATTGATTCATGGTTTAATAATTATTTGGGTATTGTATTGTTAATATGTGTTAAAAATGGCGTAATACGTAAAGGTAATATTTTAAAATCTATGAGTACAGGTAAAATTTATGTTGTAGATCAAATAGGAATATTCACTCCAAAACAGATAAAACTTGAGTTATTAAATTGCGGAGAAGTAGGTTGGTTAGTATGTTCTTCTAAGCATTTTACAGGAGCTGAAGTAGGAGATACTTTAACTTTGTTAGAAAATCCATCAAAAACTCCATTGCCTAAATTTAAAAAAATTCAGCACTTTGTATATGCAGGATTATTTCCTATTGGAACCACGACTCAAAAGATATTTTCTGATGCTTTATATAAATTAGGTTTAAATGATGCATCTTTACATTATGAACCAAATAGATCTGCATATCTTGGTTTAGGTTTTCGTTGTGGATTTTTAGGTTTATTACATATGGATATTATACAAGAAAGGTTGAAAAGAGAATATTCCGTGGATTTTATTATCACTGCTCCGGAAGTAATTTATGAAATTTTAACTATTGATAATGTAGTAATATCTGTAGATAATCCATCAAAGTTTTTATCCATAACTAATATTAAAGAGATACGTGAGCCTATCGCATTATGTAGTTTTGTGTTTCCAAAAATATATCTTGGAGGGATTATTGAATTATGTGTTGGAATACGAGGTGTTCAAATATCTTTAAACTATAAAGGGGATCAAGTAATTTTAGTTTATGAGTTACCTATGTCAGAAATAATATTAAATTTTTTTGATCGAGTGAAATCAATATCTAAGGGATATGCTTCTTTTGAATATAAGTTCGATCGATTTCAAGTATCTGATATAGTATGTTTAGAAATACTAATTAATGGACAACGTATTAATGAATTAGCTTTAATTACACATCGAATGACAGCTGCAAAACGGGGTCGTGTACTAATAGATAAGTTGCAATCATTAATATCAAGACAGCAGTTTGATATTTCAATTCAAGCAGCTATTGGAAGTCGTGTTATATGTCGAAATACTGTAAAACAGTTAAGAAAACATGTTACATATAAATGTTATGGAGGGGATATAACTAGAAAAAAAAAATTATTGTATAATCAAAAAATAGGAAAAAAAAGAATGAAAAAATTAGGTAATGTGAGTTTAACGCATGGGATTTTTTTGTCTCTTTTAAGCAAAAATAATTGATATAGGCATTACATGTTTATTTTTATTGTGAGTTACATATGATTAATATATTTTCTTTTATTTTAATGTTGATTACAGCGGTTTCAGGGGTTTTTTGGATACTAAGAAAATTAAATATGCTAATAAATAAACGAAATAAATTTAAAAAAATAAATTTAACAGAAATAGGAAATTATTTTTGGAATTCAAATGGTATTTTTAGTATATTTTTATTGTTTTTTTTTAAATTATATGAATTCATATCTTCTATGTTTCCGGTATTGTTAACAATTTTTATATTTCGATCATTCGTTTTTGAACCATTTCAAATACCATCTGGATCTATGATGCCTACTTTGTTAATAGGAGATTTAATTTTAGTGAATAAATTTGTATATGGAATTAAAGATCCTATTAGCCATAAAACTTTAATTGATTTTAATAACAATCCAAAGCGCGGAGATTTAGTTGTATTTAAATATCCTAAAGATCCAAAATTGAATTATATTAAAAGAGTGATAGGAGAGCCTGGAGATAAAATAATTTATAATATAATAAGCAAGAAGTTAACAATATTTCCTATAGGAAAGAATGGTGTTTATAATAAAGAATTATCAATTACTTATAGTGATATCAAATTAAGTGATTTTATTCAGATTTTTCATAAATCTAAAACTGGAACAATAAGTACAGATTTTATAAAAATTAAGGATTCAAATTCAACAAAAGATTATTCTTCCGGAATTAGATTAATTAAAACTACAGAGTCACTAAATGGATTAAATCATAGTATTTTAACTATGATTTCTCCTGGAGATATTAGATTTATGGATATGTATGATCAATATTCCAGTCATTTAATATCTGAATGGCTTGTTCCTGAAAATGAATATTTTGTAATGGGCGATAATAGAGATAATAGTTCAGATAGTCGTTATTGGGGATGTGTTCCTACTGGAAATATCATCGGAAAAGCTGTGATAGTTTGGATGAGCTTTAAAAAACAAGAAGGACAATGGCCTACTGGTATACAATTTGATAGAATAGGAAACATAATACAATAAAAATATCTGAAAATTAAATAAGATAATAAATGATTATTAATATTTAAAATGATAAATTATATAAATTTATGAGACATATAAATTTTAAGTGTTTTTTATATGAGTTTTGTAGATTTTAATGTCCTTCAAGGAAAATTAGGATATTTTTTTAGTAAGTTAGACTTATTAATATTAGCTTTAACTCATAGAAGTTTTAGTAAACAACATAATGAGAGGTTAGAATTTTTAGGCGATTCTATATTGAATTATGTGATTGCTAGTGTATTGTATCATAGATATAATCATATTAGTGAAGGAGATATGAGCAGGATACGTGCTAATTTAGTATGTTCTGGAACTTTAATGATGTTAGCTAAAGAATTTAATTTGGGAGAGTATTTAAAATTAGGGCAGGGTGAATTAAAAAGCGGAGGTTTTCAACGCAAATCTATTTTAGCTAATACCGTGGAAGCTATAATAGGAGGGATTTTTTTAGATAGTAATATAAAAATTGTTGAAGTATTAATTAAAAATTGGTATCGACTGCATTTAAATGTAATTAGTTTTGAAAGTAATCAGAAAGATCCTAAAACTCGTTTGCAGGAATATTTGCAACGACGTCGGTTGCCTTTACCCATATATTATGTAAATCAAGTTCAAGGTCAAGCGCATAATCAAGTATTTACTATATTTTGTCGGGTTAGTCAATTGCCAGATCCAGCAATAGGTTGTGGATCTAGTATACGAAAAGCAGAACAATTAGCAGCGGAAAATGCATTAAAAATATTAATATCGCATGATAATACGGATAATTTAAGTTTTAAAAATTATTAATTTATATATAGGATATAATAATAAATAATAGATATTATTTATTATTAATTGAGTATTGGTATTTTTGAATTATTTTGGTTTGTTTAAATTAAAATCTAAATTTTATTATATAAAAATTTAAGTGGAATAAAGTTATGTCTGATTTATTATTAGCTTTAAATATTGATCATGTAGCTACTATAAGAAATTCTCGAGGCACTCAATATCCTGATCCTGTCCATGCTGCGTTTATAGCAGAACAGTCAGGGATAGATGGTATTACTGTACATTTAAGAGAAGATCGAAGACATATTACTGATCGAGATGTAAAATTACTTCGAGAAACTATACAGACTACTATGAATTTAGAGACATCAGTAGCAGATGAAATGATCGATATTGTGTGTGAGATAAAGCCAAATTATTGTTGTTTAGTTCCTGAAAAACGGCAAGAATTAACTACTGAGGGTGGTTTAAATTTAATTAATCAAATAAATAAATTAAAAGATATAGTGTCTAAGCTACAAGACATTGGAATTAGAGTTTCATTGTTTATAGATCCTGATGAAAAACAAATAGATGCAGCGTATGTTATTGGAGCTTCGTGCGTTGAATTACATACAGGATCATATGCTGAATCTGTAAATCAGAATAATATTAAAATTGCTGATATAGAGTATAAACGTATAGAAACAGGCGTAAAATATGCTAATAGTTGTGGGCTTATAGTAAATGCTGGGCACGGACTTAATTATAATAATGTTCAGGATATTGCAATGTTGACTAAAATAAAAGAATTAAATATAGGACATTCCATTATAAGTAGAGCTATGTTTGATGGATTATCTAAAGCAATTCTAGATATGAAAAGATTATTAATAGAATCGAGGAGAATGAATAGTGATTCGAGGAATAGGAATAGATATAGTAGAGATAAATAGGATAAAAAAAATAGTAGTGTGTAGTGGAGATAAATTAGCTAAGCGTATTCTTAGAAAATCAGAATTAGAAATATATTATAATAAAAATAATTCTATTCATTTTTTGTCTAAAAGATTCGCTGCAAAAGAAGCAGCATCAAAAGCATTTGGAACAGGTATGACTCATGGAGTGACTTTTAATCAATTTGAAATATTTAATGATGACTATGGAAAACCAGTATTGCGTTTATTTTCTTGTGCTGCGCAGTTAGCTAAGTCTTTATCTTTAAAAAAGACATATGTCACTTTAACTGATACTCATATGTATGCTTGTGCGGTAGTAATTTTAGAATGTTAACGTATTATTTTTGTATATTTATTTTTAAAATGGATATATATTTGTGTATTTATTATAATTAAAATTATAATAAAGATAGGTAAAATAGATGTATTAGATAAGGCATTAATAAAATAATTCTGATAAATCATTTTATTAATGTAATGATGGTATGTATTATTATTACTAATAAAAATGTATATAATATGTTTTATTTATTAGATATGGATATCGTATGGATGCGTTATGCTATAATTTTAGCTAGTCTTGCTAATTTTTATGGAGATATTACAATAGGGTCGGTATTAATTTATAACGGAAGACTTATAGGATATGGATATAACTCTTCAGTCATATACCATGATCCTAGTGCTCATGCAGAAATTATAGCGTTGCGTGTTGGTGGAAAATTTTTAGGTAATTATCGTTTATTAAACACCACTTTATATGTAACAATGGAGCCATGCATGATGTGCATTGGAGCAATGATTCATGCACGTATTTTTAGATTAGTGTGTGGAGCAAGAGATAATAAAATAAGGTGGGTAGATTTATTATGGAATAATTATTTAATAGATAGTTCTATGATTAATCATCGGTTTGCTATTACGACAGGAGTATTGAATAAAATTTGCTCTAAACAAATAAAAAGATTTTTTGAAAATAAACGTTAATTAAATGTACAAGGATAATAAATTATCCTGTAAAGTGCATAGGAAAATTCTTATGTGTTGTTTGTTATGTAAATTGTTATATAGATTAATGATATTGATTTACATGTTACTGTGTGTTAGCTTATGTAAGCAATGGGTATAATTTAATAGAGTAATAATATGATATATCATGATGTTGAAGTATGGGATATAATAAAAAAAGAAATTCTTAGACAAGAACAACATATAGAATTAATTGCGTCTGAAAATTATATTAGCATTTCAGCTATGAAAGCTCAAGGGTCTTCTTTTACTAATAAGTATGCAGAAGGATATCCTGGTAATCGTTATTATGGCGGGTGTAAGTATGTTGATTTAATTGAACAATTGGCTATAGATAGAGCTAAAAAATTGTTTTCTGCTAAATATGCAAATGTACAGCCTCATTCAGGTTCTCAAGCAAATTTTTCTGTTTATAATGCTTTATTAAATCCTGGAGATACTATTATAGGTATGAATTTACAGCATGGAGGTCATTTAACTCATGGATCAAAAGTAAATTTTTCTGGAAAATTGTATAATACTGTATTTTATGGCTTAGACGAATCTGGAGATATTGATTATTCACAATTATTACATTTGTCTGAAATATATAAACCAAAGATGATAATAGGTGGTTTTTCTTCATATTCTGGTATTGTAAATTGGAGAAAAATGCGAGAAATTGCTGATTCTGTTAAAGCGTATTTGTTTGTAGATATGGCCCATATTGCAGGTTTAGTCGCTGCAGGGATATATCCCAGTCCTCTTCCATATGCTCATATTGTTACTGCTACTACACATAAAACTTTATCTGGACCAAGAGGAGGGTTAATATTATCAAATGGAAATAATTTCTGCAATAATAAGGATAGCAGTAGTAGTGATTTGGAATTTTATAAAAAAATAGATGCTTCTGTCTTTCCTGGTTCTCAAGGTGGTCCTTTAGTTCATGTTATTGCAGCTAAAGCTATAGCTTTTAAAGAAGCTATGACTGTACATTTTAAAGAGTACCAAAAGAAAGTTGTGAAAAATGCTCAGATAATGGCAAAAGAATTTTTGATAAATGGTTTTAAAATTATTTCTGGTATGCCAAAAAATCATTTATTTGTATTAGATTTAACAAATCATAACATTACTGGAAAAGATGCTAGTTTAGCTTTAGAACGAGCTAATATTATTGTAAATAAAAATTGTATACCTAATGATAATAAAAGCCCATTTTTAACTTCTGGGATACGTATTGGTACCGCTGCCGTTACTAGACGTTGTTTTAGTAACGATGATATTTTAGAGTTATCTGAATGGATAATTGATATATTAACTCAAATAAATAATAAAAAAAATATTTTAGCTATAAAGAATAAGGTTTTAAAAAAGTGTAATTTACACCCAGTATATTCAGATATAAATTTGGTATTTAAATGAAAAGTGTATTAACTAAAGTAGTTTTTTTGTGAAAGGTATTATTTTTTTTATTAATTTTGAGTGTCCGACTATTACGTTGCCTTGAAATAAGTAATCATTGATTATATTTCCATTAAAATCTATAATCATTCCCCCTGATTCTTTAATTATCAAAAAACTACTAGCTAATTCAATATTTTTATTTAAAGATATTAAAAAACATCCATCTAATCGGCCCATTGCAACATAGATTAAATCTAAATTTATAGATCCAGTACATCTAAAATCTATAATAATATGATTTAAATCATTTAATTTATTTAATAGATTTATAATATTATTATGGTCTATATAATCAGTGTTACATGATGTTATTGTGAATATAAGTTTATTTGGTATTTTTAAAGAATTTTTATAATGATGGTGTAGTCGAATACGATAATAATTGTTAAACTGAGCTCCTTTCCCTCGACATGCACTAAATAATTCATTATGTATTGGATCATATATTACACCTATTTCAATTTTTTTTTTTTGTTGCACAGCAATAGACAAAGTGAAAAATGGAAATTGTTTAATAAAATTAGTATTGGTATCTATAGAATTTATGATCCAGTATGTCGTGTTGTCATCTTGAATAGTTATAGCATGTTGATCATAAGTATTAATAATTACATGTGAAGGGTAGAATTTTTTTATAATTGTTGAAATAATTTGATTGGATTCATTATGTATTTTGTTTAAAAAATTTTGTACGCAATTTGTTGATTTTGTGTTATTTTTGTCAATTAACTCATATCGTTTAATGATAAAGTTCCCAGCTTTTCTTATTGCTTGTGTAGCAATATTTAGTATTGGATGCATGTATTTTGTTTATATATCAAATTTCATATATATATGAATTATAATATAATTTATATACAAAGATTTGAATAATATTATTAAATAGAAATAATTATATAATCATGTTGAATATATACAAATTTACTTATTAAGTACTAATTATTTATTGGAGATAAATAATGTCAAGTATTATGTATGTCATTTTAAATAAATAATTTAATTTTATATTATGTACAAATTTTCATATATATGAATGATTGGTTTAAAATAAAATAAATTGTAATGAATGATTATATACTTTATATTTATAAAGTATATATTTTTTGTTTGAATTAAAGTAATTTTTTTATTTTTTGGAGTAAATATATAATGAAATTGCCAATATATTTTGATTATGCTGCCACATCTCCAGTAGATTTAAGAGTTGCAGATAAGATGTATCAATATTTAACTATAGACGGTATATTTGGCAATTCATCATCTCGATCCCATTATTATGGGTGGAAAGCAGAAGAAGCAGTAGAGTTGTCTCGTAAACAAATTGCGTCGTTAATTGGAGCTAAATCTGATGAAATTATTTTTACTTCAGGGACTACTGAATCAATAAATTTAGCTATTAAAGGTATAGCGTATTCTTATTATAAGAAGGGCAAGCATATTGTTACTAGTGCAACTGAACATAAAGCTGTACTTGATACTTGTCAGAATCTTGTACATCAAGGATTTGAAATTACTAAAATAATTCCTCAAAGTAATGGATTGATTCATGTAGATCAAATTCATCAAGCATTTCGTGATGATACGATTTTGTTATCTATTATGCATGTAAATAATGAAATAGGTATTATTCAAGATATTGAACAGTTTGGTAAATTATGTCGCTCAAATAATGTGATATTTCATGTAGATGCGGCGCAAAGTGTTGGAAAGTTACATATTGATTTATCTGTTCTGCCAATAGATTTAATGTCTTTTAGCGCTCATAAATTGTATGGACCAAAAGGTATCGGAGGATTATATGTGCGTAAATACGATAATAATACAAATAAAACAACGATACTACAACCTAAAATTAATATTTTACCTCAGATACATGGAGGGGGACATGAATATGGTTTAAGATCTGGAACTTTGCCAGTACATTTAATTGTTGGTATGGCTGAAGCATATCGGATAGCAAAAAAAGAAATGGAAATAGAAATGAGTTTTTTAAAAAAAATGAGAAATCGTTTATGGAAAGGATTGCAACAGATTGAAGGAATTACAATAAATGGTGATTTAAATCATTGTATTGGGACATTGTTGAATGTTAGTTTTATTAATATTGATGGAGAAACACTAATGATAGCATTAAAAGATTTTGCTTTGTCTTCTGGATCAGCGTGTACCTCTGAAACAATGAGTGTATCGCATGTTTTGACGGCTTTAGGAGTAAACCCTACACTTTCATATAATTCAATTAGATTTTCTTTAGGAAGGTTTACAACAGAAGAAGAAATAGATTATGCTATTCATCAAATTGTTGCTACAGTTATGAAGTTAAATGAAATGATACATTTATTATAAATGAGATTATTAATAAAAATTAATGCGATAATTATTAATATATATTCAAATGATTGTTTAATTTATAAATGATTTTTTTTGATTATTCATTAATAGTCTTATTGATAATGTTTGTTTAAAATAAAATAATGCGTATGTTTATAGGGAATAAAAATGGTAAAAGAGCGTACATTATCAATTATTAAACCTGATGCAGTATTTAAAAATGTGATTGGTTCTATAATTAGTCGATTTGAAATTTCTAGATTGATTATAGTATCAGCCAAAATGTTACAGCTTACACGGGCAGAAGCTTCAGAATTTTATTCTGAACATAAAAACAAATTATTTTTTAATGATTTAATTGAATTTATGATTTCTGGTATGATATTTATTCAAATTTTAGAAGGTGATTATGCTATACGACGAAATCGTGAAATTATAGGATCTACTAATCCAAATAATGCACTAGCTGGAACTATTAGAGCTGATTATGGAGAGAGTTGTACTAAAAATGCTATTCATGGATCAGATTCTAAAAGTTCTGCTGAGTTTGAAATATCGTATTTTTTTAATACAAAATAAAAAAATAAATATATAGTAAATACGAATATAAATGAATTCAACATGTGTTAATAAATTACTAGATAATTTAATTATTCAATAAAAAGTATTTTATGCTATTAAAAAAAAATAATTTACTTGATATGTCTCCTGAAGAATTGTTAGTTTTTTTCAATGAATTAGGGGAATGTTCTTTTCGTTGTAATCAGATAATGGATTGGATTTATAAAAAGTATTGCGATGATTTTAGTAAAATGACTAATTTAAATAAAGATTTAAGATTAAAATTAAATCAAATAGCGGAAATTAGTGCTCCCATTATTGTACATGAACACAAATCTAATGATGGAACAAGAAAATGGATGATGAAGATTGATAATAATAAATATATTGAAACAGTTTATATTCCTGATGATAAAAGAGCAACTTTATGTGTATCTTCACAATGCGGATGTGCTTTAGGATGTAGTTTTTGTGGTACAGCGAAGTTAGGATTTGTTAAAAATTTAAAAACATCAGAAATTGTTGGTCAAATATGGAGAATAGCAAAATTTATTTTTTATAATAATGCACATTTAAAAAATAATAATAAAATTATTCCTATTACTCATGTAGTGTTTATGGGAATGGGGGAGCCTTTATTAAATTTAATAAATGTTGTATCATCTATTAAGATTATATTAAGTAATTTTGGTTTTAATTTATCTAAACGTCATGTAACAGTGTCTACATCTGGAATTGTTCCAGGTATAGATAAATTAAAAGATATGATTGATATATCGTTAGCTGTATCCTTACATGCTCCTAATGATGCAATTAGAAATGAAATTATGCCAATTAATCGAAAATATAATATTGATTGTTTATTAAAATCAATTCGTTATTATTTACAACAAAAAAACTTTCGTAGTAGAAAGGTAACAATTGAATATATATTGTTAAATCGTATTAATGATGAGGTAGAACATGCACATGAATTAGCGAAAAAACTTATTACTTTTTCATGTAAAGTTAATTTAATGTTTTGGAATCCTATCGAGAATACTGAAAATCTAAACAGTGCTTCTTATAAAAGAATGAATAAATTTTATAAAATTTTAAAAAGTTATGGTATTGTAACGACAATTAGAAGAGTAAGAGGATTAGATATAAATGCTGCATGTGGACAATTAATAGGAAATTTTATTAATAATAAGATACATGACTAACAGGATCTATTAAATCATATGATATATGATGTGGTGGATTTATTATTTACAATAATTAATGTAAGTGCAGGAATACACATCAATATGTCAGTGTATTGTATATAATATAGATTTTATATTTAAAAATTTTTATTTATTTGTTATAACTTAAATAAGTTAGATTAATTATTCTTTTTTTGTTTTTTAATAACATTAATTATAGAGAATAAGGAATTTTTATTGATAGTGTAAGAATGTATGTATCTATAATATAAAAATCGAGGTAGTAATATGAATGATTTAATTAATATTATTCGTCGAAAGTCTACTCGTATATATGTTGGCGATGTTCCTATAGGGGATGGCGCTCCGATTGCAGTGCAATCTATGGTTAATACTCGTACTACAGATATTGTAGGGACAATCAATCAAATTAATGCTTTAAAAAAAGTAGGAGTCGATATTGTACGAATATCGATTCCTACTATGGATGCAGCTGAAGCGTTTAAACAAATTAAATTAAAAATTGTTGATATTCCATTGATAGCTGATATTCACTTTGATTATCGTATTGCGTTAAAAGCTGCAGAATATGGAGCAGATTGTTTAAGGATTAACCCTGGAAATATTGGGAATAGTAATCGTATTAGGTCTGTAGTGGATTGTGCTCGAGATAAAAATATTGCGATTAGAATTGGGGTAAATTCTGGATCTTTAGAACGTGATTTAGTAGATAAATATAAAGAAAGTTCTGTGGAACATATTTTATTAGAATCTGCGCTGCGTCATATAAATATTTTAGATAAATTTAATTTTCATCAGTTTAAGGTAAGTGTTAAATCTTCAGATGTATTTACTACTTTACGTGCATATCGAAAGATATCATCTAAAATCGATCAACCACTACATGTAGGATTAACTGAGGCTGGCTTGTTACGTAATGGAACGGTTAAATCTGCAATAGCTTTAGGTTTTTTATTGATGGAAGGAATTGGGGATACTATACGTATTTCTTTAGCTGCAGATCCTGTAGAAGAGGTAAAAGTAGCATTTGATATTTTAAGAGCTTTAAAAATACGAACTAGAGGAGTAAATTTTATAGCTTGTCCAGGATGCGCAAGACAAGAATTTGATGTTATTAGTGTAGTAAATTCTTTAGAGAAGAAAGTATGTGATATAGATACATCTATGGATGTATCTATTATTGGATGTGTAGTTAATGGACCGGGAGAATCATTATCATCAACTATAGGAGTAGCAGGAGCTAAAAATAAAAGCGGAATATATGAAGATGGAGTGAGACAAAAGGAACGTTGCGATAATAAATCAATAGTCAAAGAATTAGAACGTCGAATTCGTGCTAGATCTGTAATTAAATAATTAAATAATTATACTACTTATTTGAAGTAAATATAATTAATATGTTCAATATAATAAAATGTGTATGTCTATAGTATATGAAAAAAATTCAATCTGTTAGAGGGATGTACGATTGTTTACCTAAAGATACTTTTTTATGGCAAAAAATAGAAAATGTGCTCAAGGTTATATTGAGTAGTTATGGATATAATGAAATCAGATTTCCTATTGTAGAATTTACAGATTTATTTAAAAGAGCAATTGGAAAAGTAACAGATGTTGTTGAAAAAGAAATGTATAATTTTGATGATAAGAATGGAGATAATTTAACATTAAGACCAGAAGGAACAGCTGGGTGTGTTCGTGCTGGAATTGAACATTCTTTATTTTATCATCAAGAACAGAGGTTATGGTATATAGGGCCAATGTTTAGAAGAGAACGGCCTCAAAAAGGTCGATATAGACAATTTCATCAGTTTAGTGCAGAAGCTTTTGGTCAAATTGGTCCAGATATAGATGTTGAATTGATTTTAATTGCTGTGCGTTGTTGGAAAGAATTAGGAATTAGTGAATATGTAACATTAGAATTAAATTCTATAGGGTTGTTGTCATCTAGAGAATTATATCGAGAAAAATTAATAAATTTTTTAGAAAAGAATAGAGATAGTTTAAAGAGCGATATGATTCGGCGTTTATATTCTAATCCGATGCGTATTTTAGATACAAAAGATGATGAGTTAAAAAAAATATTGGTAAAAGCTCCTATTTTGTATGATTATTTAGATGAAGATTCTAAGAATCATTTTAATAAATTATGTAAATTGTTAGATATTCTTGGAGTATCTTATATTGTGAATCCGTATTTAGTACGTGGATTAGATTATTATAATCGCACAGTTTTTGAATGGGTGACAGAAAAATTAGGCGCTAAAAATACTATTTGTGCAGGTGGTCGTTATGATAATTTATCAAAACAGTTAGGAGGACAATCGGTGCCTGCTGTAGGATTATCTATTGGGTTAGAACGTGTATTATTGCTAATAAAGAGTATTAGTAATAATAGCATTATTACGCGTAATTTTATGCATGTAGATGTTTATATCATAAATTTAAGTAATTGTTCTCAACAATACTTATTTAATTTATCAGAAAATATTAGAAGTGAATTGCCGTTGTTACGTTTAATGGTAAATCATGGAGGAGGGAATTTTAAGAAGCAGTTTGATCAAGCTATTAAAAATAATGCTCGATTTGTTTTAATTATAACAGATCAAAATGTTTATGAAAAAACAGTTGTTTTGAAAGATATAAGATCTAAAAATCAAAATATTTTTACATATAATGAAATTATTAAAGAATTGAAAAATTTTTCATTTAAAGATTAAAAATAGCTATTTAGTTTAACATAAAAATAGTTGTTTTAATTTATTGAATTGGTTTTATTTGGAATGGATAAGAAAAAATTACCTATTGTTGCATTAATTGGAAAAAGAAATGTAGGAAAATCTACTTTATTTAATAAGTTAACACAAAATCGTTATGCATTAACAACAAATTGCTCTGGTTTTACTAGAGATAGGCAATATGGGTGCATTCAATATAAGAATAATAGATGTATTATTACAGATACAGGTGGAATTGATGAAAATTTTCATTCATTTCTTCAAAACTCTATTAATTGTCAAGCGAATTTAGCCATTAAAGAGGCTGATATTGTATTATTTGTAGTAAGTGGACATTCTTTAGAATCATCAACGGATTATAATATCGTTAAAAATTTACGTAAATTAGGAAAAAAAAATATATTTGTTGTAGTTAATAAAATCGATAATTTTAAGTCTAAGAATTTAGAAACTGGATATAATTATTATTCTTTTGGAATTGAAGAATTTATAACTGTTTCTGCAATTCATGGATATGGTATTGATATTTTGTTAGATAAGATATTTTTTAAAATAACACAAGAAATATTTGTGAGTGGTACAAGACAATCCTATCTTGTAAGTAAAGAAAGTAAAAATAGAGAATTTATAGCATTAGAAGATAATTCTATTAAACTGGCTGTAGTAGGTCGTCCAAATTCTGGAAAATCTACTTTTATAAATTATATATTACAAGAAAATCGTGTGATTACCTCTAGAATTCCAGGTACTACTAGAGATTCTATATATATCCCGGTTGTTTATTTTGATCAAAAATACATATTAATTGATACAGCAGGAATTCGAAGAAATAGAAAATATATTAATAATAATAATTTTTCATCGGAACAAATAGCTGTGTTTAAAACTTTACGAATTATTAAAAATGCTCATGTAACTTTATTAATGATTGATGTTCAAGAAGGTATTGTAGATCAGGATTTATCTTTATTGAATTTTATTATGAATAATGGTAAATCATTGGTAATAGCATTAAATAAATGGGATATTTTTCCATTTAAAAATGAAAAAAGATCCAAAGAAATTATTATTAAATTTTTAATGAATAGAATAAGATTTATGGGTTTTTCAACAATTAAAATTCATTTTATTTCTTCATTACATGGGGATGGAATGAAAGTATTATTTAAATCAATATCAAAAATGTATCATGATTCTTTAAAAGTTATTAGTACAACTGTTTTAACTCGTATCATGAATAAAGCTCTTATTGAACATAACCCTCCATTTTCTTCAAAAATGAAAGGTGTAGCACCTAAACCTAAATATGTACACATTGGAGGGTATAATCCAATAACCATTGTTATTCACGGGACTAGAGTTAATCAGTTATCTGTTGGATATAAAAAATATTTAAAAAAATATTTTTGTCGTGCTTTAAATTTAAACGGTATTTTTTTTCATATAAAATTTAAGGACACTATTAATCCTTTTGTATGAAAGAAACTATAAAGAATAAATTATTTATCATTTAATTTTATTCTATAAAAATTAAATGTAGAGTGTTTCTAGTGTTTTTTCTAAGTTGATTGGTTATTGTTATATTATTGTTATTAATGTATTGCAAATATGATGGTACTATTTCTTGAAGTTTAGATTTCCAGGAATTTCTGTACATTTGTTTATTAAACATAATGTATAACAATTTTATTGCTATTGCTACAGAAATTGATGCTCCTGGAGATGCGCCGAGTAGTGCTGATAATGTCCCGTTTGATGAATTTACTATTTCTGTTCCAAATTGTAAAGTACCTTTATTTTTTTGGTTTTTTTTAATAATTTGCACTCGTTGACCTGCTTGTATTAATGACCAATCTTTTGAATTAGCTTCCGGATAAAAATTTTTAAGAGAATGAATCCGATCTTTATGAGACATAGTTAATTGCTGAATTAAATATTTAATTAAAGATATATTATCTAGCCCAGCTTGAATCATTGGAAAAAAATTATTTTTATTTAAAGAGTAAAATAAATCTAACCAAGATCCGTATTTTAAAAATTTTCCAGTAAAAGTAGCAAATGGTCCAAATAATAAAACTTTATTTCCATTCAGTATACGAGTATCCAAATGAGGAATGGACATAGGAGGCATATGAATTGTAGAGTTACTATATACCTTTGCTGAATGTTGTGATACTATTTCTGGGTTTTGTGTAATAAGAAATTGACCTCCTACCGGAAAACCGGCATATCCTTGAATTTCTTTAATTTTAGAAGTTTGCAATAGATTAAGAGATCCTCCTCCTCCTCCAATAAATATATTTTTGGCATGAATATTCTTTTTGTTTTTATGTTGTGTATTGTTTATAGATATACTCCAGATATTATTATAAGATTGTATACACGTTACGTCATGTTGAAAATATATATTAAAATTAGGATTTTTCTTTAATTGATTTAATAATTGCTGTGTAATTTCTTCAAAATTAATGTCTGTTCCCATTGACATATAGGTGGCAGCTACTTTTTGAGATTTATTTCGTCCTTTCATAATTAGAGGAATCCATGATTCAATTTCTTCAGGATTCTCAGAATAGATCATTCCATTAAAAAATATATTTTTTTTTAATTCTTGAAATCGTGTTTTTAAAAAAGCAATGTTGTTTTCATTATGTACAAAACTTATATGAGGAATATTACGAATAAAAGATCCTGGATTTTTAAGAATATTTTCTTTAGTTAAGTATGCCCAAAATTGTAGTGATAATTCAAATGCGGTATTTATTGTAAGTGCTTTTTTAATGTCAACGGAATTGTTTATATTGTTATATTCTGTGTAATTTAATTCACAAAATGCAGCATGTCCTGTACCTGCGTTGTTCCAGTCATTAGAACTCTCTTGAGCTGGCTTATTTAAACGTTCATACATGTTTATTTTCCAGGATGGTTCTAACATTGTTAGAACCATCCCTAATGTTGTACTCATAATACCAGCTCCAATTAATGCAACATCAATAGGAGAATTTATTTTTATATTTGATTGTGAGAACAATTTTTGATTAGTAAAATTGTTGTTCATTTGAATATGTAATTGACTTTTAATAGGTTTAAATAACAATCTAACAAATAAACAAACATAATAATTTTATAAAATATTTAACATTTTATCTATACTATATTTTTCTAAAAAAATATACAATACTTTTAAGAAAAGATATTATTAATTGTTTTAATAAAATGATTTATGTATAAAGATTTAATTATTTTGATGATATAAAGATATATTATTTTTATCTGTGATAAAATAGTAAACATGTTTATCAGAATAGATCTTTTGATTATTAAAGTGTATTTGTATGAGTAGATTGCTATGATATAAATATATGTATGTATTATTTTATAATTTTGTATAGTATTTTTATTAAATTATATAAGACTGTGTATGTGCTATGTTTTTTTTAAAAGAATCTTTGACTTTTGATGATGTGTCTCTTATTCCAGAGAGATCGTCTGTGTTGCCTGCAGAAGTAACTTTAAAAACTCGAGTAACTGATTCTATTATTTTAAATATTCCTGTTGTTTCTGCAGCTATGGACACGGTGACAGAGTCTAGTTTGGCTATTGCTATAGCTCAAGAAGGAGGAGTAGGTTTTATACATAAAAATATGTCTTTAACAAAGCAAATTGATGAAGTAAGTCGGGTTAAACGTTATGAAAGTGGTGTTGTAACTAATCCTCAGTGTGTTTCTCCTAATACTACATTATTGGAAGTAAAAGAAAGAACCTTTCGAAATGGATTTGCTGGTTATCCGGTAGTAATAAATAAGAATGAATTAGTAGGAATTGTAACTAGCCGAGATGTACGTTTTATAAATAATTTAAAAACGTTAGTTTCTGATGTTATGACTCCTAAGGATCGATTAATAACAGTATGTGAGAAAAAAGATCGCAAAACAGTACTTACTAAGATGCATGAAAAAAGAGTAGAAAAAATATTGTTAGTAGATTCTTTATTTCATTTGAAAGGTATGATTACTGCAAAAGATTTTGAAAAATCAGAACGTAAGCCTAATGCATGTAAAGATAGTGATGGTCGATTAAGAGTTGGAGCAGCAATTGGTGTTAACACAGATTATAAAAATAGAATTGATGGATTGGTTAATGCTGGTATAGATATTTTATTAGTTGATTCATCTCATGGTCATTCGGAAAGTGTATTGAATTGCATTGCAGATATTCGAAGAATGTATCCTAATTTGCCTATTATAGGAGGAAATGTTGTTACTAAAGAAGGAGCTTTAGCGCTAAAAGCAGCTGGAGTTGATGCAATAAAAGTTGGAATAGGACCAGGTTCTATATGTACAACAAGGATTATAACTGGTGTAGGAATCCCTCAAATTACTGCTATATATGATGTATCGCAAGCATTAAAAAATACTAATATACCTATTATTGCTGATGGAGGTATTAGATTTTCTGGAGATATAGCTAAAGCTATAGCAGCGGGAGCACATTGTGTTATGGTTGGTTCTTTATTAGCAGGCACTGAGGAATCTCCAGGAGATATAGAGTTTTATCAAGGAAGATCGTTTAAGAGTTATAGAGGAATGGGTTCTTTAGGAGCTATGAATCGTGGTTCATCTGATCGATATTTTCAACAAGATGAAAATATCTCTGGAAAATTGGTTCCTGAAGGAATTGAAGGTCGGGTTATTTATAAAGGAAAATTGAAAATGATTATACATCAGTTAATGGGTGGATTGCGTTCTTGTATGGGATTGACAGGATGTTCAACTATTGATGATTTGAGAACAAAAACAAAATTTGTACGAGTTAGTTATTCTGGCATGCGAGAAGGTCATGTACATGATGTAACAATTACAAAAGAAGCTCCAAATTATCGATTAAAATAGAAAAAAAAGAATTACAAAGATCACATATACTTTGTATACTTCATGGTTTATATGCATATAAATATAAGAAGGATTTCAGCATATAGTATTTAATATTTTAAATTATTTTGAGATTATCAACAGGATTGAATGTAATATATGAAGTGTGCTAAATATCGGATTTTGGTTATAGATTTTGGCTCTCAGTATACTCAATTAGTTTTAAAAAGAATTCGGGAATTAGGAGTATATTCTATTTCGTGTCATTGGAATTTTAATATATCTCAATTTAATAAGTTAAATCCTAATGGAATTATTCTTTCTGGTGGACCTTGTAGTGCATATACAAATGATAAACCATGTGTTCCTGATTTTATTTTTGAATTAGATATTCCAATATTGGGGATATGTTACGGTATGCAAATTATGGTTAATCAATTAGGTGGCATAGTGCAATATGCTTGTGATCAAGGGGAATTTGGGTCTGCTCAAGTCAAAATCGTTACTCAAAATGTGTTAGTAAATGATATTTATGATTTCATTAATAATGAAGGTAGTGCAATATTGGAAGTTTGGATGAGTCATAGAGATTTAGTTACTGCTGTTCCTAATAGTTTTAATATTATCGGTTTAACTCAATATAATAAAATCGCTATTATAGCTCATGAAAAATATTATTGGTATGGTATACAGTTTCATCCAGAAGTGACTCACACTAGAAAGGGTTTTAATATTTTAAAAAGATTTGTTATAGATATTTGTAAATGTAAATCTTCATGGAGGTCAAGAAATATCATTAAAGATATTACTGAAAATGTAAAAAAAGTAGTAGGTCGAGATGAGGTGGTACTTGCTTTTTCTGGTGGTGTTGATTCTTGTGTTACTGCTTTATTATTACAAGGAGCAATTGATAATAGATTTATTTGTGTATTTGTCAATAATGGGTTGTTATGTTATAATGAAATTGAGAGATTCAATAATTTTTGTAAAAAATATCAAAATTTGAATATTGTGTGTTTGTCGGAAGAAAAGAGATTTTTAAATGCTTTAGTTGGTATTGTAGATCCAGAAGAAAAAAGAAAAATAATAGGCAAGACATTTATAGAGGTATTTGAATCATACGTAAGTGAAAGGAAAAATATTAAGTGGCTTGTTCAAGGTACTATATATTCAGATATAATCGAATCTGGGGTATCATCAGATAATAGCAATTCAGTGATTCATTTAATTAAATCCCATCATAATGTAGGAGGTCTTCCAGGTGTTCTAAATCTAAAATTATTAGAACCTATAAAGAAATTGTTTAAAGATGAAGTGCGTAGTATTGGATTGAGTTTAGGATTATCTCATGAAATAGTGTATAGGCATCCTTCTCCTGGACCGGGAATAGCGGTAAGAATATTAGGAGAAGTGAAGGAAGAATATTGCAATATACTTAGACAAGCTGATCGAATTTTTATTGAAGAATTGTACAATGAAAATTTATATGACAAAATAAATCAGGCGTTTGCAGTGTTTTTACCTATACATTCAGTAGGAGTACAAGGAGATAATCGAAAATATAAGTGGGTGATAGCATTGCGTGCTATAGAAACAGTAGATTTTATGACAGCTAGATGGGTAAATTTACCTTATAAATTTTTAGATAAAGTATCTAATCGTGTTGTTAATGAAATTAAAGATGTATCTCGTGTTGTATATGATGTTTCTAGTAAACCTCCTGCTACCATTGAATGGGAATAGTTAATTACATTAATTTTTTGATGAGAATAGAGTAAGATAGGAATAGTTGTTTTTATAATAAAGAATTATAACTAGTTGGATTTTTGTTCAAAAAAAAAAGATAGACAATCGTTAATTATATTGTAGTTATTAGGTATAATAAATTTATATTATTATATTAGTTTTTTATACTGATGAGAAATATATTGAATTAAAGTAATTTAAATTAATTTAAATATATTAAATTGATGAGTAGTTACATTATAACAAATTAAGTTTAATTATTGTGATAGAAAAGAAGTTATTATATAACAACCCTGATGGTTGGTTAGGAAAGTTAGAGTTAAATTTTTCTTTAGTAAAAGGACGTAGTGTGTTGGTAAAAAATCGTCATTTTGGTCCATTTTTAGTACAAAAAAGTTTTTATCCAGAAAAAGATGGAAGTACTCCTCATGTATATTTATTACATCCTTCTGGTGGAATGGTAGGAGGAGATCGATTAGAATTGTCGGTAAATTTAGAATCTGAAAGTCGGGCATTGTTAACTACGCCAAGTTCTGGTAAATTTTATAAAACTAATGGAAAATTGGCATTGCAAAAATATTTTTTTAAGATACAAAATGATGCTGCTTTAGAATGGATTCCTCAAGGTAGTATTTTTTTTCCTAAATCAAAAGTTCAAATGCATACAACCTTTCAGTTAGAAAAAGGAGCTAGAATGATTTCATTTGAAATTTTATGTTTTGGGAATACTAATCTTATGGGGATATATAAAGCTCCAAAAGAAATAGATATTTCTTTAAATATATATGCATTTGGATTTGTAGGATTAAGAGATCGGTTGAAAATTAGCACACAACAAGAAAATTGCATTAATAGTAAATTAGGAGGTTTTAAAATAAGTGCCACTTTATTTGCAATTCCATCGAATGCAATTATATTAAAACAAGTACGAAAATTAGTTCAATCTGTTGTAGGAGTTCAAATAGGTGGAGTAACATTATTGGATGAATTACTTATAGTAAGATTATTAGGGAATGATAGTCAAAAGTTAAAGAAATTGTTGTTGTGTATTTGGAGTACAATACGTCCTGTTATAATTGGAAAGGAAGCTGTGATTCCACGTATTTGGTTTACATAAAAAATCGAGATTATTGTTTATTATTATGAAATTATTACCAAGAGAAAAAGATAAGCTGTTAGTATTTATGGCTGCTTTAGTAGCACAAAAAAGACGTGATAAAGGGTTAAAATTGAATTATCCTGAGTCTATCGCTTTGATAAGTTCTGTGATTTTAGAAGGTGCTCGAGAAGGGAAAAGTGTGTCAGAATTAATGGAATTAGGAAGATCTATATTGAGTAGAGATGATGTAATGTTGGGAGTTCCTGAAATGATTGATAATATTCAAGTTGAAGCTACTTTTCCTGATGGAACTAAATTAATAACCGTACATGATCCAATAATTTAAAGTTTTGTATGATATTTTAAGGTAAAAATCATGATTCCAGGTGAATTTTACATAACAGATGGTGTAATAGAATTAAATTCTGATCGAAAATGTGTGATTGTTATTGTTACAAATCATGGAGATAGACCAATCCAAGTTGGGTCTCATTTTCATTTTTATGAAGTAAATACTATGTTAAAATTTAATAGAAAGATATCTATTGGTTTTCGATTAAATATTCCTTCTGGAACATCAATAAGATTTGAACCAGGTCAAATTAGAACAGTAGAGTTAGTACAATATTCGGGAAAACTTCAAGTTTTTGGATTTCGAAAGAAAATTATGGGGAGATTAAATTAATAATTTATGTATAGATTAAGTAGAAAAACATATTCTGAAATATATGGTCCAACTTTTGGTGATTCTGTACGGTTGGCGGATACTGATTTATGGGCTAAAATAGAAAAAGATTTTACTATATATGGAGAAGAAGTAAAATTTGGAGGAGGAAAGGTTATACGAGATGGTATGGGACAGAGCCAATTGAGTAGTAAAAATTGTGTTGATTTAGTATTAACTAATGCAGTAATTATAGATCATTGGGGTATTATTAAAGCTGATATTGGGATAGTTAATGGACGTATTGTTGGTATTGGAAAATCAGGTAATCCAGATGTTCAGCCTGGAATTACTATTTGTATTGGTCCTGGAACAGAGGTGATATCAGCAGAAGGTAAAATTGTTACTGCTGGCGGAGTTGATACGCATGTTCATTTTATTTGTCCTCAGCAAATAGAAGAAGCGTTATATTCTGGAATTACTACATTAATTGGTGGAGGTACGGGTCCGTCTACTGGAACTAATGCAACGACTTGTACTCCTGGACCATGGTTTATATCTAGAATGTTACAAGCATCCGATTCATTACCTGTTAATATTGGTTTTACTGGAAAGGGTAGTGCTTCATTACCAGAATCGTTGATAGAGCAAATAGAGTCTGGAGCAGTTGGATTAAAAATACATGAAGATTGGGGTGCAACTCCTTCTGTTATTGATTGCTGTTTAAATGTAGCAGATCAATTTGATATTCAAGTGTCTATCCATACAGATACTTTAAATGAGTCTGGATTTGTAGAAGATACAATATCTGCTATAAATAATAGAACAATACACACTTATCATACTGAAGGAGCAGGTGGAGGACATTCTCCAGATATTATACGAATGTGTGAATTTAGTAATGTTTTACCATCATCTACTAATCCTACGATGCCATATACTACTAATACTATTGACGAACATTTAGATATGATGATGGTTTGTCATAATTTAAATTTTAATCTTCCTGAAGATATAGCTTTTGCAGAATCTAGAATTCGTAGAGAGACAATTGCTGCAGAAGATATTTTGCATGATTTAGGAGCTTTATCCATGATATCTTCTGATTCACAAGCTATGGGTAGGATTGGGGAAACAATTTTAAGAACTTGGCAAACTGCTCATAAGATGAAATTACAACGTGGATCATTAAAAGAAGATTGTAAATATAATGATAATATTCGTATAAAACGATATATTGCTAAATATACAATTAATCCTGCTATAACTCATGGTATTTCTCATGAAGTTGGTTCTGTTGAATTGGGAAAATTAGCTGATTTAGTATTATGGAATCCTTCTTTTTTTGGTGTTAAGCCAGATTTAGTGATAAAAGGAGGAATGATTATATCTGCAATTATGGGAGATCCTAATGCTTCTATACCTACTCCTCAACCAGTACGTTATAGATTAATGTTTGGAAGATTTGGTCATGCTAGACATTCTGTTCGAATGACTTTTGTATCTGAAATAAGTTATAATTTAGATATAATCGATCGTTTAAAATTGGTTAGTTTAATTGGAAAAATTAAAAAATGTAGAAGTATTCAAAAAAAGGATATGATTAATAATGCGTGGCAACCTGTTATTGAAGTAGATCCTCAGACGTATGAGGTTAGAGCAGATGGAAAATTGTTAACTTGCGAACCTGTTTCTGAGCTTCCAATGGCGCAGCGTTATTTTTTGTTTTAATTAATGTATATATAAAAGAAATATATTAATATATGTGGAAGTGTATTTTGTATTTGTGAATTAAAAATATTTTGTGTACAATATTTAAAATATATGTTTATTATAATTTATTATTGAAATAGTATAGTGCAGATTGAAGAGTTTTTTATTTTTATAACAGTATCGTTGTATAAGATTATTTTTCATTAAATATATATTATATATTTTTAATTATATAATGGACATCTATCATAGCGATAAGGCATTATTATCTCTTATACAATTGATTAGTTCTAATTTGCCAATAGGAGGATTTAGTTATTCTAAGGGATTAGAATCAGCAATAGAATTAGGATGGGTAAAATCTATTGAAAATTTTGTAGATTGGCAAAAACAATGGATTCATGGTCAACTCATGTATCAAGATTGGCCTATGTTGAAACGTTGTTATTATTATTCTAAAATTAATGATTCTGTGAAATTTGAAGAATGCGCTTTAAGGATTTTATCATATTGTGATACTTATGAATTAAGAATGGAAGAGCAACAGCGCGGAAAAGCGATATCTAAGTTAATTTTACAATGGTATTCTCCGATTGATGAAATTTGGATATCAGGGTTTCAATATAGTGGATTAGCGGCAATAGCATGGTTAGGTTGTTTTTGGAATATTCCTATTAAAAACTTAGCATTAGGATATGCTTATAATATATTGGAATCTTCTATCATTATAGGGATAAAATTGATACCTTTTGGTCAAAATAAAGCACAACAATTGATAAGATATTTATCAAGTTTTTTCCCGAAAGTTTGGGATAAAGCAAAAATTGTAACAGATTGTGAATTAGGAAGTAATTTTTTGCTTCAATCCATAGCCTCCTCGTGCCATGAAGTTCAGTATTCTAGATTATTTCGCTCTTAATTATGATTTAATTGTGTATTAATATGTATTATTATTTTTTCGAATATCTATTATATACACCTTTATAAATATATATTATATAATTTAAAAATATTTAATCAATAAAAATGGTATTTTGTTAATGATAAAAAATATTAATATAATAAAACCTCTTAAAGTAGGGGTAGGTGGTCCTGTAGGTTCTGGAAAAACTTTGTTAATTGAGATGTTATGTAAAAAAATGAAACAAAATTATCAATTAGCAGTAGTAACGAATGATATCTATACTACAGAAGATAAGCGTATTTTAGTAGATGCAGGCGCATTAGAATCTGATCGTATTATTGGAGTTGAAACGGGTGGATGTCCTCATACTGCTATTAGAGAAGATGCGTCTATGAATTTACTGGCTATTGAAGAATTGATGAACAGATTTAAAGATTTAGATATTATTTTTATAGAAAGTGGTGGAGATAATTTAAGTGCTACATTTAGTCCTGAATTAACAAATTTAAATTTTTACGTTATTGATGTTGCAGCAGGAGATAAAATACCTCGTAAAGGAGGTCCAGGTATTACTAAGTCTGATTTATTAATAATTAATAAAATTGATTTAGCTGTATATGTTGAAGCATCATTAGAAGTAATGAATAGGGATATTAGTCGAATTCGTAAAAAGAACTCATGGGTTTTTACTAATTTAAAAGTGGGTAATGGAATACAGCATATTGTTGATTTTATATTAAAACAAGAAATTTTTCCTATGAAATATTAGATTTATTTTTATTAATGTATTGTTTTTGTTTAGAAAGATGAAAGTTAAAAAATAAACATTTTAAAAGTAAATAATAATGAAAATGTGACTTCATTACAATGAAGTGAGTATTAGTTAAAAAAATTAAGCATTTATTCTTGAATTACTTGTAATATGATACGAAGAAGAATGGAGATTATTTGTTTTATAGTAATTCCAAGAATTAATTAAAGAAAAAATTAATCGAATTATTAATACAATAAAACTGATTAAAAAAACTCCTTTTGCAATTCTAATTTTTGTTTTCTTTTTTTTCATTGGTCATAATGATATATGATATTACAAATATATCAATGAAATTATGAAATAAAATAGAATTTTTAATATCAAAAAACAACATCATAGATTATTTTTAAAATTTTATTAAAAATATATAAAGAATTTTTTTTTATTAAATATATGATTAAAATATATTTAATATTGAAGTAATGAAACAATATATATTGTATATGATTGTTTTTTTAGTTATTATCATTTTTTGTTACTTATGTTGTAGTGAATTATAATCATAAAATATAGTATTGTATTAGAATAGTATGATAGTGTATTCAATAGGAATATAATCGTATGAAAGTAATTGAAGTTCACCACCCTTTAGTACAACATAAGTTAGGATTAATGCGTATTTGTGATATTAGTACTAAACGTTTTCGTGAGTTATCTTCAGAATTAGGAAGTTTATTAACTTATGTAGCTACTGATAATTTAGAAATAGAAACAGTAGTGATTGAAGGATGGAATGGATTAGTAAAAATTGCGCGTATAAAAGGGAAAAAAATAACGGTTGTGCCTATTTTAAGAGCTGGGTTAGGTATGATGGATGGTGTTTTAGAGCATATTCCTAGTGCTCGTATTAGTATGATAGGAGTGTATAGACATGAAGTTACTTTGGAACCAATACCTTATTTTCATAAATTAGTATCTAAAATTAATAAACGTATGGCAATGGTATTAGATCCTATGATAGCTACTGGTGGCACTATAATTGCTGCTATTAATTTGTTAAAAGAATCAGGATGTCATAATATAAAAATTTTATCCTTGGTAGCTGCACCAGAAGGTATTGCGGCTTTGGAAAAAAAACATCCAGATGTTGAGTTATATTTAGCATCTATTGATCAACAGCTCAATACACATGGTTATATTATTCCTGGACTTGGGGATGCTGGAGATAAAATTTTTGGAACAAAATAATAATTAAATGATTATTTTATTAGTATTTTAATAAAATTTTTAAGTATAGTCAGAGTAATATGGCGATTTAATTATAGATATTTAAGATATCTAATATTTAATATTAATATTCAAAATTGATTTATATATTTAAATAATTTAATATAATTTTTTGTATGGTTTAAAATTTTTGAATACTTTTGCTTGTAGCAGTTATTCTTTGTTTGTTTATTAAAAATAAACGATTCTATAAATTTTGTTATATTTTTATTTATGATTTTACTGTATATTAAATTTTTAATAAATTTAGTGTATAAGTTAAATATACAGTGAAGTATAGAATTTTGTAGAAAATTACTATTTTCTGATTCATTTAAATCAATATTAATTTTATTTTCAATCTTATTATATGTAGATTTTAAAATAACATTATTAATAATATTTATTGATAATAAAAATTATAATAAACAAATATTATTTATTTTTTAAGTATGAAGAACAATAAATTGATGTATACTGATATTAGTTATTAGATTTAATAGTTACATCCTATAATATAGGATGTAACTATTATTAAAGTACAAATTAATTTTTTATTAATAGAAATTAAATTATATGTCAAGTATAATTTTCTATTAATTTTTATTAAATTTCTTACAATAGTTTATATAATAATAAATATTATAATATATTATTATTGTTTTAATTTTTGTATTTTTGATATATAGGTTTTATGTTATGTTTTTGGAGAGAGGGTGATTCATGTTTACTGGTAGTATAGTTGCATTGGTTACACCGATGGATTTGAGAGGAGATATAGATCGAAAAAGTTTAAAAAAATTGGTAGAGTATCATATAACTAGTGGGACTTCTGCTATTGTTTCTGTAGGAACTACAGGAGAAATGTCTGGTCTTACGCATGCAGAGCATGTTAATGTAGTGATGTGGACTTTAGAATTTTGTGATGGAAGATTACCTGTCATAGCTGGAACTGGGTCTAATTCTACTGCTGAAGCTATTTTGTTAACTAAGCAATTTAATAATAGTGATATAGCTGCATGTTTAAGTGTTACTCCTTATTATAATCGTCCGAATCAAGAAGGTTTATTTACACATTTTCAAGCGATTTCAGAAAATACAGAATTATTACAAATATTATATAATGTGCCTGCTAGAACTGGATGTGATTTATTGCCAGAAACAGTAGGTCGTTTGTCAAAAATTAAAAATATAATAGGGATTAAGGAAGCTACAGGAAATTTAAATCGAGTAAATCAAATTAAGCGATTGGTTGATGAAGATTTTATTTTGCTTAGTGGAGATGATTTAAGTGCATTAGATTTTATGAGATTAGGAGGAGATGGAGTAATTTCTGTAACAGCAAATATAGCTGCAAAAGAAATGTCAATGCTTTGTGATTTAGCTAAGCAGAATAATTTTAAACATGCTCAATATGTGAATAATTGTTTAATACCAGTACATCAAGCTTTATTTTTTGATTCTAACCCTATTCCAGTAAAATGGGCTTGCAAGGAATTAGGTTTAATACCTTATGATACTCTTAGACTTCCCATGACTTCATTATCAGAAAAAAATATAAGTTTAGTGAGAAAATCTTTAATAAATGCTAATTTGTTATAGTAATTATTAACGAAATATTTCATATAGGTGGTGTTTATTGTACAAAATTAAAAGAAGTAATTGTATATATATGCGGTTATTGATTTTACAATTTTTTTGTATATTTTTGTTATCAGGATGTTTTTTTGTGAGAAAAATAAATAGAAATGTTTATTATTGTTCACTAAATTCAGATGACAATTTACAATATGACAGTTATTGTAAAGATGATTATTATTTATATAAACTAAAAATCCCAAAGAATTTGGATATTATTTTACCTGTTCCATGTACTGATTATAGTATACCTAATACAACGAACGTTATTGAAATGAAAAAAATAAATGAAAATTATGCAAACAGTAGTAACATTAGTATATGTCCTCCTGTTATATTAGAAAAGGAGAATATATTAAATTGAATTATAATATATACACATGCTTTTTTAGTTGTTCTAATTATTGTATTATTAGATTTAAGTTAAATAACTGTAATTTTTTTAATAAATAATTTATATATGAAATTATAGAGGAATTTATAATAATATTTCTTCCATGATTTTAAAATAAAAATAACTTAATAATTGTAAATCTGTTAGTTTAATACATTCATTAAGTTTATGAATAGTGCTATTAAGAGCTCCTAATTCCAAAACTTCTGCTCCCATTTTAACGATAAATCTTCCGTCAGAAATACCTCCTGTTGTTTCTAATTGAGGAGTGATATTATGATTATAGTATGTTTCAATAATATTAATAACAGTATTGGTAAGTTTTCCCGGTTTACTAAAATAAGGTTTTGATATTGACTCCCAATTAATACAATAGTGTAAATGATGAGTTGATAAAATTTCATTAATTCGATTTTGAATGCTTTTAATAGAAGATTGTTCACTAAAGCGTAGATTAAAATTTAATATTAATTGATTAGGTGTAGTGTTATTTGTTATATAGTTAGGAATACTGTGAATGTTAGTTATTTGCATGGAAGTTGTAGGAAATATTACGCTATCTTTTTGATCCCATTTAGTGTGTATTAACTCGGATAACATAGGAATTGTTAAATGTATTGGATTTCTTAAGAGTTTAGGATAAGCTACATGTCCTGATAAACCGTGTATAGTTAATTTACAAGTACAGGATCCTCGTCGTCCATTTTTAATGATATCTCCTATTTTATTTTGGCTAGATGGTTCGCCTACTATACAGTATTCTATTTGTTCATTTCGATTAATTAATTTTTGTATTACTTTTTTTGTTCCGTATTCCCCAGAGCCTTCTTCATCAGAAGTCAAAAGAAATGCTATTCTTTCTTTATGATAAGGGTGTTGTTTAATAAAATAATAAGTAGCTATCAGCATTGCTGCTAAGGCTCCTTTCATATCTGATGCACCTCTACCATATAATATTCCATTATTTATTATCCCTGAAAAAGGTGGATATTTCCAATTTTGAACATTACCAGGAGATACTACGTCTGTGTGACCTAAAAATAATAATGTATACTGTTTCTTTTGTTTTTGTTTGTTTTGTCCGTCTCGATAAGCCCAAATATTATATGTGTTATAGAAATTCATTAATTCTATATTAAATTGTAATGATTTTAAATAGCAAGAGATAATATGTTGACAGTTATGGTCATGTGGGTTAATTGAAGGTTGGTTAATGAGTTTTTTGGTTAATTCTATTAATGAAATAGTCATATTATATTATATATTAATGCAATTAATGTTTAGATAATTTTTGTAATCATGTATATAATTATTCTTGTTTCAATTAATTTTTATTATATAATTTGATAAAAATATATAAATAATTGTAAAAATTTAATTTGATTTTAGTAATTTATATGATTCTTGTAATATATAATTTACAGTAAAATTGAAAAAATTGAATAATTTATGTGCTGGAGCAGATTTTCCAAATTCATTTATTCCAATTATTTTACCATACGGCCCTACATATTTATACCAAAAATCATTACTACCGGCTTCAATAGATAATTTATTTAGTATTTTTTTTGGTAATACATATTCTTGGTATGTAATATCTTGTTTATCAAAAATATTAGTGGAAGGCATAGAAACTACTTGTATTTTATATCCTTTTTCAGTAAGTATATGATATGTCTGAATTGCTAATTCAACTTCAGATCCAGTAGCAATGATTATTAAGTCAGGAATTTTTTGACAATTTTTTAATATATATCCTCCACGGGAAATATTAGTAATTTGTGTTGTTGTGTATTTTTGTTGTTTTAGTGTTTGTCTAGATAAAATTAAAGCGGTTGGGCCTTGATATTCAATTGCTGATTTCCAAGCAATTGTGGTTTCTATTTGATCACAAGGTCTCCAAACTTGTAAATTAGGAATAATACGTAAACTGGATAGTTGTTCTATAGGTTGGTGGGTTGGTCCATCTTCTCCTAATCCAATAGAATCATGAGTATAAATCATGATGTGATGATTATTCATAAGAGCTGCCATACGAATGGCGTTTCTAGAATAATCACTAAATGTTAAAAAAGTTGCTGTATAAGGTAAAAAACCTCCATGACTAGCTATGCCATTAGCTATTGCAGTCATTCCAAATTCTCGAACACCATAATGAATATAATTACCTGAGGGGTTTTTTACAATAGAAACAGACCGAGAACAAGTAGTCAGATTACTAGGGGTTAAATCAGCCGATCCTCCTAAAAGTTCTGGCAATTTTTTATATAAATATTCAATAACAATTTGAGACGCTTGACGAGTAGCAATATTTTTAGGATTTTCATTTATTTCTTTTATAATTTTTTGTATTTCTATATTCCAATTTTTTGGTAATTCATTTTTTGTTCGTCTTATAAGTTCCTGAGATAAATTAGGATAAGCAATTTGATATTGATAAAATATTTTGTTCCATTCATTTTCTTTGTTTTTTCCTGATTGAATAGCATTCCAAGCATGGTATATTTCTGGAGGAATTAAAAATGCTGTTTCTTCTTTCCAGGATAATGTACGTCTAGTTTCAGAAATTTCTGATATTCCTAATGGTGATCCATGAGCACTAGATTTTCCGTGTTTATTTGGAGATCCAAAAGCAATAATGGTTTTAAAAATTAATAATGATGGTTTATTCACTTCAGATCTAGCTTGCTCAATAGCGATTTTAATAGCATCTCTGTGATGGCCATTTATATTATCTATGACATGCCATCCGTAAGATTTAAATCTCATGGCTGTATTATCAGAAAACCATTCTTCAGTATCTCCATCAATAGAAATATTATTGCTATCGTAAAATACAATTAGTTTGTTTAAATGCATTGTTCCAGCTAATGAACAGGCTTCATGAGAAATTCCTTCCATCATACAACCATCTCCAGTAAAAACGTAAGTATAATGATCGATAATATTAAACGAAGGCCGATTGAATTGTTTTGCAAGCGTTCGTTCTGCTAATGCAAATCCTACAGCATTAGCTAATCCTTGCCCCAAAGGTCCTGTTGTAACTTCAACGCCATCGGTATGTTTGTATTCTGGATGACCGGGAGTTTTGGAATTTAGTTGTCTAAAATTTTTTAAATCTTCTATAGATAAATTGTATCCTGTAAGATGTAAAATGCTGTATAGTAGCATAGAAGCATGCCCATTTGATAAAATAAATCGATCTCTATTTATCCAATGTGGATTATTTGGGTTATGATTCATGTATTCTCTCCATAAAACTTCAGCAATATCAGCCATACCCATAGGAGCTCCTGGATGTCCAGAGTTTGCATGTTGTATGCAATCCATACTTAAGATACGTATGGCATTAGCTAAGGTTTTATATTTTTGTTCCATAGATATTTCCTCTTTTCTTATTTATTATAAAATAACATTGAATAATGTAGTTATAGTTATTTCGTAAAAAGTGTATTTAAATATTGTTGGTTTATAAAAAAATCTTTTGATATTTTCATTTAAGTTATTAATTTCCATTTTATCTTTTTTTATGTTTTAAAAAAAAGTTAATTTCAGAAGAAGGATTAAACGTTTAAGTATTTTTTTTTCAGAAGGGAATAATTGATGTTTAACAAATCTTGAATTATTGTATGATTTTCTTAATAAACTTGGAGAAATAGTTAAACGATCACAACTAGATATAGTTAAAGTTGGTTGAAATGCACGAAAACTGGTTTTCATAATCATTTTGCTATAATTGTATATTTGACAATAATGATATTTTTTACTGTCTTGATGTTAGTAGGGTTATTATCTATGCAATATGTTGTTAATAAATTATTTTTATTGCGCCAATCATAAATACGATTAATGACAGGTGATATTGAAAATATGTTACTTTTAGAGTATGTACTTGCTTGAATAAAATAGAATAATGATGTTAGCAGGTTGCATTTTGTTATAATTTTTTTTGATTTTTCAGTTGCTCTAATTTTTTTATGAGTAGATGAAATTTTTATTAATGTTAGTAATGATACATCTATATTTTTTTTTTGGTGTAATTTAATAAGTTTGTATGTTTTTTGTATTATTAAATCTTTTTTTAAAAAAAGATTTATATCTGTTTTAGTAAAAATATATTCTGTAATTTTTTTTAAAATTTTAAATCTATTATTTACTACTAATTTGTTGCTTCGATCATATATTAATTGTTGAGCATAAGTTAGATTATTTTTGAATAACGCAGAATATGTAGTAAATAATAGAGATTTTAAGGTAAGAGATAGATTAATTATAGCATATTGAGTTTTATATAATAAAATATCTTCAATATTTTTAGTGTTTACTGAAATTATAGAATTTTTTTTTAAACTATTTAATTCGTTCATTATAATTTATGAGTTCTATTGTATATGTGTAGTAGAAATCATCGAAAATCATTTAATTATTTTTTATTTATTATATATAGTATGATTAACAATTCACATGCTATAATATAATACTAGTTATTAATGTAATTAATACATTAATATAGCATATATTCATAAAAATACTAAGTGCGTTTTATTTAAAATAATAGAAATATCGTATATTAAATGAATAAATTTATTGTTGCAAGTAAAGAATTATTTTTTCAGAAATTAATTGTAAGAAATAAATTATTATGTTTAATTAAAAAGAAAAATGTATCTAATATATTTTTTATATATATAATCATATATATGTTAGTATACATCAATTATGATGTATTTTGTAATTTTAAATAAAATTTAATAAATTAATTTGTGTTGAAAATTATTTTATGTAATTGGTGTATAGTTAATTAACTAAGGTCAATTAAATTGTATTATTTATTAAATATCTACGAGATGTAAATAAATAAAGTTTGTTTATCTGTAGTTATGTATATATATTTTATGTATAGTTTTATATTGTATAAATGGACACTAGTAATAGCTAATGGCTATTATGAGTAGTAAAGGAGAGTTGTATTATATGATAAAGATCCACAGTTATAAATGAAAAATGAAATTGTTTGTGTAAGGCTATTGATACTATAATTATAATAAGTTATATATTATCTGCAAATTAGTAAATATTTTCTATTTAATTATAATTTTTATATTGAAATCCCCTATGATTGTTGTAGGTAGTTTTTTTCGAATAATAAAAATAACAATATTGTTATATTATATAATATGTACTTCAGTTTATAGTACTATTTTATTAAATAGTTCGTACGATGTGTCGAGAGAATTATTTTCAGAAATTAATTCTAATTTTATTTTATATTGGAAAAATAAACATCCTGAAGATACAGTGATTATTCGTCAGTCTCACGCAGGATCTACTAGGCAAGCAATAGCTATATTACAAGGATTACGTGCAGATGTAGTGACTTATAATCAAATTATAGATGTACAAATATTACATGATCGTGGACATTTAATACCTAAAGATTGGCAAGATAGATTACCAAATCGTAGTTCTCCTTTTTATTCAATAATGTCGTTTTTAGTTAGACAAGGAAACCCAAAAAAAATCTACAACTGGAATGATTTGACACAAGATGGATTGAAAATAGTATTTCCCAATCCGAAGACATCTGGAAATGGACGTTATACTTATTTGGCTGCTTGGAATGCTTTTTTAAAAGATAGCGATAACAACATGGAGTTTACTCGTGAAAAAATGCGAAAAATTTTAAAAAATGTAATGATATTTGATTCTGGAGGACGCTCTTCTACTGCTACTTTTGTTGATCGTAATCAAGGTGATGTATTAATAAATTTTGAGTCAGAATCAAGATTTATACAAGATCAGTTTAAAGATAATAATTATGAAATTATTATACCTAATCCAAATGTTCTCGTAGAATTTCCAGTCACTTGGATAGATAAAAATGTTTTTAGGAATGGTACTCAAAATATAGCTAAGGCTTATTTAGAATATCTTTATACTGATGAAGCTAAAAAAATTATTGGTAAATTTGGATATAGAGTTAATATGACTAATTCTACACAAATAGATCAAAATGTATTTTCTTCCATTCAGTTGTTTAGAGTAGAGGATCAATATGGAAAAGATTGGAATATTATTATGCATACTCATTTTAAACGTGGTGGAGAATTAGATCAATTATTATCATCTATAGGAAAGAATTAATTATGTTGTTTGTTGGTAGTCAAAAATTACCTGGATTTGGTATAGCTCTTGGAAATAGTCTATTATTTATTTGTTTAATTTTACTATTACCTTTAAGTGCATTAATAATTCAATTATTTCAAATTAGTTGGATTCAATATTGGAATATAATTACAGATCCTGCATTGTTAATGGCTTATAAAGTAACTTTTTTATCTGCAGGAATAGCAATGTTATTTAATTCAGTATTTGGGATAATGGTATCTTGGGTTATTGTTAGGTACAAATTTTTTGGTCATAGATTATTGGATGCCGTAATAGATTTACCTTTTGCTTTACCGACAGCTGTAGCTGGACTAACTTTAGCTGCATTATTTTCAGAGTCCGGATGGTATGGTAGTTATTTAATGACTCATTTAGGAATATCGGTGTCTTATACATGGATAGGCATTGCAATTGTAATGGTTTTTACAAGTATTCCGTTTGTGGTAAGAGCCGTTCAGCCTGTTTTAGAGGAAATTTCTATAGAATATGAAGAATCGGCAAAAATTCTTGGAGCAAATAATTGGCAGGTTTTTTGTAATATCATTTTTCCAGAATTAGCTCCAGCTTGGTTATTTGGTACAGTATTGTCATTCATACGTAGCTTAGGAGAATTTGGAGCAGTAATTTTTATCGCTGGAAATATTTCTTGGAAAAATGAAGTTATATCATTAGTTATTTTTGTTAGATTACAAGAATTTGATTATCCTGCAGCTAGTGCGATTTCTTCTGTAATATTGATTATATCGCTATTATTATTAATCTTTATTAATATATTTCAGCTACGTTCGCAACAAAGATTTAAAGGGTTTTAATAATGGTCAATGTTTTTTCTACTAGATATATTAAAAGAATAAACAATAATGTTTTTTCATCTATCGAATTAGGGAAATGGACGTTAATTTTTTTAAGTGTATTTATTTCTATAGTATTGTTAATTATTCCTTTAATTATGATTTTTATATCTGCTTTTTCAGCAGGGTTACATGTAGTAGTATTGAATCTTTTAAATAAAGATATGATTCATGCTATTTTTTTAACAATTATTGTAGCATTAATGGTAATTCCTCTGAATGTAATTTTTGGAATATTTATGGCATGGTTAATAACACGATTTAATTTTTTTGGAAAACAATTTTTGTTAGCTGTTTTAAGTATACCTATAGCTGTATCTCCTGTAATCGCTGGTTTGTTATATTTGTTATGTTATTCAAATAATAGTATTATTGGAGATTGGTTAGATTTATATAATATCCAAATTATGTTTACTTGGACTGGTATAGTATTAGTTACAATTTTTATTACTTGTCCATTTGTTGCTAATGAATTAATTCCTGTTATGATTAATCAAGGCAATCAGGAAGATGAAGCAGCTATTTTATTAGGAGCTTCAGGTTGGAGGATGTTTTGGAACGTTACTTTTCCAAGTATTCGATGGGCTTTATTATGTGGAATAATCATTACTAATGCTCGAGCTATGGGAGAATTTGGAGCATCTTCTATTGTATCAGGTTTAATTAGAGGAGAAACATATACTTTACCGTTATATATAGAATTATTATATCAGGATTATAATACTGTAGGTGCATTTATAGCTGCATCATTGTTAGCATTAATATCAATTATTATGTTGTTTGTAAAAAATTATTTTAAATACTATCATGAAAAAAATAGTATGTAGTATATTTTTTTATTAGTATAGTATTGATAAGGTCAAGAAATGAATATTGAGATTAATAAGATTACTAAATTTTTTGATTCTGAAGTGGTATTGACTAATATTTCCATATATATTAAATCTGGAGAAATAATAGCATTATTAGGGCCATCTGGTTCTGGTAAAACAACATTATTGCGTATTATAGCGGGATTAGAGAATCATAATAGTGGATGTTTACGTTTTTATGGTAAAGATGTAGGTAAATTAAGTGCTCGCGATCGTAAAGTAGGTTTTGTATTTCAAAATTATGCGTTGTTTCGGCATATGACAGTAATAGATAATATTTCTTTTGGTATTCGTATGCTTCCACGTAATAAAAGACCTGATAAGCATATTATTAGTAATAGAGTTATGCAATTGCTTAATATGGTACAATTAGATCATGTAGCGCATAGATATCCTGCTCAGTTATCCGGTGGACAAAAACAACGTGTAGCGTTAGCTCGTTCTTTAGCTATTGAACCAAGAATTTTGTTGTTAGATGAACCATTTGGAGCTTTAGATGTAAAAGTACGAAAAGAATTAAGACGTTGGTTACGTGAATTACATCGTGAGTTAAAGTTTACTGGAGTTTTTGTAACTCATGATCAGGAAGAAGCGATGGAAGTAGCCAACCGTGTAGCAATAATGAATCATGGCAGTATCGAGCAAATAGGTACTCCTGAAGATATTTGGTATATGCCAGCAACTCGTTTTGTTTTAAGATTTTTAAGTGAAGTTAATTGTGTGCATGGAATAGTGTATGGTAAGCAGATATTTATAGGTCCTTATCATTGGTTTTTGTCTTATGTGCCGAATATTCAAGGAAAGATTGAATTATTTTTTAGACCTTGGGAAATGGAATTAAAAAGAGAGTTTAGTATTTTTTCTCCATTACCAGTAAAAATTATAAATGTCAGTTTACACGGATATTATTGGCAGTTAAGTGTGGAACCTTTAGGCTGGCATGTTGATTTATTGACTGTTATTTTAGGAGTTAAAGATGTATTTGGTGTACCAAAATCTGGTATATATTGTTATGTAAGCGGACGTAATGCTCGTTTGTATCCAGAAGATCCGGTATTGAAATAATTATTATATCTATATATAAACAGATGAGTGTTATTTAATATAAATATTGAATTACCGTATTTATTACTTTTACGATATAAAAGTATATAAAAATTTTTATGTTTTAAATTTATATTGATGAATAGAAGAGATTTAATAAATTATTTTGGTGTATTCATTTTTATTCAAATTAAATAAATTTAATGATAATTAATTAAATTACTATATTTAAGCTGTTTGATAATTATTTTTGTTTTAAATAAATTATTGTATATAATGAGTTTAAACTTAAATATGTTTTTATATTTTTATGTAGTTTGAAATATTTTATTATTATAATTTTTTAGAAATTGCATTAAAGATTCTGTAGTGGAGTAAGTTAATGCTTTTTTTGCTAATTTTTTAGCATCTTTGTATTGTATATTACGTATGATGTTTTTTATTCGTAGGATAGATGTAGAGCTCATACTAAATTCATCTAATCCCATTCCTAATAGTAACGGAATAGTAAGATCATCGCTTGCCATTTCTCCGCACATAGCAGTCCATTTTCCTGCAGCATGTGATTCTTCAATGACTTTTTTTATTAAAATTAAAATGGATGGAGATACAGGATTATATAAGTGAGAAATTAATTTATTTCCTCGATCTACAGCAAGAGTATATTGAGTTAAATCATTAGTACCGATGCTAAAAAAATCTACTTCTTTAATTAAGTGATGTGAAATTATTGCTGAAGCAGGAGTTTCTATCATAATTCCTACTTTAATATTTTCATCGAATTTTTTTCCTTCATTTCGTAATTGAGTTTTTAATAAATTTAGCTCTATATTTAATTTTTGTATTTCTTCTACTGAAATAATCATGGGATACATAATGAGTAATTCACCAAAAAAAGATGCTCTAAGAATAGCTCTTAATTGAGTATGTAATATATCTTTTTTATCCATCATAATCCTAATCGCTCTCCATCCAAGAAATGGATTTTCTTCATACGGAAGGTCCATATAAGGTAAATTTTTATCTCCACCAATATCCATGATGCGTATGATAATAGATTTATTAGACATATATTCTGCTGCATTTTTATAAACTTGAAATTGTTCTTCTTCAGTAGGTAATTCATTGCGATTCATGAATAGGAACTCAGTTCTATATAAACCTACTCCTTCAGCTCCGTTTTCTTGAGCTTTAATAATATCGTGTGTAGTACCAATATTAGCGCATATACGGACATGATGTCCATCTATAGTAGTGGATGGAAAGTGTTTTAATTTTTTTAATGCATATTTTTCGGAAATATATTTTTTTTTTGATACATGTATTGTAGTGATAATGTTTTTATCAGGATTAATATAAATTTTGTTATTTAAAGCATCTAAAATAATATAATCTCCATTATTAATTTCTTTTGTTATTGAACCTGTTCCTACAATTGCAGGTAATTCTAAAGAACGAGCCATAATAGAAGTATGGGATGTTTTACCCCCTAGATCAGTAATAAATCCTAATACTTTAGTTAAATTTAATTGAGCAGTTTCAGAAGGAGTTAAATCTACTGCTATGATGATCACTTCTTCAGTAATTGAATTAAGATCAATTATTGGTATATTTAAAAGATTTTTTAATAATCTATTGCCGATATCACGTACATCAATTGCGCGTTCTTTTAAATATTCATCATCTAATTTTTCTAAAGCTTTTGCTTGAGTCTCTATAACAGAGTATACTGCAGCATCAGCACTAAGTAGTTCTTCTTTAATAAGTGTTGTGATATCTTGCTCTAGTTCTTTATCTTCTAATAATAAGATATGTCCCTCAAAAATAGTTTCTTGTTTAGGTTTTAATTCTTTTCTTATTTTTTGTTTAATTTCTTTTAATTGTTCGATAGTTTTAAATCGAGCAGAAATAAATTTATTAATTTCTTTGTTGATGGAAGATACAGAAATTTTTTTTGTGTTGATAATGATTTTTTTTTCTTTTAAAAGCAATGCTTTTCCAAAAGCAATACCTGGAGATACTGAAATCCCTGAAATTGTAATTTTTTTTGTATTCAGATTACAAGTTGAATTATTTTTCATGTTAGATTGTTATTCTAGAGTTGAGATTAATTTGATTAAATGTTGTACCGCTTGTTTTTCATCTACACCGTGAGCAGAAACAGTAATTATGGAGCCTTTACTTAAACCTAAAGTTTGTAATTTAAATAAACTTTTTGCATTGGCTTGTTTTCCATTAGAAATAATTGTAATATCTGAGCTGAAATTGTTTGCTTCTTTTACGAACTTGGTAGCAGGACGTGTATGTAATCCATTAATTGCAGTGATCATGATTTCTTTTTGGAACATTTTTATCTCCATAATTATATTTAACAATTACATATAGCATTAAAAATAATATTTTTAATTAGTATTATTTTTTATCTACATATTTTAATAAACTTCTATTTTTGTATAAATAATTTTTTATAAGGATAAACATCAATAAAAGATTATTTATTTTTATATCATTTTGATTATAACAGAATCAATATTTTATTATATAATGTAATTAATTCAATGTTTTTTAAAGATTTCATAATAAATAAAACGCACAATATTTTTGTATAAAAGTAAATATAAAAAAAGTACATTGATAGTATGTATATTTCTTTTATTTTTTATTGAAATAAAATAGTGCTTAAATATCTTTCTCCAGATGATGGTAATATTATTACAATATTTTTGTTCATATATTTTTTTTGTTTTTGTAATTGCATTGCTGCTGCTAATGCTGCTCCTGAAGAAATTCCTGATAAAATTCCTTCTTTTTTCATTAAAAATCTTGCATAATTGATTGCATCATTTTCATCTACTGTTTCCACATGATCAATTATATTTAAATCTAAATTTTTAGGAATAAATCCTGCTCCAATGCCTTGAATTTTATGTGGTGATGGTTTTATTGGTTTTCCGGACAATGTTTGAGTGATTACTGGAGAGTTTTTTGGTTCTACTGCTACAATAGAAATTTTTTTATTTTGGATTTGTTTTAAAAATCTTCCTACACCTGTTATAGTGCCTCCGGTTCCAACTCCAGACACAAATACATCTATTTCTCCATTTGTATCATTCCAAATTTCTGGTCCTGTGGTTTTTTCATGAATTTCTGGATTGGCTGGATTATTAAATTGTTGTAATAATAGATATTGATTAGGGTTGTTAGAAACAATTTCAATTGCTTTATCAATAGCACCTTTCATTCCAAGATTTCCAGTTGTTAAAACTATCTCTGCTCCTAATGCTTTTATTAATTTTTTACGTTCAATGCTCATAGTGTCCGGCATGGTTAAAATTAATTTATAATTTCTAGAAGCAGCTACATATGATAAAGCTATTCCAGTATTTCCACTGGTTGCTTCTACTATAGTGATGTTAGGATTTAATAATTTTTTTTTCTCTGCATCCCAAATCATGTTAGATCCGATTCTACATTTAACACTGAAGCTTGGATTTCTAGATTCAATTTTAGCTAAAATATATTTTTCCCCAATGTGGTTGAGACGTACTAGTGGAGTATTACCTATAGTGTAAGAATTATCTCGATAAATTTTATTCATAATTTTTATATGTCCTTTTGATATATAAAATAGAATGTTTTGTATAGATTTATTGTGTTATTGTAATGAGTATATATAATATATATGCATATGGCGATTTTCGGGTATAAATAAATTGCAATTATACACTATAGTTACAATTGATACATCATAATTTGTAAATATGTTGATTTATATAAATTTTATTGTTTTTGTAGGAAGAGATAACTGGCATGATTTTATAAATACTATATTATTATATAATTTTTCATAGTTTTCAGTATTTCGATTAGTTTGACTGTATATCACGGTATTCAAAGTGATTTAGATAAATAATTATATATTATGAAACTTATTAAAGAAAAGATACAAGATTTAATAAAAAAATTACGTCAATGGGAATATGCATATTATTTAAAAAATGAATCTGAAGTATCTGATGAAGAGTATGATAATACTTTAAAAAAATTAAGTCAATTAGAATATCAATATCCACATTTAATTACTGAAGATTCTCCTACTCAGTCTTTTGGAAGAATGCTGAAAGATGGTTTTAGTCAAGCATATCATTTAGTACCAATGTTATCTTTAAATAGTATTACGAATCAATCTCAGTTATCATTATTTAATGAGCGAATAGAATATAAATTATGTTGTAATAACAAAAAATGTAGATTTATTACATATTGTTGTGAATTAAAAATAGATGGGGTAGCAATCAGTTTATTGTATCGATCAGGGAAATTATTGAAAGCATCTACTAGAGGAGATGGAAAAATTGGAGAAGATGTTACTAAAAATGTTCGAATGATTACTTCAATACCTAAATTTTTAAAAAAAAACAGTCGTATAAAATTACCATTTTTATTAGAAATTAGAGGAGAAATATTTATATCAAAGTTATGTTTTTTAAAATTAAATCAAGATATATTGAATTCTGGAAAAAAATCTTTTTCTAATGCAAGGAATGCTGCTTCTGGTTCATTAAGGCAATTAAATCCCAATATTACTGCATCGAGATCTTTAATGTTCTATTGTTATGGGATTAGTTATTATATTGGAGATGATGAGTTACCGAATAGTCATTGGGATCGGTTACAATTGTGTTCTAATTTAGGTATACCGATAAATGATCACGCGCAATTAGTTAATGGAATTAATAAAGTTTTTCAATATTATAATCATATAAAGTGTATACGGTCTGATTTAGAATATAATATTGATGGAATAGTTGTAAAGGTAGATGATTGCAGTTTCCAAAAAAAATTAGGTTATGGGTTAAAATCGCCGTATTGGGCTGTTGCATATAAATTTCCTCCAGAATCAAAATTAACGAAATTAAATAATATAATGTTTACGGTTGGGCGTACAGGATTAATTACCCCTGTAGTTTACATTGATCCTATAATAATTAATGATGTTACTATTAGAAAAGTAAATATGCATAATATTAATGAAGTTAAACGATTTGATTTAATGCTTGGTGATACAGTTCTAGTGCAAAGATCAGGAGATGTTATTCCTAAAATTGTAAAGGTAATTACATCCAAACGTACTAACGAGATGACAGCTATAGTGTTGCCTAAATTTTGTCCAGTATGCAATACTTTACTCAAAAGATTGAAGATTAAATCTCCTATATTACGTTGTCCTGCTAAATTGACATGTTTAGCGCAACGAAAAGCAATGTTGAAACATTTTGTTTCTCGAAAAGCTATGAATATTCATGGTATGGGAGAAAAAATTATTAATCAATTAGTTGATAAAAAATTAGTATTTGCTCCAATAGATTTTTTTTATTTAAATAAAAAAAATCTATTGTTTTATTTAAATGGATACGGAATAAAATCTATAGAAAAAATATTAAAGTCTATTGAGTTATCAAAAAAAACTACTTTGATGAATTTTATATATGCATTAGGTATTTCTAATGTTGGAGAATCGGTGGCTGATAGCTTAGCCGTTAAGTATAAAACTATTGAGAATTTAATGTCTGCAGATTTTCAGTCTCTATCTAAATTGCCATATGTAGGAAATACTGTAGCTTCGAATATATATTCTTTTTTTCAAGATCCGGTAAATTTTAAAAATATTAAAGATTTAATACATCCAGATGTTGGAATTCAATGGATTTCAAAAAAATGATTAAGTTAAATTTATTGAAACTATTGCATAGAATTTAAGTTACATAATAGTAAATAATTACCTATTTAAGTATTTTTTTGATTGACTAAATATTTTTATAATTAAAATTTTGTATATAATATAAATATGGGTCGTACAGGATTCGAACCTGTGACCAATTGATTAAAAGTCAACTGCTCTACCAACTGAGCTAACGACCCCTTAGAGAAATTTAAAAAATTAAATAACATATATGGTTTTTATACAAAATAATCATTAGTAAATAAATATAGGTGATGGCGGATTTGAACCGCCGACCCTCTCCTTGTAAGGGAGATACTCTACCACTGAGCTAATCACCTATCACTTGAATTGAAATTATATAAATTCATAATGTATAGTCAATGGTTTTTATAAAAATAGTTTTTTTAATTTATTCAATATATGATATGTTAAATTATTTTTTATCAATATTCCATTAATATAGTTGGTATTATTTTTATGATTATAAAAACTCGATTTGCACCTAGTCCTACTGGTAATTTACATATTGGCAATATTCGGACTGCTTTATATGCTTGGTTATTTGCTAAACAACAGGGAGGTAAATTCATATTACGTATTGAAGATACTAATTTTAAAAATTTTGTTAATAATGATGTTGTTAAAAATATTTATTCTATAATGCGTTGGCTTCATTTAGATTGGGATGAAGGTCCTTATTTTCAAATGGACAGATTAGATCGGTATAAATATATAATAGGTGATATGTTAAAGAATAATATGGCTTATAAATGTTATTGTTCTACAGATCGGTTGAATATGATTAGGGTAAATCAAATAAAATGTGGTAAAAAACCTAAGTATGATGGTTATTGTCGTATGAAGCATATATGTTCTAATTATAATAATGGTACTAATAATAGTGATTCTTATGTAGTACGATTTTGTAATCCATTAACTGGAAAAGTAACATTTTGTGATCAAATTCGAGGTATGATTTCAATTAATAATGAAGAGTTAGATGATTTAATTATTTGTAGAGCTAACGGAGTTCCTACTTATAATTTTTGTGTTGTAATAGATGATATGGATATGAAAATTACTCATGTTATACGAGGAGAGGAACATATTAACAATACTCCACGGCAGATAAATATTTTAAAATCATTAAATGCTATGATACCGCAGTATGCACATGTACCGATGATTTTGAATAGTAATCGACAAAAATTATCTAAGCGCCATGGAGAATCAGGAGTTATTAAATATAAAAATAATGGATTTTTGCCTGAAGCAATGTTGAATTATTTAGTTAGATTAGGATGGTCTTATGGTAATCAGGAGATTTTTAGTATAGGTCAAATGAAGAAATATTTTAGTTTGAATAGAATTAGTAAATCTGCTAGTGTTTTTGATCTGAAAAAATTAATTTGGTATAATAACTATTATATAAATCATTTACCGGTGGATTGTATAGAAAAGTATTTATTAATATACATGAAAGAACAAGGTATGGATTACATGTCTATTAAATCGAAATTATCGGATATAATCAGATTGTTTTCAAAACGTTCTAATACTTTAAAAGAAATAGTGTTAAATTATTTTTCTGTGTATAAAGATTTTAATATTTTTGATAAGCCATTAATTGCTAATAAATTTTTAACTCCTTTTATTTTATCTCCGTTAGAATTTTTTAAAAAAAAGATAGGTAACATAAACGATTGGACAATAGATTCTATTAAGATAGCAATAAAGGAAACTATTGATGAGCTTAATGTGAATATGAATGTCATAGGTATGCCGTTTCGTGTTGCCTTAACTGGATCTGATAAATCTCCTGATTTAGGGGGGGTTATATATATTATTGGAAAACATCAGGTGCTACATCGTCTTAGTAAAGCAGTAGATTACATACATAATAAGTAATAATTTTTAATTCAAACTGTCTTGATTGTATGATTGCATAAAAATTTGACTAAAAATGTATTGTATATATTGTGTTAATTGTAAATATTATGTGGAATTAGATTACATATTTATATATTTAATTTTTTTATTTGGTTTAATAAAAATATTCATATGAAAGAGGATTATTATTTTTGTTGTGGTGTTGTGTTTTTTATTATTCTTAAGATAAATAATCAATTATTGTGTTATGGGGCTATAGCTCAATTGGTAGAGCACTTGTATGGCATATAAGAGGTTAGCGGTTCAATTCCGCTTAGCTCCATAGTTTTTATATAAGAAGACAATATGATTAAGAGGTGTTTTAAAATTAATAATACAAACAATATTGTTTCAGATGACATCTTTTATTATTAGCAGTGATGAAATTTGTTACTATAGTTAATTTTGAAACTAATTAAAATGAATTTATGTGTTGGTTTTGATATATATTATTATACTGTGTAGTATAAGTCTTTTATTTAATATTTAAATATTATTAGTTATAATTTTGCTATCAAAATTGAAAGATAATACTAAAATGGATAAAATTTTTATAAATTGTAGAGATAGTATTATTATGCTTAAGGTATCACGTAAAATTAATTATCATAATAAATTTTATTACAATTACATAATGCTGATGATTTTATTAAATTTAATAGAAGTATGTTTTGATTATTTTAAAGGTTATGATGCTTACTTAGAGTAAGTAGTTGTAGTTATATATAAATTTTTTGATTTTGTATAAAAATAATGCAAGATTGCATATATACTATAAATAGTGTTAGATATTTTGTATAGTATATTGGTTTGTTTATATATGTTGTAAAAACTTAATGTTTTATTATATCTTTAGTATAAGATGTAGTAATACGCTGAGTGCAATTATTACAATTATAGTGTAAATTTTTAATTTGAATTATATATTGATAATATTTTGAAAGCTATGCAATTTATAATTTGATTAAATAAGCTGATAGATTTTTTGTATTAAAAATTTTTTAATTTTCTATATTATTTATTATTTTAAAAATACTATAATTAATATATTTATTTAAATAAAATTAATTGATCTTTTAAGATTTTTATTTAATACTAATGAGTTCAGAAATAAAAATGGTAAAGTATTCAAATGTAATGTGTTAGTGAAATAAATATTTTTATGTGTAAATATTCTATTAGTAATAAATATTTATGATTTTTTAGTTTAAAATAATGTCGTTATTAAATTATAGAAATGAGTGGTATATAAATTTTTACTTAGTTTTTGAAATATGAAGTAAAATGTTTAAAAATTACCGTTGTTAAAATTGTGAAAGTTATAGTATATACATGGTGTTATGTGTTAATTTTTTATTAATTTATAATAAATAAAATAAGCTCGTATTAAGTGTTTAATGGCAGTAAATCATTGATGTGAAATTAATGATCGTATTTATAGTATTTATGTTTTGTATATAATCTGATTACGTGTTTTAATTATTAAAAGTTATAATATAGTTGTTATTTTTTTAGATGTATTGAATATAATGTATATTATATTCACAATTTATTTGAAGAGATTTTTAAAATTAATTGGGATATACTAGGTATATGTTTAAAAATAATATTTGTATTGCTGAAATTAATATATAGCAATATATTCTATATGAGAGGTTGAATGCTGAAAAATAAATCTGATGCAGCGGAAAGTTATGCTAAAAGAAAAATAAAACTTACGTTGCTTGGTCCAGCCTTTATAGCAGCCATTGGTTATGTTGACCCTGGGAACTTTGCTACTAATATTCAAGCTGGAGCTACTTTTGGGTATAAGTTGCTATGGGTGGTGGTGTGGGCTAATGTAATGGCTATGTTGATTCAATTGCTCTCTGCAAAATTAGGTATTGCTACTGGAAAAAATTTAGCAGAACATATTAGAGATCAATTTCCTAAATCTATAGTATGGATGTATTGGATACAAGCAGAATTAATTGCTATGGCAACAGATCTAGCAGAATTTATAGGAGCTGCTATTGGATTGCAAATACTGTTAGGAATTTCTTTATTAAAAGGAGCTATATTAACTGGGTTAGCTACTTTTTTAATTTTAACCTTACAGAATTATGGTAAAAAGCCATTGGAAGTGATTGTAGGTGCTTTATTATTGTTTATAGCAGTTGCATATGTGATTGAACTATTTTATTCTAAACCTGAATTGTTAGCATTAGGTATGGGTATGTTGTTTCCTGTGTTACCGAATAAAGAGTCAGTGTTTTTATCTGCTGGAGTATTAGGTGCAACTATTATGCCCCATGTTATTTATTTACACTCTTCGCTTACTCAAGATGAAGTCAATGAATCAACTAAATTAGAAAGATATGATTCTACTAAGTTAGATGTTGCTATTGCCATGACTATAGCGGGTTTTGTAAATTTATCAATAATGGCTACAGCAGCAGCAGTATTTCATTTTAGTGGACATACTGGTGTTACTAGTTTAAATGAAGCTTATTTGACTCTTTCTCCATTATTGAATCATACTGCTGCTGTAATTTTTGGATTAAGTTTAACTGCAGCAGGTTTATCATCAACAGTGGTAGGCACTTTAGCTGGTCAAGTTGTAATGCAGGGTTTTGTTCGTTTTTATATCCCGATGATGTTACGTCGTATTATCACTATGCTTCCGTCATTTATAATTATTGCTTTAAAAATTGATCCGACTCGTATTTTAATTATGAGTCAAGTGTCATTGAGCTTTGGAATTGCTTTAGCGCTTATCCCATTGTTGTTGTTTACTGGAAACATTAATATGATGAATGAGTTAGTAAATTCTTCATGGATTAATTTTATTGGTTGGATGATTACAACTGTTGTAATTGGATTAAATATATATTTATTGATAGGTATTTTTACAGAATAGAAAAATTACTATTATTATAGTAATGTAATATTATTCATATATTAATATTGAGTAGTTGTGATTGTATGAAGATTGTATCGTTATATATTAATATTAGTTTTTTGAAAAACAGCTATTTTCAATAAAAATTGTATAGAAATAAGATATAAAGTATTTCTAATAACGTAAATGTTGTGTTGTTTATAATGTTTTATATATAACGATATTTATTATATTATTGTAGTTTTACAGGTTTGTCCTCGACAGGAATCGAACCTGCAATTAGCTTTTAGGAGAAGCTTGTTATATCCATTTAACTACGAAGACTAAATGAAGAAAAATATAGTATATATTATTAAAATTTTTTGAATAGTATTTTATGATAAATAAAGCATATTAAGTAGCAGTTTATACATTTGTTAAATTTAATAAGTGTTGTGTGGATTTTAAGTAATGTTTTAAATTAGTTAAAAATAAGTGTGTATGTCCGTCCCATGTTACTAATATGATTATTTATTACCACATTGAGCTCGATACCTTAACAGATGATCCATTAATACAATGGATACCATTGCTTCTGCAATAGGAACAACCCTAATGCCTATACAGGGATCGTGTCTACCTTTTGTAGTAATTTGTATTGCTTCATTATTATTTGTTATAGTTTTTCCTGGTATTGAAATACTAGAAGTTGGTTTAATAGCTATATTTATAATAATTGGTTGTCCAGTGCTTATTCCTCCTAATATACCTCCAGAATGATTGCTTTTAAATCCTTGAGGAGTAATTTCATCACGATGTTCACTTCCACGTTTAGTGATAACTGCAAAACCATCTCCGATTTCTATTCCTTTTACAGCATTAATACTCATTAATGCATGAGCGAGATCTGCATCTAAACGATCAAATACTGGTTCTCCTAATCCAATAGGTAAATTATCTATTATTATTGTTACTTTTGCTCCAATAGAATCTCCAGATTTTTTTAAATTACGTATTAATAAATCTATTTTTTTTAATTGATCAGAATCTGGGCAAAAAAAAGGATTATTATTTATTTGATCCCAATCTTTTAAATCACAACAAATATCGCCTATTTGAGCTAAGAATCCTCGAATTTTAATATTTTTAATTTTATAAAGATATTTTTTTGCGATAGCACCTGCTGCTACTCGAATAGCTGTTTCTCGAGCAGATGAACGTCCTCCTCCACGGTAGTCTCTTAATCCATATTTTTTTTCATAAGTATAATCTGCATGACCAGGACGATATAAATTTTTTATTTTTTCATAGTCTTGTGGTCGTTGATCAGTATTTTTAATCATTAATCCTATGCTGGTTCCTGTTGTTTTACCATTAAAAACTCCAGATAAAATTTTTATGATATCTAATTCTATTCGAGGACTAGTATATTGAGATGTTCCTGGTCGTCTTCTATTTAGATCGCATTGTATATCTTTTTCCTGTAAAGGAAAACCAGGTGGTACTCCATCAACAATACCGCCTATAGCGAACCCGTGAGATTCTCCATAAGTTGTAACTTTGAAATATAGTCCAATACTATTGCCAGCCATGATGATACCTTAGTGATATGATTTATAATTTTTGTTTAAAAATATCAGTTGTTTGTAAGTTAATGCAAACACCCCTGTTCCGCCATTTTTAAGATTAAACCAATAAAATGGAATGTTTGAGTAGTATTTTTTTAATTCATTTTTTGTTATTCCTACTTCACATATTAATATACCATCAATATTTAAATAGTCAGTAATTTTTTTAAAAATTTGATGAATTATTTCTAATCCGTTTTGTTTAGCAGATAAAGATAATATAGGTTCATGGAGAAATTCTGTAGGTAAATTACATATATCTTCATTATTTACATATGGAGGGTTTATTATAATTAAATCATATTTTTTGAGTTTAGGAATATTATTAAATAAATTTGAATGTATAGGAATTATTTTGTTTTCTAAATTGTATAATTTGATGTTGTATTCTGCAATTTTTAAAGCTTCTATAGAAATATCTGAAGCATCTATTTCTGATTTTGGATATATTGTCATGGCAATAGCGATTGCTATGCATCCACTTCCAGTACACATATCAAGTATGTATTTAGGAGAAATGGGTAAAATATTATAAAAATTTGATATAATTAGTTCTCCTATAGGAGAACGAGGGATAAAGACGTGATTATTTACATAGAATTCTAAGCCGCAAAACCACGCTTTATTAGTTAAATAAGGAACTGGTATTCTTTTGTGTACACGAAGATTGACTAATTTAGTGATTAGCGATCGTTCTGTTTTAGTTAAATAAGCAGAAAACATTTTGTCTGGTGTATTTATTGGAAGTTTTATACTATTTAAAATTAAATGTAGTGCTTCATCCCAACAATTATCAGTACCATGGCCATAATATAGTTTCGTGGAATTAAATTGACTTATAGACCATCTTAGCATATCTAATATAGTACGCATTTTATCATTGTTTTTAATATTGATGTAATTAATAATTTATATTATATATGTATATAAGTAAAAAATATACAATGATATTAACCTAAAATTATATAGGTCCCAGATAATAAGAATTTTCATTTTTAAGTGATAAAGTATGTATCAATTAAACTATTATAGTTATGTTTGATATTTAATTATATAAATATCACATATTTATATATGATATAAATTATCTGTATTATTATTGTTAATAAATATAATAATATTATATGTAATCTGATTCATATAAAGTGTAATATAATTTATTAAAATTTAGGGGGTAAAAGTACACATAATAAATAGTATTAGTTATTTTTATATTTATTTGTATGTATTTAATAAATAAGTTAAATTATTTGTAGAACATAATAGTAGATTATTTTTTTTGGATGATATATATATTCTATTTTATATATTCTATAAAATAGAATATTGTTTAGTAGTGGAGAATAGTGTTGTTAATATGGAGATTATGGATAATTCTTGTAGGTTTATTTTTTTGATTAGGCAATTTTGTCGCCATTACTGGATATATTTTGTTTAAAAAGTTATATCATATATATAATATGTCTGTAATGCTCAAACTATTATTATATGAGGTATATTAAAATGAAACGTGTTGTTATTACTGGTTTGGGAATTATATCAAGTATTGGTAATAATCAAAATGAAGTTTTATATTGTTTAAAACATGGACAATCTGGCATAACTTTTTCTAAAGAATTAAAAGAATCAGGTATGCGTAGTCATGTTTGGGGAGATATTAAATTAAAAACGGAGGGGTTAATTGATCGAAAAATTGCTCGATTTATGAGTGATGCTTCTGTATATGCGTATTTATCTATGGAACAAGCTATAAAAGATTCTAAATTATCTGATGAAATGATTATGCATGATAGGACTGGTTTAATTATTGGTTCTGGTGGGGGATCTCCTCGTAATCAAGTACTTGGATCTAATGGAATGAAAATAAGAGGGCTAAGAGGAGTTGGGCCTTATATGGTGACTAAATCTATGGCTTCAGGTGTATCAGCATGTTTAGCAACTTCATTTAAAATTCGTGGAGTTAGTTATTCTATTAGTTCTGCATGTTCTACATCTACTCATTGTATTGGGAATGCATTTGAGTTAATTCAATCAGGAAAACAAATTATCGTTTTTGCAGGAGGAGGAGAAGAATTATGTTGGGAAATGGCATGCGAATTTGATGCTATGGGTGCTTTATCTACTAAATATAACACAGTTCCTACAAAAGCATCTCGTCCATATGATTTAAATAGAGATGGGTTTGTAATTTCAGGCGGCGGAGGAGTAATAGTATTAGAAGAATTAGTACATGCTTTAAATAGAGGAGCATCTATTTATGGTGAAATTGTAGGATATGGTGCTACTTCTGACGGATTTGATATGGTCGCTCCATCTGGAGAGGGAGCGGTAAGATGTATGGATATGGCATTAAAGGATATTGATGATTCTATAGATTATCTTAATATGCATGGAACTTCTACTCAAATAGGAGATTTAAAGGAGTTGTGGGCTATTCGTGAAATTTTTGGAGATAAACATCCATATTTTTCTTCTACTAAATCTATGACTGGACATGCTTTAGGAGCAGCAGGAGTTCATGAAACTATTTATTCTTTGCTTATGTTAAAATACAATTTTATTGCGCCAAGCATTAATATTGATCAATTAGATCCATATTTAAACAATATGAAAATTGTAAGAGAACCGCAATTTCTGCAGTTAAATACGGTTATGACAAATAGTTTTGGTTTTGGTGGAACAAATGCTACATTAGTTATTCGGAAGTATGTTTAAGTTTCAATAATGATCTAATGGTTAATTTTAAAGGTGTGATAAAAATTGTTATTAATTTTGATTATATTAAGATATATTACAGTGTTATTTTTTTAAATTAAAAAATATTTTTGATTAGATCAATTAACTAAAGTTATATAGAAGAATTAAATGTAGTTGATAATGTTTTTATTTTTTGATAAAGATAAAAAAATCTATGTAATTTATATATTAAATATATGATGTTAATAGTTTTTAATTTGATTGTCTAATTATATTAGATGTTGGGTTGGTAATACAACATAATCAATTTTGTATACTATTTAAGAAGATTGTTGTTAAAAAATTAATTATTGAAATATGGAGTATAATATTTGAAAATTTTAGTAGATAAAGAGATACCTTATGTTAATAAATTATTTGGATTAACTAATCAAATACAAACATATGAAGGACGTTTTATTTCTGCTAAACATGTAAAAAATATAGATATATTAATAATACGATCAACTACTAAAGTAAATTATTCTTTATTATATGATAGTTCAGTAAAATTTATTGGGACTGTTACTGCTGGAATAGATCATATTGATCACGATTATTTAAAGAAACGTAGTATTAAATATGTTTCTGCTCCGGGTAGTAATGCTATTTCTGTTGTAGAATATGTTTTTTCAGCATTATTTTGGTTAGCGAAACGTGATCATTTTTTTTTACGAGATAAAATTATTGGTATAATTGGAGTAGGACATATAGGAAATTTATTGAATCAAAGATTAAATAGTTTTGGAGTACAAACTTTATTGTATGATCCTTATTTATCAAAGACAAATATTAACAAATCATGGAAATCTTTAGAAATTTTAGTTGCTGAATCGGATATTTTAACTTTTCATACACCTTTAACTTACACAGGAAAATATCCTACTTGGCATATGGTAAATAAAGATGTGTTGGAAGCATTGCCATCTAATAGAACGTTGATTAATACTTCCCGAGGGGAAGTATTTGATAATGATGCTTTATTAAAAGTTTTACAACGCGGGAAAAAGATAAATATTATTTTAGATGTATGGGAGTTTGAACCAAAATTATTATTTCCGTTATTATTATATGTAGATATTGGAACTGCACATATTGCTGGATACTCTATTGAAAGTAAAATAAGAAGCATTATTATGATATATAATGCTTATTGCGAATATTTTAATATTTCTGATAAAATTAATGTATTAAATTTATTTCCATCTTTTGTTAATTTTGCTTCTATAAAAAAAATAGATGAATATATTATATTTAATTTAATTAAAACTTTATATCATATATATAAAGATCATATGTTATTAAAAAGTTATGCGTTAAATTTAGGAGGATTTGATATGTTACGTAAAAATTATTTTTTTCGTAGGGAGTGGTCTGCTATATTAGTAAATTCTGGAAAAGATTATATTGACGAAATATTAAAAAATTTTGGTTTTAGTATATTTTAGATTTGTATTGTAAAAATGATTATTTATTTTTATTTATATAAAAAGTGGGAAAGAGTTTTTGTTTTAGTAAAATATCATTACTTATTATTTGTTCTTATTATTATTAGTTAAGTATATAAGATATATATGCCTAAATTAGCTTTAGGAGTTGAATATGATGGATCTAGATATTGTGGCTGGCAAAAGCAAAAATATGGAACTAGTGTACAAGATTGTATAGAAAAGGCTTTAAATATCGTTACATCAGAATCGGTGACAGTATTTTGCGCAGGTCGAACAGATTCCGGTGTACATGCCTTGGGTCAAGTTATACATTTTGAAACTAATTTGAAATATCCAAAATCTGCTTGGACTTTAGGGGTGAATCGTCATTTACCTAATAATATTTGTGTACGTTGGGCTAGTTTAGTGAAAGAAAATTTTCATGCTAGATTTAGTGCGATTTCTAGACGTTATTATTATTGTATTTATAATGATGTAATGAGATCTGCTGTTTTTTTTAAAAAAACTTGGCATTACTCAAAATTATTAGATATTTGTAAAATGACTAGGGCAGCTCAATATTTATTAGGGGAGAATGACTTTTCAGCATTTCGAGCATCAAGATGTCAGTCATATTCTACATATCGAAATATATATCATTTAAGAATTGTTCGTGTAGGTTGTTATGTAATTATAGATATTAAGGCTAATGCATTTTTATATCGTATGGTTCGTAATATTGTAGGAAGTTTAGTAGAAGTGGGATGTGGAAATCAACCGGAAGTGTGGATTTTAGAATTATTAAAAAATTGTAAAAGATCATTAGCAGGAATTACTGCTCCTGCATATGGTTTGTATTTAGCTGAAGTAAAGTATCCTAACCATTTTTTTATTATTGACACTAAAAAATAGAAAATTTTTTAAAGATTAGCAAATAGAATTAATTTTTATGAATGTATTACATGTAGTGAAATATATTTTTACATAGAAATATTTTTATAAAAATAAAAAATATAGTTATTTGTAAGTTGCGATTGTTTTAGGTATAAAATGTTTTATTGAATATAGTTGAATATATTATGTCATTTAATTATACAATTGGATTTGCATTATTAGTAATAATATAATTAATTTTTAATTAAGAGTGAATAATGAGTTGGATTGAACGGATTATTCGTAAAAATAAGATATTGTCTGAACAAAAAATCAATATTCCGGAAGGAATATGGACTAAATGCAGTCATTGTTCTCAGTTGTTATATACTAAAGAATTAAAACGTAATTTAGAGGTATGTCCTCGATGTGATTATCATATGCAAATTTCTGCTAGAACTCGTTTACTTGCATTTTTAGATCAAGGTAGCGCTTTAGAATTAGGAAAGGAGTTTATACCAAAAGATATCTTAAATTTTAAAGATTCAAAGAGATATAAAGATCGATTGATTTCTGCTCAAAAGATAACTAAGGAAACAGAAGCTTTGGTTGTTATGCAGGGAACTTTGTATAATATGGTTGTTGTTACTGCTGCTTTTGAGTTTAATTTTATTGGAGGATCAATGTCTTCAGCGGTGGGATCTCGTTTTGTTAGCGGGGTGAATCAATCTTTGAGATTTAAGTGTCCGTTTATTTGCTTTTCTGCAAGTGGAGGAGCTCGTATGCAAGAAGCTTTTATATCTTTAATGCAAATGGCTAAAACTAGTGCAGCTTTATCACTTTTATATGATGAAAATTTACCATATATTTCTGTTTTAACTAATCCAACTATGGGAGGTGTATCTGCTAGTTTAGGAATGTTAGGCGATCTTAATATTGCTGAACCAAAAGCACTTATAGGTTTTGCTGGTCCTAGAGTTATTGAACAAACTGTTCGAGAAAAATTACCAACAGGATTTCAACGTAGTGAATTTTTATTGGAAAGAGGAATGATTGATTTAATTGTACGTAGGCCAGATATGCGGATAAAGTTAGCAAATTTGTTGTCCAAGTTGACTAAACAAATGATATCATATTAGATTATGATATAAAGTTATATGTTTTTAATTTTATTTAATTTCTTAAGGTGATTCATGAGTTAGAGTTAATAAGTTTTGTTGAGAGTGTAAAAAGTAATAGGTATTAAATATTTAATATATGTGTAATTACTTAAAGTTAATTAAGAAAAAGTATTCATTAAGAGAGTGGTTGGACTATGTTCAAAATTTAAGTCCTGTTTTAGTGAATTTAAATTTAGATAGAATACAAATGGTAGCTATGGCTTTAAACTTAATACCTTTTAGGTTTTATAGCATACTAGTAGGAGGTACAAATGGTAAAGGAACTACATGTTGTTTATTAGAACAGATATTGTTACATAATAATATTAAAGTAGGTTTATATACTTCTCCTCATTTATTATCTTATAAAGAACGAATTCGTGTGCATGGTAAGCAATTACCTGATGATATACATGTGAAATCAATGTCTGTAGTTGAAAGTGCACGCAATGGAATTCCTTTAACTTATTTTGAATTTATAACATTATCTGCATTATATATATTTAAACAATTTAAATTAGATTTAGTGATTTTAGAAGTTGGTTTAGGTGGTAGATTAGATGCGACTAATATTATAGATCCAGATATTTCTGTAATTACAAACATTGCAATAGATCATATTGATTTTTTAGGTGGAACTCGACATAAAATTGCTATAGAAAAATCTGGTATTTTTCGTGCAAATAAACCAGCTATAATTGGAGAATTGAATCGACCATTAATTATAGATAAAGTAGCAAAAGATCATTCATCAATTTTATTTGCTCGAGGAAAGGATTGGGATTTTTATTGCTGTAAGAATGGTACCTGGACATGGATACGATATAATAAATATCGTAGATTTTTAATAAATTTACCTATGCCTTTTTTTATTCCACTGGAAAATTCAGCTGTTGTTTTAAGCATATTGTATTGGTTACCTTTTAGAGTATCCAAAAAATCGATTAATTATGGATTGCGTAATGCTATTTTATTGGGTAGATTACAAATAATTAATCATCATCCATTGATGATATTGGATGTAGGACATAATCCTCATGCTGCTTTTTATATAACTAATAGATTATATCCAATAATTTCAAAAAGAAAAGGGATAGTAAGGGCAGTAATTGGCATGTTAAAAAGTAAAGATATTAGAAATACTGTGCGTTATTTAAGTAACTTAATTAATATTTGGTATTGTGCTAATTTGGATACACCATTTTCTGCAAATATGAAAGAGATATTTAATAGTTTTGTTATATTTGATGTTAAATATTTTGAAGATATAACTAGTGCTTGGAATCAAGCTGTTGCTGATTCTAATATTAATGATTGTATATTAGTATTTGGTTCATTTTATGCGGTTAATCCTATTATTAAATTAATGTTTAAAATGAATTAATGTATCTATACCTCTCTATATATTAGGTGATTTAATTGATGGTGTAATAATGAATTGGAATATTATATACCACATGTATGTATATAATATTTTGTTGTTATTTTTAGTTTTGTTTTAAAAGGATGAATAAGTAAATATATGCATTATTTAGGAATATTTCTTTATATAGTAAGCGCAGTATTTTTATGTATTTTTATGTTATTATGTGGATATTTTTTAGGTGGTAGATCTGATTCTCTAGCAAAAAATGTTCCTTTTGAGTCAGGTATTAAATCTACAGGACAAGTTCGGGTAAAATTTTCTATTAAATTTTATTTGATTGGAATGCTTTTTGTGATTTTTGATGCAGAAGGAATATATTTATATGTTTGGTCTATATCTATTCGAGAATCAGGATGGGTAGGGTTTACTGAGATAATTATTTTTATTTTTATTTTATTAATAAGTTTAATATATTCCATGCGTATAGGAGCATTTAATTGGATAAAAAATCCATTAAAAAATAAGAATGATGACAATATCCACATTTGTTTGAGTTTAGATAATATTTTAAAATTTCTTAAAGAGCGTGATAAATAATTATGAAATATACTTTAACATTAGCCCGTACAAAGAAAAATGATCATGATAAATATCCACTACAAGATCAAAAAGTAGTGTCTGACCCATTAAAGAAATATGTTCAAAGAAGTATCTTTTTTGGAAAATTAGCTGTTTTGTTACATAAAATGGTGAATTGGGGTAGAAGTAATTCTTTATGGCCTTATAATTTTGGGTTATCTTGTTGTTATGTGGAAATGACTACTGCTTTTACTGCTGTACATGATGTTGCTCGGTTTGGATCAGAAGTATTAAGATCATCTCCTCGTCAATCAGATTTTATGGTTATTGCTGGAACTCCATTTATTAAAATGGTTCCTGTAATTCAACGTTTATATGATCAAATGTTAGAGCCGAAGTGGGTAATTTCTATGGGTGCTTGTGCAAATTCTGGAGGGATGTATGATATTTATTCTGTGGTACAAGGAGTGGATAAATTTCTTCCAGTAGATATTTATATTCCTGGATGCCCTCCTAGACCTGAAGCGTATATCCAAGCTTTATTATTGTTACAAAAATCTATTAATAAAGAACGTAGGCCTCTTTCTTGGATTTTAAAAGATAAAGGAGTATATCGAGCAAATATGAAATCTGAAAAAGATCGAAAACACGATGTTCGTGTCAAACAAATATATCATACAGAAACTTAAATAAATTGTATATAAACAAATAAATGTTATTGTTTTTATTTCATGGCTTGTTTATGTTTAATACTAATTAATTTATGTAATTAAAATGTAAAATTATGAATGGTAATAATGAACATGTTGATAATAATTCGTTTTTTTGTAAAGAAAATTCTATATTAAATAGTTTGATTATTGAGTTTGGATCATCTAATTTCACAGTACAATTTTCTTATACTGATGCTTTGATGGTTTGGATATCACGTGAAAAAATTATACCTATAATGGTATTTTTAAAAGAAATAGAACCGCATGTTATGTTGTATGATTTACATGGAATTGATGAAAGATTACGAATACATCGTTCAAAATTGCCATCAGCTGATTTTACAGTGTTTTATCATATAATGTTTATATCAACTAATGTTGATATAATTTTAAAAGTTCCTTTGTTAGAAGGATCTATGCATGTTCCTACAATTACTTCTGTATTTATTAATGCTAATTGGTATGAACGAGAAACTTGGGAAATGTTTGGAATAAAATTTGATAATCATCCAAATTTAACTCGTATTATTATGCCGAAAAATTGGGAAGGTTTTCCATTGCGTAAAGAATATTCAGCTCGAGCTACAGAATTTTGTCCTTCTTTTACTCTTACGAAGCAGAAAGAAGATTTATCTATGGAAGAATTATTATTTAATCCAGAAGAATGGGGAATGAAAAGATATAATAATAATGAAGATTTTATGTTTCTTAATCTTGGTCCGAATCATCCATCAGTACATGGAGTATTTCGTATTATTTTACAATTAAATGGAGAAGAAATTATTGATTGTGTTCCAGATATTGGATATCATCACCGAGGTGCAGAAAAAATGGGAGAACGTCAATCGTGGCATAGTTTTATACCTTACACTGATCGAGTTGAGTATCTAGGTGGATGTATTAATGAGATGCCTTATGTATTAGCTATTGAAAAACTTGCTGGGATTGTTGTTCCGGATCGAGCAAAAGTTATTCGTATTATGTTGTCTGAATTATTTAGAATTAATAGTCATTTACTTTACGTTAGTACTTATTTACAAGATGTAGGAGTTATGACTCCAGTTTTTTTGGCATTTACTGATAGACAAAAAATATATGATGTAATAGAAGCAATAACCGGGGCTAGAATGCATCCAGCTTGGTTTAGAATTGGAGGAGTAGCTTATGATTTGCCTGATAATTGGCATGATTTATTGACGCAGTGCTTATCTTGGTTACCTAAGAGAATTTTGTTTTACATTGAAATGGCTTTAAAAAATGGTATTTTTAAAAAACGTACTTGTGGAGTTGGATCATACGGGGCAAAGGAAGCGTTAAATTGGGGGGTAACAGGAGCTGGATTACGTGCGACTGGCATTGAATTTGATGTACGAAAATTACGTCCGTATTCTGGTTATGAAAATTTTGATTTTGATGTTCCTGTAGGAAATGGTGTTAGTGATTGTTATAATAGAATTGTTTTAAAAATAGAAGAAATGTATCAGAGTATACGTATTTTAGAGCAGTGCTTGAATAATATGCCTGTAGGTCCTATTAAATCTGATCACCCTTTAACTACTCCTCCTGAAAAAACGCATGTATTGCAACATATTGAAACTTTAATTACTCATTTTATTCAAGTATCTTGGGGTCCTGTTATTCCTCCTAATGAATCATTACAAATGATTGAAGCTACTAAAGGTATTAATAGTTATTATTTAATTAGTGATGGTAATACTATGAGTTATAGAACTCGAATTCGTACTCCAAGTTTTCCTCATTTACAACAAATTCCATCAGTTATTAGAGGGAGTTTAATATCTGATTTAATTGCTTATTTAGGAAGTATAGATTTTGTTATGTCAGATGTGGATCGTTGATATAGAAAACAATAATATTTAAAGATAAAATAATATGCAGAAATTATAGTAAAATATTATCAACGGTATATTATTAATTGTTATAGAGTGAGTGAAATATTATGCAGTTAACTAAGGAGGAATTAAATATCATTCGCGCAGAGTGTGATTGTTATGAAAATACTCAAGCAGTCTCTATAGAAGCATTAAAAATAGTTCAAAAGAGTCGTGGGTGGGTGTCGGATGATGCAATTGTATCGATAGCTCAAGTATTGCATATCTCTGTATCTGATGTAGAGGGAGTCGCTACATTTTATAATCAAATTTTTAGACAACCAGTAGGTAGGAATATTGTACGATATTGTGATAGTATAGTATGTTATCTTAATGGATGTGATAGAATTAGGGAGAAATTAGAAGATATTTTAAATACAGAAATTGGAAAGACTACTAAAGATAATGAGTTTACTTTATTGCCTACTTGTTGTTTAGGAATGTGTAATAAGTCTCCTGTTATTATGATTAATGAAGATTTATATTCATGTGTTGTTTTATCAAAAATAAATAAAATTTTAGAACTATATCAATAAAATATTTCATAATGAAAAAAAAATATCAAAGTCCAGAAAGGTATCCTTTAACTTGGAGGATGAATTTAGAGAATGATGAACCGGTGTGGTTGAATGAATATCAATCTAAAAATGGATATGTTGCTTTGCGTAAAGCGATTACGTGTTTATCTAAATCTGATATTATTGAGTTGGTTAAAGAATCAGGATTAAGAGGGCGTGGTGGTGGCGGTTTTTTTACTGGATTAAAATGGTCTATGATGTCAAATAGTCAATCTTCTGTTCAAAAAGTTCGTTATTTAATATGTAATGCAGATGAAATGGAGCCTGGGACTTATAAAGATCGTTTTTTAATGGAAAGATTGCCACATTTATTATTAGAAGGAATATTAATTGCTGGATATGCTTTAAATGTTTCTGTAGCTTATATTTTTTTGCGTTATGAGTACATTTTGATTGCTAAGTATTTAAATTTTGCTATCTCTGAATTGAGATTATCAGGATTATTAGGTAAAAATATTTTAAATACTGAGTTTAGTTTAAATGTATTCTTGCATAAGGGAGCTGGTAGGTATATTTGTGGAGAGGAAACTGCTTTAATTAATGCTTTGGAAGGAAAACGAGCTGTTCCTAGATCTAAACCTCCTTTTCCTGCTCAGTCAGGGTTGTGGGGTAAACCTACTTGTATCAACAATGTTGAAACATTGTGTAATATTCCTGGAATTATAGAACATGGAGCGAATTGGTATAAAACTCTTTCTAATAGGAACAGTAAAGATACTGGAACTAAGTTGATGGGTTTTTCTGGTAAGGTGAAAAATCCTGGAGTTTGGGAGGTTCCATTTGGTATTACTGCTCGAGAGTTGTTAGAAAATTATGCGCAAGGTATGCATGATGGTTTGTTTTTAAAAGCATGGCAACCAGGCGGTGCAAGTACAGATTTTTTAACTCAAGATCATTTAGATACTCCTATGGATTTCGGAAGCATTAGTGCTGTAGGTAGCAGATTTGGTACTGGGATGGTAATAGCTATAGATAATACTGTTAGTATGGTTAGTTTAGTGCGTAATTTGGAAGAGTTTTTTGCACGAGAATCTTGTGGCTGGTGTACTCCGTGTAGAGAAGGATTGCCTTGGATAGTAAAGTTGCTTTTATCATTAGAAAAAAATAATGGTGTTTCTGGAGATATCGAGATTTTAGAGCATTTATGCGATCTATTAGGTCCTGGAAAAACTTTTTGTGCTCATGCTCCTGGAGCAATAGAGCCTTTAAAAAGTGCTTTAAAATATTTTCGTAATGAGTTTGAATGTGGTATCAATTTAAATAGTTTAAATATTGATAATAATATCAGCAGTATTCAAATTATTTAAATTAGTATTTTTATAATTAATTAATTTTTAATATTTTATATATGTGTGTCTTTGAATAATAATGGATATTAACAGATATGATAGTTCCTATTTATATAGAAGGTAAGCGATATTTTGTAAAAAAATCAAAAAATATTTTAGATGTATGTTTGTCATTGGGGTTTGATATTCCTTATTTTTGTTGGCATCCTGCGTTGGGAAGTGTTGGCTCTTGTAGACAATGTGCTGTGAAACTGTATGATAATGATAACGATACTACTGTTGTAAGTTCTGGTAGGTTAGTTATGTCTTGTATGACCCCGATAAAAAAGGATATACGTATTTCTATTTTTGAGAAAGAACTAAAGGAATTTAGAAAAAATATATTAGAATTATTAATGATTAATCATCCTCATGATTGTCCGGTATGTGAAGAAGGAGGTAATTGTCATCTTCAAGATATGACTGTAATGACTGGTCATACTTATAGGCGTTACAGATTTACTAAGCGTACTCATTATAATCAGTATTTAGGTCCATTTATTACTCATGAAATGAATCGTTGTATTACTTGTTACAGATGTATTCGTTATTATAAGGATTATGCAGGTGGTGATGATTTAGGTGTATTTGGCATTCATGATAATATTTATTTTGGACGAGTTCAAGATGGTATGCTTCAAAATGAATTTTCTGGAAATTTGGTAGAAATATGTCCTACTGGGGTATTTACTGATAAAACACAATCAAAAAATTACGCTAGAAAATGGGATGTAACTTTTGCTCCTAGTATATGTCAACAATGTAGTGTGGGATGTAACATAATCGTAGGTGAGCGTTATGGTAAATTATGTCGAGTGGAAAATCGTTATAATAGTAAAGTAAATAGTTATTTTTTATGTGATCGAGGAAGATTTGGATGTGGTTATGTTAATATTAGTGATCGACTTACAAATCCATTAAAAAAGAATAATAATCACTATATTAAAATTGATTTAGTTAACGCTATAAAAGATTCTGTGAAATTTTTTAAAAATAGTGACAAAATAATTGGAATAGGATCATCTAGAGCAAGTATTGAAAGTAATTTCGCTTTAAGGAATTTAGTTGGTGCAGATAATTTTTATTCTGGAGTTAATTCTTCTGAGCAAGAAAGATTATCATTAATATTAGAGGTATTATACAATAATGGCATTTATGTTCCGTCTGCATGTGAAGTGGAAAATTATGATGTAATATTAATTTTGGGGGAAGATATTACTCAAACTGGAGCACGTATTGCGTTATCAGTACGGCAAGCAATGAAAGGTTATTCATATCAGATGGCAGAATCTGAAGGAATTTTTAATTGGCAATCTATATCTGTTATTAATTTTACTCAAAATATTAAATGTCCATTATTGATTATTGGTTTTGATAAAACAAAATTAGATGATTTAGCTATGGTAACATATCATGATTCTGTGTTAAATCAAGCTCGGTTTGGTTTTGCTATTGCTCATGCTTTAGATAATTCATTTCCTAGAGTTAAGGATTTTAATCCTGTATTGAATGATAAATTAAATATAGTAGTACAACAGTTAAAAAATTCCCGTAAGCCATTAATTATTTCTGGAAGTAATGCAGGAAGTAAGGAATTAATTGCAGCTGCTTCTAATATTGTTTGTGCTTTAAAAAAAATAAAAAATGATGTGGGAATTCTTTTAGTTACTCAAGATGTTAATAGTATTGGATTAGCTATGATGACCACTAAAAGTTTAGATGATGCTATTGATTCATTATGTGCTGATAGTAGTAATAGTAGTACTTTAATAAAAAAATCACCAATGCGTACTAGTGTTGTGATATTAGAAAATGATTTGTATCGTTATGCTAGTATGGAAAGAATTAGTAATATGTTAAATAATATTAATTATCTGATTGTTATTGATCATCAATATAATTCAATTCAAGAAAAAGCAAATTTAGTTTTTCCAGCTGCTAGTTTTGTTGAGAGCGATGGTACTGTAGTTAATTATGAAGGAAGGGCACAAAGATTTTTTAAATTATATGATCCTAATTTTTATAATAATAATGTCAATATTTTAGAAAGTTGGAGATGGTTATATTTAATACGTGATTCATATACTAATTATGTTAGAACAAAGGAGTTACATATTGATCATGTAATAGAATCTGTTGTACGTTGTTTTCCAAAATTGATTGGAATTAAATATGCTGCTCCAGATGCTAGTTTTAGAGTACATGGACAAAAAATAGCTCAATCTACGCATCGTTATAGTGGACGTACTTCTATGTATTCAAATTTAAATGTACATGAACCTTGTGCCTTGAAAAATGATGAAACAATGTTTACTTTTTCTATGGAGGGTAATCATCGTCATCAGAAATCATTATATAATCAAGTAGCATTTGCTTGGTCTCCTGGTTGGAATTCTCCTCAATCATGGAATAAATTTCAAAAACAAGTGGGAGAAGAACTATATCCGGAAGATCCTGGGATTCGATTATTTGATGCAATATCTCACAAAGACTGTGATAATAATCATAGCAATAAAAAAATAAATTGGGTTAAATTAATTTCTTCTGAATATTTATCAGTTAATAGTAGTGATAATAATTTGCGCAGGTGGTTAATAGCTCCTTGTTGGCATTTATTTGGGAGTGAATATATGTCGCAACGTACAAAATGTATTCAAGATTGTATGCCTTCTTTATATGCAAAGATTAATGTATTAGATGCCATTCAATTAAATTTGAAAGAAGGTATGTTGATTAAGTTTGTATGTTTTGGGCATAGTTTATGTTTGCCGATAAAAATTAGCACTAATTTGCCTATGAAACATATTGGATTACCAATAGGTTTTCCTGGAATTCCTATGTTTTTTTTGGGAATGTATGTAGAAAATGTAGAAGGAGTTTTAAATCGTCATGATAGTTAGTGTTGCAGAATCGTTAAAATTTTTTGATATTTTTATTCGTTCGATATTTGTTTTATTTATTATAGTTGTATGTGGAGCATATATGAGTTTTTTTGAACGTCGATTATTAGCTCTTTTTCAAAATCGATATGGTCCAAATAGAGTGGGTTGGAAGGGATCTTTACAATTATTAGCAGATTTAATAAAAATTATATTCAAGGAAGATTGGATACCTATTTTTTCTGATCGATATATATTTGTATTAGCTCCAATGATTGCGTTTATTATATCTGTAATGATTATGCCTATTATTCCATTTTTTCCTAATGTAGTTATATTTGATTGTAATATTGGAATATTGTTTTTTCTTATGATATCAGGATTATCAATATATTCAGTATTGCTTGCAGGTTGGTCAAGTAATAATAAATATGCTTTAATTGGAGCTGTAAGAGCTATTGCACAAACATTAAGCTATGAAGTGTTTTTGGGGTTATCTTTGATGGGAGTAGTTGCTCAATCTGGATCATTTAATTTGTTAGATATAATAAAAGCTCAAGAAAATGTATGGAATATATTTCCTCAATTTTTGGGATTTATTATTTTTTTTATGTCAAGTTTAGCTTTATGCCATAGACATCCATTTGATCAGCCAGAATCAGAACAAGAATTAATTGCAGGTTATCATATTGAATATTCTGGTATGAAATTTAGTTTATTTTTTATTTCTGAATATATTAATATTATATCAATGTCAGCATTTATGGTAGTTTTATTTTTTGGAGGTTGGTCAGGTCCTTATCTTTCTCCAATAATGTGGTTTATTAGTAAAACAAGTGTTATTATATTATTATTTATATTAATTCGAGCTTCTTTGCCAAGGCCTCGTTATGATCATGTTATGTTTATTGGTTGGAAGTGGTTATTGCCTATGGCGTTATTAAATCTGTTAGCTACTGCGTTTTTTATTTTAATATAATTAATTTAATTTTCATATTGGTGAAATATATTTATGATAAAACTGAAACAATTTTTTATAAATGTTTTTTCTATAATACGTAGTGTATGGATGGTTGGAAAACAAGCATTTAATAAACGAGAGACACATTTATATCCTGATATTTCTTGTAAATTATCTCCTAGATATCGTGGGCGTATTGTTTTGACTAGAGATCAATTTGGTAATGAACGTTGTGTAGCTTGTAATTTGTGTGCAGTATCTTGTCCGGTAGGTTGTATTTCTTTAAAAAAATCGGAAACTGCTGATGGTCGATGGTATCCAGAATTTTTCAGAATTAATTTTTCTAGATGTATTTTTTGTGGTATGTGTGAAGAAGCTTGTCCAACTGCAGCTATTCAGTTAATTTCAGATTTTGAAATGAGTGATTTTAAGAGAGGTAATTTAGTATATGAAAAATCTGATTTATTAATAGAAGGATCAGGAAAACAGTCAAAGTATGATTTTTATCAAGTTTCTGGAGTAACATATGCTAATAAAGGTAAAGGAGAATCTCAAAATGAAGAAAAACCCATTAATGTTAAAACTATATTGCCTTAATTAAATATTATAATAAGGAGAATAATGTAGAATGGTAGTTTTATTTTATATTTCTGGGTGTATGGCAATATTATCAACTATTTGTGTTGTATTAAATAATAATTCTGTACATTCATTGTTATATTTAGTGTCCTCATTATTTTTTGTATCGTGTAATTTTTTTGTTTTAAAAGCTTCTTTTGCTGGAGCTATAGAAATTATTATTTATGCTGGAGCAATTATGGTGCTTTTTTTATTTGTAATGATGATGTTTAATATGAGTAATAGTGATTCTTATTGTTTCAGGAATAGAAGTTGCATATTTTTGTTTAAAAAATTTAATTTAGGTGTTTTATTTATTATGAGTAGTTTGTTATTCATTTTGTTCTATTCTGTTTTCAGAATAGAAAATCAATTTATTGATATAATAAAAACGACAATACCTATTAATTTGATTGGTACTACTTTATTTGGAGGAGAAGGAGAGTACCTACTGATTGTAGAAATAGCTTCATTGTTATTATTAAGTGCATTAATTTCTGTATTACATATAGCTCAAGAAAGTCAATCTATTTGTAATAATGTTGTTTTCATAAATAAGAATGATAAGAAAAGTAAATAAATGATTCCTTTATCGCATGGTTTAATTTTATCTATTATCCTATTTATATTAGGATTAATAGGAATAACAATCAAGAAGAATTTTTTCTTCATGTTATTAGGATTAGAAATTATCATTAATTCTTCAGCGTTAGCGTTTGTAGTAGTAGGTGCATATTTAGGTCAGGAATATGGACAAATTATATATATGCTAGTTGTCACTGTAGCTGCTTCTGAAGCAGCGGTTTCATTAGCATTATTGTTGCATTTGTATCGGTGTTATGGCACTTTAAATGCTGATGATGTAACGTAAAATTGAGATACCTAAAAAAAGATATGAATGTATTTACTTTAACTATGTTATTTCCATTATTAAGTTTTATTGCATTAATAATATTTCAGGAAAATCATGGAAAGAATATTACGGCAATAATAGGAAGTAGTGGCATTGGAATATCAGCATGCATTACTACTTTTTTAGTATTGAATTTTTATTATTGTTTGTATGATAAGGTTGATTTTGTAATTATTCAGGAGCTATGGTCATGGTTAAAAATAGATGCCATGAATATTGGGATAAAATTTAAATTAGATCGATTGTCTTTATTGATGTTATCAATAATTACTGGGGTTGGTTTTGTAATTTGTATATATTCTATTTGGTACATGCGTGAATCTGAAGGGTATGCTCGTTTCTTTATTTATATTAATTTATTTATATTTAATATGATTCTTTTAATATTGTCCGATAATTTATTATGTGTATATTTTGGTTGGGAAGGAGTAAGTTTATGCAGTTATTTATTAATTGGTTTCTATTATTATAACAGTAATAATGGATTTCAAGCCTTGAAAGCATTCATTATTACTCGATTTGGAGATATATGTTTAATGTGTGGCTTATTTATGATTTATTATCAATATCATACATTGAGTTTACATGAATTATTACAGTTATCTCCACAGTATTTATCAACTACTACTCTATCTATTTGGATTTCTGTTGCTTTTCTAATAGGAGCTATAACTAAATCAGCTCAATTTCCTTTGCATACATGGTTAGTTAGTGCTATGGTTGGTCCAACCCCTGTATCTGCTTTAATTCATTCAGCTACTATGGTGACTGCTGGAGTATATTTAATTTATCGTTTAAATAATTTTTTTTTAATTGATTCTTGTATTTTATATGTAGTAGGCGTTGTAGGAGCTATTACCTTAGTTACAGCTAGTTGTTCTGCACTATTTCAAAATAACATTAAAAAAATTTTAGCATATTCTACTGTTAGTCAAATTGGATACATGTTCTTAGCTTTAGGAGAAAAAAATTGGTATGGAGCAATATATCATTTAACAACGCATGCTTTTTTTAAAGCTTTATTATTTTTATCAGCAGGTTCTTTGATACGTTCATGTCAAGGTGAGCAAAATATTCTAAAGATGGGTGGATTATTTAAATCAGCACCTTTTCTTTATGTTTGTTTTTTAGTAGGTGGAGCATCGTTGTCTGGATTGCCTATAGTTACTTCTGGTTTTTATTCTAAAAAATTAATTTTATTGAGTATATTTAATAATCATAATTATCTTTTTTTAACTTTTGGATTAATAGGAGTGTTTTTAACTCCTATTTATATTTTTCGTATGATTTTTGTAATTTTTCATGGACATCAATCAATTAATCCGAAAATTAGTTTTGAAATTAACCAATATCTTCCTTTAATTATTTTTTTATTTTTATCTACTGCTATAGGGATAAAAATACCATCATTTTTAATAAATGATTTTTATAGTAGTTATTTTCATGAATTTGATTATAGACAAATGTATTTTCTTATAACTTCTGAAATTTTAGTATTTTTAGGGATATGGATAGCATATGTATTTTGGTTTAATAATACTATATTTACAATACGAAATGAAATCTTTAAAGGGCAATTGTCATCGGAGTTTATAACACGATATTTAATTTTATTATGTCATTATGGGTGGGGATTAGATTGGTTATATAAAACTATATTTGTGAAACCGTATTTTTATATAATAAATAAGTTACTTTATTATAATGATTTTATTGGATCTGGAATTAATGTGTGTATATCTATTTTTAATTGGTTGGGTCAATGTTTTTTATATACTGAACATAGAAAAATAAATTGGAATATATTGTCAATAAATATTGGTGCAATTATTGCGTTGCTTATGGTTTTAATGAATTCAAATATATAAGAGATATTGACAATATAAATTATAAAGTTGTATTGTTTTTGGAGATGAAGAAATATAATGTTATTGTTAATTTTAGTATTAATTCCTTTTGTTTTTGGTTTATTATCTTGGCAATCAGAGCGGATTGGTGTATTCCGTCCTCGATGGGTTGCTTTATTGGGAGCAAGTATAGAATTATTTATTAGTGTAATATTATGGTTATCTGACATGGAGTGTTTTAAATTAATATTAAATAAATTTTTAAAAAGCAATCAGTCTACTTCTTTATGGCAATTAGAATATTTATGTTCTTGGATTCCAAGATTTGGGATTAATTTTCATTTAGCGTTAGATGGTCTATCATTATTAATGTTAGTGTTATCTGGAATTTTGGGAGTTTTATCAATATTAGGTTCTTGGGATAATATACGTAAATATCAGGGTTTATTTTATTTAAATTTGTTGTGTGTTTTAGGTAGCGGAATAGGAGTTATTTTATCAGTAGATATGTTTTTATTCTTTTTTTTCTGGGAAATTATATTAATTCCAATGTATTTCTTAATATCTGTCTGGGGTTATGTAGAATGTAATAATAAAAAATTGCGAGTTATTTCTGCTACTAAGTTTGTTATTTATACTCAATTTAGTGGGTTAAGTATGTTGGTGTCTATTATAATTATTGTTTATTTTAATTATAAAATGAATGGAATTTGGTCATTTGATTATGATATTTTATCAAAAGTTATATTACCAAAAAATATAGAATATTTATTGATGTTAGGTTTTTTTTTATCTTTTGCAATAAAAATGCCAATTGTTCCTTTTCATTCTTGGTTGATAGACATTCATAGTTCTTCCCCCATGATGGGATCAGTCGATTTAGTAGGTATTTTATTAAAAACCGCAATTTACGGGTTCTTTAGATTTGTTCTTCCGTTTTGTCCTTGTGCTGTACGGGATTTTTCTTTAATTGCAATGTTTTTAGGATTATTAAATATTTTTTATGGATCTTGGATGGCTTGCGCTCAAATTGATATGAAAAAAATAATTGCATACGCAAATATATCTCATATGGGATTTATATTAATTGCAATTTATAGTAATAATCAATTATCTTACCAAGGAGCTATTTTACAAATGATTTCATGTAGTTTATCTTCAGCTGGAATGTTTATTTTATGCGGACAATTGTACAAAAGATTAAGTACTCGTAATATTACTGAGATGGGTGGTTTATGGAGCAATATGAATTTTATTCCTGCCTTTTCTTTATGTTTTGTGGCAGCAATGTTAGGTATTCCTGGAACTGGAAATTTTGTGGGGGAAGTAGTAATTTTATTTGGAACTTTTCAAGTAGCGCCATTTATTTCAATAATGGCTGCTATAGGTGGAATATTATTTGCATCTATTTATTCTTTAGTTTTAATGCAAAAAGTGTATTATGGTTCTTCAAAAAAAGTATATGGGCTATTAACAGATATAAAATTTCATGAAAAATTTATTAGTATAATATTACTTTTATGTATTTTTATAATTGGGTTATTTCCTCAGTTTATTTTAAATACATCATATAACACTACTAAATATGTATATGAAATTATAAGGATTTAATGATTCATAATATCTATTATTGTGACCTTATATTATAAAGGATAGCTATTTTATTATGATAAAAATTTGGAGCGATATAATTATTTTATCACCCATATTAATTATAGGTGTAACAATTATTATTGTTATGCTATCTATAGCATGGAATAGAGGGAATTTAAAACATGCTATGTTTACAGCAATTGGATTGATTTTATCTATGATGTTTGCTTTGAAAATAATGTCATGGATTGATATTCAAGAAAAATTAAGTATTTTTCAGTTAATACATATTGATAATTTTTCTATATTGCATGTATCGCTTGTGATATTAGCAAGTTTAGCTAGTGTTATATCAGGATATTCATGGTTGTTATCATATCCCAGTCATCGTAAAGATGAGTTTTATTTGTTATTATTACTTTCTACTATGGGTGGAGTATTATTGACGATGACGAATCATTTAATAATACTATTTTTGGGAATGGAATTACTTTCTATTCCTATGTTTGGCTTGATTAGTTATGCTGTTTTTCAGAAACGATCTATAGAATCAGGCATTAAATACATTATATTATCTGGAGTATCGTCATCTTTTTTACTTTTTGGAATAGCTTTTATATATTGTGGGTCAGGTTGTTTATCTTTTGTTGAAATTAAGAAATTATTATTAACTTATTGTAACGGTACTGAAATAATTATTTATCAATTATCACCAATACTATTAGTCATTATAGGGTTAGTAATGATGATGATTGGAATTGGTTTTAAATTATCTTTTGTTCCGTTTCATGTATGGATTCCTGATGTATATCAGGGAGCACCTACTGCAATATCTATGTATTTAGCTACTGGTAGTAAAATTGCTGTAATCTCTGCGTTAATACGATTTTTATTGATATTTCCAGATCAATATAATGAAATGATTTATGTTTTTTTGTCAGGTTCAGCATGTTTATCTATGTTATTTGGCAGTATGATGGCTATTTATCAAAATAGTATTAAGCGTATTTTGGCTTATTCTTCGATAACTAATTCAGGGTATTTATTAGTAGCGTTGATTGCATTATACATAAATAGTGCAATGACTCAAGAATCTATCAATGTGTATCTTATAAGTTATTTAGTTTCTAATATAGGAGTTTTTGGAATAATCAATGTTATATCAAATTCTTGTATAGAAAAAGAGAAAAAAAATATAGATTTGGTTTGTTCATATAGTGGTTTATTTTGGAATTCACCTGTGTTATCAATAATATTTGCAATAATGATATTGTCATTAGCAGGAATACCTTTAACGTTTGGTTTTATTGGTAAATTTTATTTATTATTATTAGGAATAAGTAGTAAATTATGGATAATGACTATTTTTATAATTGTTAGTAGTATAATTAGTACATTTTATTATTTAAAAATTTTGACTAATTTATTTTGTCATAATTCTATGCATAATAGTAATAATGTATGTATTGATTTTAATCATCTTTCTAATTGGATGTATAAAATAGAGGGATTGATGATAATAATTATGGTGATCATTATATTGTATAGTGGTTTATATCCGCAGTTTATAATTCATTTAATTCAATTAATGATATAAAAGTTGCATGAATAGAATATTTAATGTGTACAAAATATTTTTGTTAAAAAATACCATATTTATTTTTGTTCTGTTTCTGTTATTATGTAGGTTTATTAGTATTGAAAATGATTTCAAAGTAAGTATAATATAGAAGATATCATATTTTTAATATGATATCTTCTATAGGGAAACAAGAGCAAATAAAAATTTCTTCAGAAAAAAGACAAGATGCTAGAGGTTTATTATAGTATTTTATTTTTCCTTTTATTAAAGTAACTCGACAACTCCCACAATAACCCGATTTACATTGATAATTTACCGGTATATTATGGTATTTTAATATTTCTAATAAAGAGTGAAATACTGAATTGTGATAAATAAATGATATATTACGAGATGTATTATTATTTATAATAATTTTACAATTGAAAGTTATTAAATTCATCATCATCAATATTAGTATTTATTTGGCCTACTAAATAAGAACTAGATTCTACTTCTTGAGGTGCAACTTGTACATTATCTGAAGATAACCATGAATTAATCCAAGGTATGACATTTGATTTAGTATTATTAAAAGGGGCTTTTAGTCCAATTGCTTGCATACGTGTATTTGTAATATACTCTATATATTGACATAATATTTCTTTATTTAATCCAATCATAGATCCATCTTTAAATAGATATTGAGCCCACATTTTTTCTTGTTCTGCAGCCATTAAAAATAAGTTATAACTTTCTGTTTGATACATACAGCTGATATCAGCCATTTCAGGATCATCTGATCCAGAACGCATAAGATTCAGTATGTGTTGGGTTGCACTTAAATGTAAAGATTCATCTCGAGCAATAAAACGTATAATTTTAGCATTACCTTCCATGAGTTTTCGTTCAGCAAATGCAAAAGAGCAAGCAAAACTAACGTAGAATCTGATTGCTTCTAATACATTAATACTGATTAAGCATAAATATAGTTTTTTTTTAAGTTCATGTAAGTTTACAGTAACGGTATTTTTATTTATTTTATGTATTCCTGGTCCTAAAATATGGTAATAACTGGTTAATTTAATTAAATCATCATAATATATTGAGATATCTTTTGCTCGTTGTAAAATTTCTTTATTAGTTACAATATCATCAAATACTGATGATGGATGAGTTACAATATTTCGAATAATATGAGTGTAAGATCGAGAATGGATAGTCTCAAAAAATGACCAAGTTTCTACCCAAGTTTCTAATTCTGGAATAGAAATTAAAGGTAATAAAGCAATATTTGGGCTTCTTCCTTGTATAGAATCAAGCAATGTTTGATATTTTAAATTACTAATGAAAATATGTTTTTCATGATTAGGCAGAGATTGGTAATCTATTCGATCTTTAGAAATATCTATTTCTTCTGGTCTCCAAAAAAAAGATAATTGTTTTTCAATTAATTTTTCAAAAATAACATGTTTTTGTTGATCAAATCGAGCAATATTTACTGGTTGACCTAAAAACATTGGTTCTAAAAGTTGATTGTTTTTTTTTCTAGAAAAAGTTGTGTATATCATATTTATCCTTTTATCTCTTAAAATAACAGTAAGTAAAATATTTTATATTATACAAGCATCACTTGAACAGGTGTTCGACTGGCTATTATTATATTCTATTTTTTTTTGTATTTCTGAGGATCCATCTCGAGTATTATGATAGTATAATGTTTTAATTCCTAATTTATATGCATATAGTAAATCTGATAATAGTTGTTTAATTGGAATTTTAGATTCTGGAAAACAAGATGGATCATAATTCATGTTCGTTGAGATAGATTGGTCGATGAATTTTTGCATAATGCTTACTAATTCTAAATAACCTTGATTATTTGGAATATTCCATAATAATTCGTAATTAGATGATAATTTTTCATATTGAGGGACTACTTGTCTTAAAATACCGTCTTTTGATGCTTTAATGCTAATATATCCTCTAGGAGGTTCAATACCATTTGTAGAGTTAGAAATTTGTGAAGAGGTTTCTGATGGCATTAAAGCAGATACGGTAGAATTCCTTAATCCGTATTGTTTAATTTGATTACGCAATTTTTCCCAATCATAGTATAATGGCTCATTAATTATACAATCTAGGTCTTTTTTATATGTATCAATAGGTAATATTCCTTGAGCGTACGAAGTTTCGTTGAACCATGCGCAAGGACCTTTTTCTTTAGCTAGAAGATTAGAAGCTTGTAGTAAATAGTATTGAATAGCTTCAAATGTGTGATGTGTTAGTATATTTGCACTGCCATCTGAATAACGTACTCCATGTTTTGCTAAATAATAAGCGTAGTTTATTACTCCGATTCCTAAGGATCGACGGTTTATAGCGCTGTATTGCGCAGCGAGTACTGGATAACTTTGATAATCTAATAAAGCATCTAGAGCACGTACGATTAAAATTGAAAGTTCAGATAAATCATCTAAATTATTGATATTACCAAGGTTAAAAGCAGATAATGTACATAAAGCTATTTCTCCATTTGTATCATTAATATTATTTAACGGTTTAGTAGGTAATGTTATTTCTAAGCATAAATTAGATTGTCGAATTGGAGCAAGCGTGCTATTGAATGGACTGTGAGTATTACAATGATCTGTATGTTGAATATAAATTCTTCCAGTAGAAGCTCGTTCTTGCATCATTAAAGAAAATAATACTATTGCTTTAATCTTACGTTGTCGAATTTTATGGTTATTTTCATACTTATGATATAAGCGTTCGAAGATATTTTGATCGGAAAAAAAAGATTCATATAAATCTGGTACATCAGATGGACTAAATAATGTAATATATTTTCCTGTTATGAGTCGCTGATACATTAATTTGTTAATTTGCACTCCATAGTCTAAATGACGTATTCTGTTAGATTCTACTCCTCTGTTATTTTTTAGAACGAGTAGATTTTCAATTTCTAAATGCCAAATAGGATAAAATAAAGTAGCTGCTCCACCTCGTACTCCTCCTTGAGAACATGATTTAACTGCTGTTTGGAAATGCTTATAAAAAGGGATGCATCCTGTATGAAATGCTTCCCCATTTCGTATTGGGCTGCCTATTGCTCTAATTCGTCCGGCGTTAATACCAATTCCAGCTCGTTGTGCAACATATTTTACAATAGCACTAGACGTTGCATTAATAGAATCAAGACTATCATCACATTCAATTAATACACAGGAACTAAATTGGCGAGTTGGTGTGCGCACCCCAGACATAATAGGAGTTGCTAAAGAAATTTTAAATGTTGATACTGCGTTATAAAATTTTTTTATATAATTCATTCTAGTATTTTTAGGATACTTAGAAAATAAACATGCTGCAGTTAATACATATAAAAATTGAGCACTTTCATAAATTTCACCAGTTATTCGATTTTGAACTAAATATTTTCCTTCTAATTGCTTGATAGCAGCATATGAAAAATTCATATCTCTCCAATGATCAATAAATTCATCCATTTGGTTAAATTCATGATAATTATAATCATCTAATAAGTGTTTATCATATTTTCCAATTTTTACGAGTCGTAATACATGATTATATAACTTAGGAGGTTCGAATTGTCCATATGCTTTTTTACGTAAATGAAACACTGCTAAACGTGCTGCTAAATATTGGTAATCTGGCGCCTCTTTGGTAATTAAATCTGCTGCTGCTTTGATAATAGTTTCTTGAATATCAGAAGTTTTTATTCCATTATAAAATTGTATATGAGAGCGTAATTCAACTTGTGAAACTGAAATTTTTTCTAAACCCTGAGCTGCCCAGTTAATTACTCGATGGATTTTTTCTAAATTAATAGGTTCTTGATGTCCATCTCGTTTAGTAACCAATAAAGTTTGATTCATATTGATATATTTCCTTATTAAAGTTATATGGTAATAATTAATATGTGTGATTGTAATCAATAAAATTTAGTTTTTATAAAAGAGGTGATTAAATTTATTTAATTATATTCCCTTTTTTGTATAGATTTAGAATAATTTTTAGTGTTATTAATAAGTATAAGATAAATATAATTAAAAGTGTTATCAATGATGTTTAATTGAATCATTGTGTCATTATTTGATAAAAATTTTTTTAACCATAGTATCATAACAATCAATCATTGTTTTTATTTTTTGTTATTAATAATAAATTAATAACTTTATTAGTTGTAATGTTGTGAACATATATGTATTTTTTATAAAAATATTACAATGAATTTATAGTTTTAAAATTGTGTTTATTATTACTTGTTTATAATGCTTTATATGTGTGTAAAATATAGTTTATGTTTATATCTTCTGTGATCATGCAATTATTAGTAAAAGGATTATAGTATATTCCAGAAATATTATTTGCTTGTAGTGTAGTGATATCAATCCAATCTAATAATTCTGATGGTGTAATAAATTTTTTTAGAGTATGAGTGCCTTTAGGAATAATATTAAAAATATATTCAGCTCCAATTATCACTAATAACCATGCCTTGAAAGTGCGATTTAATGTAGAAAAAAAAACTGATCCTCCTGTTTTTACCATAGAAGAACAAGCATGTATTACTGATACTGGATTAGGTACATGTTCTAAAACTTCCATACAAGTTATTATATCGTAATAATTAGTATAATTAATTGAATGTTGTTCTATCGTTTCTAATATATAATTGATTATTAGGTTTTGAGATACAGCATGAGATCTAGCTATGTTTAATGAATTAAAACTTAAATCTAGTCCAGTAACTTTTGCTCCTTCTATAGCCATACTTTCTGCAAGAATCCCTCCTCCGCATCCAATATCTAATATTTTTTTCTTGAATAGTCCTCCGTTACTGTATTTAAGAATGTAATACAAACGCGTTGGGTTTATATAATGTAAAGATCGAAATATACCATTAGTATTCCACCATTGTGAGGCAGATAGATTAAATTTTTTAATTTCTTCAGGATCAATGTTTTTTATTGATTTTTCAATAAAATTTTTGTTCATTATGTAATATTTTTAATTAACTAAGATTTATACTTTATAATTTCAATTGTTTTATAGTATTGCTTTTTTTGTTATTAATTACATTTTTATTGTATAATGTATATTATTTGTTAGTAATGTATTTTTATTTCAAAAATAATACTAAATCATTCTTAATGTATTATTAAATATCAAACAAGAGTATAATATTAAAAATTGTTTTTGAAAATAGTTTATTATATACGATATATATATATCCAAGGATATTATTGTATGGATAATCGTGCTAAAGAAATTACACAGATTTATATAGAAGAAGAATTAAAACGTTCTTATTTGGATTATGCTATGTCTGTAATTATAGGTCGTGCATTACCAGATGTGAGAGACGGATTAAAGCCTGTGCATCGTCGGGTGTTATTTGCCATGCAAATTCTTGGAAATTATTGGAATAAAAATTATAAAAAATCTGCTAGAATAGTAGGAGATGTTATAGGAAAATATCATCCTCATGGAGATTCTGCTGTGTATGAAACTATTGTTCGTATGGCACAGCCTTTTTTAATGCGTTATGTCTTAATTGATGGACAGGGAAATTTTGGGTCGGTAGATGGTGATTCGGCTGCAGCTATGCGTTATACAGAAATACGTATGTCTAAAATTGCAAATGAATTGTTATCTGATTTAGAGAAGGAAACAGTTGATTATGAATTTAATTATGATGGAACTGAACAGATTCCTGAAGTATTACCTACCAAAATTCCAAATATTTTGATTAATGGTTCATCTGGCATTGCTGTGGGAATGGCTACAAATATTCCACCGCATAATCTTTCTGAAGTAATTAATGGATGTTTAGCAGTGATAGATAATGAAAATATTACTGTTAATGAATTAATGAGACATATACCTGGACCGGATTTTCCTTCTGCTGCTATTATTAATGATTGTAGTGAACTAAAAAAAGCATATGAAACAGGTAGAGGTAAAATTCATATTCGAGCTCGTGTAGAAATTGAAACTGATATTAAAACTGGTCGAGAATCTATAATAGTATATGAAATTCCATATCAAGTTAATAAATCTAAATTGTTAGAAAAAATTGCAGAGTTAGTAAAAACAAAACGAATTGATGGAATACATAGTTTACGCGATGAATCTGATAAAGATGGGATGAGAATTGTTATTGATATTAAACATGATGCTATTAGTGAAATAGTAATAAATAATTTATATTCTTTGACTCAATTGCAAGTATCTTTTGGAATTAATATGGTTGCCTTATCTCATGGGCAACCAAAAATTATGTCATTAAAGGATATTTTATCTGCTTTTATATGTCATCGGCGTTCGGTAATAACGCGTCGTATTTTATTTGAGTTAAAAAAAGCTGGCAATCGAATTCATGTTTTGGAAGGATTAGTAATAGCTTTATCAAACATAGATGCTATTATTGAATTAATTCGTTGTGCTAATAGTTCTATTAATGCTGGTTATTCTTTAATATCTAAAGTTTGGTTAGCAAATGATGTAATGGATATCAGACAAAAAATGTCTGTTGATTTATTAAATTCTGAATGGTTATCTAAAAATAATTTTACTAAAAATAATGGGTGTTATCTTACTAAAAATCAAGTACAGGCTATTTTAGATTTACGATTACATAAACTTACTACTTTGGAACGTGAAAAATTATTAATAGAATATTACAACTTATTAAAAAAAATGGAGGATTTGATTTTTACTTTGAAAAATCCAAGTTCTTTAATGAAGGTAATTCGTCAAGAATTAATTTCTATTAAAGAAGAATATAATGATGCTCGTCGAACTGAAATTAGTGATACCGTTCCTAATATTAATATAGAAAATTTAATTAATCAAAAAGATGTCATGGTAACTTTATCTTATCAAGGTTATGTAAAATATCAGCCATTAACTGATTATGACGCTCAAAAACGAGGAGGTAAAGGTAAATTAACTACTCGTATTAAGGAAGAAGATTTTATTACTCGATTACTTATAGCAAATACTCATGATACTGTTTTATTATTTTCTAATTATGGTCGAATATATTGGATGAAAGTATATCAATTACCAGAAGCCAAACGTGGATCCCGTGGAAAACCAATTATTAATTTATTACCTTTAGATATAAATGAACGAATCACTGCTATTTTGCCGATTCAAAAATATACAACAGGGTATCAAATATTTATGGCTACTAGTAGTGGTTTTGTAAAAAAAACTGCACTTATGGAATTTAGTAGACCAAGAAATGTTGGTATTATTGCGCTGAACCTTAATGAAGGAGATGAATTAATTGGAGCTGATATTACTAATGGGAATGATGAGGTTATGTTATTTACTGCTTATGGAAAGGTTGTTAGATTTATGGAAACTCAAGTTCGTAGTGTGGGTCGTTCCGCAGTGGGGGTGAAAGGTATTCATTTATTAAAAGGAGATCGAGTAGTGTCTTTAATTATACCAAAAAATAAAAGTTCTATTTTAACTACAACAAAAAACGGATTTGGTAAGCGTACAAATCAATCAGAGTACCCATTAAAATCTCGTGCTACTCAAGGCGTGATTTCTATTAAAGTAACAGAGCGTAATGGCAATGTAGTGGGGGCTGTTCAAGTTAATCAAGATGATCAAATAATGATAATCACTGATGCTGGTCGATTGGTTCGTATTCGTGCTTCTGAAGTGAATATTATTAAGCGCAATACTCAGGGAGTTATGTTGATCCGTACTGCACATGATGAACATGTAGTTGGATTGCAGCGTGTGGTAGAATCAGTAGAAACTAATTAATTAACAAGTGTAAATATTATTACCTATATAATAAAGTGATAGTTTATGTGAAAAAATTATGTTTATAATTTTTCAGTATAGATAAATTTTTTATTTTATTGCATAAAGAATAATTATTAAGATTAGGAATAGTTGTATGTTGTTAGGGAATGAGATATATTAGTATAATCAGTTACTTGAAAAGTTCTATGTTATTTAGTATGATACAAATAATGCGGTATGTAATTAAGTTAAAATATAACAACAATTATTGTTTAATAAATAAATTTGAATTTTTCTATAATGAGGGTGGTAGATATGAAATTATGGTGTTTTGTTAACCTGATTATAACTATGGTGATGGCAACAAGCGCTTTTGGAGCTTCTGAAGTTTACAATAAGAACGGAAATATATTGAGTATGTATGGGAATATATCAGGAGGTCAATTTTTTTCAAAAAATTCTGATAATGGAATTAATTATTTTTTTGTAAGGTACGGTTTATTTGGAGAAACTTGTTTAAATGGGGATAAAATTGCAGGTTTTGGAAGATGGGAGTATGAGTTTCCATTAAGAAATGTTGAAGAAGGAATTAATTTAGTGGATAATGGTCGGGCACTTCTAGGTTATCTAGGAATAAAACTAGGAAATTTTGGAAGCTTCGATTATGGAAGAAATTATGGAATATTGTATGATGTGAAATCTTGGACAGATTTATCGTCAGAATTTGGAGGTGATACGTCTTTATCCGATAATTTTTTATCTGGCAGGTCATCAAACTTGGTTACTTATCGTAATAAGAATTTTTTTGGGTTATTGAATGGATTGAATTTTGCTATCCAGTATCAAGGAAAGAATAATGTTGATCAGAAAACTGGTCGTACTGTAAAAACTGCTAATGGAGAGGGATATGGAGTTTCTGCATCTTACAATTTAAGTAATGGCATTGCGGCATCTGTATCTTACATGAATAGTCAACGTACTTTTGAGCAAAGAAGTTTAGATAGTAGTTATAATACAGATCCTGCTGAGGCATATTTTTTTGGTTTAAAATATAATGCTTATGGAGCATATTTGTCTGCAGTTTATGGAGAGACTTATAATATGACTCCTTTTGGTAACTTTAGTGATGTTTTAAATCCAGAAAGTATTTATGGTTTTGCTAATAAAACAAGAGATGTATCAGTTATAGCTCAATATAGATTTAGTTGTGGAGTAACTCCTTCTATATCTTACTTACATTCTAAGGCTAGTGATGTAGAAAATGGATATGGAAATTATTTGAAGCAATATGTCACTTTTGGTAGTAGTTATTCTTTTAATAAAAAAATTTCAGCTACTATAGATTATAGGTTAAATCTTTTAGTTAAAAATGATTTTACTAATGCTGCTAAAATTTGTACCGATGATATGTTTTCAGTAGGATTGTCCTATTTATTTTAATGAAGTTAAGATTTTTTATTACTTCATAAATAAAAGTTATTTTACAAAAAACAAAAAAAGCTTTTACTAAATTTAGTAGATTTAATTTAGCTTTTTTGTTTTTTGTAATATGTAAAGTATTATAAAACAAGTTTTGAAACAATAATTATTATTGTTAGTGCTGTTGTGATTGTTATATTATGATAATGTAGTATTGAAATATCTTGTGTATGGAATTAAATAATAAATTACGAGTTGGATTGATTTGTGGTGGGTTTTCTAAGGAACATGAGGTTTCACTGAAATCAGCAAATTATATTTTCAAGCATATAGATAGAAGTCTTTTTGAGATAGTTGTATTTTGGATTAGTAAAAATGGTGGCTGGTATGTAATTCCTAATGATATATGTTTGAATATTTTTTTTAATTCTAATAATCAACAGTATAAGTATTTTCCAATTTTAATAAAACAATTTTCTGATAAATTTGTTTTTTGTACTAACCACACTTCTAATCATGTATTTAAAATTGATGTAATTTTTCCGATAACCCATGGATTATTAGGAGAGGATGGAACTTTACAAGGATTTATTCGTATTATGACTTTACCGTGTGTTGGATCCAGTGTTTTAGGATCTGCGATTTGTATGGATAAGGACATCACTAAGCGTCTATTACGTGATGCAGGATTACCTGTGGGTTTATTTAAAACTTTTTCGAATTATGAAAGATCAAATATAAAATTTAATAATTTGGCTGATATGTTCGGAGTACCTTTTTTTATTAAACCAGTAAATCAAGGTTCTTCAATAGGGGTTTCTAAAGTTGTCAATAATGCTACTTTTAACCAGGCATTAGATATTGCTTTTTTGTATAGTAACAAGATTATAATAGAACCATGTATTGCAGGCAGGGAATTAGAATGTGCAGTTTTAGGGAATACAAAGATAAAAACTAGTGTATGTGGGGAAATTATTATTGATAATCATTTTTACACGTATCATAAAAAATATATAAGTTATAAGGTTAAAACAATAATACCAGCTGAAATTAGTGATGCAATTAGTAATAAGATTAGAAATTATGCTATGCGTGCATTTCAAATTTTAAATTGTGTTGGTATGGCTCGTGTAGATGTATTTTTAAAATCAAATAATCAGGTTATTATTAATGAAGTTAATACCCTACCTGGATTTACTAGTAATAGTATGTATCCTAAATTATGGGAAGCAACTGGTTTAAATTCTACTTTGTTATTAACTACGCTTATTAAGTTAGCTTTAGATTACTATTTAGCAGAAAAAAGATAATGCAGTTTATTTATATAGCAATAAAACAGTATATATAATATTTACAATAAGATTATAATTTAGTAATTAATTTAAATAAAAAAACTCATATAAATTATATATTTGTATGGTAGTGTTATTATTAATACTTTATTTGCATGCTATTTATTATTAAATGCACATAAAATCTATATGTATTATGTTTGGTTTGTAAGGATGGTATTGTATTTCTTTTATTTTTACAGTTAAAATTGATTTGTCACGTATTATTAATTGTAAAATATTATTTTTGTAAAAATGAACTATAGATGTAGGATGTTGTATATCTATATTACTTAATTCTATGGGTAAATTTGTAAATTTAGTATTTTTGTATACTATAGCTGGGCACTTATTTTTTTTACGCAAACGACGAACTGCAGCTGTTTTAATAGAAACACGTAATTCAGCTTGTATTTTAAACATATAACTATACACCTAATTAATATATTTATATATAAATAGAATTGGAAAGATTATACATAATATTTTAAAAAAATTCAATTTAATGCATATTAATTATGCACTGAAAATATATTATATAATATATTTTTTATTTGAAATAATTAATTTTATTACTTTGATATATATGTATTGAATAGTGAATTATATTATGTTCTAAAATATTATTTATTTTGCTTTTAAAATAGTTGATCATATTTAATAAATATTGTAATACTGTTGATTATCATGAATATGAGTATATTATTTTTATATATAGTAATAGATATAAAAAATTATTTAGAGAAAATTATATGTCTAAATTAACGCAAGAATCGTTATTAGTACGTGCTGCTTTATTACATCATGGATTAGAAAATCCTGTAATTGAATTAAATATAGATAATGAAATTCGTATGAATAAAATTAAAGATCACATAGCATCTATTATGTATCTTCTTAAATTGAATTTAAATCATGACAGTCTTTTACATACTCCAAGTCGTATTGCAAAAATGTATGTAGAAGAAATTTTCTTTGGTTTAGATTATTTAAATTTTCCTAAAATTTCAATAATAAAAAATACTATGAAAATGAATGAAATGATTACAGTACGTAATATTAATATTACTAGTGTGTGTGAACATCATTTTATTGTGTTTAATGGAAAAGCTACTGTGTCATATATCCCAAAAAATAGTGTAATTGGTTTATCAAAAATTAATAAGATAGTACAATTTTTTTCTAAAAGACCTCAATTGCAGGAGCGATTAACGCAACAAATTTTTTTAGCATTAAAAACGTTATTAGATACTAATAGTGTTGCAATATTTATTAATGCTGCACATTATTGCGTTAAAGCAAGAGGAATACACGATATTGCAAGTACTACAAATACTACAGCAATGGGTGGATTATTTAAATCAAATGAAAATATTCGAAGAGAATTTCTACATACTATTACGTATAGTAATGACTGAATGAATATATTTTAGTTTTATGTTAATTTTAGAATTTATGAAACATATTCTCTTATGTTCAACAGGGGATATATACAAGTATATGCAATATATTATTATTGATATGACATTTTATTATGTATAATCTTTTTTTAAAAAATGAAGATGGATTTAGTTCTTTTTTTTTAAAAGAAATGCTTATTAAGATTATTGATGGTTTAATAAGTTTGTTAAAGATTTGATTTGATTGTCATGAATACGATGAAATATTATTTGGAATTTATTAATTTTATGATTCGTTAAAGGAATATTAATTGTGTCCCATGATAAATGAGTGTTTAAAAATTTTTCGCTATATCTTGATAGTATAGGTAAAACAGGTTTTAAATAAGTCATTAAAATTTTAAATAGATGAATTCCCATAGAAGAAATAGATAATGCATTTTTTATTCCGCCTATTTGATGAATAGTATGCCATGGGGAATGTTTATCAATATATCGATTAGCTTCATCTGCTAATAACATAATATTACGCATAGCTTCACTAAATTCTCTATTCTTAAAGGATTTTTCGATAGAATATCGAGAATTTGTAAAGAAATTATATAGATTGGGATCTGCTATATTAGAAGATAGTTGTCCGTGATTATATTGATTTATGAAACTTGCACTTCTAGCTGCTAGATTTAATATTTTATTTATAATATCTGAGTTGATTTTAGTAGAAAAATCATTAAAATTTAAATCAATATCATTAATTTTAGATGATAATTTTGTAGCATAATAATATCTTAAATAATCTGAATTTAAGTGTGATAGATAAGTATTGACTTTGATAAAAGATCCTTTAGATTTTGATATTTTAGAGCCATTTAACGTAACGTGTCCGTGTACAAATATTCCCGTTGGTTTACGGAAGCAACTACCTTCTAAAATTGCTGGCCAAAATAAACTATGAAAATAAGTAATATCTTTACCGATGAAATGATATAATTCATTTTCTGAATTTATATCCCAAAAATCTTTGAAGGATATATTTTTATTTTTTTTACACAAATTTTGAAAAGTTCCCATGTATCCTACAGTTGCATCCATCCAAACATAAAAATATTTCGAAGCAGTATTTGGAATTTTAAAACCAAAATATGGAGCATCTCTAGAAATATCCCATTCTTTTAAACCCAATTTAAACCATTCTTCTATTTGATTTAGTATTTCTTGTTGTAAAACTCCTGAATATATCCATTTTTGTAGGTTTTTCGTAAAACTTGGTAAGTTAAAAAAGAAATGTTTAGATTTCTTTATGATTGGCGTAACACCTGAAATGACTGATTTGGGGTTAATTAAATCAAGAGGAGTATAAATAGTGCCACATTGATCACAATTATCTCCATATTGTTGAGATGAGTGGCATCTTGGGCATACCCCTATAATAAATCTATCTGGTAAAAATATTTTTTTTTTAGGATCATATAACTGAGAAATAAATTGAGATTTAATTAATCCATTATTTTTTAATTTAAAATAAATATTGTATAGTAAATCTCGGGTTTCTTTACTATGTGTAGAATAATAATTATCATAACTGATATTAAAATCACAGCAATCTCTATAGTGTTCTTTTTGAATTTTTGATATCATTATTTTTGGCGTGATATTAAGTTGTCGAGATTTTAACATAATGGCTGTACCATGGGCATCATCAGCACAAATAAAGTAAACTTCATTATTTTGCATGCGTTGATAACGTACCCAAATATCTGCTTGTATATGCTCTAGCATATGTCCAATATGCAAAGATCCATTTGCATACGGCAATGCACAAGTAACTAAAATTTTTTTTGACATGACAAATACTTATTTTCAATTACTGTAAGATTTTTATTGATTTAGTATATACTAAATCAATATGTATTTCTAGTTTATTAATTCATTAGGAGGTATAATACATTGAAATATATACACATAATAAGTATATTATTGATTTAAATCTTATGAGTATATTTTAAAATATCTGATATTAATTGATGTGTTATTTTAGTTGATTAATAAAAATTGAAGAGAAGTTTTGGGTGAATTGATTTATGTATATACAATAATATATATATTAATATATATATTGTATGTTATATTAGTATATAATTATATATGCAATATGGCCTGTATGTTCGTATATGATGATTTTATTATATAAAATATGAAAATTATTTATTTTTATAAATAAATATATAAATAGGGGTGTTTTTATGTTAGAAAAACAAGAAGTTGGTGTTATTGGTATGGGGACTATGGGTCGAAATTTGTCATTAAATATTGAAGATAAAGGTTATAGTGTTGCAATTTATAATCGTTCTTCAGAAAAAACTAAAAAAATAATTCAAAATAATTTAAACAAAAATCTTATTCCATATTTTTCTTTGGAAAAATTTGTTTTTTCATTAAAAAGACCTCGATTAATATTTTTAATGATTACTTCAGGAGTATGCGTGGATCATATGATTGAAGATTTATGTAGTTATTTAGATGATGGTGATGTGTTAATTGATGGAGGAAATTCGTTTTACAAAGATACTATTCAACGTGGTTTAAAGTTGTTAAGAAAAAAAATACATTTTATTGGATTAGGAATTTCTGGAGGAGAAGAAGGGGCTTTAAAAGGACCGTCTTTAATGCCTGGCGGATCAGAAGATGCTTATAAAATTGTGTCTTTTTTATTTAAAAAGATTGCTGCTTGTGTTGATAATGAATCGTGTGTTGAATATATAGGTCCAAATGGTTCTGGACATTATGTAAAAATGGTGCATAACGGCATAGAATATGGTGATATGCAAATAATTGCTGAAATATATTTTTTTTTAAGACAGGTGTTAAATTTAACTTATGATCAATTAGTACAAGTTTTTAATGATTGGAATAAAGGAGAATTAAATAGTTACCTTATTGATATAACCAGTAAGATTTTTTTTCAAAAAGATAAAAAAACAAATCTTCATATTTTAGACTGTATTCTTGATGTTGCAAAAAATAAAGGAACAGGAGCTTGGTCTATTAAAGATGCATTAGATTTAGAGGTACCAGTAACTATAATTACCGAGTCAGTGTTTGCGCGTTATTTATCTATGTTAAAAAATCAACGTGTTCAAGCATCTAAAATATTATCTGGCCCTATTATTAATAAGATGAATATTATTTCTACAAGTAGTATTGAGAGTTTAATTGAAAAAGCTCGACAAGCTTTGTATTTAAGTAAAATTATTTTGTATTCGCAAGGTTTTTATCAACTTAAATTAAGTTCCAAACAGTATAATTGGAATTTAAATTTTAAAAAAATTGCTAAAATTTTTAGATCTGGTTGTATTATTCGTTCAAAATTTTTACAAAAAATTATTGATATTTATTCTATGAATTCAGAAATTGAAAATTTACTATTAGCGCCGTATTGTATACATATTGCAAGTAACTATCAACAATCTTTAAGAGAAATTGTTGCTAATGGGGTTAGTTATGGTATTGCTATGCCTGCATTATCTTCTGCAATATCATACTATGATAGTTATCGTAGTTTTGAATCACCTGCAAATCTTATCCAAGCACAAAGAGATTATTTTGGAGCTCATACTTATTCTCGTCTTGATAAGTCTGGAGTATTTCATACTCAATGGAATCAATAGAGATAAAATATAGGAAGGACTACAGTTTTAATTAATTTTTTTTATTGAATATATTTATTGTATTTTTATGTAAATATATTTGATTCTTCTGTTATAGGGTATAATTAAATATATCAGTATATTCCTACACTGATATATTTTTTTACTTGTATAGAGATATTATTTTATTTTTTAAATAAAAGATTTGTAATTTTTGAAATTTAGGTTGTCTTGATAAGAAATATCTTAAATTTTTTTAAATATTTTTAGATCTATTTATATAAAATAATTTTTTAATTTGATTAAAAATGTTGTAACCATGAAAAGTTCATCATATAGATAAAAAAATCTTGAATTTTAATAAAATTGAGTTTAATTAATTTTTTTATTCTTTAAATTATTTCTATTTCGTAATTCTTGAATGATTTTATTAAAGGTTAGTGATTCATATTGCAATAAAACTAATAAATGATAAATTAAATCTGCTGATTCATTAATGAGCGCAGTTGAATTACGAGATACTGCAGCTAAAGCAGTTTCTAGTCCTTCTTCTCCAACTTTTTGAGCTATACGTTCAATACTGTTAGAATAAAAATTAGATGTATACGATGAGTCTTGTTGGGTTTTAACTGATGTATAATTATGATTTTTTTTCATAAATATAATACTTTCTAATTGATATAAAAAACTAAAATCAGTAGTTGCAGGATGAAAACAACTGTTGGTATTTTTATGACAAGTGCTACCATTAGGTAATACTAAAATAAGTAATGAATCATAATCACAATCTGGATACCAATTTACTAATTTTAATAAATTTCCAGAACTTTCTCCTTTCATCCATAATCGATTTTTGCTTCTTGAAAAAAAAGTAACATATCCACTTTTTTCTGTTGCAGATATAGATTCCTTATTCATATATCCTAGCATTAATACTTCTCCTGAAACTGAATGTTGTACAATAGCTGGAATTAATCCGTGATGTTTATCCCAATTTAATTTTTGATATTTATCATTATTTGTTAACATAATCTAATTTTTACTCCTTTGTTAAATAAAAATTCTTTTAATTCATTGATTTTGATAATTTTTTTATGAAAAACGGAAGCTGCTAGAGCTCCATCTACTTTCGAATAATTAAAAACATCTAAAAAGTGCTGAAAGGAACCTGCTCCTCCAGAAGCTATTAGTGGGATTTTACAGTATTGTCTAATTTTTAATAATTGTTGTAGATCATAACCATCTTGCATACCATCTTGATTCATCATATTTAATACAATTTCACCAGCTCCATATTCTTGTATTTTTTTAACCCAATCTAATAACTGCCATGATGTGGATTTAATGTGATGACTATCTCCACTAAAACATTTTACTTGATAAGTATTATTTATAGAATTAAACCATGCATCAACACCAACTACAACACATTGAGTTCCTAAATGATCAGCTAATTCTCGAATTAATAATGGATTTATTAAAGCTGGAGAATTAATTGAAATTTTATCTGCTCCAAAATTAAGTATTTGTTTAGCTTGATGTATAGTTGTAATTCCTCCAGCAACGCAAAATGGAATATCAATAACTTTCGCTACTTTTAATATCCATTTTTTGTTTACTACTTTATTTTGAGGAGATGCTGTTATATCGTAAAATACTAATTCATCTGCTCCTGATTTTGAATAGTATTCAGCTAAAGTTATAATATCACCCACTATTTCATGATTTTGGAATCGGATTCCTTTAATAACTTGATTATTTTTTACATCTAAGCAAGGAATGATTCGTTTTGCCAACATAATATGGCCTCATTAAGAGTAAATTTTTTTTCTAAAAAGGCTCGTCCAATAATAATGCTATTAACTCCAGCCTGTTTTAATTTGGGTATTTCAGTTAATTGAGTAATTCCACCGGAAGCTTGAAAAGATATGTTTGGCCAATTTCGGCATATTGATTTATACAGATTAATATTACTTCCTAAAAAAGCTCCATCTCTTAAAATATCTGTACATAGCACATGTTTTAATCCTACTGAGTTATAATCTTCTATTATTTGTTCTAAGTGTATATTAGTTTTTTTTTGCCATCCTTGAATTGCTATTTTTTTATTTTTATGAGAATCAATATATATATCACAAGCTAAAATTAAAATATTAGGATCAAAATATTTAAACCACTTTTTTGTTTCTGTTGGATGTGTAATAGCTGTAGATCCTAATACTATACGATTTGCTCCTAATTTTAATAGATTTTCTATATCTACAGCGCTTCTTATACCTCCTCCTATTTGTATTTTTAATTTAGTATTATTAGATATCATAATTGTTTGAATTAATTCATTGATTAATGTAATTTGTCTATTTTTTGGATTTTTCGCTCCTGATAGATCTACTAAGTGAATTATTTCAGCACCTTGTTGTATATATTTTTGTAAAATATGAATAGGATTTCCATAATTAGATTGAGTTTGATAATTACCTTGATATAATCTTATTGTGTTTCCATTAAAAATATCTAAAGCAGGAATAATCATATATATTAAATCTCCAAAAAATTTTTAAGTAATTGTTTACCGGAAGTACTTGATTTTTCTGGATGAAATTGCACTCCTAAATAATTTTTATGTGCTATAACTGAGCTAAATAATTTTCCGTAATTAGTATAAGCAATAGTTGATTGGTTTATTTTCATGATATAACTATGGGCAAAATAGAAGTAATGATTATTTTTTATTCCATAAAATAAGGGATGTTGTTTTAAAAAGATAACTTTATTCCAACCCATATGAGGTATTGCTAATTTTTTATCATAACATTGTATTCGTGTGACAGAAGTATTAATAATTCCCAAAGTTTTTATGTTATCATTTTCTTCACTTGAAGATCCAAATAATTGCATTCCTAAACAAATACCTAATATTGGTTGCGTACAATTTTGTATTAATTGAGTAAGATTTTTTTTTTCTAATTGTTGCATAGCAGCAAAAGCAGTTCCTACTCCTGGTAAAAATAGTTTATTTGCTTTTAATATGATATCAGGATTATCGGTAATTTTTGGATTACATCCTATTTTTTTTAGCATAGTTTTTACAGAGAACAAATTTGAACATTTAGTATTAATAATTACAATTTTCATATTAAGGTACCTTTAGAACTTGGTATATAATTGTCTCGTATATGAATTGCTTGGTATAATGACTGACCGAAGGCTTTGAATAAGCTTTCTGCTTTGTGATGATCATTTTTTCCAATTACTTTTAAATGTAGTGTGCATTCCATTTTTGAAGATAGCGATCGGAAAAAGTGTTCTACCATACTACTGCTAAAATCTCCAATTTTTTGAAAAGTATATTGTGCTTGATAATCTAAATATGCTCGTCCAGATAAGTCTAATATGCATTGAGCAATACTTTCATCCATTGGTAAAATAAATCCAAAACGACCAATACCTTTTTTTTCTCCTAATGCTTGTTTAAATGCTTCTCCTAAAATTGATGCAGTATCTTCAATAAGATGATGGTCATCAACGTGTAAATCTCCTTTCGCTATAATATGTATTCGTATTTTTGCATGAATGGCTATTTGTTCTAGCATATGATTAAAAAAGTTAATTCCAGTGTTAATATAATTGTTTTGACATTGATCAATCCATATTTTTATATCGATATTAGTTTCATTAGTAATACGATGAATATGAGCAAATCTATAGCTATTTTGAATTATGTAATTTTGTATTTTTATCCAGTTAAAATTTTTTTGATGATATTGTATTCCACGAATTTTCATGTTAGCGGCTAATTGCAAATCGGTATCTCTATCTCCGATAACATAACTATTAAATTTATTTAATAGTTTGTTATCTAACCATGAAGATACCAATCCAGTTTTTGGTTTACGACAATTACATTGTTTTTCAGGTAAATGAGGACAAATTAGTATTTGATCAAATGTAATGCCTTGTGATTTAAAAATTTGAATCATTGATTGATGAGGTTGATTGAATTTTTTATAGGGAAATTTAATAGTTCCTAATCCGTTTTGATTAGTGACTATTATAAATTTAAAACCAATTTTTTTTAATGTTATAAGTGCTGGAATAACATAAGGTTCTAGTGATAATTTTTTTAATGAATCAATTTGAAAATTGTCTTGTGGTTCATGAATTAAAGTACCATCTCGGTCTATAAATAATATTTTATCATTATTCATAATAACTCCGTATTTTTATTTCGTCAGATATAAAATCATTTATTTTTTAAAATAGAAATTATTTTTTGGCATTCTTTATTTGATCCAATGGTAATGCGTAAACAATCTGTTAGTCCTAATTGATAACTTTGATCTCTTAATATGATACCGTGATGTAATAATTTATTAAATACTTGATATTGAGGATAAAATCGAACCAATATGTAATTGGTGTGACTAGGAAAGATTTTCTGTACACAGGAGCATTGTTTTAAACCTTTTATTAATATATTACGATTAGTATAAATCTTTTTTATTCTCGTTTGAGTATATTGTATACCTTCAGGAGTGAGTGCTTGAGTAGCGATATCAATAACTGGAGTAGGTATTGGATAAGGAGCAATTACTTTTTTTAATAATTTTATTATTTCTGGATTAGCTAAGGTAAATCCACAACGTAATCCTGCTAACGCAAAAGCTTTTGATAGTGTTCTTAAAATAATTAAATTTGGATATACCGAGAGTAATTTTACTAAGCTAGCATTGGGACAAAAATCGATATAAGCTTCATCACTTACTAGTAAGGCTTTATTTTTAATAATTTTTAATAATTTTTTTAAGCTATGTAAATTAATAATATTGCCAGTGGGGTTATTTGGATTGCATACATATATTAATTTAACATTATTTAATTTTGATTTAATAGATGATAAATCTAATTGCCAGTTATTTATAGTAGGAATCATTTGATAATCAATTCCTAAAATTTCTGCACTAGTTTTATACATACCATAAGTTGGAGGGCAGAAAATAATAGTATCTTTATTTGGGTTGCAGAAAACTTTCATTAATAATTCAATGCTTTCGTCAGACCCCCTAGAAACTAAAATTTGATTAGTTTGTATTCCAGCATAAATTGCGTAATTATATATTATTTCTTTTGGTTGGCACATTGGGTAACGATTTAAATTATCTATATATCGGTATTTATAATGAGGAGATATAGGATACTCGTTGGCGTTTAACCATATTTTTCCTGAATATTTAAATGTTCTGGCTGATTGATACGGTTTTAAGGTCAATATTTGATTTCTAACCAAACAGTGAATATTCATGTTATTTATATTTCCTTTTTATTTTTAATATAATTTATTCGGTGTGTTATGGCATATTTATGGGCTTGTAATTGTTCAATTTGTGCTAATGTTGTAATAGTTTCTGATAATTTTAACAATCCGTTTTGAGTTAATTCTTGAACTGATATTCTTTTTTGAAAGTCAGTTACGCCTAATCCAGATGTAGTAATGGAACTTCCATATGTCGGTATCACGTGATTAGGTCCACTTGCATAGTCTCCGGCAGATTCTGGAGACCAATTTCCTAAAAATATTGATCCAGCATTAGTGATATATTTTAAATAATTATTAGCATTTTTAATTTGAATAAGTAAATGCTCTGGAGCATAATTATTACTTATTTCAAAACATTCCATAATATTATCAGTAATTATTATACATCCGTGTGTTAAAGATTTTTTAATCATATTAATACGAGAAAGTTTTTTGATCTGTTTATTTATTTCATTTCTTGTTTGTGTAGCAATATTTATATCAGTAGTAATAAGAATAATATGAGAATCTGGTCCATGTTCGGATTGAGATAAAAGATCTGCTGCAATAAAAATTGGATTAGCTGTATCATCAGCTATTATTAGTATTTCAGATGGTCCAGCTAACATATCTATAGATACATCATGTGTTCTGAAACAAATTTGTCGTTTAGCTTCAGTAACCCAAATATTTCCAGGTCCGAAAATTTTGTCTACCTTTGGAATGGATTGAGTACCAAATCCCATAGCAGCAATAGCTTGACTTCCTCCTACTTGATAGATTTCTTTAATATTACAAAGTTGAGCAGTATATAATATTATATTAGAAATAGGAGGTGGGGAGCATAATATTATTCGTTTGCATTTTGCAAGTTGGGCAGGAATTCCTAACATCATCACTGTTGAAGGTAATGGAGTGGAACCTCCTGGGACATATAGACCAATTGTGTTTAATGGTCGAATAATTTGTTTACAATACACTCCAGGTGTAGTTTCAATATTTATTTCTGAAAAATATTGTTTTTGATGAAATTGACTAATATTATTAAATGCAGAATGTATTGCTTTTTTTGTCGTGTATGATAGATATTTATTTGAATTATCGATGTCTTTTAATGGGATTTTTAAAAATTTTGTTTGAATATGATCAAAATGTGAATTGAATTGTATCAGGGCATTATCTCCGTATTGAGATACTTGATCTAGTATATTTTTTACATCTGAATATATGCTATTTTTTTTATTTTTTTGAATAGGTCGTTTAAGTAGCATATTTTTTTCAGATACAGAACAACGATTCCAATATATAGGTATGAGATAATTATTAAAATTCATAAAATTTTTATTCCATCATTTTTTCAATTGGTAATACTAGAATAGAACTAGCTCCTAAATGTTTTAAATTTTCCATAGTTTCCCAAAATAATGTTTCATTACTTACCATATATATAGCTACACGATCTTGATTACCTGCTAATGGTAACACTGTAGGACTTTCTGCTCCAGGTAGTAAATTAATAATTTCTTCTAATCGTTCAGCGGGAGCATGTAACATTATATATTTAGATTCTCTAGCTTGAATAACTCCTTGTATTCGAATCATTAATTTATTTATTAGTGATTGTTTATTATGTGATAAATGACCAGGTCGTTGAATTAAACATGCTTTAGATCTATAAATTACCTCTACTTCACGTAATCCATTAGCTTCTAATGTTGCTCCGGTAGATACAAGATCGCAAATTGCATCTGCTAACCCAGCTCTTGGAGCTACTTCTACAGAACCATTTAGTAAACATGGTTTGAAATAAATTCCTAGTTTATCTAAATATTGTTTTAATAGATTTGGATAAGATGTGGCAATACGTTTGCCTTGAAGGCATGATGGTCCATTCCATGGTTCATCTACAGGCAAAGCCATAGATAGTCTACAATTACCAAAATCTAATCGTCTTAATGAAATGTAACATGGATTTTCTCCTTGAGATCGTCTAGTTAGTAATTCTTCTTCTAAAACATTTTCTCCAATGATTCCTAAATCTACAACACCATCCATAATTAATCCTGGAATATCATCATCTCTTACTCTCATAATATCGATAGTCATATTTTCTGCAAATGCTAGCAGTCGTTGTTGTTGTAGATTAATTTTAATTCCACATCTTTCGAGTAGTTGTTTAGATTCTTTACTCAACCTTCCTGATTTTTGTATCGCAATTCTTAATCTTGATTTGTTCAACATGATGATATTTTACCTTGTGTGACAATAAAGTATGACGACAATAAAATATTCAGTAAGCGTGTGTTAGAATATGTAATATTTTTATTAAAGACAAAGTATTTAAATTAATATGTTTAATTAATTTTTTAATAAATAATATCCTATTAGACTATTTTATCGAATCTGATGACATTTGTATAGGGTTAAATATTATTTAGTTACTTTATATGATATGAACATAGTTTGCACTTCAATTAAAATTAAAAAAAATATTAATATCATACATAATATGTATGATAAATAAAAATGTGGTGTTTGAATAGTATTTATAATATTTTTTTAGTATACATAAAAGATTAATTTGACTTGAATTATTTTGATATGATAAAAGATTGTTTATTTTGCTTAAGTAATTTTTGTATTTGTTTTGGTGAAGTAATGAGTTTTTATAAGATACCCATAATTTTTGTTCTATTCTATTAAGACTGAAAGGAAAATTGCGGGCTTTATAAAAAAATAGTAATAATTTTAAACGAGTATCATTATTGTTGTGAATTTTTACTTTAGATAATTCATATATATTATTAATATTACGAATTGTCTTAATAAGTTGACGATCGAAGGAATTAAAAAATTTATAATATAATTGATTATCTACGTGAGTTTTTTGATATTTTTTTTTGAGTGTAAAATAAGATTCGATAATTGTATAAAATGTATTAATTTTGTTTTTTAAATAAGTGTAATTTATGTTTGTGCGAATAGAATGTAAATTTTTTAAACAATGTTGATAGTAAGTAAATAAATCATTTTTGTGGTAAAAGATATTTTCTTCTTTAAGAAGATTGATTGGAATTAAAATAGGGCATGCATTTAATCGAATTAATTGTAATGGGATTTGTTTAAAAATATTAGATATATTTTGATACATATTGTGATATAGATAATTTTCATTTAAATTGAATAATAAATCTGGTTTTTTATCTAAGTCGTAAGTAATAAGAATATTGTGGTTTTTAGGATGCCAAGAGATTGGGACTAAAAATTTTATAAAGCTTTTTTCATATGTATTATTTATTTTATTAGAAATAAAAATGAGAGGTTCAAGCATATTAAAATTTATTATTTTTTTTAATTGGTCTTTAGTTCGGTGGGTGTATAAAAATTGAAAAAAATGTGGATGAGTTATTTGTATTAGTTTCATTATTTCTAAAGTAGCATGTACGTCAGATATTGCATTATGTACATGTGCATGTTCTATATGATTAGCTCGAGTTAAATCAGTTAATCGAAAGCTAACTGTATTTTTATTAGTGATCGGCCAATGAATTTTTTCAGGATATATAGAGTAATAAGCTCTTAAAATAGGTAATAAATCCCATCTGGAATTTCCGTGATTATACGCCCATAAATAAGGATCGCAAAAATTTCTGTAAAAAATATGTCGGCTAAATTCATCATCGAAATGGATGTTATTGTATCCAACAATACATGTATTTGGTTTATTAAAAATATTGAAAATACGGTGTGCAAATTCTGATTCTGTTAAGCCATATTGTAAAGTATATTGGGGAGTAATTCCTGTAATGAGCACAGATTCTGGAGTAGGAAGATAATCATTTGGTATTTTACAAAAAAATTGTTTTTTTTTACCTATTAAACAGAATTTACTATTAACTCTTATTCCTGCAAATTGGGCAGGCCGATCTAAAGCTGGATTTAATCCAAAAGTTTCATAGTCATAGATAAAAAAAGTGGATTGATTTTTAAATAAAGGCATAGTATATAAACACCAGTAATTTTCTTTTAGTTTTAAAGAAAATTTTTAATAATAATTTTTATTATTATATTAACTATTATTAATACGGTAAATTTTAATTATATATTATTATATACGGAGATAAAGTGAAATTATTTTTAGTATTATATAGCAAATAAATATTATTATTATATTTAATATAAATTAATTTGGAATAGAATTATGAATCAAGATACTGTAAATAAATCTTTTTACGATGTGTTAGAGTTTGTAAGTATGTTTCGTCGTAAAAATAAACTTCAGCGTGAAATAGTTGATAATGAAAAAAAAATTCGAGATAATCAAAAAAGAGTATTATTATTAGGAGACTTAAGCAATTATATAAAATCTGAAACTTCTATAGAAGATGTTCGAGCTATCATAGCTAATATGTGCAGCGATTATGAAGATCGAGTTGATGAATATATTATAAAAAATGCAGAGTTATCTAAAGAACGTAGAGAATTATCAAAAAAATTGAAATATCTTCAAAAATCTTGTAATAATTCTGATCAATGACAGATAATAATATTTAAATTTTTTTATTTTTTAAAAGTATAATTAAGATTATTATTAATTGAGAAGTAATGTTTTTAATAGTATTAGCTAGCAAATTCATAAAATTAAATTTATATATAAAAATATTATATATATTTGCATGTTATATTTTGTGTAAATAAATTTTTTTATGATATAAGATGTGTTTAACAAATAATATTTTATGGATATATAAGATTTCATTTTAATATATTTTATGTATTGATTAATTTTAATCATTTTAATAGATTTATGATAATCTTGTTTAGGTAGATAAATTTTAGTATTTAATTTAAAGTGATAAATATTTATTTTTCACATTAATAGTGTTTATTGCCTATTTTAATAATTATTTAGAGCGATGATTAATGACAAATTATTGTTAGAGTATGCTAAAGAAACTATAAAAATTGAAATAAATGAAGCTCTACATATGTTATTTCGTTTAGATGAGAGCATTGCAGTTGCTTGTCAGATTTTATTAAAGTGCAAAGGAAAAGTTATTGTATCTGGTATAGGTAAATCTGGACATATTGGTAAAAAACTTGCAGCTTCTTTATCTAGTACTGGAACTGCAGCATTTTTTATGCATCCTTCTGAAGCTTTGCACGGAGATTTGGGTATGATAGGATCTCAAGATGTAGTAGTGTTTATTTCATATTCTGGTCGTATATATGAAATAAATGCTTTAATGCCAATATTGATAGAAAATAATATTCCTATAATTACTTTAACTGGTGATATTAAATCTCCTTTAGCTATGAAATCAAATTGTGTTTTAAATATTGAAATACAGCGAGAAGCGTGCCCTATGAGGTTGGTACCGACTGCTAGTGCAGTCAATTCTTTAATAATGGGAGATGCTTTAACTATATCTTTAATGAGATGTAAGGGGTTTAGTACAGAGAAATTTGCTCGATTTCATCCTGGTGGGAATTTAGGAGCACAGTTATTAAATTGTGTACATCATGTGATGCGTATAGGAAAAAATATTTCAAAAGTTTCTTGGGTATCAACAGTGATGGATGCTATGTTTGAGTTAATTCGTACAGGATTAGGATTAACGGCTGTATGTGATAATAACGGATGTGTTGTCGGTGTATTTACAGATGGTGATTTGAAAAAATGGATAGTACAAAAAGGAAATTCTTTAAGAGACCCTATTAGAGTTGCTATGACTAAACCTGGTTATTGTGTTTTTCAGGAATGTAGAGTTGATAAAGCTCTTAAAGTATTATATAGATTAAAAATTACTGCAGCTCCAGTAATTGATAAATCAGGAAATTTGGTTGGATCTATTCATATTGATGATTTGAATAAATTTAAGATTTTAGAGAATAAATTATTTAATTTTTAAAGAATATTTTTATATATGGCTCCCCTGACTGGATTCGAACCAGTGACATACGGATTAACAGTCCGTTGTTCTACCAACTGAACTACAGAGGATCATATAGATTTATATTATATATAGTTATATATACATATACAAGTGTATATTATGATAGGATTAGTAAATAAATTAAGGTTTTTGTTTTAAAAATAATTAATAACTATGTATGATTTCTGTATATTGATATAGTCGGGTGTTAATAGGAGAGATGCCGGAGATGGTTTAACGGAACAGTTTCGAAAACTGCTTAAAGAATACAATTAATTCTTTCAAGGGTTCGAATCCCTTTCTCTCCATATTTATCATATATAATAATTCTTTTTGATTTTTATGTATTAAAAATTTTTATAAATATAGCTATTTTTTATTAGATGTACAATTTTTGATTTATTTATATTAATTTTATTATAAATGAGCACTGAATTTTTATATGGTGAGAAAGGGATTCGAACCCTTGATACATTATAGTTAATATGTATACATGCTTTCCAGGCATGCTCCTTGAGCCACTCGGACACCTCACCGATTATTTTTACATAAGATACGTACTATATATTATATATAGTACGCACGTGATGTAATATATACTCAATATATTACAACTAAGTTTCTAGGGAATATTGTGTTCAAACAAGCACAAATTAAAGACAGATCTAAATTTTAAATGCTATAGAGTTAATTATTATTTGTCAAGTATAAATTTATTGATTTATATTACATTAACGATTTTTTGTTGTGATTGTGTTACATAAAAATATATAGAGTAAAACTTTTGTTTTAATAATAAGTTTATTTTTTTATATGATTGTGATTTTTTTTATATAATATGGATTGAAAAGAATAATATCGAAATTGATAATATAATCCTAGTAATGTGATCAAACCTATTAGGCTTAATATTATCCATGGTAATTGTGAAAAATTTAATTTTTTACCTAAATCATATAACCATCCGCTTCCGCTATATCCTAAAGTACCTCCTAAAGCTAAACTAAATTTGTTAAATCCTATATAACTGCTACGTGCTTTGTAATCTGTTAGTAAAGCTATTAATGTTTCTCTTGCTGGTTCAGCAATAATAGATCCAAAATAGAATAAACTAATTAATAATAATAGTTCATATAAATTTTTTACTAATCCGATGGGAAATAAGCTAATTATCATTATGATTAATCCCGTCATTAAGCGTGTTTCTAATCGAAAATATTTTTCAGTCCAATAAGTTATAGGGATAATAAATAATAAAGATAAAATAGCTTCTATAATATAGATATATTTTATACATGATAATTGTCCAGATATTTCATGCATTCGAATTGGTAGCATTAACATCATTTGGGCTGATAAAATATAATATCCAGTTAATGTTAAAGCATAAACAACAAACTTATGATTATTTAATACTTTTTTAATTCCATCTAATAAGGAAAGATGAGAACTAGAAATTTTATATGCAGGTAATCTCCATGCATTAAAAATACCAGCAACGAAGAACAATATTGCACCTGTAAAACATACTAATTTAAAATCGTATTGTAGTAACCATGTACCCAATGTTATTCCTATAATTGCGCATATACTATCTTCTAACATTAATATAGAATAAAATCTTCCTAATTCCCATGGACGTACTAATTTTATAACTAAAGCCGTTCTAGGAGGATCAAATAATGTACCTCCTAATGCAGATAATACACATGATAGACATAATAATATAGGAGTGTCAGCAATACTCATTATAATAAATCCTATTGTACGCATTAATAATCCAGACACAATCATAGGTTTAGCTCCTAATTTATCAGCAAATATTCCTCCAAAAATACCTAAACCTTGTTGAATAAATTGTCGTAATCCTAAGGCAAATCCGACTAAAAAAGCTGCCCATCCTAATTGTTCAACAAAATATATTGAGATAAGCGGGAAAACAACATAGAATCCCACGACTACAAACATGTTATCTATAATTAAAAAATATTTACCTAATTTTCTGGCTTTAGATATTGAATACATGAGTCACCACTTATGATATGATGTGTTTATATAGATTATTATGTGTTTATATAGGAAAATATTTATATATGATACATTACTTTTGGCGCGATGATTATATTTTTTGTATTGTTAATTTTTTTGTAATATTTAGTGAAATAAATTTTACTTTTGATTATTTTCAGTTTTATGATTATTAAGAATTGTTTATTTTATCATTAATTCATGAATTAGTTTGAATATGTATTATAAATTTATGTATGATAGTATAGTATTTATTATATAAATGTTGGCACTATTTATTTTGTAATGTTGAAATTATTTTTATTTTTAAAACAATGAATTTGTTACAGTCATTAATACGAGTTAGCTTTATAACCACATTTTCTAGGATTTTGGGATTTATTAGAGATAATATTATAGCTCGAACATTTGGAGCAAGTGTTATGACTGATGCTTTTTTTATTGCTTTTAAATTATCTAATTTTTTGCGCCGTATTTTTGCTGAAGGAGCGTGTTATCAAATTTTTTTACCTACATTATCAGAATATAAATGTTTTTATAGTATAAAAAAGATAAGAACATTTATTTCTCGTACATTTGGTTTATTAATAATTATTTTAATTATAATAATTTCTATTGGGTTATTATTAGCTCCTTGGATTATAAGAATTGCTGTTCCTGGATTTGATAATGTTTCAGAAAAATTTTATACAACTGTTTTATTATTTCGAATTATTCTTCCTTATATTTTGTTCATTTCTTTGGCATCATTTATGGGAGCGATACTAAATACGTGGAATTTTTTTCTAGTTCCTGCGTTTATTCCAATTTTTTTAAATATAAGCATGATAGGATTTATGTTGTGTTCAAAATATTTATATTTATGCTCTCCTATAGTTGGGTTGTCTTGGTCGGTTTTTGTAGGAGGATTATTGCAGTGTATGTATTGTGCTCCTTTTTTAAAAAAGCTAAATTTATTAGTATTACCAACACTCAATTTTTATGATAATAGGATACATAGAATATGCCGGTCTGTGGGGTTTATGTTAATTGCTGTTTCAAGTAATCAAATATCTTTAACAATTAACACTATTTTTGCATCATTTTTACCAAGCGGATCTATTTCTTGGATGTATTATGCTGATAGAATTATTGAATTACCTATCGGTATTTTTGGAGTTACATTAACTACTGTTTTGTTGCCATGTTTATCAAAATTTATTGCAAAAGGAAGTAATGTGGAATATTTTAATCTTATAGATTGGGGATTAAAATTATGTTGTATATTAAGTTTTCCTAGTGCTATTATTTTAGGAATATTATCTAAACCATTAATAATAACATTATTTCAATATGGTAAATTTTCGGAATTTGATGTATTAATGACTCAATATTCTGTGATAGCATATTCATTAGGATTACCTGGTTTAATTTTTCTTAAAGTATTAACTGCAGGTTTTTATTCTCGTCACGATATTAAAACTCCAATTCGAATAATTATGGTAACGGTAGTGTTTTCTCAGTGTATAAACATGATATTAATTCATATATTAAATCATGTTACTTTTGCCTTTTCTATTAGTTTAGGTGCTTGGTTAAATGCAGGATTATTGTATTGGCAATTTAGAAAAAAATATTTATTTCATTTATCTTCTGGATGGTTACTTTTTTTATGTAGATTAGCAATAGCATTATTTTTTATGTGTATAGCTATATATTATGCTCAATTATTGATTTGTGGAAGGGAATTAATTTTAAATAATATTTTTTTCAGATTGTGTAAAATAATAAGTATATTAATTTTAGGAATGAGTATTTATTTTATAATATTAAAATTATTGGGCTTTCGTATGAAAGATTTCGTTGTTTTTCATAAAGATATTATGAATTAAATTTTTATTAATTATATATATCACATATATTTCGGTGTTTTTATACCTAACAATTCTAACCCTTTTTTTAAAATATGAGCAGTAAGTAATGTTAATTTTAATCTGCTATATTTTACATATACTTCTTTTGTATCTAAAATAGGACAATTTTCATAAAATGAAGAAAATAATGCTGATAATTTATGTAAATAATTACATAATAAATGAGGAGTACCTTGTTTTGCTATTATTGTAATTGTTTCATTAAATTGTAGTAAGCAAATTGCTAAAGATCTTTCTTCTTTAGTGATTAATTGAATATTGTATTTTTTTTCTTTTAAATTGATTTGATTAGTTTTTTTAAAAATAGAGGATATTCGAGTATAGGCATATTGTATATATAAAGCAGTATTTCCCTCAAAATTTAACATATTATCCCAGTTAAATATGTAATTTGTCGATCGATTTTTTGATAATTCAGAATATTTAATTGCTCCTATGCTAATGATATGAGCAAGTTTATTTATTTTTTTATGTTCTAAATTAGGATTTTTTTTATATATTAAATGATGAGCTCTTTTTGAAGCTTCGTTTAGTAATGTGGTCAATTTTAATGTATTTCCTGATCTAGTTTTAAATGGTTTTTTGTTTGTATTGAGCAACATGCCGCATACATGGTGTTCAAATAGCATTGATTTCGGAATATAACCTGCTTTATGTGCAATTTTCCATGCCTGTAGAAGATGTTGTGTTTGTCTTGAGTCAGTATAATAAATGATCCTATCAGCATGCAATATCTCACAACGATATTTTATACAAGCAATATCAGTAGTACTATATAAATAACCTCCATCTTTTTTTTGAATAACTACTCCAAAGGAAGAGTGGCATTTATTTTTTTGATTTTTATTAAGAAATACTACAATAGCGTTTTTGCTGTTGACGGCTATTTTTTTATTTTTTAAGTCTGTTATAATACTAGGTAACATGTTTTGGTACATACTTTCTCCCATAATGTCACTTTTTTTTAAAGTAACATTTAGTCGATTATATAGTTTTTGATTATTTAAAATAGATATATTCACTAAGTGCTCCCACATTTGTCGACAATTATTATCTCCTTGTTGTAATTTTACAACATAACTGCGTGATAATTTAGCAAAATTAGGATCAATATTATATTCTTTTTGAGCTTCTTGATAATAATTTTCTAATATATTAAATGATTGAATTTTATTATATGAAGAGTAATATGGTGTTTTCTTTTTTATATACGCAATGAGCATTCCGAATTGTGTACCCCAATCTCCTATATGGTTTGCTTTAATAACGTGATGTCCTAAAAAAGATAAAATACGAGCTACACTATCTCCAATGACAGTTGATCTTAAATGTCCAACATGCATTTCTTTTGCAATATTAGGACCAGAATAATCAATAATTATAGTTTTTTGTTGTGTTGACCTAGTTCCTAGGTTGGGTAAATGAATAATATGATTAATTTGATTTTCTATCCATTTTGAGTGTAAGAAAATATTAATAAATCCTGGTTGTTCAAATTTTATTGTTTTAACAATATTTTGTAAATTAATAACTTGCATAAGTTTTTTAAAAAGTGCTTCAATAGAAATGTTTAAAAATTTTGATATAGGAATAAGCCCATTAATTTGATAATCTCCAAATTTTTTATGAGTTGATGTTTGTATTTTTATTAAATAGAAAAAAGATTCTGCATTTATTTGAATAAAAGCTTGATATAAATGTTCTGATAAAAAATTTTGAATATTCATATGATTTGTAAAATTAGTTAAATTATTTCAATTTTTTATTATTTTCTTATATGTATCTATATGCAGAATCAATGGGGCATTTTGTTATATATATTAATTTATTATCAATAAATATTATCTTGTAATGTATATAATATAACATTATTCTTTATTGTTTTATAAAGAAGATTATATATACAAATATATATTTTATAATAAGATCATGTTAAATTATACAATTATATGAAATAAATAATTTTTATTTATTTTTTAATTATAAATAGAGTATGTAAAACTAATGAGTAAGAGGTAATAATGTATGCGCACTGCTTATTGTGGGCAATTAAATGTAGCTCATGTTGGTTTAGAGATAACATTGTGTGGGTGGGTCAATAAATTTAGAAATCTTGGTAAGTTAATTTTTATTGAATTAAGGGATAGAGAGGGTTGTGTTCAAGTATGTTTTGATCCTAATGATCATCAAGAAACATATATAAGTGCTGTTAATAGTCTTAAACAAGAATTTTGCATACAATTAACAGGGATGGTGCGTGCGCGTCCTATAAATCAAATAAATAAAAATATGTCTACTGGATCTATTGAAGTTTCGGCAAAATTTTTTGTTATTCTTAATGTTTCTGAACCATTGCCATTGGATATTAATAAAAATAATATAGAAGAAAATCGTTTAAAATATCGTTATTTAGATTTAAGAAGACCTTCAATGTTATTTAATATTAAAACTCGTTCTAGGGTTATGTCATTGACTCATCGGTTTATGGAATTAGAAGGTTTTTTAAATATTGATACTCCTATTTTAACCAAATCCACTCCGGAGGGAGCTAGAGATTACTTAGTTCCTAGTAGATTATATTCGAATAAGAATTATGCTTTACCTCAATCTCCTCAAATATTTAAACAATTGTTAATGATTTCTGGATTTGATAGATATTATCAAATTACTAAATGTTTTAGAGACGAGGATTTACGTTCAGATCGTCAACCAGAATTTACACAAATTGATATAGAGGCATCTTTTGTTACTGCTCACAGAATACGAGAGCTTATGGAATTTTTTATTCGTATTGTATGGCGTGAAGTTTTAAATGTGGAATTAGGAGTGTTTCCTCAAATTTCGTATTTTGAATCGATTCGTCGATTTGGATCTGATGCTCCAGATTTAAGAAATCCAATAGAAATAACTGATGTATCTGATTTTTTTAAATCTAAAGATAATCAACTTTTATTTAAAAATATAATAATAGATACAGTTGCTGATCAAGTAATGGTTATGAAAATTCCAAATGGATTTTCTTTAACTCGTAAACAGCTTAATGAATATGAAGATTATGTTCGAAAATATGGATTGCAGAATTTTTTTTGGATTAAAGTAGAATACAATGAGCAAGGAGAAATTCATGAAATTCATGGGTCAGTCTCTAAATATTTAAATAAAATTTTATTGAAATTATTATTTCAAAAAATTGATTTTAAGAATAGTGGTATTGTATTTTTTGCTTTTGGTAAGAGTACAGATTTGTCTATGATAAATATATTAGGTTCTTTAAGGAAAAAATTGGGTATTGATTTAAATTTAATTAAAAAAAATGATTGGGCTCCGTTGTGGGTAATCAATTTTCCAATATTTAAAAAGAATAATTTTGGTGATTTAATATCAGTTCATCATATGTTTACAGCTCCTAAAGATTGTAATGATATAGAATATTTAAAAAATAATCCATTATCGATTATTTCAGAAGCTTATGATATGGTAATTAATGGACATGAAGTAGGAAGTGGATCAGTTCGTATTCATTCGTACCAGTTACAACAAGCAATATTTGATATTTTAGGTATAAAACGAGATATACAAGAAAATAAATTTGGTTGTTTAATGAATGCTTTAAAATATGGAGCTCCTCCACATGCTGGGTTAGCATTTGGTTTAGATAGATTAGTTATGTTACTAACTGGGGTTAATAGTATTCGAGATGTTATTGCATTTCCAAAAACTACTGCAGCGATAGATTTAATGATTGGTTCACCTGATTAAGAGTCTGTTATACCCAAGTCATTTGATTTTGTTGAATTGGTATTAAATAATAATATATCTTTATTTTTGTAGTAATTTTTGAGTTTAAATAAGAAGTAATTTTATTATATAATATAAATTGCTTCTTATTACAAATAGAGTTGATGTAAATATATTTAGAATTTAGTTGTTTTATTTAATGATTATTAAATAATTATATATTTGATTGATTTTAATGTAATTGTTTAAAATAAGATGATTTTTTAAATTTAATATCATGTGAGTTGTTATAGAAAGATACGACATGGGATTTATTATAAGTGTATGGTGTTGTGCGTAGTTCTGGGAGGTTAATATATCGTTGTTTATACCGACGATATACTATGATGATCCCGTTTATATTATTTTTAATCATCATTACTATCATTTGGAATATATTAGTGTCATGGGACGAATTAAATAAGGATGTAAATAATTGTAATTATGTTGTTCCCGTTAAACAGTATACCTTATATTCTTCTTCTGAAATTATAAATAATAGTAAATGCATTGATAAAAATATATTATTTTCAAATATTTTAAGAAAAAAATTTTGTCAAGATCAATCTATAAAAATTTTTGCTGTGCATGATTATTCTATATTATCTCCTAATAATACTTTAATGAAATTTTTGGAAAGATATAGTAGTAATTTTGTTAATATTGAGGAAGTTGATTTATTAGTACAACAATATCCTGTATTAAATAATTTTAATATTAGAGAATCTTTGTTTTGGATAATGGTTAATCAAAAACGATTAAAATGTTTAATTTGGGGTGTTTCTGAACAAGAAATACGTATTTATAACAATGTACATACCAATTTTGAACAAGGAATTATAAGAATATTAAAAAAATCTAACAGTGAAGATAAATTGTGCTATACAGTGTTATTTTCAGGATCATTAAATGGAACATTTGTTGATAGTGCTCGATCTTTAGGATTAGAAGAAAATTGTATAGTAGATGTAGTTAGTGCATTAAAATATCAAATAGATTTTAAAAAACTACATTCAGGGGATAAATTTGCTATATTAGTATCTTTTATTCTTAATAAGAATAATAACAATTTATGTAGTGAATTAATTGGAGCAAGAATATATACTTCAGGTCAAGATTATTATGTTTTTAGAGCAAATAATGGTCGTTTTTATAATAAAGAAGCTGTCAGATCTGTAGATAAATTTATACGATTACCAATATTAAAACCATATCGTATATCTTCTAATTTTAATATGAATCGGTTAAATCCTGTTACTGGTCAAATTTCTCAACATGCTGGAGTGGATTTTGCTGTTCCTATTGGTACTCCAGTTTTGTCTATAGGAGATGGAATTGTATTAGTTAGTAAATATAGTAAAATTGCTGGAAATTATGTTGTTATTAAACATGATTTTCAATGCATAACTCGATATATGCATCTTAAAAAAATATTAGTTAAATCGGGTCAAAAAGTAAAACGAGGAGATAATATTGCTTTATCCGGTAATACAGGACGATCTACAGGACCTCATTTGCATTTCGAAGTATGGATTAATCGTCGACCTGTTAATCCATTAACTGCAAGTATTTTGAATGTAGAAAAACTTTTAGGGAGCGAACGTGTAAAATATTTAAATCAAATAAATGAAATTATTCCACAGTTGAATTTTGATTAAAAATAATATTTGTGTTGGTATGTGTGTTACAGAGTTTTAACTAAATAAAATTTAGCGTTCATTTTATAAAAAAATGAGTAAATAACTTTGTTTCTATTGTTTTATGTATAGATATATACAAGAATATGCATTAAAATGTTTTTTGTTATTTAAGTATATTATTCAACTGATAATATACAACTCATATTATTTATGTTAGATTGATTTATTGTATTATCTTGTATTACAACTACTAATTCTCCAGAAAACAAGAATCCTTTATTTCGTAAAAAATTAGTAGAACGTCTTGCATCAATTATATTATTACCAATACAATTAAAATAAATGGGAATTACTCCTCTATATAAAGTAACTATGTTAAGAATGCTGATATGCTTAGATAACACGAAAATAGGTAATTTTGAATTAATACGGGACATAAATAATGCAATATTTTCAGAATCAGTAATGGAAATAATTGCACGTATTTTATCTAAATGATTTGCTATATACATTGTTGATAAAGCGATGGCTTCTTTTACATTTTTAATTTTTTTTTTTGATTCGTTCAATAGTGTAAATGATTGATTAATATTTGATATTTTTTCTGCTCCTAAACATACGTTAGACATAGAAGTAACAGTTTCAGATGGATATCTTCCAGTTGCAGTTTCTGAAGATAACATTACTGCGTCTGTTCCATCTAACACAGCATTGGCTACATCCATAACTTCAGCTCGAGTAGGTATAGAATTTGTTACCATAGATTCCATCATTTGTGTTGCAGTAATAACTGCTTTATTAAGAATATGTGCTCTATGTATGATTTTTTTTTGTATTTCAACTAATTTTGGATCTCCAATTTCTATTCCTAGATCTCCTCTAGCTACCATCACTGCATCAGATGCTTTGATAATATCATCTATTGTTTCATCAGATTCGACTGCTTCTGCACGTTCTACTTTAGATATAATTTTTGCATTGCTTCCAGCGTTTATGACTAATTTTCTGGCATAATTTAAATCAATACTGCTACGAGGAAAAGATATTGCTAAATAATCTACTCCTATTTTAGCAGCGGTAATAATATCTGCTTTATCTTTATCTGTTAATACTTTAGCTGATAATCCGCCTCCTAATTTATTTATTCCTTTGTTATTAGATAATATTCCTCCAATTATTACTTTAGTATAAATTTTAGTATTATTAATTTTTATAACTTGTAGTTGAATTTTTCCATCGTCTAAAAGTAGATAATCACCTGGAAATACATCTTGAGAAAGTTTTTTATAGTTGACTCCTACATATTTTTCATTGCCTTTATTAACTTCATGCATAGCATCAAGTAAAAAGTTATCTCCTGATTGTAGATGTATTTTATTGTTTTGAAAGGTTGAAATTCGAATTTTTGGTCCTTGTAAGTCTCCAAGAATAGCAATATATTTATTTAATTGAGAAGCAAGTTCTCGAACTTTATTTGCTCGATTAAAATGTTCTGAAGGTTTTCCATGAGAGAAATTTAGTCGTACTATATTGACTCCAGAAGTAATAATTTTTTTTAGATTGTTTTCTTGATCTGTAGAAGGGCCAAGAGTAGCAATAATTTTAGTTCTTCTCAATTGTTGCGGCATAATAATTCCTTATATAGTAATGACATTATTATATCTAATATTTTACTGTATAAGAAGAATATTTTTTAATATACTAATTTTTAATGATTATTATAGTTGTAATTATATAATTATTATTATTTAGTTTTATTTATAAAAATATTATAATTGATCATTAGATTATAGATTTACTTAATAATAACGTAGCAATTACAATTTTGTTTAGTAATATTTAAATAATGTATAAATTTTTAGTTATTAATGGTTTTATAGTATTTTTATAAGAAGATGTAATATATTGATATATTTGTTATATATTTTAATAAATATGTAAAATTGATTTAAATTAAATAGTTAATTTTATATTTATTATATAATATATATTGGTAAATATTTTTACATGTATTATAGATATAATGTTATTTTGTACGTTGATTTACATAAATAATGTAAATTTTATAGATAAATTAATATTAATAAGGTTTTATATAAGAAAATTTCAATATTTTAGTAATAATATTATTTATATTAGGCAGAATCTTTAATATGCAGTTAGATATACCTACAGCACATGCTTGTAATTTAATTATTTTTGGAGCTAAAGGAGATTTAGCTCGTAGAAAATTAATTCCAGCTTTATATAAATTAGAAAAATTAGGATTTATTCATCCTGATACTTGTATATTAGGGGTAGGTCGAGCAGAATGGGATACTTTAAAATATATTCAAGTCGTACGTTCTGCTTTAGAAATATTTATTCAAGGAGAATCTCTTGATGAAAATATATGGAATCGTTTTTATAAACGATTTGAATTCTGTAATTTAGATGTAGATCATACAGAGTGTTTTAATTTATTAACTAATAAATTAAAACGTTTAGATTTATTAACAATAAATTATTTGGCTATGCCTCCTCATACTTTTGGTGCTATTTGTAAAGGATTGAGTTCAATAGGATTAAATAGGAAAATGAATAGAGTAGTTATAGAAAAACCGTTAGGGACTAATTTAAATTCTGCTCAAATTATTAATTCTAAGGTATCAGAATATTTTGATGAAACTCAAATTTATAGAGTGGATCATTATTTAGGAAAAGAAGCTGTGTTAAATTTATTGGTATTACGTTTTGCAAATTCTTTATGTTTTTCTAACTGGAATAATAATACTATTGATCATATACAAATTACTGTTGCAGAAGAAATAGGTATTGAAGGGCGTTGGGGATATTTTGATAAAATAGGTCAAATGAGAGATATGATACAAAGTCATTTATTGCAAATTTTAACTATTATAGCTATGTCTCCTCCAGCTTATTTAAGTGCTGATTGTATTAGAGATGAGAAAGTTAAAATTTTACGTGCGTTACGTATGGCCGATCCTAATAAAATACATGAGATTACAGTTCGTGGTCAATATGTTTCAGGTTTAATTCAGGGTAAACCAGTGCCAGGTTATTTAGAAGAGATAGGGGCAAATCAGGATAGTACTACTGAGACTTTTGTGTCTATTAGAGTAAATATAGATACTTGGAGATGGTTTGGGGTTCCATTTTATTTAAGAACAGGGAAAAGATTAGCAAAAAAATATTCTGAAATTGTTGTATATTTTAAAAAACCGATACTTAATTTATTTTCAGATTCATATTTATGTTTACCTAATAACAAATTAATTATTCGATTGCAACCAGATGAAGGGATAGATATGCAAATTCTTAGTAAAGTACCTGGATTAGGCCATAAAAATCGTTTACAAGCCACTAATTTAAATTTATATTTTAATAAAATTTTTTCTAAAGAATATGTTTCTGATGCATATGAAAGATTATTATTAGAAGTGATGAGGGGTATTCAAGTTTTATTTGTGCATTATGATGAAATAGAAGGTTCTTGGAAATGGGTGGATTCTATTATGAAAGCTTGGGAATTGGATAATAGTATTCCTAAATTATATAAAGCTGGAACCTGGGGTCCTAAAGAATCTACTGCTATGATTCTTAAAGATAATCGTAATTGGAATGAATATGTATATTATTAGTGTTATTTTTTAAGGTTATAGTATACATAATATGTTATGAAGATATTTTTATGTTAGTGTTATTGAGAACCGTAATAATTTTAGTAAACAAGTTTATTTAATATTATATCTTTATGTATGATGGATTATTTTTAAATTGAAAGATATATATGTACATGTATTTGTAATAAAGAATTTGTTCTTTTGATGAGGATAAAGATTATATTGTTTTTATATTAATTTTGTTAATAGTATTTTTTGAAAAACATATCAGGTATGTAAAGTATTTTTAATTATTATGTATTTAATTTAGTATAGATCGTTGAGATAGTATATTAGGAGAGCTGGTGTTTTTTATTATTATGTTTATTTAAATTTTTAATATTATTTTTAATAATTACCAGGAAGCTATACGGTTAATAATTATTAAGTTAAAATTATTTGTTTATAGTTTTAGTATAGGTATTTTATAATGTAGTAGTGATGATATTTCAATAGATTTTAGGATTTAAGCTTATTAGAAATACGAATAAGAATTTATTGTAGTAGTTATAGATATTTCTATAGGTTATATTATATTTGTAGGAGTTATGATTAGTATATTTTTAATTTAAGGTTATAATTGATTCTTTTTTTATTATTTTTTGTTTCTTATAGAAAAAATTTAATTATATGGTAAATATTAGTGTTATGAAATATCATAAATATGATAATAATTACGCATAACGAGGTAATTATTTTTTATTCTACTAGGGTTAGTTTTTAATTAGTACTATTGTAATATTTTTAAATGCGCTGTTTAGTTTAATTATTTTTTATATTGTTATATAATTGTATATAGTATATATTTTATTGGATATTGACAATATTTTTATAATTTTTAGCAAAAATTTAGATATTGGTTAAATAGAGTTTTTAAATAATAATAAGTTATTTGATTTGTATTAGCATATGTTTATAAATAATTATGTTATTATTGCATATCGTTTTATGTATTAAGGATTATATTTTTATATTTAAAAATACATTAAATGATAAGTAATATGTGGGGTGTTATATATTATTAATAAATGTGATTTAATATATATTGTATAATTTAGAAGAATACCTGTTAGTAACAAGATTATATATTTTATTTTTTGAAATAGATATAAAAAAAAATTGATAATAGGTATTTTTCTGTTATTATGAAACAACTAAGTTGGTTTTTTATTATAATGATGGTAGGATATGTGAGTAAGAGAAGATAGGAGCATAGTAGTAGTTTTAGGGTAGACTAACTAGTAACAGTGTTATATAAGTATTTTATAAATAATTAAATTATAATAATAGTGACTAGTTATTTTGTTTTAAAAATTGGTAGATTTAACATTAAAAATTCTATTTTATGAAATAGAAAACGTTTAAAGGAAATATGTAAGATGGCAAAAATTAAAGGTCAAGTAAAGTGGTTTAATGAATCTAAAGGATTTGGTTTTATTACACCATCTGATGGAAGTAAAGATGTATTTGTTCATTTTTCTGCGATTCAGGGAAATGGTTTTAAAACTTTATCTGAAGGTCAAAATGTTGAGTTTGAGATTCAAGATGGACATAAAGGACCATCAGCAGTTAATGTAACAACTATATAAAATTTTTTAATAAAAAGTTTTAATAAATTTATTTTTATGTCAGAGGTGGTTTGAGAAAACTTCGAACATAATGTTGTTTATGCGGTAATAGTCTTTATTAATTAGAGTTTTTCTATAAGTAAGATAAGTAAAAGATAAAAGGGTTCTTATCTGTAAAAAGAAAAGGCACCGTAGTATTAAAGTGATTTAATTTTTACATATGTGTGTATTTTTTATTTATCATGAAATGAATTGATTTTTTGTTATAAGTATAGCAGGACACTGGATGGGCCTATTGAGCTGATCAATTATAATTGATCAGCTCAATAGGCCCATCCAGTGTCCTGCTATACTTATAACAAAAAATCCTACAATGATCCATAAAGCATTTATTTTCTTATTTAAAAGCCACATACATAAAAAAGTTAATAATAATGGAACAAAACCAGGCATTAGTTGATCTAAAATATGTTGTACAGTAGTAATAGTAGTATTACCTTTATTATCTGTGACTTTTGACAAAACAAATGGGATATTAACGTGAGTCCATTTGTTAACTAATGCTCCCATTACAAATAATCCAAGAATTGAAGCCCCTTCTGTTAATTTCTTTAATACTCCTCCTTTTCCCATATCTTTAACTATACTAATTCCTTTTTTATATCCGTAGATTATACCGTAATAACGAGTAATTAATCTAGTGGTATTAAATAAAATAAAAAATAAACATGGACCTAATAAATTTCCAGTCATTGCAATTCCTGCTCCTAATGCTGCAAATACTGGTCTAATAGTGCCCCAAAATATTGGATCTCCTACTCCAGCTAAAGGTCCCATTAATCCTACTTTTAATCCATTAATAGATGCATCATCAATAACGGTAGCTCCATTGGCTTTTTCTTCTTCCATAGCCATGGTTACTCCTAAAATAGGTGCAGCAACGTAAGGATGAGTATTAAAAAATTCTAAATGTCTTTTAATAGCCTCTTTTTGTTCTTTACTATTTTTTATATATAAACGTCGAATTACTGGAATCATGGAAAAACAAAATCCTAATGCTTGCATACGTTCAAAATTCCAAGATCCTTGAAAGAAATTAGAACGAACAAAAACAGCTCTAATATCGTTTTTAGTTAATTGAATCATTTTTTTTTGAATTTTATTGCTCAAAATATTTTTTTGATGAGAATTATTAATCATTATAATCACCTATTATTATTTATTAATCTAATTCATTATCAGGTTTATTTTTTGTGCTCAAAGTTGAATGAGAATATTTTTGTGATTCTGTTAGGTTTTTATTATAACTTGAAGATAATTGAATATATAAAATAGCCATAATTGCTCCTAATGCTCCTAATGCTACTAAATTAAAATTAGTAAAAGCTGTAATAACAAATCCTAAGTAAAAGAATGGCATTAAATATCCAGCTCGCATCATATTTATAACCATAGCATATCCTACAACTACAATCATTCCTCCAGCTATATTTAAGCCGTTAGTTATGACTTCAGGTATTGAATTAAGTGTTTGATGAACTATTTCAGTTCCTATGGAAATTCCTACAATAGTTGAAGGAATCGCTATTCTCATGGCTTGTAACATTAATGCTGTTATATGAATTAAGCTTAATGCTGTTAGATTACAGCGTTCTGCTAAGGTATCTGCAGCATGTTGAAATGCAACAGTAATAGTGCGCACAATAATAGTTAATACTTGTCCTGCTGCAGCTAATGGAATTGCTAGAGCTATTCCTGCTCCGATAGGTTGGTTTCCTGAAATTACCAAGATAGTAGAAATAATAGAAGCTAATGCAGCATCCGGGGCTACTGCAGCTCCTATATTCATCCATCCTAAAGCTATCATTTCTAATGTACCACCAATTATAATTCCAGTTTTTATATCTCCTAAAATTAATCCTACAATGGTACATGCTATTAACGGCCTATGACATTGAAATTCATCCAGTATTGAAGCCATACCTACAATACAAGAAGCAATAAATAATAGAATAATTTGAAATGTATTGATTTCCATAAATCATCCTTATATATGAAAAAACTAAAAGAGATTTTAATGAAACTTAATGTGTAACGTAATAAAAATATAAAAATTATGATTATATTAATATGTTAATTAATATTTTCTATTAATTTTATTAAATTTATTGGTGAATCTGATGGTACCTTACGTATTTCTAAGTTAATACCAAGTTGATTCAATTTTTTAAAAGCTTTAATATCTATTGAATTTATTGATACAGCATTATTAATTTGTTTTTTTCCTTTGCTAAAAGACATACCTCCAATATTTACGGATTTAATAGGAATTCCTCCTTCAATCAAACGAACTATATCTGTAGGATTTGAAAATAACATTATTATTTTGTCTTGTGCATATTTAGGGTTATTATATACTCGTATAGCTTTATCAATATCTATGACATGAGCAGTAATACCAGGAGGTGTTACTTGGGTAAGTAAATTTTTTCTAATTTCATCATTAGCAATATCGTCATTTATTACGATAATTCGATTTATTTTATATTCTTTAGCCCATCGTGTTACTACTTGCCCATGAATTAATCTGTCATCAATACGAGCTAAGCATATGGTCATATGTTTTTTTTTATTATTATTTAATAATTCGGTATATTTATCATTAGGTACTGATTTTTTATTTAATTTTTCTATGTTCGGATCAAGCAATGAGTTGTTTACCGATTTTATACTTTCAGAACCAGATTGTAACGCAATATGTACTAATTTTTTTATTGTATGGATATTTTCACGGGTTATAAATATTTCTATTAACATAGGAATGTTCACTCCAGTGACGATATCATAATTTTTTTTATTTAATATTATTTGTTGAGCAGCATTGAATGGAGTACCTCCCCATGTGTCTACTAGAAATAAGACTCCTAGATCAATATTTAAATTTGATAGTTGTATATTGTATTTTTTAATTAACATATCAGCATTTTCTGAAGGTAATAAATCAGTACAAGCAACATTTTCTTGTTTTCCTATGATCATTTCTGTAGTATGGAGTAATTTTTCAGATACAGATCCATGAGCGCTGATTATAATTGCAATAGTCATTGCATTTTCCTCAAGTAATTTAGTATTAACATTTATTATTTATTTCAATTTGTATCTTGGTTATTAATTTCATGTGCTTTATTTCTAATAAATTTTAATTTAAACAATCCATTATACTATTTTTTTATTAATAATGATATATAATGTTCATTATATAAAAATATTGATTTATTATAGTAATAAAAATGTATGAATACCTATTATAATTGTCATGTCATTAACATAACATTAGTAATTTTTATTATATTAGTTACATATTTTTGTTTGATATGAACAATCTTCCCATCCTATTATAAGATTATTATATTTAGTGATATATAGTTTTTACTTTTCATAATTTCTGTATGAAGTAATTTATTAGTATATTTTATTATTTTAAATGTAAATATGCCATGAAATATATTTATGTTTGATATTGTGAATAGGGATAATTATGGAATTTTTAACAGATTTATCAATGTGGGCAGGATTTTTAACTTTAGTTATATTAGAAGTAATACTTGGAGTTGATAATTTAGTATTTATTGCTATCTTATCAGATAAGTTGCCGAAGAAACAACGTGAACATGTTTGTATTGTTGGGTTAACATTAGCATTAATGATGCGTATAGCATTATTATCTTTAATTTCATGGATTGCAACTTTGACTAAACCGTTGTTTAAAATTACTTCTTTTTATTTTTCTGGTCGGGATTTAATTTTATTATTTGGAGGATTGTTTCTTTTATTTAAAGCAACTACAGAATTGCATCAACAGTTAGAATATAAAGTTCATAATCGACATTCTAATCGTGAATATGCTAGTTTTTGGATTGTAGTGATACAAATTGTAGTATTTGATGCTATTTTTTCTCTTGATGCAGTAATAACAGCTGTCGGTACAGTAGATTATTTGTCGGTAATGATTATAGCTGTTGTTATTTCAGTGATTATAATGTTATCAATGTCTCGTGTATTAATAAATTTTGTAAATAATCATCAAACTGTGATAGTGTTATGTTTAAGTTTTTTATTAATTATTGGATTAAGTTTAATGGCTGAAGGAATAGGGTTTTATATTCCAAAGGGATATTTATACGTTGCTATTGGTTTTTCTATATTGATTGAATCATTTCATCAAATTGCTTATTGTAATTTTATGAAGAGTCAATCTAATAAATCTATGCGCGAACGTACTGCTGAAGCAATAATGAAATTAATGGGAGGAAATATTTCATCAAAATGGGATTCTTCAGAAAAAAAATTTCCAATTTTTCCGTTAAAAACTCAGTTCGCTGAAGAGGAACGTCATATGATTACAGGAGTATTATCATTAGCATCCCGTTCTTTACGTAGTATCATGACTCCTCGTAATGAAATTACATGGCTAGATGCTCGAAAGTCAGTCCAAGAATTGTATTCTGTTTTAACGAATACTCCTCATAATATGTTTCCGGTATGCAATGGAGAATTAGATCAATTAATAGGAGTTGTGCGAGCTAAAGATTTAATGGTATCTATTTCTCAGGGAAAACCAGTTGAAACATATGCTGCTAAAAATTTGCCTGTGGTAGTTCCGGAAACATTAGATGTGTTAAATTTATTAACAGAATTAAGGCGAGCAAAAGGGAGTATGGTGATTGTTTCTAATGAATTTGGAGTAATTCAAGGATTAATTACTCCTTTAGATGTGTTGGAGGCTATAGCTGGAGAATTTCCTGATGAAGATGAGACTCCTGAAATCAAAATGATTGATGAAAAAAATTGGTTAGTTAAGGGAAGTACAGATCTACATGCTTTACAACAAGCATTAAAAACATATAATTTAGCAGATATATGCGATCATGTTGCATCTTTAGCAGGATTATTATTATCACGTTGTGACCATATCCCAAAGGAAGGTGATGTATTAGTAATTAATGAATGGCGTTTTGTTATTAAACAGATGATAGAATATCGTATTGAATTAGTGGAAGTAGAGCGTTTGTATTGTGTTAATGATGTTTCTTGTGGATCTTAATTGTAATTATCATTATCATATGTATAATAATATACATTAAATAAAAATATTTAATAATTTTTATTTACTAAAGGCATGAGTAAAGTTGATATTTTATCTTGCATTTCTTGATATTCAAATTCTTGACTACTATCAAAAATAATACCATTTCCAACAAAACAAAAAAGATATTGTCTTTCAGATAATAGTGTTCTAATAATGATATTAGTATCCATATTACCGCAACAACTTAAATATCCAATATTTCCAGACCAAATTCCACGTCGATGAGGTTCAAGTTCTTCTATGAATTTCATAGCTTGAATTTTAGGAGCTCCAGTAATTGATCCTCCTGGAAAACATGCTTTTAATAAATCCCAGGCTGAAAATTTTTCATCAAGTTTTCCTGTAATTGTACTGACCATATGATGTATTTTAGAAAATGATTGAATTTCAAATAACTTATTAACGTGAATACTTCCTGGTATAGATACCTTTCCCAAATCATTTCTTAATAAATCTACAATCATTAAATTTTCTGATTGATTTTTTGCAGACTGCAATAATTTTAGTTTTTGTTTTTTATCAGCTTGCTTGTCTTTTAATCGGAATAATGTACCTTTAATAGGTTGAGTTTTAATTATTGATTTTTTTAATTGTATAAAACGTTCTGGAGAAAAGCTTAATATAGCAGAGTTATTTGGTAATCGAATAAACGCAGCAAATGGAACTTTATTGTAGTTTAGTAAATACCGAAATATTGTCCATTCATTTCCAATATATGGAGCAAAAAAACGTTGAGCTAAACATATTTGATAACAATTACCTAATTTTAGATTTTTTTTAATAATTTGTATTTTTTTTAGATATTCAGAGTAACTAATGTTACTTTCCCATGAATTTAATAATTTAAATGATCTTGTATGATTATTATGATCATGATATATATTTTGCTTTTTGATCCAGGATAAAATTATATTTGGATGATCATGAGTTACCAAGTAATTTACCAGTAATTTATGATCTGAAATTATAGCCCATTTGTATAATCCTAAAGCCATGTCTGGTAGAAACATGTCTTTTTTTGATAAATTTGGTAGTTTTTCTATATATCTAATTAAATCATATCCAAGTGTTCCTAAAAATCCTCCTTGAAATGGTATAGGATAATTATTGTCTGATTGTAATGAATATGTTTTTATATATTTATTTAATAATAAAAAAGGATCTTCTTGAGTAATTGTATAGGATTGATTAGATGAAATGGTAGTAGTATTATTGTATGTAAGTAATGTTACTATAGGATTAGTTACTAGTATATCATAACGTCCGTCGGGATGTTTATTATTATGACCTGAATACAATAACATAGACCAAGGAATATTGGATAATGAGTTAAACAGATTTAGTGTAGCGTTAGGATGATAAGGTAATTTTATGAGAGTAATTGCCATTGAATTTAGTAGTTAGTTTTGCAATAATTAATATATTAAAAAGTATATATAATAAAAGATGATTTTTACGAAATAGAAATAAATAAAATACTATCTTAGCTGTACCTTCATGTTATAATATATTAAAGATAATATCAATAAAAATACAGATGTGATTTTTGTGTTTAGTATTATAGTATATGTGTATTTAATTATATTTAAATTTATTTGATATATAATTATAAACATATTTTATATTAGTGATTATAACTTTATATATAATATGTTATTACTGTTATCAATAGGTTTTAATATCATATATATTATGAAATAATAGTTAATAAATATGTCTATTCGAATTTTAGCATTTAATACTGTAACTGAATTATGCTCAGTTGCTTTAATGATTGATCAAAAGATATATGATTATAGTGTTTTAACTCCTCGATTTCATGCTGAAAAAATTCTATTTATGATTGATAAATTATTAATTGATTCTGGTGTTTCATTACAGTCTCTTGATTGTATTGTATTTGATCAGGGTCCTGGAAATTTTGTTGGGGTAAGAATTGGAATAAGTGTTGCTCAGGGATTATCTGTAGGAGCAAATTTACCGTTAGTAGTAGTTTCTTCTTTAGCAGTACTTGCTCAAAAAGCTTGGAGAATTTTCTCTGTTAAAAACATTATAGCGACTATTAATGCGCGTATGAACAAATTATATTGGGCGCGTTATTTATATAATAATTGTAATAATATTTGGGTTTGTAAAAATGATGAGTATCTTATTACGTTGCAGGTTGCAAGGAATATAATTAATAATACCCTAACAGATAAGTGGATGATTGTGGGAACAGGATGGAGTGATTGTCAACAGTTGCAGTATTGTATTAATAAAAATGATAAAATTGTTTTAAAAAAAATTATGTTACCTGAAGCTCATGATATGCTATTATTAGGCGAACATTCTTGGAAAATGGAGAAAATACTTACTCCTGATCAGGTTAATCCAATTTATTAATTGGATTATATAATATGTAATTTGAAAATCATTGACACTTATGTAGTATAATATACTTTTTTTTATGCATTGATTAAAATATGATATTATCATAATAATTTATATTTTTTTATTTTCAAGTAATATGTTTAGTTTTAAAATAGATGTATTTTCATCTTTTTTTTGTAGTCTTATCGACATTATTTGTGGTTCTTGCATATATTTATGGATTATTTGCAGTAATTCATGCTTAAATTGTGATGAAAAATAAAAATTAAATTTTTTTTTCATTCTGTGTTCGGTAATAATAATTTGTAATCTTTCTTTAGCAATATTAGCTGTATTTAAGTTTTTTTTTCTTGAAAAAAAATTTGTTAAAGTAATCATTAGATTTTTTTGTATCTCCTTTTAAAAAAACGGTTTAAGAATCCTTGTTTATTTTCTTTAATAAATCTCATAGGGCAAGATTTTCCCAATAATCTGTTTACAGTATCTGAATAAGCTTGTCCTGCAGAAGATAAATGGTTTAAAATTACTGGTGTTCCTTGATTAGAAGCTTTTAATACTAATGAATCTTCTGGAATAACTCCTAATAGTGGAATTCTTAAAATTTCAGTAACATCTTGCAGACTAAGCATATCTCCTTGTTTTACTTTAATAGGGTTATATCGAGTGAGTAGTAAATGTTCTTTTATGTTTTCTATTGAATTTTCAGCTCGTTTAGATTTAGAAGATAAAATTCCTAAGATACGATCTGAATCATGTACTGAAGATACTTCAGGATTGGTGGTAATAATTGCTTCGTCAGCAAAATATAAAGCCATTAAAGCTCCGCTATCTATTCCTGCTGGAGAATCACATATTATAAATTCAAAATTCATTTTTTTAATTAGACTATTTAATATATTTTCTACACCAATACGAGTTAAAAAACTTTTGTCTCGTGTTTGAGATGCAGGAAGTATGTATAAATGATCTGTATGTTTATCTTTAATTAATGTTTGATGTAAGGTAGATTCCCCTTGAATTACATTAATAAAATCATAGACTACTCTTCGTTCACAACCCATAATTAAATCTAAATTACGTAATCCTATATCAAAATCAATAACAACAGTTTTTTTACCATTCATTGCTAAACCTGTAGCAATAGCAGCACTTGATGTTGTTTTACCTACCCCCCCTTTTCCTGATGTAATTACTATTATTCGAGTCATAATAAAATACCATTATAGAATGTGTTGAATGCCAAGAGTATTATTTTTTAAATAAAACCTTGCTGATTTACCTAAAAATTCTTGTGGAATTTGATCTATTAACCAATAATATCCCCCTATCGATACGAGTTCTGGAGATAAGTTACTACAAAAAATTTGAGAGTCTTCATATCCTGAAGCTCCGGCTAGCACTCTACCTCTCATAGCACCATAAATGTGAACATTACCATCGGAAATAACTTCAGCTCCAGAGCTAACATTAGAGATAATGATTAAATCTCTATTACGAGCATAAATTTGTTGCCCAGAACGTATTGGTTTATATATGATTTGAGTTTTTAAAGTTAATAAGGAATAATTGTTATTATGTTCTTCTATTTTAGAATTATAGTTTTTTTTATAGTTTATTATAGTACTACCTTTAGTTAATATAGGTAAACCACTTTGTGTAATTATTTTTTTTAATTGATCATTATAACAACAACAAACTCCCATAATAAATAATCCAACTTCTGATATTGTTTGATATAAATTAAACCAATCGGAACTTTGTTTAATATTAGATACATTAATGATAACTGGGGTTTTTTTAGAAAAAAAACTTGGAGATTCTTTTATTTTTTTCATCAATTCTACACGAATTTTTGACGTACACGTAGTACGTACATGAATTACCAATAATGTGAAATTACTTCCTTGTAAATCAATAGAAACAATCTGTGACATTTTGTTAATGTGATGTAAGGAATGAGTGATTACATAAAGTTTTTCACCATATTTTTAATCTTTGTACAACAATATATATAATTTTTATTTATAATTCAAATACATTAATTGATTAATTACTCCGTGGTGATATGCTGGTATATTTATACATATAAATAAGATGAGAGACTATTATAAATAATACTATAAGTAAATAGCTAATAAAAATTAAAAGCATCCATTGTGATGTTTCTAATGCAAAAAAATTCCATGTATATGCAGAACAGTCTCCTACGTCTGTATTAAACATAATAGGAAACCATTTATGTAATGGTAACCAATTAGGAAATGAAATAAATAATTCACATGTAAGAAATGGAGCAGGATATAAAACTATGTTTATATGTTTTATAGAAAAAAATAAACCTTTATAAGCACTATAAAACCATATTGCTATAGCAAAAAGTCTAAATATAAAAGTATTGGGAGAAATAATCCCGATAATTCCGGAAATTGCTATTCCTATTAACGCGCATCTTTGGTAAATACATAATATACAAGGTTTTAATTCAAAAAAATATTGTTCACATAAAGCTATACTTATTAATCCAATGATACTGTATATTAAAAAAATCCAGCATTTTCTAGATTTAGAAAATATATAAAGATTATGAAACATAATAATATTTTCTCAGAGGATTAAAAATTAATAGTTACAAAATATATATAGCAATATAATTATTAATTTAATATATATATTCACAATAACTATTGTTATTTTATTTTAGACTAATAAATTAGTTTCATGTAAATTAATAATTATATTAAATTTAAAAACACATAAACTCTTCTTACTATACTTTTTGTTAAAAAGTAGGAATATTTATAATATAGGAGCTTAAGTCTATTGTTTTATTAGAGTAACCTGTTTCATTATCATACCAAGATATTAGTTTAACAAATCGATTATTTAATAACATACTAGCTTTAGCATCAAAAACAGAAGTTAATTTTTCTCCATTAAAATCACTAGATACTACATTTTCATCAGTATATCCTACAATGTTTTTAAAGGAACTTTCAGAGGCCAATTTAATTGCATCGCAAATTTCTTGATAAGATGTAGATTGTTCCAAACGTACAGTCAAATCAATTACGGATACGTTTGATGTAGGCACTCTAAATGCCATTCCAGTTAATTTTCCATCTAATTCTTTTATTATTTTTCCTAAAGCTTGCGCTGCACCTGTAGAAGATGGAATAATATTTTGGTAAGCTCCTCGACCACTTCTCCAATCTTTATTTATTGGAGAATCTACTGTTTTCTGCGTTGCAGTAACAGCGTGAATAGTAGTCATAAAACCTTCAATAATACCAAAATTATCATGTATTATCTTTGCTATAGGAGCTAAACAATTTGTAGTGCAGGATGCATTAGAAATTATTGCTTCACCTTGATATAAATGGTTATTTACTCCCATAACAAACATTGGAATATTATCTTTTGGAGGAGCTGTTAATATTACTTTTTTAGCTCCAGATTTTATGTGACCTTCAGCATGTTGTCTAGTTAAAAATATTCCTGTAGATTCAATTACAACATCGACCTGAAATTTTTTCCAATACAAATTGTTTGGATTTTTTTCAGAAGTATAATGTACGATTTTATTGTTTATTAGTAAATGATCGTCATATGATTTAATATTTCCATTAAATTTTCCATGGGTAGAATCATATTTTAACATATATTCTATATGTTCTATGTTTAATAAATCGTTAATGGCTACAACATTAATATCGTCACGTTCTTGAGCAGCTCTGAAAATAACACGTCCTATTCTACCAAAACCGTTGATTCCAATTCTAGTAATCATATATGTATGCTCCTATTTTTAATTGTTAAAAAATACAATTATTTTGTATATCCAAATAACTCAATAATTAATATTAATTATTGAGTTATTTTAAAAGAATTATTTAATTATTTCATTATCTTTATTTTTTGCAGACTTATTTTGTTATGGTATAACAGATTGTACATTAAAACTGTTCTAGTTGTAATGTACATAATTACAACAAATTGCATAACAGTGCTTCGGATCATTCCATATAAAACTTAAATCATTACCACCATTATAATTAATTTTATTAAATTTTTCAAGATTATTAAATAAAATATAATGATTTAATAAGTTTGAAAATATATAATAAATAAATTTATCTGCTTGTTGTATAATGATATCTATCCAATTTGTTTTATCTTCATACCAATTTAATTGATATTCCGTTAAATTAGCTAATTCTGCTGCTTTATTAATTGCGTCATCAAAATCTCCAATTTTATCTATTAAACCATTCTTAATAGCATCGTATCCAAGCCATATGTGTCCTTGGGCTATATGATCAATATCAATTATTGTTTTACAACGGAATTTAGCAACGGTTTTTATGAAGTATTGATAACTTGAATCAACATATAATTGCATCATGTTTTTAAATTCTTCAGGTAAAGCTTTAGTAACAGAAAGATTTGCTATAGGAGAAGTATTTACTTCATCGTTATGGATGCCAATAGCATCAAGAGATTCTTCAAATGTATTAATAATACCAAAAACACCTATAGATCCGGTGAGGGTGCTGTTACTTGCAATAATAAAGTTAGCTGGAGTTGATATCCAATATCCTCCAGATGCTGCTACATTTCCCATGGAAACAATAACAGGTTTGCCAAAATCTCTAGTCGCTATTATTTCTTGTCTAATCAACTCTGATGCTTGTACACTACCACCAGGGCTGTTAATTCGAAGTATTACAGCTTTAACTTTAGGGTTAAATCGTGCATTACGAATTTTTCGAGCTATTGTATCTCCTCCTATTGTATCAGAAGTATTATTATTTCCATGTATGATAGCGCCTTGAATGCAAATTATTGCTATTTGATTATTATTATTTGTATTTACGATAGATGTTTTAAGGTGGTAATCATACATATTAATTGCATTAAATGAAGTATTGTATTTGTTTGTGCCAAATTTTTTTTTCATTATATTCTCTATTTCAGAGTAAGATGAAATTTCATCTACCCATTTTTTTTGTAGTGCATAATACGCTGTATTTCCTTGAATTTCGTGTAATTCATTTAATATTTTGTTAATTCCTGGAAAAATTTGTTGTTTCGTCATATTTCGATTGATAGAAATTGTTTTTAAATATTGATCCCATAGTTGATTAATCCATATACTTTCTTCATGACGTACTTGTGGAGACATATTATTTCTAATAAAAGGTTCTACTGCTGATTTATAAGAACCAACTCTGAAAACGTGTGTATTAATTTTTAGATTTTTTAATAATGATTGATAGTATAATTTATAAGTAGAAATACCTCTTAAATCTACTCCACCTTGCGGAGTAATATAGATTTTATTTGCATAACTAGCGAGGAGATACTGGATTTGATCATAATGATCAGAGATTGAATAAATAGGTTTTCCAGTATTTTTAAATTCACATAGTACTTTACCGATATATTCTAATGATGATTGACTTCCTCCAGAAAAATTTTTTAATAATAAAATTAGTCCTGTAATGTTTTTATCATTTTTTGCTTGTCTTAAAATGTGTATTATATCAAATAATGAATTTTCTTGTATGTTAGATTGATTAATATTTAGTAGTTGTTTGCTAATTTTTTGAAATTTCGTACACGTAACTGGTTTATCTACAATTATTCCAGTTAAATTTAGTATTAAAGCAGAAGGTGTTGTAGGATATTTAGTATATTTTATATGAAAATATATGCCTATTCCAATAATTATGAAAATTAATAATAGGACATTTAATATAGTAACTCGTATTGTGTTTAATATATTAATAGCAAATTTTAATATTTTATAAATAATTTTCCATACAATTTTCATAGTCACTCCAATTATATAGTATTATTGTACAATAAAGATTGATAAATATGAATTGATATTATATTACAATAACTGTGTTAATTTATATTTACTTTATTTATTAAACAGGAAGGATTATGATATTAAATATTGAAATCTGACCATATTGGAGCATGATCGGAAGGATGTGACATACTTCGAATTTCGTAATTGATGTCGCTGTATGTATGTAAAGAAGCTAGTGGTGAAGTGACTAATATTAAATCAATACGTAATCCTCTGTTTTTTTTAAATCCATTGGACTGATAACTAAACCAAGAATAACTCTTGTTTTGATATGGATGTGTTTTTCGATAAATGTCTATCAAACCCCAATCAAATAGATCGTTGATCCATTGTCTTTCTTCTGGAAGAAATGCGCATTTACCTAATTTTATCCATCGATCTTTATTTTTTTTTCCAATACCTATATCTAAATCGGTAGGGCTAATATTCATATCTCCCATGATGAGCAATAATGATTTATTGTTATAAACATCTTTTATATAATTTTTAAAATTTTTATAAAATTGTTTCTTGTAAATAAATTTATAAGATCGGTTATTTTCTCCTTGTGGAAAATAACCATTTATTATTGTTAATGATCCTATTGATGTCATAATCTTAGCTGTAATTACTCTTGTTTGATATAGATCAGGATTAAATTCAAACCCTTTAGTTACCAGGATTGGTAGATTTTTTAGAAATAATGCTACTCCATAATATTGTTTTTGACCATTGTAATAAATATGGTACCCATATTTATTTAAAGTCTTTATAGGAAAGAAATCATTATGCACTTTGATTTCTTGTAATCCAAGAACATCAGGTTGTAATTTATTTATAAGTTCATCAAGTTGATGCATATGAGCTCTTAATCCGTTAATATTAAAAGAAACGAATCTCATACGTTTAAATTTATATTGTAGTATTTAATATTATACATATTTAGTAAACAAAATTATTTGTCGCTTTATCGGAAGTATACATGAATTATTTAAATTAATTCAATGTTTTTACAAAAAATTATTGTTTTGATATTATTAATTATTTTAATTTTTTATAAATTATTACAGTATGTAGAAATCTATTTTGAAAATACTAATAACATCATATTTTTAAAATAATTAATAAAATTTAATTATCGCCATGTAAATATAGAAATTTGTCTATTTTATTATTTTGATGAATGATAATAATTTTATTTTTTCTGTAGATTTATTGTGAATTTTTCAGTAACAAATTTTTTATTTCTTATTTGTTAAGAATATATTTTTGAGTGTTAGTTTTTAAAATATATGTATGTGTATACTATACACTAAACATTTAATATTTCTTTTATTGGGATTGTTTTTGATGTATTGTTGATTAACAAAGATTATGATAACACAAAATTAAACATATGATATGTTTTATTTGTAATATCTTATATGAATTTTATATGTATATTTCATATATAAGTCTTTATGATATAACATGCTTTTTTAAAAGAATGAAAGAAAAATTATGTTTATTTTTATAAATTATTATGTGCTTATAAAACATTTTATATTTATGTCATATATTATCTCAGTAATGTGTAAATTGTTTATATTAATTTTTAAATATTAATAATTATATTATATTTGATCTAATAATTATTGAAAATTTAATTGGAGTAGTTTGTATATGTCAAAACTATATTTTTATTATTCTGCAATGAATGCGGGTAAAACTACTGCATTATTGCAATCTTCTTATAATTACCAAGAACGTGGAATGCATACCTTATTATATACCGTAAAAATAAATTCTGAAAAAACTGATCATCAATATATTAAATCTCGGGTTGGATTAACTGATTGTGCAAACACTTTTAGTGATAGCACAGATTTTTTTGAACAAATATCAGTAATATTAAAAAGAAAAAATATTCATTGCGTTTTAATAGATGAATGTCATTTTCTTAGTCGTAATCAAGTATTTGGTTTAACTAAGGTAGTAGATATTTTAAATATACCAGTGTTATGTTATGGATTACGAACGGATTTTCGTGCTGAGTTATTTTCAGGAAGTTTATGGTTATTAGCATGGGCAGATAAATTAATTGAATTAAAAACTATTTGTTATTGTGGACGTCAAGCTAATAGAGTTTTAAGAATAGATAATCAGGGTGTTATAATGAAAGAAGGAGATCAAATAATGATTGGTACTAATAAAAATTATATTTCAGTATGTCGTAAACATTTTTTTGAAAAATTAAAAGTCTAAATTTTCTAAAATTCAATGAAAATTAAATGAATCTTAAATAATAGAATAAATTTGTTTTATTTTTGTATTCAGATGATTGTTGATATTAATGAATAATGTTTAATATAATGAAATTCTAATATTTTAAAGTAATTACTAATAATGATAAAAATTGAATTTTATTTTAAATGTTTTTAAGTATTATAATTATAGTAATGGACTAAAAAGATAAAATAAACGTTCGATGATTCTTTTCCAGTATGGTCGATTAGCCCATACTTTAGGGTCAATTAATTTGGAATGAGCAATATAATCTTGTTGTATTTTTTTTAAATCGTTGCTAAAAGATTTACTGTCAATTAATAAAGTAATTTCAAAATTTAGCCATAAACTACGTATATCTAAGTTTACAGTCCCTACTAAACTAATTTGTTGATCAATTAATATACTTTTTACATGTAATAATCCTGTTTGAAATTGATGAATAAAAACGCCTGCATCTAGTAATTCACTGAAGAAAGCTCGGCTAGCCCAGTTTACTAATATAGAATCGTTATTCTTTGGAATAATAATATGAACTTCTACTGATCTTTGTGCAGCTGTACAAAGAGCGTATAATAAATCATCGCTAGGGATCAGATATGGTGTTGTGATAATCAGTTGTTTTTGTGCTTTATATAATGAAGTAATTAATACTTGGTGAATTATTCCTTCTGGAAATCCTGGACCGGATGGTATAATTTGAATTGTGTGTTTATTTTTTGATAATAGGTCGGTAGATATAGGTGTTTGCTTCTTTGTTAAGTGAGTTGGAGTTATTAGATGTGGCATAATATGTTCTCCTGTTTCCATTTCCCAGTCAAATGCAAAAATTATTCCCATAGCTGAGGTTGCAGGTCCATCTATACGAATCATAATATCAATCCATTGTCCAACACCAACATTTTGTTTAAATAAGTTAGGATCTACCATATTCATACTTCCTGTATATGCAATATGATTATCAATTAATATCATTTTACGATGTTGTCTTAGATCCATTCGACGCCAAAATATTCGTAGCAAACTAATGTGTAATGCTTCTACGATATTTATTCCAGCTTGTTGTAATATTTTAGGATATGAGCTTTTAAAAAATTTTATACAACCGGCAGAATCTAAAATTAAACGACATTGGATACCTCTTTGAGCAGCTATGATTAATTTACTGGAAATGTAATCTACTAATCCACCGGGCTCCCAAATATAAAATACCATATCAATTCTATGTTGAGCTAATTCAATATCCTGAATTAAAGATATTAAAGTATCATCAATTTTTTTAAATAATCGTATTTGATTGCCTTGTAAAGCTCCTATGCCTTGTCGATGTTTACATAATTTGAATAAAGAAGAAGCGATATCGCTATTTTGGCTGTAAAATATCTCTTTGTAATATTTTTTAAGTTTTTTTATATGAAAGATACTGGATGACCATGCTATTTTACTTCTGTGTAATCGTTTTCTACCGATATTAGGCTCTCCAAATAGTAAATACATGATAATTCCAATTAAAGGTAAAGTATAGATTATTAATAACCAAGCCATAAATGATGGCACAGCTCGACGTTTTAATAAGACTCTAATAGTCACTAGGATAGTTAATCCCCAATATCCAAGTATTAAAGTATAATTAAAAATATTGTAAATCATTAATGTTATATTTATTGTTAACTCCATTTAATAATTAATTTGAATTGTTAATTAATTATATTTAGTGGTACTGTATGCGGATTTTTAATTAAATGTATATTTTTTATTTATATTTTTATTTAAAATTTAAATGTATATTTAATAAAAATTATATTTTTATACTGGTAAATGTAATAATACATGTAATTAAATATTAAGGAATATATTATGAATTAATTTTTATCAATTCATTGTGTTATTGTGATTATGTGAAAAGTAAGGTATTTTATTGAAAATAACTATTCCTGCAATTTTTTCTATTGTGTTATCGTGTAGTTTACATGTTTTTTTTATAATTATAATTATGTTTTATCATATATATTTTGATCCAATAGAGTGTGATGACTTTCATAAAAAACGTCACTACATGACAACTACAATATTATCTTCTGCTAATAATATTATAACAAATAAAACATTACAGACTGATAAAAAGTTACTGGAAACATCTGAATCACTGTCTGTTCTTAAACAACATATAGAACCTACAGTACCATCTTCTTTATCAAATAGAATATTAGAAAATCTTAAAGAGCCAATAAATGATATAGAAAATGATGTTTATATGAATAAAAAAAATGATAACAAAATATATAATGATAGTAATTCTTGTTTGAAGAAATGTGATATTAGTAATCTTAATACTAATAGTATTGGTAAAGCATCATCTAAATCCTATTTTTCTCCTATGAGATGTATATATCCTGAATATCCTCAGAATGCAAAAATATTAGGAATAGAGGGAAGTGTAATAGTTATGTATGATATAGATACAAGGGGAAGAGTTAAAAAAATACGTATATTATCTGCTGTACCTCCTGGAGTATTTGAAAAAAGTATTAAAATTGCTATGTATCGTTGGGTATATGAAATAAAAAAACCAAAAAAAGATTTAACTATTATTTTTAAATTTTCTTTAAATTCAGTGCAGATAATTAAAAATAAACAAAAGTAGCTATGGTAATGATAAATAAATGTATTTCATAAAATTAAATTATAAAATTATCATGTATCATCAAAATTAATCTCATAATTTATATGAGTTTTAATTTTCAAATAATTTATATTATTTTATAGAATGGTATTAAATATGTATAAATGTAATGTATGTATATTCATTATATTTAAAAATTAAAGTGTGTTGAAGAAATTGTTTTTTGGGACATAAACGATTAGCTATATGTTGCCTAATAATAGGTTCATTAATATATTTATCAGATTAAATTATTTTATAATCTTCATAGAAGTTTTTATTAGATGAGTGAATTGTTGTAGCTGTTCTAATAATAAATCAAGATTAAGGCAGTTATTTTCAATAATGTCTGCGATTGCAGAGCCTAAAATAACTCCAGAAGTCCCTAGTAATAGTGATTCATAGGCTTGATTAGGAGTATGTATACCAAAACCTTGTAATATTGGTAAGGATTGTTTTTGTTGTTTTATATTTTTAATTAACATATTTAATATAGTTGTATTAAATTTAGTATTATCGATACCGGTTATTCCTGGTCTAGATAATAAATAAATATATCCTTTTCCTTTATTAGTAATTTTTTTTATTAAATTTAAGTTAGCATTGGGAGGACAAATAAAAATATGTGCTATTTTATAACATATAGAAGCTTTGTAAAACAAAAAACTTTCTTCCATAGGAAGATCTGGAATTAATATAGAATCTATACCAATTTTTGAACAATTGTAGTAAAAATCATTAATTCCATTTTTAATGATTAAATTAGCATAAATTAATAGACCAATGGGTAATTGTGGATATTTAATTCTGATATCATTTATTAATTTTAAACAAATTTTAAAATTTATTCCTGATTTAAAAGCTCGATTCATACTTTTTTGTATTGCTGCTCCGTCTGCTAAGGGATCAGAAAATGGTATTCCTAATTCTAAGGCATCAGCTCCAGATGCTATTAATATATCTATAATATTCATAAAAAAAGTAGGATTAGGATCTCCTATAGTAACGAATGGGACGAAAGCTCCAAGTTTTTGTTGATGTAAGTGGGTGAATAATTCTTGATAACGATTCATGAATATATCTCTTCATTATTTAGTTTATTATGTACTGTCATAATATCTTTGTCTCCGCGACCAGACAAATTAACTATTAAAATTTGTTTTTTATGTGGCTGTTTTTTGATGATTTTTAATGCATATGCTAAAGCATGAGCAGATTCTAGGGCAGGTATTATACCTTCATGCATAGATAATTGTTGGAATGCGTGTATAGCTTCTTGATCAGATACGGAGACGTATTTCACTCTATTGATTTTTTTTAAATAAGCATGCTCTGGTCCAACAGAAGGAAAGTCTAATCCTGCGGCAATAGAATAAGAGTTTTTTATTTGACCTTCTGAGGATTGTAAAATAGGAGATTTCATTCCAAAATAAATTCCTATATCTCCACATTGTAAAGCTGCTCCGTGATATTCTGTATTCAGTCCTAATCCTCCAGCTTCCACTCCTAATAATTGAACTGATGGGATATTAATAAATTTAGAAAATATCCCAATAGCATTTGATCCGCCTCCTATACAAGCAATAATGGAATCTGGTAATTTTTGTTCATAATCTTGTATTTGTTGATATGTTTCTATTCCAATAATTTGTTGAAATTCCTTTACAATAGTAGGAAAGGGGTGAGGACCTGCCACTGTTCCTAGCATATAATGAGTATATTGATAAGTACTTGACCATTCTCGTATTGCTTCATTGCATGCGTCTTTCAATGTAGCAGAACCATGATATACAGGGATAACTTGAGTTCCCAGGAGTTTCATGCGTAATACATTAGATTTTTGTCGATTTATATCTTTTTGTCCCATGTAAATACGACATTTTAATTTTAAAAGAGCTGCAGCAATAGAAACAGCTACTCCATGTTGACCTGCTCCAGTTTCAGCAATAATGTCAGTTTTTTTCATGCGTTTTGCTAATAGTGCTTGTCCTAATACTTGATTTGTTTTATGAGATCCTCCATGTAATAAATCTTCACGTTTTAAATATAATTTACTATGAGTTCCAGATGTTAAATTTCGACATAAAGTTAAGGGAGTAGGTCGTCCAGCGTAATTGTTTAATAGTTCTTTGAGTTCTTGTTGAAAGATTGGACTACTTTGAGCAGATATAAATTCTTTTTCTAGTTCTATTAATGTTGGCATTAAAACTTGAGGTACATACATGCCTCCGAATTCTCCGAAATAAGAATTTAATTTTTTTTGTGTCATATTGATATATAATACCTATTTAATATAAATTTATTTAATATGTGCGTAATATGTGAAATATTTTTGAAATTGCTTGGTGATTTTTAACACCAGGTTTTATTTCTACTCCTGAATTAAAGTCTAAACCTAAGCAACCTATTTTAGATGCTTTTGAACAATTATGTACTGTTAAACCTCCTGCTAAAATTGATTTATTTAATTGTATTTTTGTTGTTGATAGATTTGTCCAGTTAAAAGTTTTACCACTTCCTCCTTTTTCGCTATCTAAAAGATAGCGATCTATATACATTAAAGTAGGTATAAATAATGGTTGATTATTCATGTTAATACTTTTCCATATATGACAAGTAGGTGGTAATTTTATACGTAATTCTTTAATATAATTTTGATTTTCTGTACCGTGTAATTGCACAGCATACAAATTTAATATTTTAACTATATTTATGATGTTTTGTATAGTATCGTTACAAAAAACACCAACATAACATAAATGTGGTATTGTGGATACGATGCTTTGAGCAATGTGTACGTTTATGTAACGCGGGGAATGATCAACAAAAATAAGTCCTCCATATATAGCGCCTGATTTATAAGAAATGTTTGCATCTTCAATTTGAGTAAGTCCGCATATTTTATTTTCTCCTAATATCAATTTTTTAGTTGCTGTATTTAAGTGATCTGAAGATGACATTAAGGTTGTTCCAATTAAAAATCCATGTACATAGCGTCTAAGTTTTTTTATATGATAATGAGTAGTGATACCAGATTCACTAATTTTTATGATTGAGTTAGGGATATTGACACTTAAATTAATAGTACGATTTAAATCAATAGATAAATCATGTAAATTACGATTGTTTATTCCAATAACTTTAGCATTTAAATTTATAGCTCTTTTTAATTCATTTTTATTTGTTATTTCTGTGAGGACACCCATCTTTAGTGAATGTGCAATGGAAGAAAGTTTATAATAAGTATCGTCATCTATAATGGATAATATTAATAAAATTGCATTTGCTTTATGTAAACGTGCGTAATAAATTTGCCATTCTGAAATAAAGAAGTCTTTGCATAATATAGGCTGCGTCACCATATTACTTATTTGAGTTAAAGTATTAAAGTTTCCGTGAAAAAATTTTTCGTCAGTGACTACAGAAATAATTGAAGCGTATTTTTTATAAACATGAATAATTTGAATAGGGTCAGGATGATTACAAATAACATTTTTTGATGGAGAAGCAATTTTATATTCTAATATAAAAATTGTTTGATTTTTGTTATGTAATAATGTTTTGTAAAAGTTTCTTGAGCTAATTTGTATTTTGGACTTTAAGATGTTAATAGGTATACAACGCTCTTGATTCAAAATCCATTTTTTTTTATATGATATGATTTGGTTCAGAATTGTATGTGACATATTTTCATTATGTGTATTGTTAATTTTGTTTATGTAAGCGACGAAGAAAGAGATAATAATTTTTTATAAGGAATTCCAGTATGGATTTTATCTAATGCATTTGATATATTAGAACGTAAGTCATGATATCCAAATAATTTTAATAATACTGCTACATTAGCTGCTATCACAGCAGTATGAGATGGTTTTCCTTTGCCTTTTAATACATTTATTATACTTGTATATGATTCATGTTGTGAATGTGAATATAATTCTTCTAAAGGATATTTATTTAATCCAAAATCTGATGGAGTTAATATATAATTTGTGATTACTCCGTTATGTAATTCAAATACATTTGTATGATTATGTAATCCTACTTCGTCTATGCCATCACAATGTACCACCATCGCTTGATGATAATTTAACAATTTTAATACTTGAATTATTGGAAATAATAATTCCCGTTTATATACTCCAACTAAAGTTATTGGAGGTTTGGCTGGATTAATTAATGGTCCTATTATATTAAATAAAGTAGGAATTTTTAGTTGTTTTCTTATATGACTTACGTCTTGAAATATTTTATAATACTGAGAAGCGCATAAGAAACATATTCCTAATTTGTTAAAATTTTTAATTGATTGATTAATATCTATATCTGTATAGATGTTACATTGATTTAGTAGATTTATTGAGCCACCAGTTGAGCTAGACGCATTATAATTACCATGTTTAATGATATTAATGCCACAGGTTGAAGCAACTATTGCACTGGCTGTAGAAATATTAATAGTATTTTTATTATCTCCTCCTGTACCTGAAATATCTGCAAATAATTTGTTGACTTTTGGAAAAGGTTTAGAGTGAGATAATAATACTTTTGTTGCTCCTAAAATTTCTTCAATAGTTTCTCCACGTCTTTGCATATTAATAAGAGCTTCTGAAATTTCTATTGAAGATAGTTGTTTATTTATAATATCATAAAATAATTTTTCACTCTGTGCTTGAGTAAGATTATTGCCTTGGCATAATGTTTTGAGGATATCTTTCATAATAATATATTTATTCTTTTATATTAGTTAAATTATTAGCCCATATAATAGTTTGGTGTATTAATTGTGTTCCATATGTAGTTAACACAGATTCCGGATGAAATTGAAATCCGCAGATTCGGTCAAAATCATTGCGAATAGCCATAGCTATATGATTTTTATAATAAGCATTAATTTTTAAGTTAATAGGAATGTTAATTCCTATTAATGAGTGATATCTAGCTACTAATAGTGGATTGGGAATATTAGTGAACATAGCTAGTTCATCGTGATACACTAAAGAAGATCTCCCGTGGAAAATTTCTGATGATTGTGATATGTATCCTCCATAAGATTGTATTAATGCCTGGTATCCTAAACATATTCCTATGATCGGAATATGCCCTCGTAGTTTTTTTATTAAGTTCATCATACAACCAGAATTTTGTGGAGATCCAGGGCCAGGGGATAATATTAAAATGGGGTTATCTACGTTATTGACAACATTTATAATTGCTGAATCTGACAATCGATTAGAGTATATTAGTACTTGATGATTTTTACTGCGTAATTGATCTACTAAATTATATGTAAATGAATCGATATTATCTAATAGTATTATATTCACCATTATTAAAATATTTCCTTGGAATTATGTGCTATTAAAATTGCTTGTAGTACAGCTTTTGCTTTATTTCGACTCTCATCCGCTTCAGATTGTGGTATAGAATCTATTACAATTCCTGCTCCAGCTTGTATAGTTGCTACATTGTTCACAACATAAGCAGATCGAATAATAATACACGTATCCAAACTTCCTGTTCCTGTCAAATAACCTATAGCTCCTCCATATGTATTTCTGCGTTTTTTTTCTACTTCATAAATAATTTGCATTGCTTTAATTTTTGGAGCTCCTGTTAAAGTGCCCATATTCATGCATGCCCTATAAGCATGAAGTATATCTAAATCATGACTTAATTCTCCTACTACTTTAGATACTAAATGCATAACGTAAGAATAACGATCTACTTTAAGTAAATCAGATATATAACGACTACCTGTTTTACATACTCGAGCTAAATCGTTTCTTGCTAGATCTACTAACATTAAATGTTCTGATAATTCTTTTTGATTTAATCGCATTTCAAGTTCGACGCGATTATCTGCATCTATGTCCAACGAGCCATCATCACGATATACGCGAGCTCTAGTTCCAGCTATGGGATAAATTTCAATTTTTCTAGTGTTAGAATCATATTTTAATGAACTTTCCGGTGAAGCTCCAAATAAAGTAAATATTTTGTCTTGCATGAAAAACATATAGGGACTAGGGTTATTGATCTTTAAAGCATGATATGCTGCTAATGGAGAAGGACATGGAAGAAAAAAACATCTTGATGGAACAGCTTGAAGAATTTCTCCTTGACGTATAAAATTTTGTATTTTATGTATGATCTTTTTATATGATGTATCATTTTGATTACAACTTAATTTCATATTTTGTACGGTTGTATAAGGAATAGAACATGGAGTATGGTTTATTTGTTTTTTAAGCTCATTCATTCTATTGTATAATCTATTTTTTTCTAGAGTGTCTGGTGTAAATAGTGTTCCATTTAATTCAGCAATATGTTTTTGATGATCGAAAATTAATAGTGTTTCAGATAAATAAAAACAATAATCTGGGCATTCAGGATAATTATGTAATTTAGGAATTGGCTCGAAACAAGATATTAAATCATAAGAAAATAAACCTCCTAAAAATATAGATTTTGGATCATCTGCAGGTGATTGCATTATTTTCAATAATGTTCGTAATCCGTCAAAAATAGAAATTGATTTAAGTTGACTATCTTCATCTAAATTATTTTGTATAATAGGAAATTTCAATTGTATTTTACTATATGTTTTTATAATTTTGACAGCATTAGGTAAAGCTCGAGCTAGTATAGCTAATAAGTTAGCACCATTTTGAGTAAAAGCACATATTGTCACATTAGTATCATAAGCAGAAATTCTTAGAGCACTATCAATGATCATCATACTTTCAATATTATGTTGTTTTTTAATTTCTGATGATTCTAATAATAATGTTGAATGTCGATTTCTACATAATTGGTGAAAAACTATTGTAGGATTTGGATGATAAGGAACTTGAATTTTGAAGTTTTCTATTCGTTGTCTTATGTATCCCATTATTTATATTTCCTTAAATATTTTAATTAAAATAGGATTATGTTAATTAATAATATTTATCCATTTAATATGTGTATGAAATTAAATGTTTGATTTTAAATAGCTAATATAACAATTTATAATATTAAATTCATATTAATACTAGGTTTTTCACAAAAAGTCAAATCTTCAATAATTTAAAAATTAAAGATAAAGTTATTGTCAAATAAATTGAAATTTTTATAAATATAAATTTATTTGATTCTTGTTAAAGTTCATTTAAATATATAAAATATTAATTTTTTGAATGATGTTTATTCATTTAATATGAATACTTCAAGTATATAAAAATTTATAAAATTTTTAGTATATTAGGATCCGTATATTACATTGTAACTATTATTAATTTAATTTATAGATAGATTATAGAAATACAGCAAATGTAACTATATATTTTTTATGTGTTAAATAAGTTTATAGTATTTTTATATTAAGTTTATATTTTGTTAAAGATTTATGTATGAAGTGTATTGTTATCGATAGTAGTTATTTTGATTGATAAATTTTTATTATAACTATGATCATTGTCTTATAAATAACAGGATCATACATTGTAATATATAAAGTAGCCGAGTTTGATAGTGATTATTCTTAATAATAGCAGTTGTCGTGGCAATATGTATGAATATAATTTTCAGGTATGTTTTAAAAAAAGAATGACGAATTATTGTTGGTAATGCAGATATTTATCATGGAGTAGTAATGAGTTTTATTAAAGCTATACTTATATTATAGATTTTTAATTTATAAAATATTGGTTTTTGTAAGAGTAGATATTTAAATTTAATTATTAAATTAATTTTGTATTTTATATTAAATGTGCAACATAATTATATGTTGTTATTTATGGTAAATATTAAGTAAGTGCCCTAATTTAGATTTTTTAGTATCTAAGTATTTAGAATTTTTTGAATTTCTTCCAACTATTAGAGGAATTCTTTCAACAATATTGATATTAGAATTGTTTAATACTGTAATTTTTTGGGGATTGTTAGTTAATAGACGTATCGTATGTATATTTAGTAATTTTAATATATCTGCACATATAGTAAAATCTCTTTCGTCTGCGTGAAATCCGAGATATTGATTTGCTTCTACAGTATCTGCTCCATTATCTTGTAAAGAATAGGCTCGAATTTTATTTAATAAGCCAATATTACGCCCTTCTTGACGATGATAAATAAGAATGCCTCGACCTTCTGTCGTAATATAATGTAGAGCAGTATTTAATTGAAAACCACAATCACATCGAGAACTAAATAAAACATCTCCTGTTAAACATTCAGAATGCACTCGTGTTAAGACTGGTTCTGGACCTGATGTGTTTCCATATATTAAAGCTATATGATTTTGTCTAGTACAGTGGTCTTCAAAGCCAACAATTAAAAAATTGCCCCATAGTGTTGGTAATTTTGCTTTTCCTACTTGTTTAAGTCGCATTATTGTAATCTCCTATAAATTTTTATAATTATTTATATTTATTTGTTTGTATCAGGATATTATTAATACAGGCTACTGTTTTTTAAATATTGAAGATTTAATATATATGTTTTTATATTAATAGTTGTTTAATCATTGTATTTTTTTAGTTAAAACATTTGGTTGTTATATAGTTTATTGTTATTATTAGTATTCATTACGTATTAATTTAGTTAATTACATTATTTAGTTAATTAAATTCAATTACATATTTATATACAATTTTTATTTATATTTTTAAAAATTTTTTATAAAAGTTTTTGAATTATTAATGTTAAGTTTAATGATAGAGTAATGAAGTTTAATACATTATTTATAATAACATGATTTATTTAATTTTCATTTGTTATGGAAGTTTTATTGATTATTTTATTTTTTCATGGTTATAATTATAGTATGTTAATTTAACATTTGTGAAAAATCATAAAGGTAACGTATTATGTAATGTATTTTTAATAATTTTTTAAAAAGAGAAATATTTCGGATTATAGAAGGATTAAAAATTAAAATGATGGAATTTATTTTAAGAATATGTGTTAAATGATTCATGTGATTATTAATGAATTATAGTAAGTATTAGATAATTTATATTATGAACGTATGATATAGAATTAATTGTGTTAATTGTATTTATGTAATTAAGAATAATGGGTTACCACAAAGATGGCATTATTAAAGAATAAGCGTATTTTAATAACTGGAGTAGCTAATAACAAATCAATAGCTTGTGGTATAGCTAAAGCTTTATATAGAGAAGGAGCGGAATTAGCATTTACTTATCATACTGATAAATTAAAATTAAGAGTTCAAGAAATTACTAAACTTTATTCGTTAGATAAAATAATTTTGCCTTGTGATGTTTCTTCTGATAGTGCTATTGAGCATTTATTTATTGAATTAGAAAAAAAATGGGATAAATTTGATGGTTTTGTGCATTCTATTGCTTTTGCTCCTACTGAACAATTGAGAGGAGATTATGTTGATAATGTTACTCGTGCAGGTTTTGAAATATCACATGTAGTTAGTTCTTATAGTTTTGTTGGAATAGCAAAAGCATGTAGAAGAATGTTGCGAAGAAATTCATCTTTATTAAGTTTGACTTATTTAGGATCTAATAGGGTTGTACCGAATTATAATGTAATGGGGTTAGCTAAAGCATCTTTAGAATCAAATGTTAGGTATATGGCAGAAGCAATGGGTCCAGATGGTATTCGCGTTAATGCTATCTCTTCTGGTCCTGTCAGAACGTTAGCATCTTCTGGTATTTTAAATTTTAGAAAAATGTTATCTTATTATGAACGATGTTCTCCGATTCGTCGTAATGTTACAGTTGAAGAAGTGGGGAATGTTGCTGCTTTTTTATGTTCTAATTTATCTTCTGGTATTACTGGAGAGATTGTATATGTTGATGGAGGATTCAATATTGTTTCTAATACAGATGATGTATAGCACAGTATGACAGTATATATAAAAATTATTTTTTAATTTTTGTTATTAATATAAGGTTTGTTGAGTTGTTTAGTATTTTTTCTTTTATTTTTACTACTTTAAAAGGGTTAAGATGAAATATCATATTATACCAGTTACTTCTTTTCATCAAAATTGTTCAGTAGTTTGGTGTGAAAAATCCAATGATGCAATTGTAGTGGATCCTGGTGGAGAAAAGGAAAAGTTATTGAAAGAAATAGATTATTTGAATGTTAATATTAGTAAAATTGTATTAACTCATGGTCATATTGATCATGTTGGCGGTGCTATAGATTTGAAAAAATATTATAATGTTCCAATCTTTGGCCCACATAAAGATGATGAGTTTTTAATGAATGATTTAGGATTGCAATGTCAAATTTTAAAAATTGATAAAGCTTATAATTTTTCAGTTCATCCTGATTTTTGGTTAGAAGATGGAGATATAATACAAGTAGGTTATGAGGTTTTTAAAGTTTTACATTGTCCAGGTCATTCTCCAGGTCATGTAGTTTTTTGGAATGAATTGTGTAAATTTATAATCATGGGGGATGTTTTATTTAAAAAAAATGTTGGAAGATCGGATTTACCAGGAGGTAGTTATCTTACTTTGATCGAATCAATTAAAAATAAATTACTTGTTTTAGAGGATGATGTTACTTTTTTACCAGGTCATGGTCCCATTTCTACTATTGGATATGAGCGTAAAAATAATGTTTTTTTAACATAAGTAAATAGAATGAGTATAAGGAAAAAATGAAAAGAGTTAAGAAGGTAAATGATTTAATTTAGGTTAATAGTGCTATTTTATTTGTTATATTATTTTATTTAATAAAATAAAAAGAAACCCAACAGTATTATATATTTGTTTTGGATTTTGGGTGTGTTAAAAAATTTTATATATGGATTCACATATATGTGTGATGTTATCTGTTGATACTCCTGCTAAATTTATTCTACCAGAATCTACTAGATAAATTCCTGATTGTTCGCGTAATTTAATTACTTGATCTGAGTTAAATCCCATGTAAGCAAACATGCCTTTTTGGTTTTTAATAAAATCAAAATTTTGTTTTTTATAATTTTTGTAATTATTTAAATTTTTTAAAAGTAAAAAACGCATGCTTTTAATATATTCTCTCATACATTTTAGTTCATTTTTCCATATATGTAATAACGATGGGTTCGTTAATATGGCAGAAACGATAGCTGCTCCATGAGCAGGGGGATTAGAATAATTAGCTCTAATAGTAGATTTTAACTGACTAAGTGTGCGTTCAGCATGGTTACTATTTTGTGCTATTATAGTACATGCTCCTATACGTTCGTTGTATAAACCAAAATTTTTAGAATAAGAATTACATATTATTAATTCTGGATTTCTTTTACAAAAAAGGTGTAGTCCTGTTAAATCAGATTCTAGACCAGAATCAAAACCTTGATAAGCTAAGTCAAATAAAGGTATCCATCCATTTTTTTCAGAATTTTCGGATAAAATTTTCCATTGTTCTATTGTTGGATCAATACCTGTTGGATTATGACAGCAACAGTGCAACAAAACTATATCTGAGGCTTTTACTGAAAAATTTAATGTATTTATTAATTTTTCAAAATCAAGTGAATGTTTTGATTGATTATAATATGGGTAAGAATGAATTTCTAGCCCTGATGCATGAAAAATATTTTTATGATTTATCCAACTGGGATCGCTAATCCATATGCGTTGTTTTTTTTTAGAATAAGCATTACGATTGTTAGCAATACATTCAGCAATTATTCTTAGAGCTCCAGTTCCCCCTGGGGCTTGAACAGTCCTTATACGCTGTTTTGATATGATAGATTCATCTTGTCCGAATAATAACGATTGAGTTGCATTTATGAATGAATGCATACCTTCAATGTTCAAATAATTTTTGCTAATTTCTTTTTTTAATAAGAAACTTTCAGCATGTTTAACGCTTTCTAGAACCGGAGCTGCACTAATTTTGTTAACGTATACCCCAATACCTAAATTAATCTTTTCTTTTCTAAGGTCATTAGAAAAGATTTGAGATAAACCAAGAATAGGATCAGAAGGCGCCATTAACATTGATTCAAACATAATCGCTATATCCAATGTGATAATAATATTAATGTCTTAAATTATATCAAAACTTATTATAAATAACAATTATTAATTTTAATATATATCAAAATTTAATATTTTTAAAAACTCTAGGAAAGGGAATAGTGTCTTTTATATTTTTTATTCCTGTAATATATGCCAATAATCTTTCAAAACCTAATCCAAATCCTGCATGAGGCACTGTTCCATATCGTCTTAAGTCTCGATACCACCAATAATTTTGTTTTGAAAGATTATTTTCTAATAATCGCTCGTCCAATATTGTTAATCGCTCTTCTCTTTGAGAACCTCCAATAATCTCTCCAATCCCAGGAATTAATATATCCATAGATGCGACAGTTTTATTATCATCATTCAAACGCATATAAAAAGCTTTTATATTTTTTGGGTAATTTACTATAATGATAGGAGATTTAAAATATTCTTCTGATAAATATTTTTCATGTTCAGAAGATAAATCAGCTCCCCAGTATATTGTATTTTTGAAATTTTTATTACTACATTTATTTAATAAATTTATTGCATCTGTATATTCTATATAAGCAATTTTACTATTTAGAAAATTTTCTAATCGTTCAATAAGATTATATTTTGAATGATATGAGCAATATGTTATATCGGCAATACATTTTTCTAAAATAATTTTAATGATATTTATTAAAAAAGATTGTGCTAATTCAATGATATCATTTAGATTTGAAAAAGCAATTTCTGGCTCTAACATCCAAAATTCTGATAAATGTCGATTAGTATCGGAATGTTCTGCTCGAAATGTTGGTCCAAAAGTATAAACTTTAGACAATGCACAAGCATGAGTTTCTATATTTAATTGACCAGATACTGTCAAAAAGGCTTTTTTTCCAAAAAAAAATTGTTTCAAATTTTTATTTGAAGCAGAAGAATGATTAGGTTTTTTTTCATCATCTAAGGCCTCTGAAACACAAAACATTCTACTATTTCCTTCTGTATCTAATGAAGTAATTATTGGAGTAGGTATCCATAAAAATTCTTTTTTATGCATAAAATTATGAATAGATTGAAATAAAATATGTCTAATACGTGTAATAGATCCAAAAATGTGTGTTCTTGCTCTTAAATGCGCAAAATTCCTTAAATGTTGCATAGAGTGTTTTTTAGGTGCGATGGGATAAGTATCAGGTTGATCTATCCATCCTAATACTGCTATATGTGAGGCAATAAGCTCTATATTTTGTTTATTGCCAATAGATTTTACTATTTTACCACAAACCATTATAGAACAGCCACTAGTTAAATGTAATATTTCTTTTTTATAATTATGTAAGTTTTCTCCAGCAATTACTTGTAAAGTGTCTAAACAAGATCCGTCATTCAAGTTAAGAAAAGAAATTTTAGATTTAGAATGTCGTTGAGTTCGAATCCAACCACATACAGTAATTTTAGTATTTTCTGGAACAAGTTGTTGTAATATATTTGAAATAGATGTTTTTTTCATAAGAATTCCTATGTATTTGGTATTATAACTATCTTACTAAGATGTGATATAAAATTATATAGTTTAAAAAATAATATTATTAATTTTTTGTTATAAAAATTGCATATAAAATAATTCAATGATTATTTTATATGCAAAATATTGAGTGTTATGTACTAAAAGTTGCAATGTTTTTGAATAATCCAACTTTTAAATCAGTTGCAGTGTAAATTATTTTTTTGTCACATAAAACTTCTCCATCTGCCATTCCCATAATTAATGTTCTATTGATAATTTTTCGGAAATGAATAAAGTAGGTAACTTTTTTTGATGTTGGTAAAATTTGTCCAGTAAATTTTACTTCTTTTACTCCTAAAGCACGTCCTTTACCTTCTCCTCCCATCCAACCTAAATAGAATCCTACTAATTGCCACATTGCATCTAATCCTAAACATCCTGGCATAACAGGATCATTAATGAAATGACAATTAAAAAACCACATGTCTGATCGAATATCTAATTCTGCTGATACAAAACCTTTATTATAATTTCCTCCATTTGTAGTCATTTTTGTTATTCGATCTAACATTAGCATATTAGGAGCAGGTAATACTGGTCCTTTATTTCCGAATAGCTTGCCTTGACTTGAATTTAATAAATCTTCTTTTGTATAAAATTTACGTTTATTTAACATATAAACATTTGTCCTATTGAATATGGCATTTAAATTGTTTTTCATTTTTAATGATTTTAAATAAAATAGTTCTTATATTATTTTGAATGATTATAAATTAATGAATATTTTTATATAAAACTATATATATTTTTATTATTTGTGATAAATATTATTTTTTAAAATTAAATAGTGCTTTATAAACAATAATAGTTAAGATATTAAATTTAATCGAATAAAATTAAGTGTATAATACGAAAATTGTTTTATATGATTTATTAAATATTTGTAAAGATATAAAATTAATTTCTTAATCGGGGAGATTTTAATTGTAGTCTAATAGATTCAGAAAGATCATCTAAGGTAGATTGTTCTGGATGTATAGGAGTATCTTCATAACTTAGTTGAACTTCTGATAAATAAGTATGAATGGGTTTACCATCTTCATCTTCCATGACTACATGATACCATGGGAATTTTCTTAAAGAATCATCTCCAGTAATTTCATCTAAAGTTGGTTTTTCTAAAGAATATTCTGGATCTACATCTATTATTACTCCTAAATATCCTAATAGTTTATGTCGAACTTGTTGTCCTATTCCGAATTTACTAAAAACCATTGTAACATACTCCGATATTACTAATCATATAATTATTATAAATATGGGATAATTATTGTAAAATCAAGAGTTAATGAATAGATAAATTCTTTATAATTATAATTTTTATAGATTAAAGAAAAAATTAGAAAGTATTACATTGATAGTATTATAAACATTTTTTAGGTTTTGGAAGACCAGAAATTTTTGAAATTTGTTGAATAACAGATTTTTTGGGAAATAATTGAATTAAGTATCTACTATTTCCTTTTTTTTGGCCGTATTTTAATGTTATTATATTAATAATTGTTTGAATTTTTGGTAACATTTTGTATTCCTTATAAAACATTCGTACAAAATGAATGATTTCCCAATGTATTTTGTGTAGTGTAATTTTTTCTGAATCAGCCAATTTAGTAGCTACTGTTATGTTCCAATCTTCAAAATTTGTTAAATATCCTTCTAGATCGGTATTAATATTGAGTTGGTTTTTTTTCATAAATAAATTGTTAAATAAAAAAACAATTGAAATGATTTTAAATAATTATTATTATAATATAGTTCATGATACAATGTATACATTATAATATATATTTTTGTATTTTATAAAAATTTAAATTCTGAAATACATCTATTCATAAAAGATTCATTTTTGGAGGAGTGGCCGAGTGGATGAAGGTGCTGGTCTTGAAAACCGGTAATGTGTATAACATTCTAGAGTTCGAATCTCTACTCCTCCAAAAATGAATCTTTTATGAATAGATGTATTATAATGTTTTATACTATGTGTTATATTTTAAATTAACTGAAAATTCTCATTGGGTCGTATAGGATTCGAACCTATAACCAATTGATTAAGAGTCAACTGCTCTACCAGTTAAGCTAACGACCCATATTTTATTAGTAAACTGAAGTGAATAAAATATATAAAACAATTCTTCTGAGTTCCCAAATAAAAGGTTTTGAGTATTTTAAAATTATGTATAATAACTATTAGTTTATTTATAATCAAATATTATAAATATAGAAAATTAATGTTTATTATATATGATATTTTAAAATATTGTAAATTTTCTAATGTGCCAATGTTTTTAACGTTGTTAAGATTAATTATGGTACCATGTTTTACAATAGTATTTTATTTGCCAGTATATTGGGGACCAATGCTTTGTGCTATTATATTTTTTATTGCTGCTGTTACAGATTGGTTTGATGGATTTTTAGCGAGACGATGGAAACAAACTAGTAAATTTGGTAAATTTTTAGATCCGGTAGCGGATAAAATTATGATTGTTACGGCATGCATTTTGGTATCTGAATATTTTCATGTATGGTGGATAACTTTGCCTATATCTACTATGATTATTAGAGAAATTATTATTTCAGCATTACGAGAGTGGATAGCTAAAATTTATAATTTTCAAGATCTTTCTGTTTATTGGTTAAGTAAAATAAAAACTTTTATACAAATGTCTTCATTACTTGCGTTATTATGTAGATTTAATGAATGGACGGTGATAATAGGAATAATAGCTTTATATATTGCAGTGTTATTGACATTGTGGTCAATGTGTTATTATTTATATATTGCGTGTAGTATGATTATGAAATTATAATTTTAATTTAAGTATTATTAATTATTTTTTGATATTTAGAATTTTAAATAAAAAAATATTAATAAAAATTGATAAAGTTTTTTGAGTTATAACTATTTATAGTCATTAAGGCGCGTTGACAGAGTGGTGATGTAGCGGACTGCAAATCCGTTTAGCTCGGTTCAAGTCCGAGACGCGCCTGTTTTGTGAATGATTATTTAATGTACTAATTAGAGTTAGTATGTATTATATTTATTTTAATGAATAACGCCCGGGTGGTGGAATAGGTAGACACAAGGGACTTAAAATCCCTCGGCTTTGTGCTGTACGAGTTCAAATCTCGTCCCGGGTATTATAGATATAATCTTATATGAACTTATTAATATATATTAAATATGTTTTATTTTATATTATTCTTAATAATTGATTATTAAGTTTTAAAGGAAGAAGTTACAATTTAATAAATTATTATTGTAAATTGTAAAGAAACTCAGACATTATTATTTAATAGTTATTGGGTGATAACAATTGGCACTCCTAAGCGTTCTTCTGTAATTTGATTAACTTTTGAAAAATTGATGTTTTTAGAATTTTGATTTATTAGTGAATATGTATATGATTTTAAGTTATGTGTATTTATTATATTATTTGTTTTATTGCTGGTTTTTTTAGTAAACAAAGGAGTATGTATTTCTAAATATTGAATTCCATTTGAATCAATAGCCGTTTTTACTGGTTCGTTTATAAATTCTACTCTAGTTCCAATTGGAACTAGAGTATATAGGGTTTTTATATCTTCTATTCTCAGTCTGATACATCCTCTTGTTACTCTTAATCCAATTCCAAGATTTGTGTTTGATCCGTGTATTGCATAACTATTTCCTAAATATAGAGCGTAAGATCCAAGAGGATTATTAGGACCAGATAAAACCATTGTTGGCAATATTTCAGCATGCTTTATGTATTCATCACGCATATTTTGAGTTGGTATCCAGATAGGGTTTTTTTTTTACATTTTACTGACGTTATCCATTTCGATGGGGTTTCATGATCAATAGTACCAATAGATATAGGGAACACCATAACAATATTATTATTTTTCATATTGGTATAGTAATATAATCTCATTTCAGCACTATTTATAATAATTCCTGTGTGAAGAGTATTTGGTAAAATAAGTTTTTTAGGAATAAGAATTGATTGTCCTGGGTCTGGTAAATATAAATCAATAGTAGGATTAGCAGCTAATATATTACGTAAACCTATTTTAAATTTTTCAGCGAAATATTCTAAAGAGTGTGTATTATGTTTAGGGATAATATATTTTAAGTTCTCCCCAATAATTTTATTATTGTCAGATAAAAAATAAATATCTGCAAAAACATAACAAAAATTCATGCTTATAATAATATATATTAGTATTTTCAATGATTTATTCTCTGATCAAATCTCGTATTAGCAAAAAAATTTAAGCAGAATAACGTTTATTTTAAAATTGTTATATATTTAAAACTAAGTATATCATAATAATGGGAAACAAAATTTATAATTAAATCAATTTAATTATAAAAATGATTTTTTATTATTTAATGGTGTTAATCAAAACGATTTTTCTAAAACGAAAAATAGATTGAAATGTATTTATTTGAAATTTTTATTTTAAATTTATATAAGTAATGTATTAAATTATATTTATGTAAGTGATTTTTATAAAATTTACATGAGAATTTTTTATTTGTAAGTAAAAATTAAATATATGTCTAATAGTTTTTTAAATTGTTAATAATATTTTATAAAATACTTATAGTCTTTTATTAAGGAAAGATTTTTTTAATTTACTTATTTTCCAAAAATGTTAATTGTTATAATTTTTTATATTCTAGTTTAATAGAAGTTTTTATTTTTATATTGATTGTTCTCTTCTTTTAAATTTTTTTTCGATTGATGTGCAGGTTTTTTTATATTTACAATAGAAAAATTATCAATAGAATGGTTTATATTATTTTTAGTACGTTTTGAAAAATATATATTACTATATATATTTTTTTCATAATATAAATTTGATGAATCCCGATAACTATAATTATTTTTGTTGTTTTTGTAGTTAATGTTGGAATTGTTTTTTTTTCTATTATTTATATTGCGTTTATTCTCCATGCAAGTATTATATTGAAATAATTTTTTAGGATTTTTATTATATTTGATATCTTTTTTTTTGTTAAAATAAAAAATATATTTTTTGAAAAATGAATGAAAGTTAATTATTTTAATTATTTTTATAATATTTTTGCTAAATTTTAATTGTAATAGATGATTTAAAAAATATAATATTTTTTGATAATATTTAACTAAATATGTTGTAATGTATGTTATTTGCATTAATTTCTTTTGATTGATGGCAATATCATAGTTTTTTATAGTAGCACTTCCTTCAAAGGAAGTTAAGTTATTATTTTGATACGTTGCTAATAAATAGCTTGGTTTGTTGTTATTATTATTTATTTCTCCTTTACGTATACGACGTACCTCATAATTTGGTGTCTTCATTTGTTCATGTGGCACTATAATTGCTCGTACTCCTGTTTGGCGTTGTTCGATATTACTAATAGCTTTTCTTTTTTCGTTAAGTAAATATGATGCAATAGCTACTGGAACAATTGCATGTACTTCACAAGTATTTTCTTTTAATGCTTCTTCTTCAATGACACGTAAAATAGATAACGAAAGTGACGCATTATCTCGAATACTGCCTGTTCCACTGCAGCGAGGACAAACATGATGACTAGATTCATCCAATGAAGGTCTTAATCGTTGTCTAGATAGTTCCAATAATCCAAATTTAGAAATACGACCGACTTGAATGCGCGCTCTGTCTTGCCGAACTACTGTACGAAGAGTATTTTCAATTTCTCGTTGATGGCGATTTGATATCATGTCTATGAAGTCTATTACTACCAATCCACCTATATCTCGAAGACGTAATTGTCGAGCTATTTCATCTGTTGCTTCTAAATTTGTATTAAAAGCTGTATCTTCAATATCGATACCTTTTGTAGATCGAGAGGAATTAATATCAATCGCTGTTAATGCTTCAGTAGTATCAATTACAATCGACCCTCCAGATGGTAAACGTACTTCATGTTGAAATGCAGATTCAATTTGAGATTCAATTTGATAATGACTAAACAAAGGAATATCTCCATTATATAATTTAATTTTTTTTACAAAATCCGGTTTACCTAAAGAGGTAATGTGTTCTTTTGCTATATTTAAGATATTTGGATTATCAATTAAAATTTCTCCTATATCTGGTCGTAAATAATCTCGAAATGCTCTAACAATTACATTGCTATCTTGATGGATTAGAAACGGAGCTAATCGAGCAGATGCAGTATTTTTGATAGTTTTCCAGTGTTGTAATCGAGAAGTTAAATCCCACTCTAATGCTTCTGTAGATTTTCCAACTCCAGCTGTACGGATAATTAAACTCATACCTTCTGGCAATTCTAATGAGGATAAAGTTTCTTTTAATTCTATTCGATCATTTCCTTCAATTCTTCGTGAAATACCTCCAGCTTTAGGGTTATTTGGCATTAAAACTAAATAGCTTCCGGCTAAACTAATAAAAGTAGTTAGTGCAGCACCTTTATTTCCTCTTTCTTCTTTACTTATTTGTACAATTAATTCTTGCCCTTCTCGTAATGTATCTTTAGCGTTGGATTTATTTTGCAAACATGATGACGAAAGAAAATATTCTCGAGCAATTTCTTTCATCGGTAAAAATCCGTGTCGTTCTGATCCGTAATCTACAAATACTGCTTCCAAACTGGGTTCTATTCGAATAATTTTTCCTTTATAAATGTTAGATTTTTTTTGGGCATGTCCGATTATTTCAATATCTAAATCATATAAACGTTGCCCATCTACCAATGCTACTCGAAGTTCTTCTTTTTGAGTAGCGTTAATTAGCATTCTTTTCATTATAATTTACTCAATGTTAATATTATTTTATATTTTGTAATATAAATATATTTTTTAAAACTTAAGTATGTTTTAAAAATTAATATTTTTGTAATATTGTAAATAATAAAATTTATTATTAATTTAGTAATTTTAATTATTATTTTTATTTTATATCATTAATATATTATTGTTTTTTATTTCGATTTATTTTTTAGTTAAAAATAACGTTTTAAATATCAAATGTATTATATTTCAGCATAACTATATGGTGGTTGAATTGTATTATATAGTTAAAATATATTGCGCTATTATAATAATATTTATGAAATATTGAGTATATTTTTGTATTAAGATATTGTGATTAATTTAAGGTTTTTATTAATTATAATGTTTATAATTAATAGCTTTATTATATTAAAACAATTCACGAATTACTATTCTCTCATAAAAGAAAATAATATTATTTATATGTATTTTGAATTTTTGAAAATTTTTTAGAGAAAAATAATTGATAATATTGCTAGTATATGTGCTTTTAATAATATGAAACTCATGATATATTTTTCATATTGCATATGTAAATTCAATATTAATCCTAAAGATAAAAGTAAATTAATATCAATAAATCACTAATATATTTAAAAAATATCTAATTAAATGTAATTAATATAATTAAATTTTTTATATGTTTAGATATATAAATCTTTGTAGGAATATAATTCTATATTTATTATAATAAAGCTTCAATATTATGATTAAACAGCAAGTTTTATTAATATCATTAATTTTTTAGTTAATGTATTTAAAAATTTTAAAATCAGGCATATTTAAAATTCTATCAATTATTAGAGACAGATATTAGCATCTTTTATATTGTTGATATAAATAGGTAGTTAATTTTTAAAACATTTCAATGAAATTATTATTCATATAATATGAATTATGAACGATGAAATTTATTGTAGAGTTATAGTAAATTTTTTATTTTATTATTAGTTACATTAATTTTTTTAATCTACAGAGTAATATATAAAATATAGTTATCATGTTTTGGTTGTTTAGTATGTCTATTTATTATATATTATTACAACAAATAATATATAATAATTTTAAAAATAATTTTTTAGTATCTAAGCATTAGAAAATACTTTTATATGTTTCGTTCATTTACATGTATTTTCGATACTGTATCAGTTATAGCTAAGAAAACATTATTAATATAATAATACAAAAAAAAGAGTAATTATATATTTTAATTTGTAATTATGAAAGTTATAACTTTCATATTAAAAGTGATAATTGTTGTAATAATCAATTATATATATAAAATTTAGTTTTATTTATAAAATTATTTTATTTAATATCGGTTAAGTTTTAGTAGTTTGTTGTGAATTTGATGTATTTAGTACAAAAATATTTATTTTTGATTATAAAATAATGTTTCATTACTTTTAATAAGAAATATCAAAAAAAATTAAAAGAGGTGTATTATGGCAGTTCAACAGAATAAATCCACTCGCTCTAAACGAGGTATGCGTCGTTCTCATCATGCTTTGAAATTAGCAAATCTATCAATAGATCAAATATCTAAAGAAATTCATCGTCGGCATCATGTCACTGACAGTGGTTTTTATAAAGGATTAAAAGTGATTAAAAAATTAACTTCACATAACATATAGTTTTGAAAAATTTAGTTCTTGCTTTAGATGCGATGGGTGGGGATTTTGGTCCGGAGGTGACTGTACCTGCTTCTTTGAGGGCTTTGAATTTATATCCAAAACTTAAGCTGTTGTTGGTTGGTAATCCTAATAAAATTAAGCTTGTTTTAAAAAAAAATAACATTAAATATGTTGACAGATTAATTATAGTGCCCTCAAAATCTGTAATTAACGACAATGACAGACCATCTCAAGCTATCAGAGTAAGTAAAGATACATCAATGCGAGTTGCATTGGAATTGATTAAGTCAGGTCATGCTCAAGCTTGTGTTAGCGCAGGAAATACTGGCGCTCTTATGGGATTAGCAAAATTAGTTCTGAAATCTATTCATGGAATAGATCGACCTGCTTTAACAGCATTTTTGCCAAATCAAAATAAAGGAAAGACGGTAATTTTGGATTTAGGCGCTAATATTTTATGTAATGACTTGATGTTAGTGCAGTTTGCTATTATGGGAACAGTATTATCAGAACAAATTATAGGAATAAATAATCCTAAAGTAGCTTTATTAAATATAGGGTCAGAAGAGTCTAAGGGTTTAGATAATATTCGTCAGGCATCAAAAATATTGCATACTATTTCCTCAATTCAGTATATTGGTTATATTGAAGCTAATGATTTATTAATGGGGAAAACAGATGTTTTAGTTTGTGATGGGTTTTCTGGAAATATTACGTTGAAAACTATGGAGGGAGTTATAAGAGTTATTTTGTCTTTACTTCAAAAGTCAGAAGGAAAAAATAAGATATATTGTTATTTTATTAAAAATATCAAATATTGGTTTAGTAAAATTCTTTTTAAAAGATTTATTCAATTAAATCCAGATCAATATAATGGAGCGTATTTGGTAGGATTGCGTAGCACGGTAATAAAGAGTCATGGGGGGGCTAATCAGTATGCATTTGCTAAAGCCATAATTCAAGCTATTCATGCAGTGGAAAGAAAAATACCAGAAAAAATTGCTGATCGATTAAGTAAGATGATTTTATCTCAAAATAATTAGCACTGATAATATATTATATGTTTACTAGAATTTTTGGAACAGGTAGTTATTTGCCTGAACATATTAGATCGAATATTGTATTAGAAAAAATGGTAGATACTTCAAATGAATGGATTATAGCTCGTACTGGTATTCAGGAACGTCGTATATCTAATTCTTATGAAACTGTTGCTAAAATGGGTTATTTTGCATCTAAACAGGCGTTAGATATGTCGAATATTCACCCTAGTAAAATAGGTGTGATTATTGTTGCGACAACATCTTCGAGTCATGCGTTTCCTAGTTCAGCTTGCCAAATTCAACGTGATTTAAATATACGAGATACTATTGCTTTTGATTTAGCAGCAGCTTGTTCTGGTTTTATATATGCATTAAATGTAGCAGATCAATATATTAAGAATGGTACTGTTGAATACGCCCTAATTGTGGGATCAGATATTTTAAGTCACTCTTTAAATCCTAAAGATCGAGGTACACTAATCTTATTTGGAGATGGAGCTGGAGCAGTAATATTAGGTCGTTCAAATGATCCAGGGATTATTTCTACGCATTTACATGCTAATGGTAAACATGGAGATTTATTAACTTTGCCAAATTGTAACAGATGTTTAAATTCTTGTTCATCTATTTATTTAACAATGTCTGGTAATAAAGTATTTAAAATGGCTATTTCTATATTAACACATGCTGTCCAAGAATCTTTAAGAGCAAATAATTTACATCAAGATGAGTTAGATTGGTTAATACCTCATCAAGCCAATTTAAGAATTATTTCTGCTGCTGCTAAACGATTAAATATAGATATGAAAAAAATAATAATTACTCTTGATAAACATGGGAATACTTCAGCAGCTTCTATTCCTTTAGCGTTAGACGAAGCTGTTCGAGATGGACGTATTAAATTGAACCAATTATTATTATTGGAAGCATTTGGTGCAGGATTTACTTGGGGGTCGGTTTTATTACGTTTATAAATAATATATTGAAAAGGAATATATATATGAATATTTTAAATAAAACTTTAGCTGTAATGTTTCCTGGTCAATCATCGCAACATTTAGGTATGTTATCAGATTTTGCTATTCGTTATAAATTAGTAAAAAATATTTTTTCTGATGTGTCTGAGATTTTGAATTATAATATCTGGAAATTAATACAATGCGGACCTATCGATGAATTGAATAAGACATATTACGCTCAGCCAGCTATTTTAACAGCTTCAGTAATTATTTGGAAAATTTGGAGAGACCAAGGAGGTCAAATTCCAAATATTATGGCTGGTCATAGTTTAGGAGAATATTCTGCGTTAGTATGTGCAGAAAGCATAGATTTATTATCTGCAGTGAAATTAGTAATGCTTCGAGGTAAATTGATGCAAGAAGTGTCTCCACCTGGATATGGAGCGATGTCTGTCATTATTGGATTAAATGATGATGTTGTGATGAAGTTGTGTAAAATAACTACTGAATCTTTGTGTAATCAAATTGTATCTCCTTCTGGGTTTAATGCTTCTGGAAATATAGTTATTTCAGGTCATATAAAGGCGGTAGAGAAAGTAAATTTGCTTTGTAAAAACGCAGGAGCAAAGTATGTTGCATTTCTTCCAATTAGTGTGCCATCACATTGTGTTATAATGAAACCAATAATTGATGAATTTAGGAAAGCTTTAGAAAAAGTGAGAATTTATTCTCCTAAAATACCAATAATAAATAATACTGATGTATCTATTGAAATGGATCCATTAGCTATTCGTGATGCATTAATACGTCAATTATATACTCCGGTACGTTGGAGAGAAATTGTTCATAAAATTATTAATGACAATATTAAAATTTTTTTAGAAATGGGCCCTGGCAAAGTATTAACTCAATTAATACATAGATCTATGTATGATAATGTACTTAGTTTGTCAATAAATGATACTAATGGATTAATAACTGCAATAGATACATGCTCGAAAAATTAATTATACATTCATAATAATGAGTTTTATAACGGGAATATGTGAATAAAATGATTTTTACAAAAAAAAATGTTTTAGTAACTGGAGCTAGAAGAGGTATTGGAAAAGTTATTGCTGAATTATTTATAAGTTATGGAGCTACAGTAATAGGCACTGCAACTGATGAATATGGTGTAAAAGATATTAATACGTATTTGGGTAACAAGGGAAAAGGTATTTGTTTAAATGTTATTGAACAACATTCAATTAACTTTTGTTTGCAGACAATACGTAAGGAATTTGGTAATGTAGATATATTAATAAATAATGCTGGTATTACAAAAGATAAAATTTTAGTATATATGCAAGATGATGAGTGGCAGTCAGTAATAGATGTTAATTTAAATGCAGTATATCGAATGTCTAAAGCAGTAATAAGATCGATGATTAAAAGTCATTATGGTAGGATTATTAATATAGGTTCTGTAGTAAGCATGACAGGAAATATTGGTCAAGTAAATTATTCAGCAGCTAAATCAGGTTTAATTGGGTTTACAAAATCATTAGCTAGGGAAGTAGCATCTTGGGGAATTACTGTAAATTTAGTGACACCTGGGTTTATACATACTGATATGACAAAAAATTTGACTGATAAACAAAAAGAGAATATTTTATCTAACATTCCTGCTCATCGATTTGGAGAGCCTAAAGATATAGCAAATGCAGTAGTGTTTCTTGCTTCTGATGATTCTAGTTATATTACTGGTCAAACTATTCACGTAAATGGAGGAATGTATATGGGGTAAAATAGATTATTATTGATATATAATATTGCTGCGTAATAAATTAATAATAATATTTGGTTTATTGTTAATAGTCTTTGTTAAGAATAAGAAGCGGATAATTTAGTTATTTTTTGTTTTTAGTTAATTTGTTTGATATATGACTGTGATATAATTTAATAGGATAATTAGTATGAGTACTGTTGCTGAAAAAGTGAAAGCTATAATTGTTGAACAATTGGGAATAAAAAAAGAAGAAGTAGTTAATCATGCTTCATTTATTGAAGATTTAGGAGCAGATTCATTGGATACTGTAGAATTGGTAATGGCATTAGAGGAAGAGTTTAATATAGAAATTCCAGATGAAGAAGCAGAAAAAATTACTACTGTTCAATCAGCTATAGATTTTATTAATCTTAATAAAAATAAGATAATTTAATGAAACTACAAATTTTAATGTATTATATATAATAATATATTACTTTATTTTTAATAAAAATAACTGTGTGTATTTGAATGAATTAGTTATTTATTTTTTTAAAAAATTAAAGACATAAATATTTTTGAATTTTTTATTATTTTGTATGTTTAGTGCCATTAAAATATTAATCTGTATTTTTATTTGATACTTATTTTGCAATAAAAGGACATTTTAATGATGTGTTTATATTAGATGATATTAAAGTAGGTGTATTGTTTTATGTCTGATATTTACTTTTATATTAATATTGTATATTTATTAAAATAATGTATTGGGTTAATGGAAGTTTAAAGAAAAATATATCGTTAGATAATCGTGCTTTGCATTTTGGAGATGGTTTTTTTACAACTTCCAAGATTCAAAATGGAAAAGTAAAGTGGCTTAATTACCATATGGATAGGTTAATTTTATCAGCTCGACGATTAATGTTTAATAACATAGATTTTAATCTTTTATATACAGAAATTTTGAAAATAGCTTCTTACAGAACGCAAGGAATAATAAAAGTTATTATAAGCCGAATGAATCATGATAGAAAAATTCATGGATATAGATTTGATGATAAATCAGAAATCTTACGTATTATTCGTGTTGTTCCATTTCCTAAATATTATAAGAAATTATATGATTCCGGTGTGTGTTTAAAAATCAGCTCGATACGATTAGCTCGTAATTCGATATTTTCTGGAATTAAACACTTAAATCGTTTAGAGCAAGTCTTAATTTCATCAGAAATATATAATAATAAACCAAGGGTTGATGAAGCTTTAGTGTTAGATACTGAAAATAATATTATTGAATGTTGTAATTCTAATATTTTTTGGCGTAAAAAAGATAAAGTGTTTACTCCTTGTTTGTATCATTCTGGAGTAAATGGGATAATTAGGCAATTAATATTAAAATTATTACCTAAATTGGGTTATTTTGTGCGAGAAGTAATGGTAGGAATAGAGCATTTAAAAGAAATGGATGAAATTTTTATTACTAATTCTTTATTACCAATAGCTTCTGTTAATACTATTAATAATTATTGTTATTCAGATAAAACATTATTAAATTTGTTAAAACTTCATATAGTAAATTAATTATTTTATGATATTTCAGTTGAATGTTTTTCATATAAGTATTAATAATAAATTAATGATATTTATTGCATGAATATTTTGAAAAGGTTTTTATATACTAAATTATTTTTGTATAATCAATTAGTTATAAAGTGTATGTTAAAACATTTAAATTTAAAGAGATTCTTTATTTTATAAAGTTATAATAATTATGAATTTTTGATTTGATATAATATGAATAGTAAATTTATTGTGGTTGAAGGATTAGATGGATCAGGGAAGACTACTATTGTTGCTAAATTAGTTAAATACTTTAATGATCATTATAATATTATTGATGTTATCACTACACATGAACCAGGAGGTACGAAAGTTTCAGATACATTACGATCATTAATTAAAGATAATGCTATAAATGAATCTATTACTAATATTTCAGAAGTGTTGATGTTATATGCTGCTCGTTCTCAATTATTAGAAAATATTATAAAACCAGCTTTGATTGAAGGAAATTGGGTTATTGGAGATAGATGTGATTTGTCTTCTTTTGCATATCAAGGTGGAGGTCGTGGGGTTGATGAACTTTTATTACGTTCTTTATCTCAAAGTGTAATAGATAGCAATTTTTTATCTCCAAAGTTAATATTTTATCTTGACATTACTCCAGAAGTTGGTTTTTTACGTATAAAAAAAAGAGACAAATTAGATCGTATTGAATTGGAATCTCTAAATTTTTTTCATAAAGTGCGTGATTATTACAAAAGAGCTGCTGCTGTTCAAAAAAATATTATTACAATTAATGCTAATCAAAGTTTAGAAACAGTATTTAAGTCTGTTTGTCAGTATTTAGATATATGGCTAGTCGATTCTCGACATCATTTAATATGATTATATTAAATTATCCATGGTTAAAAAACACTTATTATCAAATTTTAAATGCTTATTGTTTTGGAAAAGGACATCATGCATTACTATTTAGCAGTAAATGGAATAATGGAGAAGATATATTAATTGATTGTCTTGCTCGTTGGTTAATTTGCAAAAATCCTCATAATATGAAGTTTTGTGGTGTTTGTCATCATTGTCATTTAATGAATATTAATCAATACCCTAATTATTATCGATTATATTTAAAAAATAATTCTCAATCTATAAATACAAATTTAATAAAAATTTGTATAAATTCTCTTTATAAATATACTACATATAGTGGGGTAAAAATTATTTTTATAAAATACATAGAACATTTAAATGATGAATCTATACATTTGCTTCTTAAGGTTATAGAAGCACCTCCTTTAAATACTTATTTTATTTTAAAGACTAGAGAATACATGCATATCGCTTTAACTATAAGAAGTCGATGTATAAAATGGTTCGTTTATCCGCCTGAAGAAAAATTAGGATTAGAGTGGTTAATAAAACATCAAAAAGTAAGTAATAATAATGATATCGTATCAATTAAAACTGCATTAAGATTGAATTATGGATCCCCTATATTAGCAGAACGCATGTTGAAATTAAATATATGGAATTGCCGTTTAGAATTATGTAGAATTCTTGATAGTGTTGTTATTAAAAACAAAAATTTTTTACAACTTTTGTCACCTTTAAGTATAGAAGGGTATATAGATATTTCTGTGTGTTGGTTAATCACTTTACTTTTAGATTCATTAAAACGACAACAAGATATTAAAGAGAGGTTTTTTATAAATCTAGATCAATTACCATTAATTTGTACTATATCTATGAAGTGGAATAAATGCTATTTGCTTGATCAATTAACACAATGGTTAACCTTATTTTATTATTTTAAAAAATTTGATAATATTAACCATAAATTGTTGTTAACTTGTCGTTTATTAGACTGGGAACAGGGTAGAACAGAGCCTCATCCCCAATTATGGAGTGTGTAACATTATGTTTTTGATTGATTCTCATTGTCATCTTAATAAATTAAACTATACAAATATTCATCAGGATGTAACAGATGTTTTAAATAAAGCGTATCAAAAAGGAATAAAATTAGTTTTATCAGTGAGCACTGATTTAAAGGATTATGAAGGTATGACGGAATTGATTGGGTTTAGAAAAGATGTTGTATTTTCTTGTGGAGTTCATCCACTTAATATATGTAATGTCACTAATAAAATAGATTTTAATAAATTATATAGTTATGCTTCTAGTACGAATGTAGTAGCTGTTGGAGAAACTGGATTAGATTATTATAAAATGAATAATAGAAATGTACAAAAAGAAATATTTTGTCAACATATAGATATTGCTAAGAATTTAAATAAACCTCTTATTATACATAGTCGTAATGCTATTGAAGATATTTTAATTTTATTAAATAAAGAAGGTGCTGATAAATGTAAAGGAGTACTTCATTGTTTTTGTGAAGATACATATGTTGCTAAAATTTTGCTAAACATGAATTTTTATATATCTTTTTCTGGAATGATAACATTTAAAGATTTTGATAATTTTAAAAAGGTTATTCGATATGTACCAAAAGATAGAATGTTATTAGAAACAGATTCCCCTTATCTTACTCCTGTTCCACATAGAGGTCAAGAAAATCAACCTGCTTATGTATATGATATTGCTAAATATATTTCCAATATCAAAAAAATCACTTTAGACGAGATAGCGTCTATTACTACATCGAATTTTTGTAAATTATTTCGAATTACATTATGACATATATAATAATACAATTAAATTTTAGTACTAAATTGTATATAATTCATTGTTATTATATATAAGTGATTGTATTCCATAAAGGAAATCAATGAAAAAAAAGAACCCATTTATAGATATTATTCAAAAGAACATTAAAGTTGATCTTATATATCAGGATGATTTAGTTACTGCATTTTATGATTTATATCCACAAGCTCCTGTGCATATTTTGATCGTTCCAAATATATTAATTCCAACTGTTAATGATGTTACAGATAAACATGAAGTGACGTTAGGTAGATTATTTTTAGTGGCGTCAAAAATAGCAATACAAAAAAATATAGATATTTCAGGATATAGGTTAATAGTGAACTGTAACAAAAATGCTGGTCAGGAAATTTATCATTTACATATGCATTTGTTAGGGGGTAAATTACTTGGCCCTTTATTACATAAAGATTATTAATATAAATAATTTTTATATTGTGTTTCGTATAGTAATTATTAATTATGGATGCAGATGGGGTTATTTTTTGTAATATTTTATTAAAAATAAATTTAAAAGGATATTATAGAAATTTTATAACGATATGTTATTTAACACATGGGAAAAAATATTGGGGTTATCGTTGTTTTAATTTTTTTGGTTGATCTAAGTGTATGTATTAATAATATATTCACTGAAACTGTTACCGAAATATTAGCAGAGGAGTTGTTTAGTAACATTTCTGATAATACAGGAATAATAAATTGGAATATTGTTTTATATACAATGTTGCAAGATGTGTTTTTTTTTCAAAAAAATATTCCTGCACATAGTTCTGTTTTAGTAAATATTATTAAAAATAATAGTAGTAATCATGCATTGCAAACGACAAAAATTACAAATATTTTAATTGACTTAATTTTAAAAAATAGTAATACATATACTGTTATAAGTTTAGATGAATTACATCATATATACCGAGAATTAGAAATTTCTTCTGAAGATATCTTTAATTCTTATGAATATTCATTAAAAATAGCACATTATCTAAAGGCTGATTATATAATTTATGGTAATATTTATGGAGATTTAAAAGAACTTAGTATAGAATTGCAATTATTAACATCCAGCACTGGTGAAATTATATGTGTCATTAATAAAACATTAAATGATAGATATAGTTGTTTTTAATATATCATAAATATTAATTTATTATATTTTTTATAATAAATTAAATAATTGTGATTCTAAAAATCTCATAAAATTGAATACTTTGGTATCTTTATGTTATTAGAATGATTTTTTAACATTAGATAATTTTAAATGAAAATACTATGAATACTTCAATAATATGGTTTATTGCATTACGGTATATATGTGGAAAAACAATAAGCCAGTTTAGTCAATTCATTTATTGGGTTTCTAGTATTTTTATCATGTTAAGTTTAACAGTAATGATCACAATATTGTCCGTAATGAATGGATTTGAATATGAATTAAAAAAAAATATTTTATATTTTACTCCTCATATTTTAATTACTTCTACTAAAGGATATATGCATATAAAAAATATTCCTAATTTTTTATTTCATGAGATGTCAAATAATATAGAATATTTTAAACCATTAGTTATTTCTAATATAATATTACAAAGTTTTAAAGATATATCGTTAGGAGTAATGTTAGGAGTTGACCCTAATCATTTTGAACCGTTATCTAAATACTTAATTCATAATAACATAAATAAATTAGTTGCTGGGAAGTACAATATTATTATTGGATCGGAATTGGCTCAGAAATTGTCAGTTAAAATAAATGATCAAATTCGTGTTATTGTTCCATCTATTACACAACTTACTCCTGTTGGATATTTTCCTAGTCAACGATTATTCACAATATCAGACATTTATTTTGCCAACAACGAAGAATTTAGTTCTCCTAAAGTATTAATGCATAAAGATGATGCAGCGGCTTTAATGAATTATCCTGATCAATGTATTACAGGATGGAGAATATGGGTATATGAACCATGTAAACTTGATAAATTTAATCGTTTAAATATTCCTAAAGATTGGATTTGGATAGATTGGCGTGAATATAATGGATCATTATTTCAAGCTATAAAGATGGAAAAAAATGTAATGTCTTTTTTATTCATTTTAATAACAATTGTAGCTGGATGTAATATTGTTTCATTTTTGATTTTATTAATAACAGAAAAACAAAAAGAAATAGCAATATTACGAACATATGGATTTAATCGCAGTCAAGTTTTGGTATTGTTTGTCATACAAGGTATGAGTAATAGTATTATAGGAATAATATTAGGCATTGGTATGGGAGTATTATTTGCTAAAAGTTTAAATCCAATATTATCTTTTTTTGATGTTTTCCAAAAAATACATTTTCCTATAGAAATACAGTATATTCAAATATTCAGTATAAGTATAATAATTTATATTTTGATTATATTGATAATATTATTTCCTGCTTGGAAAATATCGTCTATTCATTCAATTCAGGTGTTACGTCATGATTAAAAGGGATTATAGTATTGCTTCTTCACTATTATTAAATTGTACGCAGTTAGTCAAATATTATGAATTTTCTAACTTTTCAATAAAAGTATTAAATAGTATTACTATTACTGTTAAATATAATGAAATTATTGCTATAATAGGTGAATCTGGATCAGGAAAGAGCACTTTATTACATTTAATGGGAGGCTTAGATAAACCTAATTCAGGTGATGTTTTTTTTGAAGGGAGTGCGTTAAATAAATTATCTGATAAAGATTGTTCGTTTATACGGAATAAACGTATGGGATTTATATATCAGTTTCATCATTTATTATCAGATTTTTCTGTTTTAGAAAATGTTGCAATGCCGTTGTTGATTGGAGGAATGAAATTAAATATAGCTAAAAAAAAAGCTCAATTTTTATTAGAATTAGTTGGATTACATGATCGTCATAATCATTATCCTTATGAATTATCTGGAGGAGAAAGTCAAAGAGTTGCAATAATACGATCTGTTATTAATAGCCCTGTTTTGGTTTTAGCAGATGAGCCTACTGGAAATTTAGATCAAAAAAATTCGGATAAGTTTTTTAATTTATTAAAAAAATTGAATTTAAATTATAAAACAACTTTTATTATAGCGACTCATGACTTAAATTTAGCTCGGAAATGCCATAAAATCTATATAATAGCAAACGGAGTATTAAAACAATATATAAAATGATTTTTTGTTTTTGGCAATATATTTAAGCATATGTTATTTTCTGTAAGAATTGCATTACGTTTTTATCAAAATTTTAAACAAAATATTTTAGCTTGTTTGGTATCTTTGATTTCTATTATTATCATTACTATAAGCATTGCTATATCTATAATTGTTTTAAGTATAATCAACGGTTTTGAATATGAATTAAGTAGGCGTGTTTTATCAATTATTCCACATGGAGAAATTGTTTCAGTAAACGATAGTCCGTTTATAGAGTGGAGGGAAATATTAGCGCATATAATAACAATACCTAATGTAATTAATGTAAACCCTTATATTCGACTTTCTGGAATTATTGAGTTTCGTAATAAATGGCACCTAGTTTATATAAAAAGTATAAATTTGGTGGATAATATAAATGTGTATAATCATAAATTTACTTATTTTATAGAAAAAAATTCTTGGAAATATTTTTGTGAAAATAAAAATCAAATTATTATAGGACAAGGAGTATCAAATGAACTCAATATTAAAGCAGGTGATTGGATTACTGTGTTATTAGCTGATAACTTTAATTTAAGTAATAAGAAATTAGTATTTCCACCTAAGAAAATGAGTTTACAAGTATCTGGAGTATTAAAATTACACAGCCAATTAGATAATAATCTTGCTCTTATATCTTTGTTAGATGCTCAGAATTATTGTAATAATAGATTGGATGTAGATGGAATAGAATTTTCAGTAAATAATGTGTTTCGGGTAAAAGAAATCATAAAAAATATGAAATCTTTAATAAATAAAAATATAAAAATATATAATTGGATGGATATGTATGGTTATATTTATCATGATATTCAAATAATTCGTGTAATTATATATTTATCCATAATGTTAATTATAGGGATTTCTTGTTTTAGTATAATTACTATATTTATTTTATTAATAAAACATAAAAATTATGATATTGCTGTATTAAGAGCATTAGGAGTTCGAACTGTTTTGATTCAATATATATTTTTATGGTATGGATTTATTATTTATTGTATTTCTAGTGTTTTTGGAGTTATATTGGGAATATTAATTTCTGTAAATTTGAATAAAATTAGTGCTAAATGTGCTGATTTATTTAATATTAATATTGATTCTAAGTCGGTTTATTTTATTGATTTTTTACCAATGAGACTTCATATATTAGATATATGTTTGATATTAGGTATAGCATTATTATCAGGGTTGTTAATTAGTTGGTATGGATCATTAAAAGCAAGAAAGATTAATTTATCTCAAGTGCTAAAATAGTCGAAATAAAAAATTATATAAATTTTTTTCAAGAAAGTTTTTTCAATTGTTATTGTCATGTTATTTATGATTGAAATAATATTGTTTTAATTTTTATTCTATTTTTTCTATATCTGATGCTAAATTAGGTGCCAATCCAATATAATCGGATGGAGTAATTTTTTGAAGTTTTATTTTTTCTGTTATTGGTAATGGTAATGATTCAATAAATATTTTTATTGTATCAGCATTTATATTTGTATTAAAGATAAAATCTTTTGTACGTTCATATGCATTATGAATATTATATTTTCTCATTATTGTTTGTAATGCTTCACCTAATATTACCCAATTTTTGTTTAGGTCTTGAGATAAGTATGTATTATTAATTTCTAATTTTTCTATTCCTTGTAATGCATTTTGATAAGCAATTAGTGCATATCCTACAGCTACTCCTAAATTTCTTAAAACAGTAGAGTCACTTAAGTCCCGTTGCCAACGAGATATAGGTAATTTTACAGAAAAATGTTTTAAGAGGGCATTAGATAAACCTAAATTTCCTTCAGAATTTTCAAAATTTATGGGATTAATTTTATGAGGCATAGTGGATGAACCGATTTCAGTATTTTTATATTTTTGAGTAAAATAATTTAAAGAAATATATCCCCATACATTTTGATTAAAGTTTATTAAAATAGTATTAAAACGGGCAATACAATCAGATATCTCGGCAATATAGTCATGTGGTTCTATTTGTGTTGTATATGGATTCCATGACATTCCTAAAGATGTAACAAATTCTTCATCAAATCGTCTCCAATTTATATGTGGATATGCTATAACATGAGCATTATAATTTCCTACTGCTCCATTTATTTTGCCTAAAACTTTAATTGATTGTAATTGATGATATTGTCGAATTAATCGATATGCTGTATTAGCCATTTCTTTTCCCATAGTGGATGGGCTAGCTGGTTGTCCATGTGTTCTAGAGAGTATTGGAATATCTTTATAATAAATACTTAATTGTTTTATTGAATTAATAATTTTTTTCCATATTGGTAATATAATTGTATTTTTAGTGCGAATTAACATTAATCCATATGCAAGATTATTAATATCTTCTGATGTACAAGCAAAATGAATAAATTCATTTACCTTTTTTTTTAATCTTGGAAACTCATTAATTTTTTTTTTTAAAAAATATTCTATAGATTTTAAATCATGATGTGTAGTTTTTTCTATTTTTTTTATATTTTCTGCATCTGTAATACTAAAGTTAATAATTAAATTGTTTAAAAAATTACGTTCAATGTCAGTAAATATAGGAACTTCTATAATTTCTTTCGTATTCGATATTTTTTGTAACCATAAAATTTCGATTTTCACTCGAGATTTTAATAATCCAAATTCACTAAAAATTTTTTTTAGTGGATGAGTAAGATCATAATAACGTCCATCAATTGGAGATATTGCAGTTAAAGGAGAATATTTTATCATTGATATACCTATTATTTTATTAAAAATTAAAATTAGTGCTAATTTATATACTATTCAATGATTAATTAATATTAATCATTGAATATATGTGTACGCATTAAAGGAAATCTTTTTGTAATTATTCCTCCTCCTAAGCAACGTTCTTTTAAATAAAATACTGCTGATTGTCCAGGAGTAATTGCTGTCATGGGATATTTTAAAATAATTTTTAAAATATTTTTTGATATAGGATATATACAGCATTTTGCATCTGGTTGACGATGTCTAGTTTTAACAAGACATCGTAAAGGTGATGTCAATATATCTTCTTCTATCCAAAATACTTGTTGTACAATAAATTGATTGGACATAAGGCATGGATGATTAATTCCTTGAGCTACAATTAATAAATTACTTTTAATTTTTTTTTCGACTACATACCATGGTTTTCCATTATTATTTTTTATTCCTCCTATATTTAATCCTTTTCTTTGTCCTATTGTATAAAATGGAACACCTTGATGTGTCCCAATTTTATATCCATCTATATTTACTATAGGTCCTGATTGTGTTGATATGTAATTACTAAGAAATTTTTTGAAATTACGTTTTCCAATAAAGCAAATGCCCATTGAATCTTTTTTATCAGCTGTAATTAAATTTAATTGTTTGGCAATATTTCTAACCTTTAATTTTGTGAAGTTTCCTACAGGAAATAAACAATGTTTAAGCTGTTGTTGAGTAAGAGTATATAAAAAATAACTCTGATCTTTATTAAGATCAATTCCTCTCATCAAGCTAATTTTTTTGTTAAAACGCACACAACGTACGTAATGTCCAGTTGCTATAAAATCCGCCTTTAAATCTTCCAGTGCAAATTCTAAGAAATATTTAAATTTAATTTCTTTGTTGCATAAAACATCTGGGTTCGGTGTAAGCCCAATATTATATGAGTTTAAAAATATTTTAAATACATTATTCCAATATTCTTGTGAAAAATTTACGGTGTGTAAGGGGATTTTTAGAGTATTGCAAACAGATGTTGCATCTAACAAGTCAAATTTTGCTGCGCAATACTCTTGAGAATCATCATGTTCCCAGTTTTTCATAAATAATCCTTCAACTGTATATCCTTTTTTTTTTAATAACCAAGCTGATACTGATGAATCTACGCCTCCGGATATGGCTACAATAACTTTCTTCATAGAATGTACAAAATATTATAGTTTTTTAAATAGCTAATTGACAAGATTTAGAATACTTTACATTTATATGTTATAACATTTAAATATTTTTAAATGACTTATCATTAACGATATTAATCATATTTTAATATATTAAAATTTATTATATGTATTTATATCGTTTACATAAAATCCTGTATAGTATAATAAAATTATTTGTTTGGCAAGGATGATATAAAATTATCAATGTATTTTAGTGATTATAATAAATATTTTTAGATTTTTTATATTATAGTTGAATGAATTATAAATAAGTATTTAAAATATATTATTTTATTATTTAATTAGTTTCTGTAATTATCAAAATTGTTAAAAATTTATTTTTAGATATTTATTATATTATTTTTAATTGTTATTTATTATGTAAATATAAAATTAGTTTTTTATTGTATAGAAAATGATAAAATAAAACATTAATTAAGATTTTTGATTTTAGCATTATATTATGTGAATTGATTAATTATATTACTTCTGTAGTAAAATTATTGTTGATGATAATCATTTAATTAGAATTTTAAATATATATATGTAAAGATGAAATCATATTTAGTATATTTTATTATTTTGATAAAAATGACTGGTTGTATAATTAAATCAAATTATATTTACAATAGTAAAGGTACTTTATCTATGTTAAATCAAAAAGACAATTATTCTTATACAAAAAAACAAATGCACTCACCAGAAATATATGATGTACATATAAATCATTATTCTAAGTCTTATGGGGTAGATGCATCATTAATAAAAGCTATTATTCAAGTAGAATCTAATTACAATCCAAATGTTATTAGTAAATCTAATGCCGTTGGATTGATGCAAATTAAAGCTGATACTGCTGGTAAAGATGCATATCGTTTAAAAGGCTGGACTGGACAACCTAGTACTTTAGAATTAAAAAATGCAATTATCAATATTGAATTAGGTACTGCTTATTTATTTATACTACAAACTCAATTAGAAGGTATAGTGAATTTGAAAACTAGGCAGTACGCTATGATAGTAGCATATGTAAATGGCCTAGGAGCATTGTTAAAACTTTTTTCTAAAGTAGATAAAGTTCAAGCTATAAAAAACATTAATAAACTTAATCCAAAACAGTTTTGTCAATATATTCAATATCATCATCCTTCTGATCAAGCTTACCGTTATTTACTCAAAGTTAATTCTGTTTATATTTTACATGATAAAAGTTGCGCTAAAAATTAAGATATTCTAGAATATTGTAATCAATGGAGTAGATATATAAATAGATTTAAACTTTAAGAATGAATTAGTGAAAAATTTATATATGTGTTAATAAACATGATAAGTTTTATGTGATAATTAGTTTTTGATTTATAGCAAATGGATATTTTTGATATTACAAGAACACATGTTTAAATTGGTTTGTAAATATAATAAAGCGAAATCATTAAATTCAAATTCTGATATAATTGGAAAAGTACAAATATCACATGGGTTTATTTCTTTAAAACAATACAATTTGATATTGTTAGTTTGATTATATAAGTATATAAAACCTATAGTAAATATAAAGAATAATGTAATTATTAAAGTAATAATATATTTGATGTAAGTTTTAGTGTGTAGTGTGTTAATAGAATTATGTGATGTTATATTATTGTTGTTATTAATATTAGAAATATCATAATGAGCTGATTGCTTTGTAGAAAGATGGTTATTTTCTGTTTTATCTTGTATTTTTTGTATTATTAGTTTACTATTTAATTTTAATCCACGCTTAGGGATAGTTAAAATAGAAGACGAATCTAAACCAAAAGAAACTAAATTTTTTCTTATTAGACTAATTTGTTGATTTAGATTGCCATGTGATGGTTCTAGACCATACGTTTTCCAAACAATTGTAAATAAATGTTCTCGGGTTACTGGAAATCCAGTATTACGATTTTTAATCAATTCTTCTAAAATTCGACCAGCAGAATTAGATAATTTTATTAAATTAGTATCATCATGAGTTGATTTTAATATATATTCTGCGGTATCAAAAATTACATTTGAATGAATAATATATTTCATTTAAAGATTCTCATATTACATATAAATAAGTAAATTTATGTATATGTATATATAACGCATTTGTATTGCTATTTTTAACAATATAGATACATAAAATTATATTTAATATTTGATAAATAAAAAATCAATTAAAAGGATACAATAAGATATTTTAAAAATCTAGTATATATCGCATTTTTTGAAAAAATTTATGAATATATGATATCTACGATATAGATCACAAGATGATCTTTTCATAAAATGAATATTATGATATAATAATTACCGTAAAATTAATAACAATACTTTATGTTTTTAAATTTTAATAGATTATTATATATAATTTAATGATCGTAATCGTACAAAAAAAGAATATGTAATGGTATTTAAATATAGATCTGGTTATTTTTTAAAAGAAATAATTCGTTTTATTTTATGTTTTATTATAATATGCGCGTTTATTTTATATTTAATTAATGATGCTGATAGTAATGATAAATTAAATGGTTCATCTAAAACTGATTTGTTTTCTATATCTAATGAAAATAAATTGTCTTTATTCTCGGAATTAGAAAGAAATAATGATAAAATAATTACTGTTACTGCTGATATAAATACCCCATTTATTTCTTCTTCTGTATCTGATTCTATAAAATTGTCACAATATTCTTCATGTATAAGTGATTCTGTAGATTATTTAAAAAATATTCCAGGATTTTCTATAATTCGTAATGGAGGAACTAATAATAATTTTATATTTAGAGGTATAATTGGATCTAAAATACGAGTGTTAACAGATACTAATGAAATAGTTGGTGCGTGTTGCTCTCGTATGGATCCTTCTACTGCTTATATTGATCCAGAAACTTTTGATATTTTAAATATTACTAAAGGACCTCAAACAGTATTATGGGGACCAGTGAGTGCAGGAGGGATACTACGATTTCAACGTTATCACCCTCATTTTAATTCATCACAAATTAAAACACGTAGTAATGTAATAATTGGATCAAATGATAGTGTATATAGAAATATAGATAGTATATTTGGAAATCAATATGGTTATGTCAGATTGATAGGTAATTGTAATTATTCTAGTGATTATTACGATGGTAATAATTTTCAGGTTCATTCTTCTTGGTATAAATGGAATGCAGATACTGTTTTATCATTGAATTTGAGATCTAACACATTTTTAGATATTAATTTAGGACAGGGAAATGCTAATGTAGATTATTTAAATAAAGGTATGGATGGGTTATGTTTTGCTAGAGAAAGTTATGGATTAAAAATAGAAACTTCAGATATTAGTGATATTTTAAATACGATAGAAATTCAATCTTGGCACCATCATATACATCATATTATGGTTGATTCTACTTGTTCTAAGATAAAGAATTTATCAATGTTAACAACATCCGTTACAAAAAAATATTGTTGCTGTAACATTGACGAATCTAATACTGGCATTAATGATGTAGAACGATCTGTATGGGGATCTCGTGGTCTTGTTACATGTCAATGGAGGAATTTTCAATCTTATAGCGGTATTGATATTCAAATCAATCAACATAAAAAAAATAATAAATTTTGTTGTGATTCACAAATAGATAATTATTCTTTAGATACAGGAATATTTAATGAATTTGTTTTGTATATGTTATCAAGTAAAAAAATTATTGGAGGAATTAGAATAGAACATAGCATTATGGATGTATATGATAAGTATAATCGTGTATTTTATAAAAATAATATTACATATCCTGCTGGTTTTATACGATATGAAAGTATTGTACGTCCTTCGTTATTGTATTATCTTGGCGTAGGTATATGTCAACGTCTTCCTGATTATTGGGAAATTTTATTAAATAAATTTAATGCAAATGATATAGAAGAGAAGAATTTGGTTTTTTTTCAATTGAAACCTGAAAAAACTTTACAAATGGATATAGGTGCTCATTTTCAAAAGTCAAAAATAAATGGATGGGTAACATCTTATGTTGGACATATAAAAGATTTTATTTATTATAATTATCATAACAATGATAGTGATATTATGTCAATTTCAAGGAATATAAATAACGTAAATGCTAATATATGCGGCGCTGAAATGGGATTAAGTTGTAAATTTAATGATTATTGGTATGGAGAAAGTAATGTATCATGGTCTTGGGGAATTAATTCAGATAATAATCGTATATTATCAACAATACCTCCTTTAGAAGGCAAACTTACATGTCAATTTAAAAAACAAAATTATAATTTAGGAATATCATGGAGATTAGTGTCTTCATCGAGATATATAGAAAGGTTTTTCCCTATTTTTTGTTATTTACCTCATAATTTTTTATCAAATAATCACATCAATACATCGAATACTGCTGGTTTTGGAGTATTGTCTGCATATTTATCATGGAAGATATCTAATTATTGCACATATAGTATTGGTGTTGATAATTTATTTAATAAAGTTTATAGGGAACATGTAATCAATACAATAAATAATTGTAATCTTTTTAAAGAAAATTATGAAAAACCCGTTTATGAACCAGGTCGAACTTGGTGGATTAAAACAGAAATTGTATTATAAAATAAGTTAACCATTATCTGCTACGAAAAGTAATACGTCCTTTACTTAAATCGTATGGAGTTAATTCTACAGTAACTTTATCTCCAGTGAGAATTCTAATGTAATTTTTTCTAATTTTCCCAGAAATATGCGCCATAACTATATGACCATTTTCTAAGCGTACTCTAAACATGGTATTAGGTAAAGTATCTAATACAGTACCGTTCATTTCAATATTGTCTTCTTTTATCATAGAATTATTCTCATTGTAATAGTAAAAATTATTATGCGGCATAACTATATAATTTAGTGATTATGCATTTTCTGTATAGAAAAAATAAATTTTTTTATTTCAAAATTTATTTTGATTCAATTAGATTAATGAGTTTGTGTAGTAGACAAAAATTTTTCTGCATCTATCGCAGCCATGCATCCTGTTCCTGCAGCAGTAATTGCTTGTCGATAAGTATAATCCATGACGTCCCCTGCTGCAAATATACCAGATACGGAGGTAGCAGTAGAGCTTCCATTGCTATTATTTTTAGGATTTACGCAAATATATCCGTTATTATTTAATGATAATTGATGACTAAAAATATCGGTATTTGGTCGATATCCAATTGCAACAAATACTCCTTTCAAATTAAGGGTATATTTTTGTAGAAGCATTGTATTTTTTATAAGTAATCCGGTCACTCCTAAATCATCACCTAATATTTCTTTTACAATACAGTTAGTATGTAATATAATGTTTTGTGTTTGTACTTTTTCCATTAATCTATCAATTAGTATTTTTTCTGCTGTAAATTGAGAACGTCTGTGTATCAGATGTACCGTACTAGCGATATTTGATAAGTATAAACTCTCTTCTACTGCAGTATTACCTCCTCCAATTACTGCGACAACTTCTTTATTAAAAAAAAATCCATCACAAGTAGCGCATGAGGATACACCTTTGCCTTTATATTTTTTTTCAGAAGGTATATCTAAATTTCTAGCAGACCCTCCGGTGCTTATGATTAAAGCGTTACATGTATATTGATTTATGTTGCCATATAATACAAAAGGATATTGTTTAAAATTGACTTTAATGATATTATCGTTGATAATTTTAGTATTGAATTTTATTGCATGAACTTTCATGCGGTTCATAAGGTCTGGTCCTGTTAAATTCTCTGGTGTTCCAGGCCAATTTTCTATGTTCAAGGTAGAACTTAATTGTCCACCTATTTCTAATCCTGAAATTAATACAGGATTTAAGTTGGCACGAGCGGAATAAATTGCTGCTGTGTATCCAGCTGGTCCAGAACCTAATATAAGTAATTTACAATGTTTAATTTTATTATTATGCATAATAGATATATTCCTTTTTGATCTTTTTTTTTATTTATTTAATTATAAATTTATATTTTAGTATAACATTAGTATGTATATAAAATATATTTTATGTGGTTAAATATTTTTTGTTATTATATATAATATAAGTTTTATAATAAAAAACATAATTTTAAAAATTATAGTTCGTATACTAACTACAATACTTAAATATAAATGAAATATAATATATTTCATTTATATTTAAGTATTGTAGTTATTAGTTTTAATATAGTATTAAGTAAGTTTGTTTTTAAAAATTTTACGTCAGATTTAATTAAAAATAATTTTAATGATTAGTTTGATATTAATATATATTATTTTAAGTGTTATATTTTTGTATATAACGATCATATTATTTAGTTTTGATCCATCAGATCCTAGTTGGCTGCAGTCTGTCGATTGTAATGAATTAATTTGTAATAATGTAGGAGGTATATTAGGCGCTCAAATTTCTGATTTTTTATTTTTTATATTTGGTATAGTAGCTTATGTTATTCCATTATTTATTTTATTTAATTTATGGAAAATTTTCTTCAGAACTAATAAAATCACGGTTTTTACGTTTCTTTTAGAATTAATATTAATATTCATATTTTTACCAATATGTTGTGCATTGGCTGCATTTATTATTGATGATATTTTTTATTTTCCGCCTGGAGGGCTTTTAGGTAGTATATTATTTGATATTCTTATAGTTCCTCAATATTTTTCATATTGTGTTATTTCTAGTTTATGTTTAATAAGTGTAATTGGTTATATATATTTTTTTAATCAATATTTTTTGGATTTAATAAAAATAATGTATAAAAAAATAGTATATATTATTTTTATTAAATTTACAGATTATATAAGTAATTGGAATAATAATGTGCAACAGGCATTTTTTCATTCTCATATATTTCAGTATATTTTTTTAATAAAAAAATATACTGTATATGCAAGATTTTTTAGTAAAAAAAATAAAATCAATCAATTACACAATAAACGTTATAATACAAATATTAATTCTGTTCAAGTAATGAACTCATTAATACCTAAAAATAATATTTCGGTTTCTTCTGTAGTTAACGATTCATTTTTAGATTGGAATAGATCAAATAAAAAATCTCAAAATATAGTTTCAGTTTCATATAAGTTCAGTCAAGCTTTATCTTTAGTAAATATTAATCAAGACAAACAACAGCATTTTACTCATACTATTAAATGTATAGATACAATTAATAGTATCAGTAATAACCATAAAAATTTAGATACTAAAATCAACGAATTCTCAAAAAAAATTGTTCATAAAAACGATTATATGTCATCTAATAGAGGTATAAATAAAGAACTAAATTTTTTAGGGTTAGATTGCCACAAATCAAATAATAATTTGCATAATTATCATGATTTTGAAAAAATGCAGTCTATTAATCCAAATTTAAACAAATACTTTTCACCTAAAACTAAAGTTATTCATTCTAATAATACTATAGGTACTAAAAAATATAGTAGTAATACATATTTAGTTTTACCTGATATAAATTTTTTAATATCCAATCCTGAAAAGAAATCGGTCAATTATTCTAAATTTACAAAAAATGCTAAATTAATAGAAGAAAAATTATTAGAGTATCGTATCAAAGCGAAGGTGGTAAAAATTACTTCAGGTCCAATAGTTACTTTTTTTGAATTAAATTTATCTTCTGGAATAAAATCATCTAAAATTTCTAGCTTATCGCGTGATTTAGCTCGCTCTTTATCTGTAAATTCTGTTCGGGTAGTAGAAATAATTCCGGGTACACCATATGTTGGATTGGAAATTCCTAATATTAATCGAGATGTAGTATATTTAAAGGAGATAATTAGCTCAAGTAGCTTTCGCAATATGAATTCTCCATTAGCATTAGCATTAGGAAAGGATATTTTTGGTCATTCTGTGATTGCAGATTTAAGAAATATGCCTCATTTATTAGTTGCAGGAACTACTGGTTCTGGAAAATCTATAGGAATTAATTCAATGATTATCAGTATATTATATAAATCTACCCCAAAAGAAGTACGTTTTATTATGATCGATCCTAAAATTTTGGAATTATCAGTATACTCAAATATTCCGCATCTTTTAAAAGAAGTAGTTACAGATATGCAAGATGTTAGATCTGTATTACAGTGGTGTATCGAAGAAATGGAACGTCGATATAAAATAATGTCTATACTTGGTGTTCGAAATTTAGAAAATTATAATTATCAAATAAAAAAAATTATTTCCACATCCCACCTTATTAAAAATAATATATTTTTATTTAAAACAACTGAAAAACTTCCTTATATTGTGATTATTATAGATGAATTGTCTGATTTAATAATGACTGATAAAAAAGTAGAAATATTAATTACTAGATTAACTCAAAAAGCACGTGCAGCTGGAATTCATTTAATCTTATCTACACAAAGACCTTCGGTAGATGTAATAACTGGATTAATTAAAGCAAATATTCCAGCTCGGGTAGCTTTTACTGTATCTAGCAAAATAGATTCTCGTACTATCCTTGGACAGTCCGGAGCTGAATCTTTATTAGGAATGGGAGATATGTTATACTTACCTGCTAATTCTTCTATGTTAATTAGAGTGCATGGAGCGTATGTACAAGATGAAGAAATATATGCAGTTGTTAAATTTTGGAAAACTAAGAAAAATGATTACCTTGTATGAATTATATTTAATATTTTTATTTAAAATTACAATGGAATTTCAAAATTTGGTGTGTTTTTAAGTATACATGGTGGTTTTTGTGAATAAAAAATATTTTTATATTATTCAATTATTAATATATATTTCTTTTTTTCATGTTTTTGTATTGCAGTTAGCGCAAACTGAAATTGAATCACCATCCTCTATTCTACAGAACAGATTAAGTTTAATAAATAATTTGTATGTTCGTTTCGTTCAAAAAGTTTATTCTGTTGATTGCAAATCAAATATACATATATCGAAAGGTGAGTTGTGGATAAAGCGACCCAAATTGTTTCATTGGCATTTTAATAATCCTGATGAGTGTTTTTTAATTTCTGATGGTCAGACGATTTGGTTTTATATACCTAAACTTAATCAAGTTACAGCATATTGTTTAGAAGATCAAATTTCTGGTAATATCTTTTTAGAGTTATTGTTAAATATTAATTCCTTTGTGTATTATGATTATACTATCATTCAAAAAAAAGATTGGTTTTTTTTAACTCCAGTTATAAATAATTCTTTTAATTTAAAGAAGTATAAAATACAAATTACTAAGGATGGAATAATTAATCAAATTGATATTTTGGAAGAAAATGGACAACATATCAGTTATTATTTATCCGATCAGTGCATTGAATCGATTAGTTTAGATAAGTTTAAATTTTTTATTTCTAAAGATATTCAATTAGATGATCAAAGAAGATAAAGTTTATATTTTATTATATTAGAAATAATATTAGAATATAGTATATATATTTTATATAAAATTAATTATTATACAACTATTTATCATAGTGTATGGAAATATTACACATTAAATTTTTATTAAACTTAAAGTTTATTTATGAAAGAATAAATTTATTATTATATATTCTTTATTTTTATACCAATTATGGTATCCTGTATAGGTTTAAGTGTATATTTAAATTTGAATTAAGTAATCAAGGTAAAATTTTAAAAGTTATTAAATTACATAAAAATATTTTATGTAAAACAGTGAGTGTGATTTAGTAATAAAAAATGTTATTAATTTTAAGTGTGTATATTAATATATGAAGAGTGTTTTGCATTAAGAGTAAAATTATATATTTATTTAGATTAGTATTTATTAATTAATAATGATTAATTATAGTTTAAACATAAAAGAAGTTTCTTAATTTTAGTAATTATATATTATTAGTATTATATAGTATAAAATAATTTTTATATATGTTAGATCCGAAATTGTTGTATAAAAATACAGATTGGGTTTTCGAGAAGTTAGCTCGAAAACAATTTTTGTTGGATATAGAAAAATTGAAGCAACAAAATGATTTACGTAAGGTTTTACAAAAAAAAATAGAGAAAATACAAACTGATAAAAAGATCATTTCTAAAATTATTGGAGAAGTTAAAAGTCAAGAAAAAGATGCTCAATCTTTATGTAAAAAAGTTGATTTGTTAAATGCCGATTTAATATTAATTAAATCAAAAATGAGAGTTTTAAAAGAAAAAATAAAAAAATATCAATTGTCTTTACCTAATATTCCTGATGATAGTATTCCTAATGGTTCAACAGATCAGGATAACGTGGAAGTTATGCGTTGGGGTAATTTATATCATCATGATTTTAATTTACTTGATCATATAACATTAGGAAAATTAATTGGAGAAATAGATTTATCTAGCGCATCAAAAATTACTGGCAGCCGTTTTTTTGTATTAAAGGGAAAAATAGCGCGTTTATATAGAGCTTTATCTCAATTTATGATAGATACACATATTAAAAATCATGGATATGAGGAGTATTATGTTCCTTATTTAGTAAATGTAGAATCTTTATATGGTTCAGGTCAGCTACCTAAATTTGATAAAGATTTATTTCATATGAAGTCAAAGTCTATTACTAACAATAATTGTAATAAAATTAAGGATAAATTATATACATTAATACCTACAGGAGAAGTTCCGTTAATTAATTTAATGAGAGATATCGTTATTAATGAGGATAAATTACCTATTAAAATAGTGGCAAATACTCCATGTTTTCGATCAGAAGCTGGAACATATGGATATAGTACACATGGATTGATTCGTACTCATCAGTTTGATAAAATTGAATTAGTACAAGCAGTGCATCCAAATCAATCTACTCAAGCGTTAGAAGAAATTACTAATCATTCAGAACAAGTATTACAACTGCTTGAATTGCCTTATAGAAAAATGTTATTGTGCGCAGGTAATGTTAGTTTTGCATCATGTAAAACATATGATTTAGAAGTTTGGTTACCAGCTCATAATACTTATTGTGAAATTGCTTCTTGTTCGAATGTAACAGATTTTCAAGCACGTCGTATAAAAGCTCGATTTAGAAATAAAACCCACAGGAAAACGACTTTATTGCATACATTAAATGCATCTGGAGTAGCTGTAGGTAGAGCGTTAGTAGCAATTTTAGAAAATTTTCAGTTAAAAAATAGATGTATTAAAATACCTTCAGTATTGCATTCATATATGAATGGAGTTACTCATATTTATTATTAATAATAGTTTATTTTATAAATTTTATACTTTTAAATAACTAAGAGAGAGTTATACGATGTCGTTATTTATAGTAGTAAATAAAAAATTAAACATGTATTTTATTTATTTTTTAAAAAACATAAATAATTTTATTTTGAAAAAGAAAAATAAAATTATTATTTGTTGATTTAATTATATATTGGTGTTCTTAATTATTAAGATTATTAAAACAATCATATGAAAAAAAAATTTAATTTTAGTGCAGGTCCGTCAATGTTACCAGAACCGGTATTAAATCAAATAAAAGAGGAGTTACTTAATTGGAATAATCTTGGAATATCAGTCATGGAGATTAGTCATCGTAGTACTGAATTTATGGAATTAGCACAAGTAGCACAGAATAATTTAAGAATAATTCTTAATATACCTAGTAGTTATGTTGTTCTTTTTTGTCAGGGAGGAGCTCGTGCTCAGTTTTCAGCAATTCCTATGAATTTATTAAAAAAATCTACAGACAGTATTGACTATATAAATACAGGTTATTGGGGATATAGCGCAGCAATAGAAGCTCAAAAGTATTGTAATACTAATATCATAGATGTTCTTGATAAAAATTCTGATAAACAGTGTGTTATTCTCCCTATTAGTAAATGGAATATTTCTACAAGTAATTCTTATGTTCATTATTGTCCTAATGAAACAATTTCTGGAATATTTATTAAAGATATTCCAGATTTTTTTGGAAAAAAGATAGTAATTGCTGATTGTTCTTCAATGTTATTGTCATGTCCTATAGATATTAGTCGTTTTGGAATAATTTATGCATCAGCTCAAAAAAATATTGGTATTTCTGGTTTAACGGTAGTTATTATTCGAAAAGATTTAATTCAAAATACTGTTTTTAGTTATCAACAAATACCAACTATTTTAAATTATCAAGTTCTTTTGAAAAATAATTCAATGTTTAATACTCCAGTAACTATATCTTGGTATATAGCGAATTTAGTTTTTGAATGGATAAAAGAATTAGGAGGACTAGAAAAAATTAATGAACTTAATACAATAAAATCGACTTTATTGTATAGAGCTATAGATAGTAGCAATTTTTATCATAACAATATTAGTCATAAGTATCGATCTAAAATGAATATCCCCTTTTTTTTAAAAAAAGAAAAATTAAATCATTTATTTTTAGAAGAATCTAAATCTTTTGGATTATATGGATTAAAAGGACATAAAATTTGTGGAGGGATGCGAGCGTCTCTATACAATGCTATGCCATTAGAAGGGGTATATAATTTAATTGAGTTTATGAATTTTTTTGAAAAAAAATATAATTGAAATAATAAAGAAGTATTGTAATAATAAGTTCATTTAATAAAATTGATAAAAATTTATTTTTCAATAAAATAATTTAAGTTAATTTATCATATAAAGTTAATAAAAAATGAATAATTTTATTAAATTAAATCCCATAAAAAAAATAAATGGTACTATATGTCTTCCTGGATCAAAAAGTATCTCTAATAGAGCATTACTATTAGCAGCTCAATCTGTTGGAACCACTCGATTAATTAATTTACTTGATAGTGATGATATTCGGTATATGTTAAATGCATTATATATTTTAGGGATAAAATATCGGTTATCTACTGATCGTAAAATTTGTGAAATTGACGGAATAGGTGGTCCATTACAATTACAAAATAAACATAACAATAATCAGTTAACTTTATTTTTGGGTAATGCTGGAACTGTTGTTAGACCTCTTGTTGCGGCGTTATCTATAAAACCACAAAATATTATCGTGACTGGAGATATTCGGATGCGAGAAAGACCTATTCATCATTTAATAGATGCTTTACGGCAAGGGGGAGGAAAAATAGATTATATACAAAAAAATTATTATATCCCGGTTCATTTAAATGGTGGTTATTATGGCGGAGAAATTGTTCTTCAAGGAAATATTTCAAGTCAATTTTTATCTGCTATATTAATGATGACTCCGTTGGCTCCAAACAATACATGTATTAAAGTTGATGGGGTATTAGTATCTAAACCATATATCGATATGACTTTATCAGTCATGAAAACTTTTGGTATTACTATACAACATCAAGATTATCGAGTTTTTTATTGTGAAGGAAATAGAATATATCAATCTCCAAAAGAGTATATAATTGAAGGCGATGCATCTAGTGCTTCTTATTTTTTAGCAGCAGCAGCTATTAAAGGTGGTACTATAAAAGTTCTAGGAATAAATAAATATAGTAAGCAAGGAGATATTTATTTTGCTGATGTATTAAAAAAAATGGGAGCTCTTGTTTATTGGGGAAATAATTATATAGAATGCACTCGAGGAGTAACTTTAAATTCCATTGATATTGATGTTAATCATATACCTGATTCAGCAATGACTCTTGCTGTAGTTGCATTGTTCTCTGCAAATAAAAAAATTCCTATGATATTACGTAATATTTATAATTGGAGAGTTAAAGAGAGTGATCGGTTATATGCGATGACTACTGAATTAAGAAAAGTAGGAGCAAAAGTAATAGAAGGTTATGATTACTTGTACGTTTTTGCTCCACAGAAAATACAATCAGCTTACATTAATACTTATCATGATCATCGTATAGCAATGTGTTTTTCTTTAATTGCTTTGTCTGGTGTGCCAGTAACTATTGATGATCCTAAATGTGTTTGTAAGACTTTTCCAGATTTTTTTCATCAATTTTTTAGTGTTAGTAATATAAAATAAATTTTTTTGTTATACGGTCAAATAAGGTTATTGAATTTATTTTATCATACTTAGTCAGTAATATATTAATATATTTATTTTAAGTGATTGAATGAACAATAGTACTAAAAATATTGAAATAATTCCTGTGATTACTATTGATGGTCCTAATGGAACAGGAAAATCAACATTGTCTAGAAAATTGGCAAGTACTTTAGGATGGAATTTATTAGATTCTGGGATAATTTATAGAATTTTAGCATTAGAAGCTTTAGATAAAAATATAAACATAAATGATGAAATAAAATTAACTATGCTTGTTTCTTGCATACAGGTTGATTTTTTAAAAGAAAAAGATCAATTTGTTGTGTTATTTAATAAAAAAGAAATAAAAACAAATATTTATGAAGAAATTATAGGAAACTTTGCTTCGAAAATTGCGTTATTTCCAAAAGTTCGTTCTGCTTTGTTAGCTTATCAACGTAAGTATTGTATGTTGCCGGGCTTGATTGCTGATGGTAGAGACATGGGAACAATCGTTTTTCCTAATGCAATAGCGAAAATATTTCTTTATGCTTCTATGCAAGAAAGAGAACGAAGACGGTTAGAACAGTTGCAGAAAATAAATTTTAATGTTAATTTTAATTGTATTTTATCTAAAATAAGAGAACGCAATAATAGAGATTATAATCGAAAGATTGCTCCACTGATTCCATCAGTTGATTCATTAATATTAGATTCAACAGGATTATCTGAAAATGAAGTTAAAAACAAAGCGTTATTATATATAAATAAAAAATTAGAACGCCGTTAATTAACAAATAAGCTAAAAATCATGCATAATCACGGATTGATCATGAAAAAATTATTTAAGCTGCATCAGATACGGATTTTTGATGGGTATTATTAAAAATGAAGATGAAATAATGATAGAATCTTTTGCTCAATTATTTAAAGAATCTTTGAAAAAAATTAAAACTCAACCTGGTTCTGTTATACAAGGAATTGTTGTATCTATATTTAAAGATGTAGTTTTGGTAGATGCTGGTTTAAAATCTGAATCTGCTATACCTATTGATCAATTTTATAATGCTCAGGGAAAGTTAGAAATAGAAATTGGAGATCCTGTTGATGTAGTATTAGATGCAATAGAGGATGGGTTTGGTGAGACCATATTATCTAGGGAAAAGGCAAAGCGTAGGGAATCTTGGTTATATTTAGAAAAAGCATATAAAGATGTTACTACAGTTACGGGTATTGTTAATGGAAAAGTAAAAGGAGGATTTACTGTTGAACTTAATGGAATACGTGCTTTTTTGCCTGGTTCTTTAGTAGATATTAGACCAATTAAAGAGATTATAGATTTAGAAGGCCAAACATGTGAATTTAAAGTGATAAAATTAGATCATAAGCGTAATAATGTAGTAGTTTCTCGTAGAGCTGCTATTGAATCTGAAAATAGCGCTGAGCGTGATCAATTATTGAATAAACTGCACGAAGGAATAGTGTTAAAAGGGTTAGTAAAAAATTTAACAGATTACGGAGCTTTTATTGATTTAGGAGGAATTGATGGATTATTACATATTACTGATATTTCGTGGAAAAGAGTTAAACATCCAAGTGATATAATTAATATAGGAGATTCTGTTACTGTAAAGGTATTAAAATTTGATAAAGAGCGTATTAGAGTATCGTTGGGATTGAAACAATTACAGGATGATCCATGGATATCTGTAGCTCAAAATTATAAAGAAGGAGATAAATTAGTAGGAAAAGTAACTAATTTAACTGATTATGGGTGTTTTATTGAAATTAATGGAGGTATAGAAGGATTAGTGCATATTTCTGAAATGGATTGGACCAATAAAAATATCCAGCCTTCTAAAGTAGTATCAATAGGAGATTCAGTTGAAGTTATAGTATTAGATATAGATAAAGATAGAAGAAGAATATCATTAGGATTAAAGCAATGCAAAATTAATCCTTGGAAAAAATTTTCAGAAATGCATACTCGAGGAGATCGGGTTTCAGGAAAAATTAAATCAATAACTGATTTTGGTATTTTTATTGGATTAGAAGGAGGAATTGATGGATTGGTACATCTTTCAGATATTTCTTGGCATATGTCTTATGAGGAATCTATAAATAAATACAAAAAAGGAGATGAAATTGAAGCTATAGTTCTTCAAGTAGATACAGATCGAGAGCGTATTTCTTTGAGTATAAAACAATTGACAGAAGATCCCTTAAATGTTTTTTTGTCTATCCATAAAAAAGACAGTGTTGTTTCTGGGAAGATTATTTCTGTGGATAGTATTAAAAAAAATGTAGTTGTTGAATTGGATGATACTGGATCTGTGATTGGTCATTTAAATTTTGAAGATCATTTACATAATGAATCTAATTTATTAACGAAAAAACAATCATCTTTGATAAAATTTTCCTCCTTAAAGGTAGGTAGTAATATACAAGCAAAATTAGATAGTATAGATAGAAAAAACAGAATAATTAATTTAACTGCATATTATATTCATGAAACTCAAAAAAAATCTGAAATTAATACAACAAATAATGAAAAATTAGAAAAAGATAAAAATAGTTTTTCCAGCGTTATGATTGAAGCATTTAAAGCAGCTACTAAACATGATTGATCTTTGATTGTTTTTTGTATTGTAGTTATGATGTTAGTTGTATATAACTTGCATATTAGATAACTTATTTTTAATATTTGAATCACATGATAGTTTATATTAAATACTTATAAATAAGTATTTAATATATAGGTTGATTTTAATAAATGTATTTTTATGCATATAAAGTAATAATATTCTTAAAAATAGTTATTTTATAAATTATTTTTTAATTTGTTTATATTTTTATAATTTTTTGTATACACGATATTATTCTGATTTTTTTGTTAAAAATAGATTTTTAAATAAGTAATGTATTTGTATCAAATACTTATTGCAATAGTACATAGCGTTATCATTATTAAATGTTATAATAGAATTTTATAATTAAGTTAGATTAATTTTATATATTACAATTATTGTTATACATGATAATATAAATTATTTAATTAATGAGTATGTTGTTTATATGACACTAATGTACAAAAAATTGTAATTCAGGTGTATAAATGTATTACTATAATAATGGTTGTTCATCAACTTGGCAAACTTTTCGTCGTCTTTGGCCTGTGATTTTTCCTTTTAAAATAGGATTAATTGCGGCATCAATTACTTTAGTTATAAATGCAATGAGTGATGCTTTGATGTTAGCTTTATTAAAACCATTATTGGATGATGGGTTTGGTAAAGCTAATAAAGATATATTTGTATGGATGTCATTAGCTTTAGTAGGTTTAATGAGTATTCGTGGGCTAAGTGGATTTATATCAACTTATTGTATATCTTGGGTATCTGGGAAAGTAGTAATGAAAATCAGACGACTTTTATTTAAGCATGTTATGAATATGCCAGTTTCATTTTTTGTAAAACAATCTACTGCTACTTTAGTATCTCGTATTACTTACGATGCAGATCAAGTTGCTTCCTCTTCTTCTGGAGCTTTAATTACCGTTATTCGAGAAGGAGCATCTGTTGTCGGATTATGTGTTGTGATGTTTTATTATAGTTGGCAATTATCGTTAATTTTAATTGTGATTATGCCAATAATATCTTTTAGTATTAAATTAGTGTTTAATAAATTCTTGGAGATTAGCAAAAAAATTCAAAATTCTATGGGTCAAATTGCCAATAGAGTTGAACAAATGCTTAAAGGTCATAAGGAAATATTAATATTTGGAGGGCAAAATATTGAGCAAGAACGGTTTAATTATTTAAGTAATCAAATGAGACAATATAGCATGAAAATGGTGCAAATCTCATCTATTTTTGAGCCATTAATTCAATTTGTTGCATCTTTAGCATTAGCTTGTGTATTATATATTGCTAGCATTCCTAGAATTATGGAAATTCTTAGCGCAGGGACAATTACTGTTATTTTTTCTTCTATGATAGCCTTAATGAGACCTCTTAAATCTTTAACTAATGTTAGCGCCCAGTTTCAAAAAGGAATGGCAGCTTGTCAAACTTTATTTTCTATTTTGGATTTAAAAACGGAAAAAAATGTAGGCACTTTGAATACTCATAGAGTAAAAGGTAATTTGATTTTTGATAATGTTACTTTTTTTTATCCTGAAAGCAATACACCTTCTTTATTAAATATTAATTTAAATATTGAACCAGGAAAAACTATAGCATTAGTTGGTAGATCTGGATCTGGAAAATCTACTATTGTTAATTTATTAACTCGATTTTATAATGTTTATCAAGGTCGAATATTACTAGATGGTTTTAATTTAAATGATTATACGCTTTCTTCTTTACGTGATCAAGTAGCTGTAGTTACTCAAAATGTATATTTATTTAATGATACTATTGCTAATAATATTGCATATGCTCGGGAAAATTTTTATTCAAGAGACTCTATTGAAACAGCAGCTCAAATGGCATACGCTATGGACTTTATTTCTGAAATGAAACACGGATTAGATACTATCGTAGGAGAAAATGGGATATTGTTATCTAGTGGACAACGTCAACGTATTGCTATTGCTCGTGCATTATTAAGAGATTGTCCAATTTTAATTTTAGACGAAGCTACTTCTGCTTTAGATCCTGAATCCGAGCATATTATTCATAAATCCCTTAACATATTTAAAAAAAATGAAACTTTATTAATTATTATAGCACATAGATTATCTACTATTGAAAAAGCAGATAAAATTTTAGTTGTTGAAAATGGTTGTATCGTAGAACAAGGAATACATATAGACTTATTAAGCCTACAAGGGGTTTATGCACAATTGTATAAATTGCAGTTTTCTTAATGTTTTTTAGAATTTGGTTTAGTTCATTATCATTATATTTTTTATTTTTATTACCATTATCTTGGATATATGGTTTGTTTAGTGTTTTAAATCGTATCAGTTATCAATATGGTTGGCGTAAAGTATATAAATTTAAAGTACCAGTAGTAGTAATAGGAAATTTAACTATAGGAGGAAATGGAAAAACACCAATGGTGTTGTGGTTAATAAAGCAATTAGTGACTCGTGGTTGGAAAGTTGGAGTAGTGTCTAGAGGATATGGAGGGCAATCTCATAGGTATCCAATTATAGTTAATGAGTTTATTAGTAGTGATGAGTGTGGTGATGAACCAATGTTAATTTGGAGACGTACTGGAGTGTTAGTTGCTGTCTCTCCTAAAAGACCGGATGCTGTATCTGCTTTATTAAAAATACAACCTACATTAAATATTATAATTAGTGATGATGGATTGCAACATTATGCACTTTTTAGAGATATAGAATGGGTAATTATTAATAATACTTTTCGATTTGGAAATGGATATTGGTTGCCTGCAGGACCCATGCGAGAAAGAGCAGATAGACTGAATACAGTACAAGCAGTTATTATAAATGGAGGAATGAAAAATAATAATTGCATAAAATCTGGAGAGATATTAATGCAACTACATCCTGTTGCAGTAATAAATATTTTAACTGGAGAAAAAAAATCTATTAAATCTGTAAAAAATGTTGTAGCTATGGCAGGAATTGGATATCCTAATCAATTTTTTGATACATTAAAAAAAAATGGAATCATTCCTATTAAAACTATTCCATTTTCTGATCATCATAAATATTCTGAACAAATGTTGACTGCTCTTGTTGCATATAATGAAATATTATTAATGACTGAAAAAGATGCTGTAAAATGTTTAAATTTTGCTCAAAAAAATTGGTGGTATGTGCATATAGATGTGGAAATAAATTCTTTAGATACTAAAAAATTATTATATAATGTAGAAGATAAAATTAAACAGTTTAATAGAAAATAAAAAATTTTGATATTTTTATTTTTGGTTTCGTTGAAATTTTTAATAATTAATAATTAAATTAAGTATGTATAAATTATTTAATACAATAGAGTTATTGCAGGTTATTGCATGTCCTATTTGTCGATCAAAATTATCTATAAACTTAAAAAAAAATAAATTAATTTGTTGGGCTGATGGTGTTTATTTTCCAATTAGAGAAGGAATTCCAGTCCTTTTAAAGAATTCAGCTAATAAAATAAATAAAAATTGTGAGTATTAAATGAATTTCATAATTATAATACCAGCTCGATTTTTTTCATCGCGTTTTCCTGGAAAGTTATTAGCTGATATTCAAGGAAAACCTATGATTATTCGAGTTATAGAAAGGGCTTTAACTAGTAAGGCAACTAAAATAATTGTAGCAACTGATCATATTTTAATTCTACAAGCAATTGAATCAGAGTACTTTTTGTTAAAAGATAAAGTTGAAGTGTGTTTAACTAAGTCTACACATCAATCTGGTACAGAACGTTTACTAGAAGTAGTTAACTTATATAAATTTAAAAGTAATCAAATTATTGTACATCTTCAAGGTGATGAACCTTTGATTGTATCTTCTATGATTCATCAAGTAGTTAAATCTATATATTCATCATCTAATAATAATATTAGAGTAGCAACTTTAGCTGTACCTATACAATCTTATGAAGAAGCTATAAATAGTAACATTGTTAAAGTAGTAATTAATATGTATAATAATGCTCTTTATTTTTCTAGATCTATTATTCCTTGGATTAAAATTAATGATTATTCATCAAGAAAGATAATTAATTCATTATGGTTAAAGCATATTGGAATTTATGCATATCGAGTTGATTTTCTTTATCAATATTCAAAATGGAATAAGAGCCCTTTGGAAGAATTTGAAAATCTTGAACAATTACGAGTTTTGTGGATTGGAGAGACCATACATGTATCTATAATTAATAATTGCACATCAAATATTATTAGTGTAGATACTGTAGAGTCGTTAAAATATGTAAATAAATTATTTTTTAAAAGTAAATTTTAATAAAATAGATAATACGTCTTTAATAAAGTAATTTTTAAAAATTATTTATAATTTTATTTCGTTATTAATTGTTATTTAGATTTTACAATAATTATTGGTGATTATAATATGAATCAAAAATTGCGTTTGATTGTAGGAATATCAGGAGCATCTGGAGGTATTTATGGCATAAAAACATTGTTTATATTAAAACAGTGTAATATAGAATCTCATCTTGTATTAACTCGTAACGCTTTAATTACCTTGCGTTATGAGATGAACATTACTAGACAAGAAATACAAAAATTAGCAGATTTTGTGTATTTTTCTCAAGATATTGGTGCAGCTATATCAAGTGGATCTTATAAAACTTTGGGAATGTTGATAGCACCTTGTTCTGTTAAGACTATGTCAGAAATTCAATCAGGAATAACATCTTCTTTAATTAGTCGAGCGGCAGATGTAGTATTAAAAGAAAATAGGAAATTAGTTTTAGTAATTAGAGAAACTCCATTGCACTTAGGACATTTGCGAACTATGGTTAAACTTTCTGAAATTGGAGCAATAATTATGCCTCCAATTCCTGCGTATTATACTCACCCAAAGACTATAGATGATATTATTTCTTATAGTGTGAAAAGAGCTATAAATTTATTTGATATTTATAATGATGATTTTGAAAGTAATCATACTTGGTCAGGAATGAATAAAAATATTTTTCATGACAAATGAAAATATAATAAATACATTTAAAATTATGTAGTGTTATTAAAATGAATGTGGATATAAATTAGTATTTGTTAGATTTAGAACTAAAATTATCAGAACTATCATCAGTTTCTGAAGCATCTTCATCGATAGAAGAATTTGATGATGCAATGTGTAGTTTATTAAATATTTTTTCTATTTCATTTACACATTTACTTTTTTTACGTTCTCGTATAGAATGTTCTAATTTTTTAATATATTCATCCGTATTAGTTGATGAGAATTTAGATTGTTTGTGTATAGGTATAAGGTAAGATAAACTTTTATTTATATTACACGATTTCGATTTATTATAATTTGATTCATCTTGTGGACACAAATTACTACTAGTTGATGGATTTCTAATATCAATCTCTTCAGATTGGTCATTTCTGTTTTTGTTTAAATTTTTGTTAAACTGAATTTCCTTTTCTTTTGATAAAGGATTATTATGTTGTTCTATTGTTGTAATATAAGGTTTAAGCAACATTGGAGGTGGAGGAGGAGGTAAAAAATCGATATTTTCTTTTTTTTCCTCCTCTTGTTGATTAAGATCTGTTTTGTTTGAAATAGTAATGGGTTGAGGATCAATTTGTTGTGGATATTTTTTTTTAGAATAGTTGATGATTTGACTATTATCAGTTATTTGATCATTTGTTGTGTAAATTAATTGAAGAGTATTATCTGATAGTTCTGGTGGATTATTTATAGAATCAGATAAATGAGTTTGTTGAGTATTACTAACAATATTTGAAAATAATTGATTATTTATTTGAATATTTGATAATTGTTTTTGAATGTAATTATTGGTTAGAATACGTATTTTTTGTTTAGTAGTATAAATTGATGAATTATTTGTATTATTGTGAATATTTGATTGAGAAAATAAAATATACATTTCTTCTTCTGAAAGAATTTTAGGAAACGAAATTGCATATATATTATTCTTTATATGTAACATTCGACCTCCTTGATTATAAAAATTTTTAATATCCCACTTTATATTTGATTCGTTATTTCCCGTTATTTTAATTAATTTTATTTCTCCAGGATATCCAGTAATTTCCTGAACAGATTGGGATAAATCAATAATATTACAATTATTAGATGGATTAATAGCAAGATGTGTGAAAGAAGGTATAAGAGGTTCTATAATAGTATTTAAGTTATTTGAAATTGATGATGATTTACTATAATGATGTTGTTTGTTATTAATCTGGTGTTTCAATGATATATTAAATTGATAGTTTAATGATATTGTACAAACAGTATTATGATATTTTTTATGTATGAATAAATTATTAATGCTAATATCAAATAAAGGAATAGGTGTATAAATAAAATTTATATATGTAATATAATTATTATTATTAATTTTATTTAATAATTCATCACTTTTTTTTTCGTAAAAAAATTTTTCTAATTTTATTTGACTTTTTAATTCTGAAATGTATGGAAATTTATTTTCTATGCATATTTGGTATCCAGCTTTCGGGTATATATAATTAGTGTAATAATAAAACGGAGAACAAGAATTGTTAATATTGCTAATGTTATAATAACTTTTAAATAAAAAGATTAGATTATTGTACCAGTATTCTCCTCCTAAATTTAAAGCATAAAGTTGTTTATTTCTATTTAATATAGGATAATGGATAAAAGAGTTATATCCGAAAACATGTTTATTGTTATGGATATGTCTTTTACCAATTCCTAAAATTAAAATTTTCTTTGATAAAAAATTTTTTACTCCTGTCTGAATAAACAATAATGTTTTTTCATATGCAAAATCCCATAAATGTTCATGAATTACATGAAATATATTCATTGAATCGTTTGTAAATTGTATTTTAAATTTACTATTATTTTTAGAGTAATAGTAAAGAGGTAAAATTTTATAGTTGCATTGAAGTATATTTATAGTTTTATTTTTATGTGCACAACTCATTATAAAATTATTATAGTTGTGAATATTATTAGGATATTTATTGATATTAGTAGAGTATATAGATTTTTTTAAAAATGTTATTTCTTTATTTAAATTATTAAGATGATAATTTACATCAGTAAATACAGTATAATCAATAAAATTATTGTGTATGTTTATTTTATTTGCATTGCATATTTCTATAATAGCTGAAGATATAGCAAAAATGTATATATAAAATTTCATATAAAATTATTTTTAAATAAATATTTTAATTTTCTGATAGTCTATTTTATAATATATTATTATATTAATAATAAGAATTCATATTATCAAAACATAATTTAATATTTTATAACCATGAAAAAATGTATTAATTCTCTTCAAACGTCTTTAAAATCTCATAATAATTTATGGGGATTTCAAACACAACTTTCATTAAAATATTTTAATATTTCTTCAGAAAAAATTCCTTTGGAATTAATCCAAGCTTTAGCTTTAATTAAACGTGCTTCTGCACAAGTAAATTTTGATTTAAAACTGCTTGATTTTAACAGATCTGAAGCAATTATTAAAGCAGCAGATGAAGTATTATCTGGAATTCATGAGAATGAATTTCCATTATCAGTATGGCAAACTGGTTCTGGTACTCAGAGTAACATGAACATAAATGAAGTTTTATCTAATAGAGCTACTGCACTACTACAAAAAAAATTAGGAAATAAACAAAAGTTACTAATACATCCAAATGATCATGTTAATAAAAGTCAAAGTTCTAATGATGTATTTCCTAGTGCTATGCATATAGCAACGGTTATCAGCTTAAAGGAAAAGTTAATACCTGCAATAAAGATATTACAAACAACTTTGTCGAAAAAATCGATTCAGTTTCATAATCTTATTAAGATTGGTCGTACTCATCTTCAAGATGCTATTCCACTTACTTTAGGGCAAGAAATTTCTGGATGGGATTTTATGTTAAGAAACAACCTAAAACATATTGAATTACATATTCCTTGTTTAAGTAAATTAGCATTAGGAGGAACAGCAGTAGGCACAGGATTTGGAGCACATTCAGAATATGCTGAACGTGTTGCTCTTGAATTATCTCAATTAATTAATCATACCTTTACAAGCGCTCCAAATAAATTTGAATCTTTATCTACATGTGATTCATTAGTTCGTAGTCATGGAGCATTAAAAGGATTAGCAGTATCTATGATGAAAATTGCAAATGATATACGTTTATTAGCTTCTGGCCCCAGATGTGGAATTGGAGAATTAATTATTCCTGCTAATGAGCCTGGGAGTTCGATGATGCCTGGTAAGATTAATCCTACTCAATGTGAATCTATGACTATGTTATGTTGTCAAGTAATGGGTAATGATGTGAGTGTAGGAATGGGAGGAGCGTCTGGAAATTTAGAATTAAATGTTTATAAACCATTAATTATTTATAATGTTTTACAATCAATACGATTACTTTCTGATGGTATGAAAAATTTTCATGATTATTGTATTAAAGGTTTGCGTCCAAATGTAAAAAGAATAAAAGAACTGTTAGATAAATCATTAATGCTAGTAACAGCACTAAGTTTACATATTGGGTACGAAAAATCGGCTCAAATTGCTAAAGAGGCTGAATTAACAGGAGTAACTTTAAAAAAATCGGCTATAAAATCAGGCTATGTTACTGAAGAACAATTTAATGAGTGGGTTTGTCCTGAAAATATGATTCATCCTATTGATTTGTAAGTTTTATGATAAAATATTATTTTTTTATTATATTATAATGACACAATATTCTATTAATATAAAATGAATCGTGTTAAACGTTATCAGATTTTATGTAAATTACGAGATTATAATTCTGATGTTTTTCGGACTACCGAATTGATATATCATTCGCCATTTGAATTACTTATTGCGGTTCTTTTATCAGCAAAAACAAGGGATGCACAAGTTAATAAAGTAACTAGTAGTTTGTTTAAAGTTGCTAGAACTCCTCAATCTATGTTATTTCTTGGGGTTTGCGGAATTAAATACTACATTAAATCTATTGGATTATTTAATTCTAAAGCAATAAATATAATAAAAACTTGCCAATTATTAATAGAAAAATATGATAATGTTTTACCAGAAAGTCGTGAAGAATTAGAATCATTACCAGGAGTAGGTCGAAAAACTGCTAATATTATTTTAAATATAATTTTCGGATGGTCTACTATTGCGGTAGATACGCATGTGTTTAGATTATGTAATAGAAGTAGATTTGCAGTTGGCAACAATGTCATTGCTGTGGAACGTAAATTAATGTCAGTTGTTCCACAAAAATTTAAAAAAAATTGTCACTTATGGTTAATGCGACATGGTAGATATACGTGCCATGCTAAAACCCCTCGTTGTCACAGTTGTATTATCAAAAATTTATGTGAATTTGATATGAAAAATATAAATAATACTTAATTTTTTATTAACAATTTAGAAGAATCTATTTATAATTATTGATTATAATTATAAATAATTTTGAAAATTTATTTCCATTGAATTAAACAGTAGTGTTTTTTCCCTTTTTTTAACAAAGTATAATGATTAAATAATCTGTCATTATTAGTAAAAATGTATTTAGTATTCAATTGTTTAATTTTATTAATTGTAATAGCATGTGATTCGATAAGATATCGAGCTTGAGATCTAGAAGTGGCTAGTTTTGATTCTACCAGTGCTTGTTGTAATGTAATATTTTCTTTAAATATAATAGTAGGAATTCCATCTTTAGCTAATTGATGAAAATCGTTTAAACTTAAATCGAGTGAATTATCATAAAAAAGGTTTTGCGTAATACGTTGTGCAGATTTTAATCCATTTTTCCCATGTACTAAATTAGTAATTTTTTCTGCTAGTATAACTTTGGATGCAGGGATAGTATTATTAATATTGTTTATATTTTTTTCAAAAAAATTAATTTGTTCTATATCAATATTAGTGAAAATTTTCAGAAAATAAGATACTTGTTTATCATCAGTATTTATCCAATATTGATAGAATTTATATGGACTGGTTTTATTTGGATCTATCCAAATTGTATTTTTTTCTGTTTTTCCGAATTTTATGTTATTTGTAGTTGTTAATAAAGGCACTGTAATACCATAAGTTGTTTTTTTATACATACGTTTAATTAAATCAATACCAGATACAATATTTCCCCATTGATCTGAACCTCCAACTTGTAATATTACGCCATAATTTTTATATAAATACGAGAAATCATAACTTTGCATTAAATTATATGAAAATTCAGTATAAGAAATTCCATGATTATCTTTTTGTAATCGTTTTTTTATAATATCTTTGCGTATCATTTTGTTTACTGAAAAAAATTTTCCTATATTCCTTAAGAAAGTTAAAATATTTATAGAAGAAAACCATGTGTAATTATTGATAATACGTGCTTTTCTGAAATTTTTTTCATTATCACATTCAATAAATGAAGCAATTTGAGATTTAATTTTTTCAATCCATTTTTGAGTCATGTGTATTGAATGTAATTGCCGTTCTAAATTTTTAAAACTAGGATCTCCGATTAATCCTGTAGCTCCTCCTAATAATATTATTGGTTTATGTCCAAAAGTTTGAAATTTTCTTAAACATAATAGAGGAATTAAATGTCCAATATGTAAACTGTCAGAAGTAGGATCAAATCCACAGTATAATGTTATTAATTGTGATTGTAATATTGAATTTAATACGTGCTTATTGCTAATTTGTGCTATAAATCCTCGTTTATATAAATGATTTATAACATTAACATTAGCGATTGAATTATGAGCATTCATTATTTATTCCATACAAAAATTTAATAAAACAAAATTGCATATTATATAGTACATTGTTCTAGAGAATACTTAGAATATTATTCTATTATAATAATAATTTATTTTAAGGAGATAGTCGGTGAATATGCCATTTTTTTTTATGTCTTATATATATAAAACGATCATGTAATCGATATGATCCTCCTTGCCAAAATTCAATACTGTTAATTTTGATTTTATATCCTCCCCAAAATTTAGGAAAAGGAACAGTTTTATTTAAGTATTTTTTTTTTAATTTTAAAAATTTATTTTCAAATATACTTCTTGAAGAAATAACAGAGGATTGTTTAGATGCCCAGGTACTAATTTGATTATTTTTAGGTCTTGTATAGAAATATTCTGAAACTTTAATTGCTGGAAGTTGATTAACATTACCTGTGACAATAACTTGTCTATCTATTATATTCCAAGGAAAGCATAAACTTATTTTAGCATTATTAATTAAGTGTATAGATTTATGACTTTTTAAATTAGTAAAAAACATCATCGTCTTATTATTAAAAGATTTCAATAATACTAATCGTTGAAATGGTTGCCCTGTATGATCTACTGTTGCAACACACATTGCGTTTGGATCAGGTATTTTTTTTAAATAAGCTTCATATAGCCATTTAGAGAATAAATGCATAGGATTTTTTGTTAAATTTGATTTATGTAGTTTTCCTGAATTATATTCTCTTCTTATATGAGAAATTTTAAATAAATTAATTATCATTGTTAATACTATCTTATATATTCTATATATACAATATTCTCTTTATTGAGAATAATATCGCATTAATTATAACATACGTAGTAATATGATAAAATTATTGATACATTAAAATTGTAATTAATTTTGTTTAAGTATATTGTTGACATGTTATATATTTATTATTTTATATGATATATCGTATTGTTGATGATTTAGTATCGCAAATAAATAATGAAAATAGTGTATTTTTAATGAATTACAAAAATAATTAGGAGTTATTGTATAAATTTATTATGTTTTTTTCTAATTTAAATAAAATATTGTTGAGTTTCTGTATTTCTTCATGACTAAATCCATTGAAAACTTCAACTCGGGTTGTATCAATAACTTGATTTACTTTTACAATGATAGGTTTAGCATCGGGGGTTAATGTAATACGTTTTGCTCTTCGATCATTAGGACATATATTTCTTACAATCAATCCTTTCAACTCGAGTTGATCTAATGTTCTGACTAAAGATGGTTGTTCAATTCCTATAGCTTTTGCCAGTTGAATTTGAGATTGATCTGGAGGTAGTTGATATATATTGTATAATGTAATCCAGTGTGTTTGTGTAAGTTTTAATGGTTTTAATCGATAATCAATTAATGTACGCCACATTTTAACAAGACGAGCTAAATTTGATCCTAATGATGATTCCAATCTATTCTCTCCTTTCTTATAATGACTTTAATTGCTTATTAAATAATTTTTGATTATTTTATTTGTTAATGTAGATATATTTAAAAATATTTATTTAAAACAAATATTTTTAAATATGATTAAATTATACGTATTATATATATGGTATAACTTATAAAATATAATTATAACATATATTTATTATTATAAATAATTATTTTAAATTTAGATAGTATTAGTATTAATATATAAAAATTAATTATTTAGAATAAAATAAAAATATTTATTATTAATAAATAATAATATGTTTAAAAATAAAATTTTAATTATTTTATATATTTTATAAGCTTTAGAGTATGATAATAATGAGTTTTATAAAAGAATTAGTTGTTATAATAAAATAAGCGATATTAATAGTTTTGTTGTAATATAAATAAGTAAGAATTTTAATTAAAATAAAAAAATTGTGTATGGCCAATATATGATATACGATATATGATATATGATCAATAAAGACAATAAAAATAATAGTTTAAAAGCAAGGTTTAGAGGATTTTATCCTGTTGTTATTGATGTAGAAACAGCAGGTTTAAATGCGAATACAGATGCTTTGTTAGAAATTGCAGTAATTACTTTAAAAATGGATGCAGATGGCTGGTTATGTATAGATAATTCTCTTCATTTTAATATTCAATCTTTTCCTGGAGCCAACTTGCATCCTGCAGCATTGGCTCTTAATAAAATTGATCCAAATAATCCTATGCGTTCTGCAGTTACAGAGCAAAAAGCTTTAAACGAAATTTTTAAAATGGTGCATATAGGCATTAAAACACATAAATGTCATAGAGCTATAATAGTAGCACATAACGCTTATTTTGATCATAGTTTTGTGATGGCTGCAATAGATCGTATTAGTAATACTTGTACTCAAGTCAATCCATTTCATCCATTTGTTACATTTGATACTGCTGCTTTAAGTGGATTGGTGTTTGGTCAAACAGTGTTAGCTAAAGCTTGTAAATGTGCAGGAATTGTTTTTGATCGAAGTAAAGCTCATTCTGCATTATATGATACTGAAAAAACTGCTATATTATTTTGTGAATTAGTAAATATTTGGAAAAGATTAGGAGGATGGCCACTACCAAGAGTTCATGTAGATCAAGGTAGTGACATATTTAAATAATAATTATATATAATTTTGTTTATTTTCTCTAATTTGGTTAGATTAGATTATGTTTTATTTTCACTGGATCAATAATTTTCTTTAAACTGCCGTTTTTATGCATATCAGAGATAATATCAAATCCTCCTATTAATTTTTCTTCTATCCATAATTGCGGAAAAGTTGGCCAATTAGAAAAGCTTGGTAAAGTTGATCGAATATCTGCATGTACTAACACATCTATATAAGTGAAAGATTTTATATAAATAGATAATATCTGAGAAGCTTTTGAAGAAAATCCACATTTAAATATGTGTGGGGTTCCTTTCATATATAAGAGAATTGGATATTTTTTAATTTGTTGTTCTATTTTTATTATTGTATCGTTCATTGTTATATTTCCAATTATGTTATGTTTAATATATGTTAGTTATAAATCTACAATTAATTAATTTGTATTATAATATTTGTTATTTTTTTGGATAGTTTTTGTTGATTTTTTGTTTAAGATAGTTATCAAAAAACATTTTTTCTGCAATATTAGAGATAGTTTTAGTCATAAAATCAATTTCAATATTTACTATATTTCCTATTTTCTTTATTCCAAGTGTGGTATGATTTATAGTATATGGAGTTAAACAAATACGTATATAATCATTTAATACTTTATTAATTGTTAAACTTACTCCTTCTATACCAATAGATCCTCGTTGTATTATATATTTTTGAAGGTGATTATTATTTAATTTTATCCATATTATTTTATTTTTTTTGGAGTTAATTACCTTTTTTATTTCTCCTGTACCATCAATATGTCCAGTCATTAAATGACCTCCAATTTTTTCATTATAACGTATTGATTCTTCTATATTAATTAAATTTCCTATTTCTAATGTATTCATATTAGTTAGTTTTAATGTATCATGTATTAAGTGAAAACTAATTAAATTTTGATTAATATCAATTACTGTTAAACAACATCCATTATTGGAAATAGAAGAACCAATTGTTACATTGAAAAGAGGATTTATAGGAAATCGAACTATGTATCTTGTGAAATGAGTTGCTTTATAAATTTTATGTACAGGAACTACAGTTTGTATAATACCTGAAAACATATTTTTTAAGTTTATTTTACATTAGTTAGTAAAATTGATACATGCTGTAGTGTAACAGATTTTTTTTATTAAATAAAATTAATTTTTTTGTTATTATGATATAGAATTATTAATTTTATTAAATATAAGAACAATTAATTTATTATTATGTATTTATTTTGGTATTTAATATAGTACAATATTATATTATGTGATATAATTTCGGGCTGAGCTATAATATTTTTTATTAATAAAATGTATATTATTGTATTGTTATACATGCGTTCTTAGCTCAGGTGGATAGAGCGCTACCGTGACATGGTAGAGGTCGATGGTTCGAGTCCATTAGAACGCATATAATAGAATAAAAATTGCAGTATTATGTAGTAAATATTTAAATTAAAAAATTAGCAACTTTATGTTTTTAATTTATTTATTAAATGAACTTTATATAGGTTAAATAAGTTTAATTTTTATTGTTTTTGGAGATAAATTAAAGATGAATAATAAAATATTAATGTATTCCATAATGACTTTCAGTTGTGTATTTCTAGTTAATTGTGCAAGTACTACTAAAGTAACAGAATTATCTTCAGAAATACAGGAATTAAGCACTAAAATTGATCAGATTAATACTAATATTAGTGTTTTAAAACCAGAAGTAGAACAAGCTAAAAATGAAGCATATAAAGCTAATAAGCGTCTTGATAACCAAATATCTATTTATCGTAAGTAAGGAGAATTTTTTTCAAAATATATTTTTATATCATTGTATTTGAATAATTTTATTTATGATAAATAATTATTTATTTAAATTATTTTGTTAGTTTTTATGCTGTTGTTTGGCAATGATAATAATATGTCATTAGATTGATTTCGAATGAAAATTAGTATAGAGTTTATTCCTTGTGATCTGGACATAGTTAAGTGTTGATTTAATTTTAATTGATTAAATATAGGTTCTATATCAAAATCTAAAATAGATGTAATACTTAGATTTTGATATAGAATGAATATTATTGCAATAATTCCTTTAACTATAGCGGAGTTACTGTCTCCATAAAATTTTACGGTAGGGGGTTCATTTTTATTAAAAATATTTTGATTATTGATACTGTCAAAAATTGGAACTAGAACGATCCAAGTATCACTTTGACAGTTTTTGATTAGATATTTTTCCTTTCGAAATTTTTTAGGGAATGTTGGTAACATTTTTCCTAGATCTATGAGATACAGATATTTCTCTTCCCAATTACTACAACTGCAAAAATTTTTTAATAAAAAGTCTATTGTAGGTAACATACTAAATTAGTATTAATAATAGAATATAAATGATAAAATTAATAAATACAATAACAATCCTTCCTTATTTATTACTGACATACTAGTAGATTTTGTATACAAACTAAGCCGTTTATGAATCGATCTATATCTGCTTTATTAGTATACATGGCAAAAGATGCTCTACACATGCCAGATACTTTAAAATGATTCATTAATGGAATAGCGCAATGATGTCCTGTTCTAATGGCAATACCATATTGATTTAACAATGTACCTATATCGTAAGAATTATTTGATTTAACATTAAAAGCCATGATGCTTGATTTATTATTTTTATTATATAAAATTACATGTAAATTTTTTTTTAATAAAGTTTTTATTGCATAAGACATTAATTGATTTTCGTGTTTAAAAATATTTTCTATACCTATAGAATTAATGTATTTAATGGCACTACCTAAAGCTACAATTCCACTAACATTAGAAGAACCTGATTCAAATTTCCAAGGAGAATCAATAAACGTAGGATTTTGGGTTAAACTAACACTTTTAACTATTCCTCCTCCTACAATCCATGGATTCATTTTTTTTAATAATTTTTCTTTTCCGTACATTACTCCAATGCCAGATGGAGCATATACTTTGTGTCCAGAAAATACGTAAAAATCACAATTTAATTTTTGAACATCTACTACTTGATGGGCAATTCCTTGAGCTCCATCTATTAATATTATTGCATTACTTTTTTCACGAGCAATATTAATTATTTCAGTTAATGGATTAATTATTCCTAAAACGTTAGACATATGTGATATCGATAACAATCGAGTACGGTTATTTATTAATTTTGATAATTTAGATAAATCTAGAGATCCATCACATAATAATGGTATGTAATTTAATGTAATCTTCTTTTTTTTTGATAAAACTTGCCAAGGTAAAATATTAGAATGATGTTCCATTTCGCTTATTATAATATTATCTCCATAATTTATAAAATTATCTCCCCAGCTATTAGCAATTAAATTAATAGCATCAGTTGTACCTTTTACAAAAACTATTTCTTCTGATTTAGATGCATTAATAAAACTTGCTATATATGCTCGAGTTTTCTCCATATTATCAGTTGATAAAATACTTAAATCGTGTACACTTCTATGAGCAGAAGAGCATTCATGTTTATAATAATGAGCTTGTGTATTAATAACAATATTAGGTTTTTGGGTAGTAGCAGCGTTATCTAAATAAGTTAATGGGTGTTGATTAATTAGACTATTTAATATAGGAAAATTTGATCTTATTTTTTCTATGGGGTAATCGATAGTCATATTAAATTCCTGATAAAACATGATGAATTTTGTTTATTATTATATCTCTTAATAATGAATTTTTAATTTCTTTTGTAACGTTTATAGTAAATGAATAAATTAACATATTAATTGCATCTTTTTTTGGAATACCGCGTGTATTTAGATAAAAAATATGAGCTATATCAACATAACCTATAGTTGCGCCATGACCGCATTGAACAGAATCAGAATAAATTTCAAGTTTCGGTGTACTATATATCGATGCAGATTTATCTAATAGTAAATTATTATTAGTCATTTTGCTATCAGTTTTTATAGAATTTTTATTAACTTTAATTAAACCATGAAATATTCCGGTACTATTTTTACCTGATATTATTTTATGTAATTGTTTACTTGTTGCATAATTTAAATTGTTGTGTTCTAAATATGTTTGTATATTGCCAATTTTTTTATTTAATAAAATGGTTAAACTATTTAAAGATAAAGATGATTGTGTATGATTTATTTTAGAATTTATTTGATGAGATAAAAATTTAGGACTTATAATAATAAAAGTTTTACTATTTGCATGAGAAAATTTATTGAGATTAATGTCCTGATTCGATATATGGTAGCTAGAGTTATTTTCAAATATTAATTTAGTATGATCAAATTGAGATTGTTTTCCTATAGAGAAATAGGTTCGAGTTCCACAAAAATAACTGTATTCATTTCCATTAATAAAGTGTTCTATGACAGATGTGTTGGTATTTTGCTCTGTTTCTAAATAATGATAAGAATTTGATAAAACTAATTGATTAGGAATTTTAGATCCTAAGTTAATGTACAATAAGTACAGTGGTTTTTTTGTTGTTGTTGATTTAGGTAATTTTATATGTATAATAACGTCACTTAAACATTCAGTTAAATATGAGAACATTGTTGGGTAAATAGGAGGATTAGATATATTATATTTATTAGAATTTTGATAAATGCTTAATATCCATGGATCAATTTTTTTGTCACTTAATTTAAAAGAAAATTGTCCATTAATAAATACTAATTGATAGCAATCTATAGGTAATTTAATAGAGTTATATATGGGAATATCTATCTGAGGATTTGTATTAAATATAAAATCATATTGCAATAGCTCGTCAAAAAAATTATAATTCTTAAGATTATACAGGTCATCTATTGATTTGTATTTTTCTACGCACTTCCAATATTTATTATCTAAATCAGAAAGACAGTTATTACGTTGTTGTTTAAATAATTGACGCCATTGATATAGTACTTGTGTTTTACTATCATTAACATACCCAACCATAACCTTTTTCCTCAAGTTGTTTAACTAATGTAAAGTCTCCAGATTTCACAATATGACCTTTATGTAAAATATGTACATAATCAGGTTTGATATATTCTAAAATTCTTTCATAATGCGTAATAATAATAAATGCTCGTGTTTTATTACGTAATAAATTAAGTCCATTATAAACAATTTTTATAGCATCAATATCTAATCCAGAGTCAGTTTCATCTAAAATACATAATGTGGGTTCTAACATCATCATTTGTAATATATCATTTCTTTTTTTTTCTCCCCCTGAAAATCCAACATTTACTGATCTAGATAATAAATCTTCGGGCATTTTTAATAATTTCATTTTTTCTTTAACAGAATTAAGAAATTGAAAACGTTCTATAGTAGGTTGTTTTCTATATTTTCGTAATGCATTAACAGCACTATATAAAAATAATTGATTACTGATTCCTGGAATTTCTACTGGATATTGAAAAGCTACAAAAATCCCTTCTCCAGCCCGTTCTTCTGGTTTTAATAAAAGTAAGTTTTTTTCTTTAAATAGTATTTTTCCTTCAGTAACGATATAATTTGGTTGACCAGATATAACAGATGATAATGTACTTTTTCCTGATCCATTGGGTCCCATAATTACATGTATTTCTCCAAAATTGATTTCTAGATTTAGTTTATTTAAAATACATGTTTTTTTAATATTGACATTTAAGTTTTGTATTGATAATAGCACTTCTTTATTCCTTGTATATTTATTGAATTTTATTTTATAAAGGTATGTGTTATTTTTGATTTAAAATCTATTTTATCCTACACTATGTTCTAAAGTTATTTCTAATAGCTTTCGTGCTTCTACAGAAAATTCTAAAGGTAATTCGGAAAGTATATCTTTACAAAATCCGTTAACAATCATGGAAATAGCATCATCTTCAGCAATTCCACGTTGTCTGCAATAAAATAATTGATTATCACTAATTTTTGAAGTTGTTGCTTCATGTTCCAATTGAGCAGTGTTATTATGTGATTCAATACTCGGAAAAGTGTGAGATCCACATTTATTTCCAATGAGCATGGAATCACATTGAGTAAAGTTTCTTGAATTAAAAGCTGTTGGTAAGATTTTAACTAATCCTCGGTAAGTATTTTGGCTATTACCTATAGAAATTCCTTTTGAAATTATGGTAGAACGAGTATTTTTTCCTAAGTGAATCATTTTTGTTCCAGTATCAGCTTGTTGAAAACCATTAGTTACAGCAACTGAAAAAAATTCTCCAACGGAATTGTTTCCTTTAAGAATAATACTTGGATATTTCCATGTTATTGCAGATCCTGATTCAGATTGAGTCCAAGACATTTTAGAATTTTCTTCAGCACATAATGCTCGTTTGGTAACGAAATTTAAAATACCGTTTTTGGTGTTTTGTGAATTTCCAGAAAACCAATTTTGTACTGTTGAATACTTTACTTGAGCATTTTTTAAAACAATTACTTCTACAACAGCGGCATGAAGTTGATAATTATTGTGAGCTGGAGCTGAACATCCTTCAATATAACTGACATAGCTTCCTGTATCTGCAATTAGGATTGTTCGTTCAAATTGTCCGGTAATTTTAGAATTGATTCGAAAATATGTAGATAACTCCATAGGACACTGTACATTTTTGGGGATATATACAAAAGTTCCATCAGACATAACTGCTGCATTTAATGCAGCAAAAAAATTATCTTTAAAAGACACTACTGATCCTAAATATTTTTGTACTAAATCTGGGTAGTCATGAATGGCAGCATTCAAAGAACAAAAAATTATTCCTTTTTTTAAAAGAGTATCTCGAAATGTTGTGGATACAGAAACAGAATCAAAAATTGCATCAATCGCAACTTTTCCTTCATCATTAATTGGTATTCCCAATTTATTAAATGTTTGTTCTACTTCTTTATTTAAATATTTAGATTTTTTGTTCTTTGAATGATTTTTTTGTTTAAATTGATCGTTTGTTGTGCAAATAGGAGCAGAATAATAACTGTAAGAATTGTAATCTAAATTATCGTAATGTCCTTTTAACCAATGTGGTTCTTTCATATTTTTCCATGCATGAAATCCTGATAATCTAAACTTTAACATCCATTCTGGTTCTAATCTTTTTTTGGAGATAGCTCGAATTATATTTTCATTAATCCCCGTATCAAATTCTTCGCTTTTTAATTTTGTAAAAAATCCTTCTTTATATATATTATTTTCACGTTTTAATTTTTGATTGATATTCTGTATATTAGAAGAACATTTATTTGACATAATTATTATACCTATTTATATACTAAAACTTTCTCCACATCCGCAATAAAATTGAACTTTAGGATTATTAAATTTGAACGAATAATTTAATCCATCTTTAATATAATCTAATTCTGTTCCATCAATAATAGGCATGATGTTTATTGGAATAAATATTTTAGCTCCATTACGTTCATAAATTATAGTATCTTTTTCTGGAGAAAATACTTTGTTTAATTGGTAAGTTAATCCAGCACATCCTGATTTTTTAATGCTTATTTTTAACCCTAAAACATTTGATTCTTTATTTATTAATTTTAGAATTTGTTTTATTGCAGAATCTGTTAATTTAATTCCTTTCCAGCAAATAGATGTGTTAGATTTAGAAAATTTATTATATACCATAGTGTCTGTCATTATACCCACCTATTTTAATTAATTAAATTTAATTCATGTAAAAAATTATAGTTAATATTTATGTATAAAGATATTTTTATTAATTAAATTATATAATATTTTTTTAAATTTTATGAATGTTACAAAAATAAATAATTTTATATGTATTGTGAACAATTATATTATACAATTAAACAACAAAAATTAATCATACTTGAAATATATTATATATATTTTTACAAAATTCTAAATTATATATTTTTAATTAATATATTAATTATTGTATTATTATCCAATAATAGTGGCTAAGATATCATGTCATATTTATTTTTATTATTTGATATTTTAGTGATGTTAATATCTTGTATTAATTAAATAATACTATTTATTAACCAACATTTCACTTCTTCTAATTCTTTTAATTGAGTCCAATTTTTTATCCATTCTGTGCAACAATTTTTTATATTTACAATGTTGTAAGGTATTCCTATTAATTTTTTTGCTAATTCTTCTAGTGGATCTGGATCTAAACTATCAGTAAAAATATGAGTTCGCTTAATTATTCCATTTTCAATATCAAAATGTAATTCTACTCCACCCCAGACAAATCTATTATCCAATTGATGAGTAAATAATGGGGTATTACCAAAATTCCAATCCCAACTACGTTGTTTATTTAATTGCTTAGAAAAATCTATTATATGATTAAAATCATTTATAGAGATTATTTCTGGTTGTAGTGCAGTCGTTTTATAGTATTTAAAAAAAGATTTTTGTATGGTGTGACAAACCTCTTCATGGTTAATATTTAGCCTTAATTCGTTTAGGTTGATTATTCTTGATTTTATAGAAGAAATACCTTTACTTTTTAATTTTTTAGAATCTGGATTTAAATAATAAGTTAATTTATTAAGATTTACATTTAAAAGTAAAGTACCATGATGTAATTGACGATCAATGGTTTTACGATATGCAGATCCACTAATTTTGTGTTGTCCTTTTTTTGTATTTACAGTAATATCATTTCTTCCGGAAATCATAGCTTTAATTCCTAAATTATTTAATCCGTCTAAAATAATATCAAAGGATATGTTCGTATTGTAATTAGGTTGAGTAGACATAAAAGTAAAACAAGTATTACCTAAATCATGAAATACAGCTCCTCCACCGCTATATCTTCGAGCTAATTTAATTCCATCTCGAGTCATGCGTCGGGTATTACATTCTTTCCATGCATTTTGAGCTCTGCCGATAACTACTGCATTTTGATTTCTCCAAAAAAATAATATAGATTGATTTTGATCCATATTTTGAAATATATATTCTTCTAAAGATAGGTTGAACCATGGATTATAAGAGTTAGAAATTAACAATCGTAAAGATGGCATAATTGTTCCTATGTTTATTGATATATTATTTTTTAAATAATATATAAAGTATTTTTCTTGATATAAGTAAAGTTTAAATTATTATATTGCATAATGAATGAAATTTTAAGTAATTATATTTAATATTATGTAGTTTTTTGAAATTTTATCTATCAAAAAGTAAAAATATGGTATTATCAAATAATATTATAAATTAATCAGTAAAGTATTTTAAAAATAAATTTTTATCTTAAAATAATGTGAAAATGTTTTTTTAATGTCATAATGCATGTATTCAATATTTCTTTAATTTCATGTTCTTGTAATGTGTGTGTGTTACTTTGTAAGGTTAATTTAATAGTAAAGCTTTTAAATCCTGGAGGAATATTTTTTCCTGTATATAAATCAATTAATTTTATAAAAATTAATTGATTTATATTTAATTTTTTTAATTCATCAATGATAGCTGATGCAGTAATATGTATGGGCAAAATTATAGAAATATCTCGATAATTTTTAGGAAATTTAGAAATGGTAGTAATTTTAATTAATTTGGGAGTAGAAATTGCATGCCAAAATAATTCAAACATTAATATATTTAGGCGTAAACCTAATTGCATGCGTATTAAAGGATGAATCATGCCTATATATCCAATAAATGTATTATTACAATATATTTCAGCTCTTTGTCCAGGATGTAATGCAGGATGTGTACAATTTTTAAATATAATTTTATTATGTTTATGAATAATATTTAATACGGATTCTATATCTCCTTTAATATTATAAAAATCGATTAAAGATGTTTTAGAGATATCCCAGTGTTCGTTATTCTTATATTCAGCTCTTACTCCAGATAACATGAATTGATGAGAAACCTGATTATTATTGTTTTTCTTTGGTATAAAACATATACCGCTTTCAAATAATTGAATATTTTTTTGTTGTCTATTTTGATTGTATAAAATAGTTTTAATAAGTCCAGTCCATAAAGATAACCTCATAACAGACATTTCTTGATTGAGAGGATTGATTAATGTTAACGGAGTAGTGTATTGAGAATGTATTAATTTTTGAATTTTAGGATCTACGAAGCTATACGTAATTATTTCTTGATATCCTCGATCTATTAATACAATTTTAGATTTGGATAATGAAATCATTTTGTTTGTAAGTTGAGTATTTAAAGGTTTTGAAATTAATGTTGTTTTAATTTCAGCCTGTGGAATTTTATTATATCCATATATACGTATAATTTCTGATATTAAATTTTCTTCTATATTTATATCAAAACGCCAAGTTGGAATTGATACAATCCATAAATTATTTTTTATGTTTATTGTAAATCCAAGATTTTTTAAAATATTTAAGATTTCTTGAGTTTTTATATGGAATCCAAGTAGAGATCTTAATTTATCAAGATGTAATTGAATTGTTTTGATTTTAGGTAAAAAATTTTTATTAATAATTTTTATAGTTGGTCCTGCATATCCATTACAGTTTTTTATTAATAATTTTGTAAAATAGTTTAATACTAATTCAGATATATTTAAATCTACTCCTCGTTCATATTGAGTAGTATAAAAATGATGGGAATTATATAGTTTAGATTGTTTTGCAATTATTAGTGGATCAAAAAAAGAAATTTGTATAAATATATCTTGAGTTTTTAAAGAAATATTTGACTCATTTTTTATTTCAAGGCCGGCAATAGCTAATGGTTTGTTATCATCAGAAATAATTAATGTATTTGGAAATAGTTGTAAATTAGTATTATTTTCAGATAATGCTAATTTTTCACCTGGTTTAGATAATCTCACAAAAATTTTATTTTTATTAATCTTTTTATAGTCATAAATATGTATTGGATAACCTAATTCGAGTGCAACATAATTTGTAATATCTGCAACTATATTTGTTAAATTTATTCCACAACGACGTAATTTCTCTTGTATTTTTAAAGGGGTAGGAGTGTGTATATTAATATTTTTTATGATTTTTCCTAAAAATTTTGGACAATATCTGGGTTCTTTAATAAAAATAGGAATAGAATCTTTAATGGTGGAAGTAATTGCATTTATTGTAATTTTTTTTAATTTTAATTTGTTTATAGCAGCTATTTCTCTAGAAAGACCTATTATGTTTAAACAATCTCCTCGATTAGGAGTGATATCAATATCAATTATTTTGTCATTTAAATTTAAATAATTATAGAAATTATATCCTATAGGTGCGTTATCAGGTAATATAATAATATCTTTTTTATTATTATGTAATCCTAGTATTGAGAAAGTACATAAAATACCTTCTGATTTTTCATCTTTTATAATAATTGGACCCACTGTTTGTCCATCAGGTAATATTGCTCCTATATTTGCTATAACTATTTTTTTTATTTTTTGGTAGTTAATATTATGATAAGAAATAATATTAATTAATCTTTTACTTCCGTTATTAACTGTAATAATCCATACTTCTTTAAGTTGAGGATGTGTTTTAAAACTTATAATTTCTGCAATAACTACTCCATAAAATTTCTTTAAAATAATAGATTTAGATTCTTTTACATTAAATCCAGACATGGTTAATTGATTTATTAATTCATTATGAGTAACGGGTGGATTTATCCATTCTCGTAACCATAGCTCACTATACTTCATAATACAAAATTACCTTATTAATACGCACAAATCGTATTGAAACATTAAAATTGATTAAGAAACTGTAGGTCATTTTCAAAAAGAATTCGAATATCAGTAATATGATATAATAGCATTGCTAATCGCTCTATTCCTATTCCAAAAGCAAGTCCAGAAAATTTTTTTGAATTAATACCTACATTATGTAATACTTTTGGGTGTATCATGCCACAACCTAATAATTCTATCCACTTAGCTTCAGATTGTTTTGTTTGTATATTTTCTAGCATGTCTATTTCTGCAGATGGTTCAGTAAAAGGAAAATAGGAAGGTCTAAAACGTAAAGTGATATTTTTTTCAAAAAAATTATGTAAAAAATCGTATAATATTTTTTTTAAATGCATTAAATTTAAATTAGAGTCAACTATGAAACCTTCTATTTGATGAAACATAGGAGTATGTTTTTTATCGTAATCTTTTCTATATACTTTTCCAATAGAAATAATACGTGTTGGAGGAGTTACATGAATCATAGAACGTATTTGAATTCCGGAAGTATGCGTTCTAAGTAATTGTTTTTTGTTAAACCAAAAGGTATCACTTTGATTTCTAGATGGATGATTATCAGGAATATTTAAGGCATCAAAATTAAAATAATTATTTTCAATTTCTGGCCCATATACTTCTGTAAATCCTAAATGATTGAAATATGTTTGTATACGTTCTATAACGTTAGTTATAGGATGAAACGCACCTATTTCTGATTGAAATCCAGGTAAAGTAACATCTAATGTTTTTGTATTTAAAGATCTTTTTATAATTTCTGATTCTATTTTTTTTTTCTGTTGTATAAATAAATTATATATATCTTTTTTAGTTTGGTTTATAGATGCTCCTAAGATTGGCTTCATAGTGTATTTTGTAGAATTCAGTAATTTAAGTTGCTGATTTATATGTCCATTTTTTCCTAAAAAGGAAATACGTACTGATTCTAAATCATTCATATTATTAGATTTCATTAATTCTTTTTTTGCTTGTTTTATTAAATTTTCTAATATATTTTTCATTGTTTTGAAAAAGTGCACTCTAATATTTATAGAGTTTAAATTATAATTATTGATGTTAATTATAATATTATAATTTTATGTAATTTTAGTAGAATTTTTTATATTATTTAAGTAAAGTGTAGAATTATTTATAATATTAGAAAAACCTATTTTATCTGATTGAGCTAGTTTGGCTAGTATTTTTCTATTAATATTAATAGAGGATTTATGTAAATTATTCATTAAAATATTATAAGTTATACCATATTGACGAGATGCTGCGTTAATTTTATTAATCCATAATCTTCTAAATAGACGTTTTTTTTGACGACGATCCCGATAAGCGTATTGTCCAGATTTTACAACTGATTGATAAGCTACACGATACGCACGAGATCGAGCACCGTAATATCCAGAAGATTTCTTTAAAATTTTTTTATGTCGATTATGAGCTGTAACGCTATTCTTTACACGCGTCATCATATGTTGACTTCCTTACTTAATATAATAATCTATTATGTTGATTGTATATGTTTTATTAAAGTATATAATGATTTCTTATGTATAAGGTAATATTTTTGTAATTTTTTTCATATATATTGAAGATAGTATAGATTTATGTCGTAAATGGCGTTTGTATTTCGTAGATTTTTTTGTTAAAATGTGCCTAGAGTAGGCATGTTTGTATTTATATTTGCCTGAAGATGTTTTCCTGAATCTTTTGCTAGCGCTTTTTAACGTTTTAATTTTAGGCATATATTCCTTTAATAAATTAAAAATTAATTCATTATTTATTTTCTTATGGATTTAAAAATTTTTTACTTTTGGTTGTCATCATTGTTGATATCTTTAGAACAATTAGATTTATTGATAGTTTTTTTAGGAACTAAAATCATAGTCATTTGTCGTCCTTCAATTTTATTTGGAAAAGATTCAATTGTTATTAATTCATTTAATTCATTTCGTATCCTGTGCAATATCTTCACTCCAAGATGATGGTGAATTAGTTCGCTACCTCGAAAACGTAAAGTAATTTTAATTTTACATCCTTCATTTAAAAATTTAATTATGTTACGTAATTTTGTTTGATAATCTCCTTCTTCAGTAGTTGGTCTAAATTTTATTTCTTTAATATGAATTATTTTTTGTTTTTTCTTCTGCTCTTTTGTAGATTTACTTTTTTCATATAAAAATTTTCCGTAATCCATAATTTTACATACTGGAGGATCAGAATTTGGGCTGATTTCTACTAAATCTAAACCGATTTCTTCAGCTAGTTTGATTGCTTCGTTAAAATCAACAATTCCAATTTGTTTTCCATCTACTCCAGTTAATCGGGTTTTTATTAAAGTAATTTCTTTGTTAATACGATGTAATCGAAATGATGGCATCTTTTTACCAATTTTAATAATCTTTATTCCTCCAATTGATTAAAGTTATAAGTATTAATTTCTTGCTTTATTTTTTTTATAAACATATCTATTTTGTAGTGTTTAATTGTTTTACCTCGGAAGGTACGTATAGATATTGTACCTTGATTTACTTCAGAATTACCACATATTATCATATAAGGTATTCTATGAATGGTATGTAATCGTATTTTAAATCCTATTTTTTCATTTCTTAAATCTATTTTTACCCTAAAATTTTCTAATTTTAGTTGATTTGCTATATTAGTTACATATACAGATTGTTCAGAAGTAACATTCATTAAAACGACTTGTGTAGGAGCTAACCATGTTGGTAAAAAACCTAAGTATTCCTCAGTAATTAGACCAATAAACCTTTCTATAGAACCTAAAATAGCCCTATGAATCATCACAGGAACTTGATATTTGTTATTGTTATCTATATATCGAGCTTTTAGTAACCTAGGTAGAGAAAAATCTAATTGTATTGTACCGCATTGCCAAGCTCTCTTAAAAGAATCAAGTAAAATAAATTCTATTTTCGGGCCGTAAAAAGCTCCATCTTGAGGTTGATATGTAAATTCTATATTATTTTTTTGCAGAACATTAGATAAATATTGTTCTGTAATATCCCATATTGAATCCTCTCCAATTCTTTTTTTTGGACGAGTAGATAATTTAACTATAATTTTTTTAAAACCAAATTCATTATAAACATCGTACATCATTTTTATACAATGTGTTAATTCGCTTGATATTTGCGTATCAGAACAAAAAATATGCGCATCATCTTGTGTGAATTCTCGTATTCTCATAAGTCCATGTAATGATCCAGAGGGTTCGTTTCTATGACAATGTCCAAATTCTGCCATACGTAATGGTAAATCTTTGTATGATTTCATGCCATGATTAAAAATTTGAATATGTCCAGGGCAATTCATAGGCTTAATACAATACATGCGATTCTCTGAAGAAGTAGTAAATATATGTTGATAATAATTATCCCAGTGTCCTGTGTTTTTCCATAGTTTTTGGTCAATCATGATTGGACTTTTAACTTCTTGGTATTGATATTGTTGAAGTTTTTTTCTGATAAAATTTTTTAATTCTTGAAAAATAATCCATCCATTTTTATGCCAAAATATCATTCCTGGAGCATTATCTTGCGTATGAAATAAATCCAATTGATTTGAGAAATTACGATGGTCTTTTTTTTGATGTTGCTGAGATAAATTATTCATAATAACGATTTATATTAATTCTTACTTAATTTTTTAATTTTTATTAGTTAGGTTATCGTATATGTATTATAGTATTTCATTAATACTTATTGTAACCTATCAAATTCATAAATCCTATATAATTCGAAACATTGATAAAAATTAGTATTAAAATATTAGTCAATTATTTTACCAATCATATATTTAAATATTACGGCTTTCTTTTTTGTTTAGATATAAAATTTAATTTCTTTTACTATAAATCAAATTAGATTTTCATGCAGCTTTATTATTATAAAAAACTAATGTTTTTAATTTATTATATACTGTACATGTAAAAATGGATAATTTTTTATAATTGTCTTCAATAATATCATACTTAACATTTATTATTATAGTTTTTAAAACAAAATTTAAAAATGATTAATGTTTGTATATAATATATAAGATATATAAGTAATAAATATATTAAAAATTTGATATATATAACATATTAAACTTATGGATATAAATTATCGGTTGTTTTTTTATTATATTTAGTTATAACATTTAAGAAAATTATTATTAAGTATAATAGACATGAATTCAGTTCTAAATAGAATTAAATTTAAGTTTTAGACAAAAAATGTGTTTAATTGTATTAAATGATTTTTTAACAAATAGAATTAGAGTTGTTATTTTTATTTAAAAAGATTTAATTAATGTATCAATAGCTTTGATTTGTTTTAAAAAGTATTCTAATTTTATTAAAGGCAATGCAGAATATCCATCACACTTAGCTATTCTGGGATCAGGATGAGCTTCTAAAAATATTCCAGCTATTCCTACAGCTGTACTTGCTCTAGCTAGATCGAATATTTGATTTCCTTTTCCTCCGGAAATAGAACTTGAAGGAGTACGAGTTTGTAGAGAATGTGTAACATCTACAATAATTGGACATCCTCCTGAAATATTGCGCATTAAATTTAGCCCTAATATATCTACTATTAAATCAGTATATCCAAAACAAGTGCCTCGTTCACATAATATTATATTATGATTTTTAAAAAAACGAAATTTATCAATAATAAATTGAGTTTGAATTGGATGCATATATTGAGGTTTTTTTATATTTACCACTAATCCAGTTTGTGCTATTGTTTTAATTAAATCTGTTTGTCGTGCTAAAAAAGCTGGTAATTGTATTACATCAACTACTTCTGATATAGCTTTGACCTGATTAATTTCATGAACATCTGTCATGAGTTTTATATTGAATGTTTTTTTTAATTTTTGAAATAAGTGTAATCCTTTTTCTAATCCTGGTCCCCGATAAGAATGAATAGAAGTTCTGTTTGATTTATCAAAAGATGCTTTAAATATGTAGGGGATATTTAATTTATTAGTGACAGAAACATAATGATCACAAACTTTCATGATAGTATCATAATCTTCAAAAACGTTCATCCCACCAAATAACACAAATGGTAAGTTATTTGAAATCTGTATATTTCCTATATTAATGATTATATTATTCATATTATAAATAATTTTTAATAATATTAATTGTTCTTAAATAAATTATCTTATTTTTCATACGAAGTAGTGTTTATAGAATTACATTAATTAAATTATTTTAATAATTATTATTGACTATTAGGTATATATAAAACAATTTTTTTAAAAAATTGTTTTATATATTTTTGTTTACTATTATTAATAATATATGTATTAAAATTAATATATAGGCTTCCATTGGCCATAAGTTACTCGTTCATAGTTACGATAATCACATTGAGTACAAATGTTACTAAATTGATATTTTTTTAATAAATTTCTTACTTGTTTTCCTTGATTCCATCCATGTTCTAAAAATATCCATCCATGTGGTAATAAATAATATTTAGAATATTGACAAATTAATTTTAAATTTGCTAACCCTGATTGTGTTGATATTAATGCATTTTTAGGTTCAAAATATATATCTTTAGATAACCAACGTAAATCTTTTTTACTGATATAAGGAGGATTACTAACGATAAGGTTAAACTTATTTGTTTTTTTTAAATATTTAAACCAATTTCCATATATAAATTTTACATGTTTAAGATTAAGTAATAATTTATTTTGATGGGCTAAACTTAGTGATCGTTTTTGTTGATCTAATCCTATAATTTCCCAATTTGGCCGTTCTGATGCAAGAGCTAAAGCTATCGTACCTACTCCAGTTCCTAGATCTAAAACTTTTAATTTATTAGTATTAGAATTTAAATTTAGTACTTGTTCTACTAAACATTCAGTATCTGGTCTAGGAATAAAAACTCCTGGTAATATTTTAAAATTTAAAGACCAAAATTCTTTTGATCCAATGATGTATGCAATAGGTTCTCCTTGTACTCTTCTATTAATTAGAAATTCTAATTTTTTTATTTGGTTATGATCCAGATAGGTTTTTCCAGATGTTAACAATTGAACTTTAGATTTTTTAATTACTTTTTTTAAAATAATTTCTGCGTCTACTTTTGGGCTGAGTGAATTATTTAATTTTAAACTTGCTAAATTTAGCCATCGATCCCAAGTTATCATTATAATGTTACCAATTGATTAATTAATTCGGAATGATGTTGTTGTATAATAGATTTTATTAAAATATCTAATGCACCATCCATAATATCATTCAATTTATATGATGTAAAATTAATACGATGATCTGTAATGCGACCTTGTTGAAAATTATATGTGCGTATTCGATCAGAACGATCTCCAGTGCCTATTAAGTTGCGTCTAATGTTTGATTCTTCTATCTTTCTACGTTTAATATTCATCGTATATAATTTAGAACGTAACACTGACAATGCTTTAGCTTTGTTTTTATGTTGAGATCGTTCATCTTGACATTCTACAGATAATCCGCTGGGTATATGAGTAATACGAATTGCTGAATCAGTTGTATTGACATGTTGACCTCCAGCTCCAGATGCACGAAAAGTATCAATTCTTAAATCATTTGGATTAACTTCAGGTAATTTAATATCAGGTATTTTAGGAATGACAGCTACTGTACAAGTAGAAGTATGAATACGTCCTTGCGATTCAGTATATGGGACTCTTTGCACTCGATGTCCTCCAGATTCAAATTTTAATTGACTATACGCTTTATTATTAGCAATTTGCGCAATGATTTCTTTGTAACCTCCGTGCTCTCCATATGTAGAATGGATGATTTCTATAGACCATCGTTGTGTTTCTGCGTAACGCGTGTACATTCGAAATAATTCTCCTGTGAATATAGCAGCTTCTTTTCCACCTGTGCCAGCTCGTAATTCAATAAAGCAACCATATTTATCATTAGGATCTGTTGGTAATAATAGTATTTCTATTTTTTTTTCAAGGTCATTTTGAATTATTTTTAATTTTTGTAATTCATCTAAAACGAGATCACGTATATCTACATCAGAAATCATTTCTTGTGTATGAAGAATAGTTTGCCGTAATTTTAACCATTCTTCAAAGTGAGTGACTATATTTAAAAGATAAACATGCTCTTGAGACACAGATCGTAAATACTTTTTATTTTGAATATTATTAGAGCGTTTAAATGATTGTTTTAGTTTATAGAAACGTTTTTGTAAAATAGTTAATTTATTTATTATAACAGTATGTAACATATATGTTTATATGTATTTTGAAAGTTTTTTATATATTATATAAGCCTTATAATATATTTAAAATATTCGATATTGTCTATACTATTTAAAATAGTATCAATTATTATTAGTAATGAATATATATTTAATCAATGGTTAAATATTTTTAGTACTGATATATTCATTGTTTAATAAAATATAATTATTATTTTGCATAAAAGTTACTTTATATCGTGATATGATGTAAATATAAAATTAATATTAAAATAATTATGATTATGATTTTTTATTTTGTTGTTTAGTTAATGATATTTTTAATTTGCAGTAAATAACTAACTTTGTGTTTAATCATTAACTATTAGTTAATAAAATCTAATTATGTTTCTTAATTTATATAAAAATGTAGATATTAATGTTTTATTTTATTCAAATTTTTTACATAGTAAATAAAGAGTCATTGTATAGTGTCTATTAATAGAACTATTATGTGATCGTAATAAATATTTATGGCATTAAAGTGATTAATTAATGCACTACAGTGTATATTATCGATTATTAAATATTATTTTTTTTACATGTACTGCGTGTGTGTATAATTATTTTTTTGATAAAGAAAAATCAATAAATTCTTGGAATACTCATCAACGATTGGTTTCTAAAATATTACATTATCAAATTCAAGGTAATATTATTTATACAATTCATTCGGAACAAAAAATGTATTTAAATTTTTTGTGGACTCAAATCGATAATAATAATTGCTACATTAAATTATCTAATATTTTTGGTTTAACTGTTATTTCTATTTCTTTAAAGAATGGAATAATACATGTTAAACCAAACTTCATGTTTCAACATGAAAAATTAAAAGAACAAATACAAAAATGGTTAATAAACACTAATTTATTTTCAAAACAATTACAACAATGGATTATAGGTTTACCTGGATATCATACAACATATCATTTAAACATTATGGGTATTTTATCTGATGTACATTATAATTATAATAATGAAGACATATTTATTTTTTATCAATTTTATTATACTGATAGAATGCCAAGATTACCTAAAATCTTAGAAATACATTATAAAGAATATTTTGTTAAATTATGTATAAATAATTGGAGTATTTAGAAATGTGTCAATGGATAGTATCTCCAGGTAAACTTAATTTATTTTTATATATTACTGGTTGTCGTTTAGATGGATATCATTACTTACAAACATTATTTCAGTTATTAGATTATGGAGATAAAATGAAATTTTTTATTACAAAAACTGGACAAATTCGATTATTTAATATAAATAACGTTGTTTTATCTAAAAATAATTTAATTGTACAAGCTGCTAAGTTGTTAAGTGATTTTTGTTACAAATTATATCAAAAGAAGAGACTAGGAGTAGACATTATTTTAAATAAAAAATTACCTATAGGTTCTGGATTAGGTGGAGGATCTTCAAATGCTGCTACTACGTTATTAATTCTGAATCAAAAATGGAAATGTTTTTTAAAGAAAGATATACTTATGGATTTAGGGTTGAAGTTAGGCGCTGATATTCCAGTATTTATTAATGGATATACATCTATCGGAGAGGGTATTGGAGATAAATTAATATCAATATTTTTGCCTGAACGATGGTACTTAATCATAATACCTTCTATTAGTATAAATACGTCTTGGGTTTTTAATGCATATAAATCTTCGTGTAATTGTTATTCTCCATATCGTTCAATAAAAACATTATTAAATACTCCGTTTTCTAATGATTTAGAACCAATTGTAAAAAACGTGTTTCCTGAAATAAAAAAATATTTTCATTATTTATCAAATGATATATTAGTGCGTTTAACAGGGACAGGATCTTGTATTTTTTCTGAATTTCATGATAAAAGTTTAGCTTATCAAATACAAAAATGTTTACCAAATTGGATGCAGAGTATTGTTGTTCGAGGAATTTATATATCTTCTGTGCATCAAGCTTTATTTAAAGAATAATATTAAAGAATAAATTATATTTTTATGATAAGTTAGATTACTGATATAATTTTAAATAAATATTACTATTTAATTAATAAAAGATTTTATATATGAAATTATTTACTGGAAATGCTGTACCTGAGTTAGCTCAACGTATTGCTAGTAGATTATACACTACTCTTGGAAAAGCTGATGTAGGTAGATTTAGTGATGGAGAAGTAAGCGTGCAAATTAATGAAAATGTACGTGGAGGAGATATTTTTGTCATTCAATCTACTTGCGCTCCTACAAATGATAATCTTATGGAATTAATTGTAATGGTAGATGCATTAAGGCGAGCATCTGCAGCTAGAATTACTGCTGTAATTCCTTATTTTGGGTATGCTCGGCAAGACAGACGAGTTCGATCTGCTAGAGTACCAATTACTTCAAGAGTTGTAGCAAATTTTTTATCTAGTGTTGGAGTTGATCGTATTTTAACGGTAGATTTGCATGCCGAGCAAATACAAGGATTTTTTGATGTTCCAGTAGATAATGTATTTGGTAGTCCTATTTTGTTAGAAGATATGTTTCAGCAAAATTTTAATAATCCTATAGTTGTATCTCCAGATATTGGAGGTGTAGTACGAGCTCGAGCAATTGCTAAGTTACTTAATGATACTGATATGGCTATAATAGATAAAAGAAGATCTAGAGCTAATATTTCTCAAATTATGCATATTATCGGGGACGTATGTAATCGCGATTGTATTTTAGTAGATGACATGATTGATACTGGAGGGACATTATGCAAAGCAGCAGATGTTTTAAAAGAAAGAGGAGCAGGCCGAATTTTTGCATATGCTACTCATCCTATTTTTTCTGGAAAGGCTTATGAAAACATACAAAAATCTATGATAGATGAAATTATTATTTGTGATACTATTCCATTAAAATTAACAATACAATCATTACCTAATATACGTACTTTAACTTTATCAGGGATGCTTGCAGAAACAATTCGACGAATTAGTAGTGAAGAATCAATTTCTGCTATGTTTGAATATTAAAAGTATATATTTATTGTTTGTATTACTATGTAAGTATATATAATATTGTTTTATATAATTAAATGTTACATTACTATAGTAATTATTATTGGCAGTAAGATCAGAATAGTAATTTTTTATAATGTAATTTTTATTATTTTATATAGTATAAAATATGACAATCAAACTTATTGTGGGTATAGGAAATATTGGACTTGAATATATTAATACAAGACATAATATTGGTCATTATTATGTCTATATGTTAGCAAATAAATATAAAGTTATATTAAAACAAGATAAGTTTTTATCTGGATTTATCGGATCATTTAAAATATTTAATTATGCAACAACAGTACGATTATTGATTCCTGATGCTTATATTAATAAAAGTGGATTATCAGTGTATAAATGTATGAGGTTATATCACTTATCTTTAAAAGAAATATTAGTAGTACATGATGATTTAGATTTACTTCCTGGTACAATAAGAATTAAATTAGGGAATAAATCATATGAAAGTCATAACGGGATTCAAGATATTATTAATAAATTTAATAATAAATATGATTTTTATCGTTTGCGTATAGGAATTGGTCGTCCTGATAATAAAAATGAAGTTATAAATTTTGTGTTGAGTTCTCCATCTATTTATGAAAAAAGAAAAATTGATTTTATTATAAATAAATCAATGTTATGCATTGAAGATATCGTAGGAAATAATTTTGCTAAAGTGATGAATCAACTACATTCTGTTTCTTTTATTAAATAAATAATATTTTAAAAACACTAAATTAGTATTTAGTTATTATAGTTAAAAACAGTAAGTTAATTTGTTAATGAATTATGAATATATTTAGTTTGTATATAATTATAAGATTTTTTGTCAAATGAAGATTAATTGTGGTATTATTGGATTACCTAATGTAGGTAAATCTACTTTATTTAAGTGTTTAACTAATATTGCTGTTAAGATAGCTAATTTTCCTTTTTGTACTATTAAGCCTAATGTTGCTACAGTAAATATTCCTGATTTTCGTTTATGTAAATTAAATAGCATAATAAACGCTCATGAAATTATTTATGAAACTGTGGAATTTGTTGATATAGCTGGTTTGATGCAAGGTGCTGCGCAAGGTACAGGATTAGGAATAAAGATTTTAAATGATGTTCAATCTATAAAGGTATTGTGTCATGTAGTACGTTGTTTTGATGACAATGTTATTTTTCATATTAAAAATAACATAGATCCTTGTAGAGATGTTAGTATTTTAAATACTGAATTAATTTTATTTGATATAGATAAATGTGAAAAAAATATTGATTGTATAAAAAAAAGACATCAAATTATTGGATCTGTAGCAAATAATTATGATCAACAGTTACATATACTAAAACAATGTTTAAATTATTTGTATGAAGGCATACTTTTACGAAATGTGCAATGGTCTCAAATAGAGAAGAATAATATTCAAAAATTTAATTTTTTAACTTTTAAACCAGTTTTTTATATTGCAAATATTCATAGTAAAAATACAAGCAATATTTATTTTCAGAAATTAAAAACATTTATTATGGCAGAGAAAAATAATTCTCCAGTTATTTCATATTGTTTAGTTGATTGTAATAAATATATTTTAAATAATAATAATCGATATGATAATTCTTCTATGTTATTAACTACTGTTATTGGCCATATGTTATCTTTGTTACAATTAAGTACGTTTTTTACTGTAAATTCTAAAATAATTCGAGCATGGATTTATGAAAATGGTTCAACAGCATTTGATGTAGCTCATAAAGTACATAGTGATTTTGAAAAAGGTTTTATTCGAGCACAAGTAATAAAATTTAATGACTTTCTTAAAAATAAGGGAGAATTTGGAGCAAAAAAAAATGGTAAAATTCGTAATGAAAGTAGGACTTATTTTATACAGGATGGGGATATTATTAAATTTTTATTCCGAGTATAGTACACCTACAACATCATACTTAATGTTGTAGGTGTACTATACTCGGAATAAAAATTTAATAAACTAACGTCTGTTTCCAAAAATACGAATCATCATTAAAAATAAATTAATGAAATCTAAATATAAAGTTAATGCTCCAATAATTGAACATTTACGAAATTGTTCTTGATCCTCTATAGACAAAGAAGACCCAATAGATTTAATTTTTTGCATATCATATGCAGTTAATCCTACAAATACTAACACTCCAATATAAGTCACTATCCATGTAATAGTTGTATTTTTTAACCAAAAATTTATGACAGATGCTAACATAAGTCCAATTAATGCCATAAATAACAAATTTCCAAAACTACTTAAATCTTTTTTAGTAGTATATCCATATAATGTCATTGCTCCAAACATTCCAGATGTTACTACAAAAGTACTAGATATAGAAGATGTTGTATATAGCACAAAGATACTAGATAAAGTTAATCCAGTTAATACTGAGTATAACATAAATAAAGTAGTTGCCATAGATCCACTAAGCTTTGTTACCATTCCAGATAAAACAAATACTAATGCTAATTGACTAATTACTAATCCAAAAAATACTATTTGATTAGAAAATAAAATTTGAAGAACTACAGGACTTCTAGAAGTATACCATGCAACAAATGCAGTTAATAACAAACCACAAGACATCCATCCAAACACCTGAGATATAAATGGCTGTATTACAGCATTATCTCGATCAGATAATATACCCTGAAAACGGGAAAATCGATCCATACTAATCACCTTTTAGAAATTAAAATAAAAACTTCTAAATATTATAAAAGAAACAATTATTTTTATCAACAAAATGTTATATATATATAACATTTTGTTGATAAAAATAATTGTTTCTTTTATAATATTATTATAGTTTTATTGCATAAAAAATTAATTAACTTAATATTTTAAGATAAATAATAATGTTTTATAGGTTGAAAATTATTATTGAACTCATATATTAATGGAATACCTGTAGGTATTTCGATTTTAAATATTTCAGATTCATTTAAACAATCTAAAAATTTTATTATTGCTCTTATTGAATTACCGTGAGCTACAATAATTATCGAATTATTATTTTTAATATTAGGAAAAATAGTTTTTTCCCAATATGGAATAACTCTTTTTGAAGTTAATTCTAAACTTTCCCCGTTAGGTAAATTATAAGCGCCCATCATATTGTAAGGAATATCATTTATGCCAGTAAAGACATTTTTTTTATTTATTGTTGTATCTTCTTCACTTGGAGGAATAGTCTTAAAACTACGTCTCCATTTTTGAACAACTTCATAACCGTATATTTTTATAACTTCATCTTTATTTAAACCTTGTAAGGACCCATAATGACGTTCATTTAATTTCCAAGATTTTTTTATCGGTAACCACGCTTGATTTAATTGATCTAAAATTATCCATAAAGTATGTATTGCTCTTTTTAAAACAGAGGTATATCCGTAATTAAAAATAAAATTATTTTTTTTCAGTAATTCTCCCGCTCTTTGTGCTTCAAAATAACCTTTTTTTGACAAATCAACATCAACCCAACCAGTAAATTTATTTTCTTTATTCCATTTACTTTCTCCATGTCTTATAAATACTACCTGAATTATATTCATATTTATGATACACTCATTAATTTATTTAAAAACATCGTATGTTTCATATTATAATCATAATTAAGACAAATAAATATTAATTATTAATAATTTATTTTTTTAAAAAATAAATTATTAAAATATTTTAATATTCTGTATAATATATATGTTATCACAATATTGCAAAAAACGAATTATTTACACTATCTTTCATACATAATATTTATTATATATACAATATGCATCCAAAAATAATACAAACTGTTTATGTAGCTAGCCCTGACAGCCATCAAATTTATGTTTGGAGATTGGATGAATCTAAAGAATCATTAGAGCTAATTCAAATAATCTCCACTTGTGGGCAAGCTCAACCTATGGTCATTCATCCTAATTATCAATTTTTGTACGTCGGAGTACGCCCCAATTTTAGTATTCATATTTATTATATTAATCCAGAAGGATTATTAAATAAAATAAAAACCGTTAAAATTTTAAATAGTCCTACTTATATTACTATTAATGTTCAACAAGACAGTACATTTTTGTATTATGCATCTTACAATTATAACGCTGTTGGTGTTATTTCTATTGATAGTTTTGGAGTAACTAATGCTTGTATTGTTCAAACTATAGAAAATTTATTAGGCTGCCATTCAGTTAACATAGATAAAACAAAAAAAATACTCTGGGTACCATGTTTACGAGAAAATTTAATTAGATTATTTGATATAAATAAATATAACGGAAAATTAATACCATACCATTTAAAATATATTACAACCAAAATAGATTCTGGTCCTCGTCATATGGTTTTTCATAAATCTGAAAACTATGCATATGTAATTAATGAACTTAATGGAACAATTAATGTATTATCATATAGTATAGAAAAAAAATATTCATATATTATACAGACAATAGAAATATTGCCTACTACTCATAGTGTAAATATAAAAAAATTTTGGGCATCAGATATACATATAACTCCCGATAATAATTGGATATATTGTTCTGATAGATTTAATAATACTATCAGTTATTTTAAAATACTTCCAAAAACAAAAACATTAAAGTTAATAGGATATAGATATACTGAAGCACAACCGCGCGGATTTTCAATAGATATTACAGGGAATTTTTTAATTGTTGCTGGACAAAAATCTCACCATATTTCTTTATATCGAATTAATTCAAAAAATGGACAATTAGATTTTATTTCACGCCATCAATCAGGTAAAGGGCCGATGTGGATTAATATTATATCTTCACAAAAATAAATTCATATAAAGATAATATTTATTACAATAATATTTACTAACAAACAGTTTTATTTAGTTTTTTAATTTATTAAAGATGATTATTTATAATTATTTATTATTTTGCAAACGTATTAATCGTTTTTGGGCTTGTTTAGCAGCATCGCTATTAGGATATAACTTTCCTAATTGTCTATATATTATTTTAGATTTATCTATTTGATTAGTTTCTTGCATAATTATTCCTATTTTTAGTAATGCATCAGATGCTTTTGAAGACTTAGGATAATTTTTTACAACTAATGCAAAATGATAAGAAGCATCATCTTTACTACCTTTATTATAATATAATTGTCCTAACCAATAATGTGCATTTGGTTGATAATCAGATTTTGGATAATTTTTTATAAAACTTTGAAATGCTTGAATGGCTTGATTATATTGTTTTTTTTCTAAAACTAGTGACACCGCTGATTTATAGTCATAATCTATATTATTTGATAATTGTTTTGTATTAATTATATTTTTACTAAAATTTGACTCTAAATCTTTTGTTGTGTTAGAATTTTTTTGTTTCACCAAATTATTTTGGTATAATTCTTCGTATATTTTTTTATAGAATTCTTTTTGATCTTTTGTTATACTCTTCATGCAATGTTGAATATCTTGAATATTATTACGCAATTTATCAATATCTTGCTGAGTTTCTGATAATTGCTGTTGTAATTGAATTAAACATTGGCTATGTGCATCTAATATCTGATTTAATTCTTTTATTTTTTGATGGAGATCAATTTTATGATATGTTGTTTTTGCATGAACAACATGTATCCCATCATTAAAAAAAACGGTATTTGAAATTAAAATGATACTGATTATATAAATAAACAAAGAAAATATAATAAATTTTATTATGTGATACATATATATTATTGATACAATAATACACCTCGTCTGTTTTTAGAATATGATTCTTCAGTATGACCAAAGGAAACAGGTTTTTCTTTACCATAAGAAATAATATTTATTTGATTAGATAGGGCTCCTTTACTTTGTAAATATTTCTTTATAGTATATGCTCGTCGTTCTCCTAAACCAATATTATATTCTGGAGTACCTCGTTCATCTGTATGACCTTCTATAGTAATTTTACATAAAGAATTATTACGTAAGAAAGATGCATGCATGTCTAAAATATTAAAAAAAATAGGAAGAATATAATATTGATCTAATGGAAAATAAATTATATTTTTGGATTGGAGTTGCTGTATTTTATTAAATTGATTAGATTTTTCCATAGTATTGAGAATACTATTTGTATCTAGTCTATCTAAATAATCTATGTTATCGATATATTTTGGATTATTAATAATATGTCTACAAGAGATACACAAAGATATTATTGTACTAATAATAAACATATATACATATAATATAAAAGTAGATCGATTAATTTTCATTTAAACACCTAACCTAATAAATTCTTATAATATTTATACAGAACATTTATAGTTAATGAGCAGTAAAATTTTATATTAAAACCACCATAATTATTATATATATTTTATTTTTTTGAGCAAGATAATGATGATGACCAAACAGGAAATTTAATGTTACCTAATGAACCTTTTAAATGAGCCTTAAAACGACCATCAGCAGATATTAATTCTAAAATAGATTTATTATTGTCATTGTTAATGGTAGAGTTAAATGTTGATTTTTTAGAAAAAGCGCTGTATATAATCATAATTCCGTTTGGAGATAAACTAGGTGTATCTGATAAAAATGAATCTTTGGTTAGTATTTCCTCTTGTTCAGTTAATAAATTTAATTTCGATATACTTTGTTGTCCTTTATATCTATTTACCATAATTATGAAAGTTCCATCTGTGCTAATATTTGGTCTTTGATTACTTCCCGGTAGCCAAGACAATCTTTGAATATCAGAAGTATTATTAATATTGATTTTATATATCTGAGGGGTACCACCTTGATCAGAAGTATAAGCTAAATTTATGTTATCTGGAAACCAACTAGGTTCTGTGTTATTATGTCTGTTTGAAGTTACTTGATAAATTTTACCAGATGATAAATGCATTACATATAAATTTAAACTTCCTGTTTTTGATAAACTAAACGCTAATTTTTTACCATCTGGAGAAAATGCTGGAGATCCATTATGATTAGGAAATTTAACAATATGATTTACTAATCCAGTATTTAAAGTTTGTACTACAAGTTCTGAACATCCAGAAGAAAAAGTAACATAAGCAATTTTTTCTCCATCTGGAGTCCAAGTTGGAGACATTAATGGCTCTGTTGATCGGCAGATAGAGATTTGATTATATCCGTCATAATCAGCAACATATAATTCATAAGGATATTTAGCATTATGTATATATGATATGTATGCAATACGAGTACAAAATACACCTCGTATTCCAGTTAATTTTTCAAAAATTTCATTACTTATAGTATGAGCAGTATAACGTACATATTGTTTTTTCACTAAATATTGATTTTCTAAAATTACTAATGCAGGATTACTAGAGGTATCTATTAATTGATATGTGATAAAATAATTATCATCATTATCTATATTAACTGATCCTAATACAATTGTGTTAATACCTAATTTTTCCCAAAAAATTGGAACTATATCAGAAAGTTTTGAGGGTTGATGTGGTAAATATGAAATAGGTAAAGTATTAAATTTTCCACTATTACGCAAATCAGCAGAAATGATTGATCCAATATCTTCTATATCTAGGTTATTTAATGATGAATTATTTTGATCATGAGCAATGATAGAAAATGGTATGACAGCGATAGGATGAGCAGTATCTATTCCATGTGTGATTTCGATTCTCATATCTGCTATTATAAATAGTGGCAAACTCCACAGAATGGATAGTATAAAAAATCTTGAATACATTTATTTTAATAAAAATTTTTTAAATTTTTCTATTGATACATGTTAAGTAATATAACAATTATGTATCTTTTGATAAAGAAATTTTTAATACTATTTAATAAATTATATTATTTTAAATATTACATGAATGGTCTTGATCATGACTATTTATTATGGAGAAAAACTTAAAACTATATTTTTAAAAATATGATAAACATAAATATTTGGAGGTTTAGGAAAATTTGTTAATTTCACTGCAATTGTTGCAGCTTGAGATAGTGCCCAATCACCAGAAATAGCAGTTACTGATATTAATTTTCCATTAATATCTAATTGTATTTTTAGATCACATTTCTTTCCTGAATAATCAGATGAATTATAAAATTTTTGTTGAATAGATTGAATGATTGAATTTTTATATAAATTAATTTCGTTAGTTTCAGTATCATTAGAATTAGTTTTTTTTATAAATAATGGGTTAAGATTTTTATGATTTTTTATACAATTAGTATTATCGATAAGTACATTTAATAAATTTTCTATTTTTTTTAAATCGGAATTAGTAGTGTTACATAACTTAGGATATATTGAATTTTTTGTCATATCTGAATATTGCTTTTTCAGTATAGGAGTAGTATGAGTTGATTGTTTTTCTGATGGAGCAATATGATTAGAAGCAGTAGTATTTGTAATTTTGAATCGATCTGATTGTTCTGTATGTTTCTTCTTCAGTATAGGAGTAGTATGAGTTGATTGTTTTTCTGATGGAGCAGTATGATTAGAAGCAGTAGTATTTGTAATTTTGAATCGATCTGATTGTTCTGTATGTTTCTTCTTCAGTATAGGAGTAGTATGAGTTGATTGTTTTTCTGATGGAGCAGTATGATTAGAAGCAGTAGTATTTGTAATTTTGAATCGATCTGATTGTTCTGTATGTTTCTTCTTCAGTATAGGAGTAGTATGAGTTGATTGTTTTTCTGATGGAGCAGTATGATTAGAAGCAGTAGTATTTGTAATTTTGAATCGATCTGATTGTTCTGTATGTTTCTTCTTCAGTATAGGAGTAGTATGAGTTGATTGTTTTTCTGATGGAGCAGTATGATTAGAAGCAGTAGTATTTATAGTTTTGAATTGATCTGATTGTTCTGTATGTTTCTTCTTCAGTATAGGAGTAGTATGAGTTGATTGTTTTTCTGATGGAGCAGTATGATTAGAAGCAGTAGTATTTGTAATTTTGAATCGATCTGATTGTTCTGTATGTTTCTTCTTCAGTATAGGAGTAGTATGAGTTGATTGTTTTTCTGATGGAGCAGTATGATTAGAAGCAGTAGTATTTATAGTTTTGAATTGATCTGATTGTTCTGTATATTGATGATAATCATGATTACTAATCATGTGATAGTTATTTTTTTCAGAAGATATTTTAAAAACGGTAGAAATATGATTTTTTTTTGTATTAAAAAACATCCAATTAAATAATAGTATAACAATAATTATATGCATGATAATTGAAATAAAGATGGCATATTTAATATTTATATGAGATTTTTTACTATAATTGGTATTATATGTGATCATAGGCATGTTACATGTCGTTTAATGAATAGGATTAGTAATCATTCCTACAGAAGATATTCCTTTATCACTTAATAAAGTTAATATTTGAATTATTTCATTATATTTTGTGTAGGCTGAAGCAGCTATGAACCCTATCGTGTCTGGATTTTGTTGAACAATATTATTTATCTCTAATGATAAATTATGTAAATCAATATTATTTATATATTTATTATAAAATTTAAAATTGTATAATCCTGTTTCTAAGATTTCTATAGTTATTGCGCATTTATTATTGTGGTTGGTAATATCAACTGTATTAGTGCTATTTGGTAAATTCACTTGAAATCCTTGTATTAATTGAAATGGTATCATCATAAAAATAATTAACAAAATTAATAAAATATCTAAAAATGGTACGATATTAATTTCAGATTGAATTTTAAATCTCTGGTTCTTTTTTCGATAATGATACATACTGCTTGTCCTTATTCATTTCAATGGAATCAGAGTGTAAAAATACTTGATGATATAATATTGCAACAAATTCTTCTATAAAGTTATAATAACTTTGATTAAGATCATTAATTTGTATTGTTAAGTAATTAAAAGCCATAACAGCTGGGATGGCTACAAATAAACCTATCGCTGTAGAAATTAATGCTTCTGCTATTCCAGGAGCAATAATTTGCATATGAGTGCCCACCATATGATCAGCAGTAGTAGTTATTTTTCCTAATTCTAAAAAAACATGTATTATTCCTAACACGGTTCCAAATAATCCAATATATGGACTAATAGATCCAATCGTTCCAATTAGAGGAATATATTGCTCCAGTACTTCTAATTCAACATTCATCGTGCTGCGCATAATCCGAAATACCCTATTACTTACCGTTTCAGGTAAGCAATTTTTTATATGATATAATCTAGAAAATTCTTTAAAACCTACACAAAAGATATGTTCAGAACTATTAAGGTGACTTCGTCTATTAGATATTTCTTTATATAAATGAGATAATTTTATTCCAGACCAAAATTTTTCTTCAAATAATTTTAGTCTATTTTGCTCTATTTTTAAAATAAAAACACGATGAAAGATTATACTCCATGATATGACAGAAAATATAATTAGTAAAATTACAGTGATTTTTACTAAAATATTAGTTTTTAAAAATAGAGCAAGTATATTCATACTAAGTATTGTTAATTATATCAAAAATTATTTTTCATTAATTTATTATCAAATATTTAGGTATTAACATTATTTATTTTTTAGATTATTATTTGTTAAAATCTTTTTGGCCATGTCTCCAATAGTTACAAAATTTTCAGCAACATATACTCCGACTTTTGATAAAGCTATGCATTTTTCATATACACTAGTTCCTTTTCCTGAAATAATAGCTCCAGCATGTCCCATACGTTTTCCTTTAGGAGCTGAAGATCCTGCTATATATGCTATGATTGGTTTTTTTATATATTTTTTTATATAAGTTGCAGCTTGCTCTTCCGATGTTCCTCCAATTTCTCCAATCATTATTATTAGTTTTGTTTTAGGATCTTGTTCAAATAAGAACAAAATATCAATGAAATTAGATCCTAATATCGGATCTCCTCCAATACCTACACAAGTAGATTGTCCTAATCCAGAATCTGTTATTTGTTTTACTACTTCGTAGGTTAAAGTTCCGGATCTAGACACAATTCCGATATTACCAGGTTTATGAATATAATCAGGCATAATACCAATTTTACACTGTCCTGGAGTAATTACTCCAGGACAGTTTGGTCCAATTAAAGTACATATATTCTGTTTTTTTAATTTTTGTTTAATTATTAACATATCCAATATTGGAATTCCTTCTGTGATACAAATGATCAAATTAATTTTAGAATATATAGCTTCTAAGATAGCATCTTTACAAAAAGGAGCTGGTACATAAATAACAGAAGCAACAGCTTTGGTACAATTTATTGCTTCATCAACAGTATCAAATACTGGAAGACCAAGATGAATAGATCCTCCCTTTCCAGGAGTAACTCCTCCAACTATTTTTGTTCCATATAGCAATGCTTGTTGAGAATGAAAACTAGCTTTTTTTCCAGTAAATCCTTGACAAATTACTGTAGTGTTTTGATTAATTAGAATAGACATATTTATTTTACTAACTTTATAGTTTGACGTATTGCATCTAATAAATTGTTGATGACAAAAACGTTTAGTTTTTTATTATTTATTAACTTTTTTTGGCCTAAAATAGCATTATTACCTTCTAACCGAACTACAATAGGCACATTATTAATATCTTGTTGAGATAAAACATCAATAATTCCTTCTGCAACTAAATTACAACATACGATACCACCAAAAATGTTGATAAATATCGCTTTTACTGATGTATTTTTTAAAATTATAGTTAATGTTTCTATGATTAAATTTTTATTTATATCACCACCTATGTCTAAAAAATTAGCTGGATTTCCTCCTAATGATTTCATTAAATCCATAGTAGCCATTGCCAAACCAGCTCCATTCACCATACATCCTATATTTCCTTGTAAAGAAATATAATTAATTCCAATTTTTTCATTATTAATAGAAGAAATAAACTTATTACCTTCTGATGTATTTTTATTTAAACATAAATTTAAAAGATCTGATTGTCTAAATAATGCATTACTATCTATGCTAATTTTAGCATCTAAACAAATTAAATCTTGATTTTTATTTATAATAAATGGATTTATTTCTAATAAAGTTAAATCTTTTTTTAGAAACATTTGAATAATATTCATATAAATTTTAACAAATTTATTAATTTGCATTCCTGTAAAGCCTAATTTATTTGCTAATATACGTCCTTGATATTCATATGCCCCGACTACAGGATCTATCACAATTTTAAAAATCAAATTAGGTGATTTATTAGCCAAATTTTCAATATTTATACCTCCTTTACTAGAAACCATACATAAAATTTGAGATGAATCTCTATCAATCAACACACTAAAGTAAAATTCATTAATAACTTCAACCACTGGTTCTATTAAAATAGCATAAACTATTTCCCCTTCTGTAGTTGTTTGATATGTAATAAGTCGTTTCCCAAGCCACAGTTGAGCAAAAGACTGTATCTCATCTAATGAATATACAATTTTTACTCCTCCAGATTTTCCTCGTCCTCCTGAGTATATTTGACATTTTACTATCCACGGAGGACCATCTGTTATAATAGATGATGTACAATATTTAATTTCTGCTATACTAAAAAAAACATAATTTTTTAAGACAGGTATTTTAAACTGGGTAAATATTTTTTTTGCTTGATATTCGTATAAGTTCATCATAATAATTTATTATAGTGTATTATTTGCAGTTAAATATTATATAGAAAGTATATAATATTTTTTATTTGTATAACACATTAATATAGAACCATATTTGTTTATTCATATTTTAAATATCTAATAATAAGCGTATTGGATCTTCTATTAACTCTTTTACTGTTTTTAAAAAATTTATTGAATCTTTTCCATCTATTAATCTATGGTCATATGACAGGGCTAAATACATCATCGGCAAAATCACCATTTCTCCATTTATAGCTGTTGGTCGTTCTTTGATGGCATGAATTCCAAGAATAGCACTTTGAGGAGGATTAATAATAGGAGTAGACATCAAAGAACCAAACACTCCTCCATTCGTAATAGTAAAATTTCCTCCAGTTAATTCTTCTAAAGTTAATTTTCCTTGTTTCCCTTGTTCAGAAAAAAATTTAATTTTTTTTTCAATATCAGAAAAACTTAATTTATTTACATCTCTTAATACTGGTGTAATTAATCCACGTTCTGTAGAAACTGCAATACTTATGTCAATATAATTATGATATATTATTTCTTCTCCATTAATAAAAGCATTAATTTCAGGAAATCGTCGTAACCCTTCTAGTACTGATTTTACAAAAAAAGACATAAATCCTAATTTAATACCGTGTCGTTCTTTAAATAATGTTTTGTATTTATTACGTAATGATATAACAGGTTGCATATTTACTTCATTAAATGTAGTAAGCATAGCTGTAGAATTTGTCACATATAATAGACGTTCTGAAATTTTTTTTCGTAAACGATTCATTATTACTTTAATTTCTTTTCTATCATTAGTAATATGGTTCATGTTATTGTTCTGAACAATATTATGATGATGCATCTTTCTTTTAGATGTAGCATCAGTAGTAAAATTAGTCTTCTGTGCTGATTGGATTTTTATATATTTTTCTATATCTTGTTTAGTGATTCGTCCTTTTATACCAGTTCCTTCTATATTGTTTATATTTAAATTATATTCAGTGATTAATTTTCTAATGGAAGGACTTAATAAAATAGTATTATCATCTTTTTTATTGTGCATATATTTATAATCGTTAGAAATATCAGTATCATTTGGATCTTTAAATTTTTTATTATGATTTTCATTTAAAATTATTGGATTATAATTTGATTTATCAACAGTTATATTGTCGATTAATTTTAAATGGCCTAAAATTTGACCAGACTTAACAACAGATCCTTCTTTTTCTAATATTGCTTCTAATATCCCGTTTTGAGATGCTGGCACTTCTAGCATAATTTTATCTGTTTCAATTTCAAGCAATATTTCATCTTGTTGAATATTATCTCCTTCCTTTTTATGCCAAACAGCGACAGTAGCGTCTTCAACTGATTCAGGTAAATTAGGAACTAAAATTTTTAAATTATTATTACTACTATTGCTCATTTTTCATCCTTTTATTATTCATTTAAGCCTAAGGCAACACTAATTATTTTTTTTTGTTGTAATTGATGTATGGAAAAATATCCTGAAGCAGGTGAAGCTGATTCATCTCGTCCTACATAATTTAATGTAATATTAGCATCAATACATGATGTATTAATACATTTGTAAAAACAACTCTGTATATAATGCCAAGCTCCTTGATTTTTAGGTTCTTCTTGACACCAAACAAATTCTTTTACATGATTATATGATTGTTTTAAAATCATTGCTACATCAGAATATGGAAAAGGATATAATTGTTCAATACGTACTATTGCTGTAGTATACAAGTGTGCTTTATTTCGACTATTTAACAAATCATAATATATTTTTCCTGTACATATAATAACTTTATTTACTTGATTCAATATACAACAATTGTTCGTTTCGTTAAAGATAGTATTAAAAGATCCATATACTAAATCATCTATTGTAGAAGTTGCCATAGTATGTCTTAATAGGGATTTTGGGGATACTATAATTAGTGGTTTTTGTATAACATTTCTTACTTGTTGTAATAAGACATGATAGATTTGTGCTGGAGTAGAAGGCACGCAGATTCGAATATTATTTTCAGCACATAATTGTAAATATCTCTCTATACGACATGAAGAATGTTCTGGACCTTGACCTTCATATCCATGAGGTAATAGCATAATTAATCCGCATAATTGATTCCATTTTTGTTCACCAGAACTAATGAATTGATCAATGACTACTTGTGCTCCATTAGAAAAATCGCCAAATTGAGCCTCCCAAATAACTAAAGTATTTTTAAAAGCGATAGTAGAATATCCATATTCAAACGCTAAAGCTGATTCTTCAGATAATACTGAATCCCATACTAAAAATGATCCTTGTTTTTTTTTAATATGCATTAATGGCACATATAATGATCCATGGTCTTGATCATATATTACTGCATGTCTATGAAAAAATGTTCCTCGAGCTACATCTTCTCCTGATAATCTAATAGAATAACCTTTTTCTAATAATACTGCATATGCTAAACATTCAGCTCCTCCCCAATCGAATAATCGTTGTTCTAATGCCATTTCAACACGTTCGTTATAAATTTTTTTTACTCTTTCATGCATCTTAAAATTAACTGGAATGTTACTAATTCGACATGCTAAATCTTGTAAGTATTGTTTGTTTATTTGTTGATCGAAATTAAAACAATTTGATTTATGTTGAGGATTATTATTACAATGATATGTAGAACGTATATTTATGAGTTTACAGAATTCAAGTACACAGTGTTCAGATTCTAATTTTGAACGATATGATTGAATAATATCTTGCACTTTATTTATATCTACTATTATTTTATTTTTATGTAAAAATTTAGAATAAATATCAACAACTGTAGGATGTTTATGAATGTTTTGATACATTATAGGTTGAGTAACACTAGGTTCATCTGCTTCATTATGTCCATGTCTTCGATAACAAACTAAATCAATAATTATATCTTGTTTAAATTTATATCTAAATTTTAGTGCCAATCGAGTAACAAAAATAACTGCATTAACATCGTCAGCATTAACGTGGAGAATAGGAGCTTGTATCATTTTTGCAATATCAGTGCAATATGGGGTAGATCTAAGATCATGGATATTAGATGTAGTAAACCCAATTTGATTATTAATTACAATATGAATTGTTCCTCCAATTCCATAAGCTCTAGTATTAGCCATATTAAATGATTCTTGAACTACTCCTTGAGCGCTAATCGCAGCATCTCCATGTATTACAACTGGCAATATTTGGCTATTTTGTGATTTAGAATCGCCATTTTCAGTAGATTGTTGAATGTTATAATGAGATAATTGATCTATTCTTGCGCGTGTAGCACCCATTACAATTGGAGTAACAATTTCTAAATGTGATGGATTAGGAAATAAAAACAAACTCATATTTCGTCCATTCACAACAATATTTGAATATAAACTTTGATGGTATTTTACATCTCCACTTTTATCGTATTCACAATTTTTACCATAAAATTCTTCAATTAAATCATGAGGATTTTTCCCTAATACATTAATTAATACATTTAATCGACCTCTATGAGCCATGCCCAGAAATATTTCTTGAATTTCATGATATTCAGAAGAATAGCGTATTATTTCCTTCAACATAGGAATTAACACATCTCCTCCCTCTAAAGAAAACCTTTTTACTCCAGGAAATTTTATTCCTAAATAATGTTCTAATCTATTTGCTGAAATAATTTCAGTAAGAAATTGTTTTTGAGCTAAATTACTCAAATTAATAGATATATTTGTGGTAGATTCAATTTGTTTTTGAATCCATAAAATTATATCGGGATTTAAAATATGCATATATTCTATCCCAACAGTTTTACAATAAATTGTTTTAAAAAATTGATATATATCCTCTATAGTCATTAAACCTTTTGAAATTCCTAAAAGATTGGTATCGATTAATCGATACCAATCTTCATGCACAAATTTATAATGCTCTAATTCTAGAAGTTCATTTTTATTCTTATTTACAAATAAACCTAGCGGATCTATTTTTGCATATTGATGCCCATATACTCTGAAAGAATTAATTAACTGTAATATTTTCACAAAAACATTATCATCTTTATTTGATGATACTGAATCTATAATTTTTTTTTCTTTAACTTCAACATTCAATTCATTACTTAATTTTAAATTTTGAGGAATACGATTCAAATATTTTTTTTCACAAATCAATTCCTGAAATACATTATTCCAGCTAGGATCTACATTGTCAGGATTCTCTAAAAAAATTTTATAAATTTGTTCAATATATGATTGATTATTTTTAATTAAAAAAGAAGATCTTATTAATTTTTTAAATTCATCACTATCCATGGAACAATCCTGTTCATAAGTGTATGTATGACTAATAGTCATACATTAATTTTATAAATAATTATTATATATTATATATTATAATATATAATATATAATATACGAGTTTTGTATTGATCTTAATTAAAGAATTATTGCTTAATAATATTTTTAACTAACATACGTTTAATATTTCCTATAGCTTGAGCTGGATTTAATTTTTTAGGGCACGCGCTAACGCAATTCATAATATTATGACATTTAAAAACACTAAAATTATCATTGATATCTTCTAATCGCTCTTTACTATTAGTATCTCTGGTATCTACTAAAAAACGATACAATGTTAATAATCCAGCAGGACCAATAAATTTATCTGAATTCCACCAAAAAGAAGGACAAAAACTAGAACAACACGCACATAATATGCATTCATAAGATCCATCTAATTTAGCTCTATCTTCTGGAGATTGTAAATATTCATGGGATAATTGATTAATATTATTATTTATTAAATAAGGTTTTATTTTTTCATATTGTAAATAAAACTGATGCATATCTACTACTAAATCCCGGATTACTGGAAATCCAGGTAATGGTCTTATAGAAATTATTTTTTTTCGTGTTTTCTTAATTAAATTGGGTAATGAAGTGATGCATGCTAAACTGTTTATTCCGTTTATATTCATTCCATCTGACCCGCATACTCCTTCTCTACAAGATTTACGAAATGTTAAAGTAGGATCTTGTTCTTTTAATTGTATTAAAGCATCTAATAATGTCATTTTATGTATTTTTGATAAATTGATATAATATTCTTGCATATAAGAAGATCGATCAATTTCAGGACAAAAACGATAAATTAAAAATTTAACTTTCATATTTTTCTCTATTTTAATAAACGCGAGTCTTTGGTAAAAAAGCAGATCTAAATTTTGGGTTCATATTCACGTTTCTACGAATCATAATTTTATCTTTTGGTAAAAATAACGTATGACATAGCCAATTTTTATCATCTCTAAAAGGAAAATCGTATCTGCTATGTGCTCCTCTGCTTTCTTTTCTAAAAATAGCAGACATTGCAGTTACATAAGCAATTTCTAATAAATTTTCTAACTCTAAGCACTCAATACGTTGCGTGTTAAATGTAAGTGTTTTATCTTGTAATACAACATTATCTAATCGTTTTTTTATTTCTTTTAATTCTTCTAATCCTTTCAGCATTGTTTTTTCTTCTCTAAAAATTGCAAAATTATTTTGCATGCACCACTGCAAATCCTTTCTTATTGTAACAGGATTTTCTTTATTCAATGTTAATTGATTGTGATTATTATTCCACTTAGTATAACGAAACAAAGATGACTCTATATCAGAAGTAGTGGCATCTCTTGCAGGAGGCCATTCTTCTTCCAAAAGATATTTATGTATGTGCAATCCTACAGAATGTCCAAATACTATTAAATCTAATAAAGAATTTCCACCTAATCTATTAGCTCCATGTACCGATACACAGGCAGTTTCTCCAACTGCAAATAAACCAGGAACTATTTTATCATTGTATTTTTCTTTTTTGTTGCTATTGTTTACGGTGATGACTTGTCCATGGATATTCGTTGGAATGCCTCCCATCATATAATGACAAGTTGGAAAAACTGGGATTAATTCTTTTACAGGATCAATATTAGCAAAAGTTCGAACTAATTCTAAAATCCCTGGTAGACGTAACTCTAATAATTCTTTTCCTAAATGATCTAATTTTAACTTAACATGCGGCCCATAATATACGTCTGAATAGCCTCGACCTTCTTTAATTTCAATAATAATTGCTCTAGATACTACATCTCGTCCAGCTAAATCTTTAGAATTTGGAGCATATCTTTCCATGAATTTTTCACCATTTGAGTTTAATAAATATCCTCCTTCTCCTCTACATCCTTCACTTACCAAAATACCAATGCCAGCTATTCCAGTTGGATGAAATTGCCACATTTCCATATCTTGTACTGGAAAACCAGCTCGTAATACCATTCCAATTCCATCTCCTGTATTAATATAAGCATTAGTAGTGGATTGATAAACACGACCAGCTCCTCCAGTAGCAATCACTGTAGCTCGAGCTTTAAAATATATTAATTCTCCAGTTTCAATAGAAAAAGCAATACAACCTAACACTCTGTCGTCTTGATTTTTTACTAAATCTAATACATACCATTCTGAAAATACAATAGTTTTATTTTTTAAATTTTGTTGATATAAAGTATGCAGCAATGCGTGTCCAGTTCTGTCAGCAGATGCAGCAGTACGAGAAGCTTGTTTTTTTCCATAAGATAAAGTTTGCCCACCAAACGGTCTCTGATAAATACGTCCATTCTTTAACCTAGAAAACGGTAATCCCATTCGTTCTAGTTCTAAAACAGCTTTTGGACCTGTTTTACACATATATTCAATAGCATCTTGATCTCCTATATAATCAGAACCTTTAACTGTATCGTACATATGCCATTCCCAATGATCTTCATGTTGATTTCCAAGAGCTACTGTAATACCTCCTTGAGCAGATACTGTGTGTGATCGTGTTGGAAATACTTTAGAAATTAAAGCACAAGAAAATCCCATTCTAGAAATATATGAAGCAACTCGCATTCCGGCTCCTCCAGCACCTATAATAACAGAAAAAAATTCTTTTATTGGTAAATGATTATAATACAACATATCTATATACCCCAAATAACTATTATTCCCAATAATAAATATATATACACTACAAAGCTAATTAAGCGTATTCCTAATTGTTTCAATTTAACTGATTGAATATAATCTTCTAATACATGCTTTATGCCAATCCAAATATGTTTTAAAAGAAACAATAAAGTTATACTATTAAATATTCGAATTTTATTGCTATAAAAAAAATTGCACCATTTTTCATAAGATACAGCATAATTGTTAGATAAAATAAAATTTAATATACATAACATGTATATCATCATTAAAATAGCAGATAATCGTACTATTAACCACTCATACACTCCATGATGTGTTGATAAATTTAATTTTTTTATGAAGTTCATCATATATTTATGCCTATATAAATAGATAAAAAAATGACTAATAAAAATACAATAATTACACTAATTTTTCCTATCAACAAAGTCTGCCTAAGATATCCAAAATCCATTAACATTTGTCGTATTCCAAAAATTATATGATGACTTAATGCGATAGCTATACTCCATTTTAAGAATTGAAAAAAATAATTATCTGTTAATAAATAATTACTAATTTTATAAAAATTATCTTCGGAAGATAACGATTCTCTTAATATCCATAACATCGGACCAATCATTACAAATAGAAAGATTCCAGAAATTCTATGAAGAATCGAAGCTATTGCAGTAATGGGAAATTTTATAGTTCTTATATCTAACTGTATAAATTTTGAATTATTATTCATCATATATGCTCTTTTTAAAAATTGTTAACGAATATTTAAAGAATTCTAACGATATTAAACAATAATATGATTATGTATCATTCATGCTAAATGCAATCATTTCACCGTACGTTATACTAAATTTACAACATTTTTAACATATATAGAACAATTTTAATAAAACGTTATAACAAATAACAAAACTATATGTCATGTGATGTTTTGCTTATTATTAATAGATTAATAATTATACTTATAAAGTATACATGATTTTTAATCAGAAAAATACTTATTATAAAATGTTATAAAAGTATATCTCCTTTAAAGATATATTATTCGCTAATCAGAGTGATATTTTATTAAGATTATTAGAAATTAAGCTGATACTTTGTTCGTGCAACTAATCTATATTATTAATTATATGATAAATTTTTTTATTGTTTTATTAATTAAATAAATTTATATATATAATGCCATACTATCATGTATCATATATATGAATTAAAATTTTTTGTATTTAATTATATCAATAATGATAAAATATATCACGTATTATGTTAATTTTTAAATTTTTGAATATTAATAATCTATTTAAATAATAATATCAAACAGGTAATTCTTAGTGTAATCAAGTGTATATTTTATAATATTTTTATCAAAAGTTGATTAAAACTTTTAAAATGTATATCTTCTGAAAATATATAACTTATCAAGATAATAATTTTAATAAAATTGTTTCTGGAATATATTAGTAATGTTATGTTTTTATTTATCAGATGTTTTAATAGCATGTTAAAAATTTTAGTATTTTTTACAGAAAAATATTTATACATGAATTTGAATGAAGTACACTATATAAAAATTGATTGTTATATTATAAGAATAAAAAAATATAATATAATCAAATCAATTTTAGAAATATAAATATCATATATTGGCTACATGATAATTAAGTCAAAAGGAATTACGGTAATCAACTAATAACATAGGATTAAAATATGAAAAACACATCAATAGGTATTTTTTTTGGTAGTGATACTGGTAATACTGAAAAACTTGCTAATATGATTCAAAAGAAATTAGGAAAAGATTTATCAAATGTTTTTGATATTGCTGACAGTTCTAAAAAAGATATAGAAACTTATGATCAATTAATATTTGGTATTCCTACTTGGTATTATGGAGAACCTCAATGTGATTGGGATTCATTTTTACCTGAGTTTAAAAATATTAATTTTATTGGAAAAAAAGTAGCAATTTTTGGATGCGGAGACCAAGAAGATTATTCAGAATATTTTTGTGATGCTATGAGTATTTTATACGAAATTGTTACAAAAAATGGAGCAAATATAGTTGGGTTATGGCCTAACTCAGGTTATCATTTTGATATGTCAAAAAGTATCATTGATAATAATCAATTTGTTGGTTTAGCAATAGATGAAGATAGGCAACCAGAATTGACTGAAATTCGAGTAAAAAATTGGGTTTCTAAAATTTGCTTAGAGATGAAAATGTAATATAATTAGTAAATTATATTTGTAATTACAAGTTAATTTCTTATTGAAGCTCTTTTTAAACTCACAATTCTATTAAAAACTAAATCAATAGGTTGTTTGCTATACTTATAATCTAAAATAAAATAACCTTCTCGTTCAAATTGATATGGACCAGGATTATTGAAAAAAAATACATTCGATTCAACCAATCCGCTTAAAATTATTAAGGAATTAGGATTAATGATGTCTAATAAGTTTTTTGAAGAAGCAGGATTCGAATGAGTAAATAATTTTTCATATAAACGAAATTTTGCTGGTATACTGTTCGTTGAAGATACCCAATGAATCACCCCTTGAACCTTTTTTTGATTTATAGGATTTTTGTTTAAGGTATGTGGATTGAAACTACAATATATAGTCAAAATATTACCATGTATATCTTTTTTAACATGATTAGCAATGATAACATAAGCATATCTTAAACGGATTTCTTTTCCTATAGTCAATTTAGGAAAATTATGATGCGGTGGTTCTTCATAAAAATCAGAACGATCAATAAAAATTTCTTTAGTAAAAATTATAGAACGAGTCCCCATGCTTTGATCCTTAGGATGGTTAGGAACAATAATATTTTCTGTATATCCGTCTGGCAAATTACTTATAATAATTTTTATAGGGTTAATTACTGCCATTAATCTAGGTGCTACTTTGTTTAGATCATTGCGAACACACGATTCTAATACTGATAATTCCATTTGACTATCTTGCTTACTAACTCCAATACATTTGCAAAATTCACGAATTGATTGAGCTGTATATCCTCTACGTCGTAATCCAGAAATAGTAAGTAAACGAGGATCATCCCATCCATCTACTATATTATTTTTAACTAAAATGCTTAATTTTCGCTTAGAAGTTACTACATATTTTAAATTAAGTCGAGAAAATTCATATTGTTTTGGTCGTTGAGTAATGCGAATATTTTTCAATATCCAGTTATATAAACGACGATTTTCTTGAAATTCTAAGGTACATAATGAGTGCGTAATACCTTCTATTGCATCTGAAATACAATGACTAAAATCATATGTTGGATAAATGCACCATTTTTTACCAATACGATGATGTGAAGTATATTTTACTCGATATAATACTGGATCCCTCATTATCAAAGAAGCATCGGACATATCTATTTTTGCTCTTAAACATACTTTACCTTCTTGAAATTTTCCATTACGCATTTCAGCAAAATAAATTAGATTTTCTTTAATACTTCGACATCTATATGGACTATTTGTACCAATTTTTGTTAATGTCCCTCGATATTGTTTAATTTCATATATAGATAATTCATCAACATATGCTAATCCTTTTTGAATCAACTCTACAGCATATTTGTATAATTGTTCAAAATAATCTGAAGTATAACTTACTTTATCATTCCATGTAAAACCAAGCCATTTAATATCATACTTAATAGCGTTCACGTATTCTTTGTGTTCTTTTTCTGGGTTTGTATCGTCGAATCTTAAGTTACATTTTCCATTATAATTTTGAGCGATACTAAAATTTAAACAAATAGACTTCGCATGTCCAATATGTAAGTAACCATTTGGTTCTGGAGGAAATCTTGTATGTATTTTAGTATATTTTTTGGATTTTAAATCTTTATCAATAATATTACATATAAAATTAGGTTTATAATACATGCTACTTTTTAATATTTAAGAAAAATTTAATATATATTTTATGTATTATTTAATAAATATACAATAGAATTGTAATACAATAAAACAATTAATATTAATTAGTAACAAATCACAATAAATGTTAAAAATGAATTAAATATTTTTAATTTTTTAAAATATTGTAATTATTATTATATTCGATATAATTAGATTTAATTTCATTCTTTCTTTACAAGATACAAATAATTAATTTTAATTTGGTATTTTAAAATTAATTTTTTTTATACTCTAGTTATCATATGTATTTATAAATGAATATGAGATTATTAGAACATAGAAAAATTAAGTAATAGATATTCATTAAAATTTTATATTAACTATAAATATTATTTCATGGTAATATATCATTTACATTATATTAAATATTGAAAATTTTTTATATTTATTTTATTAATAACTTTTAACTTGTAATTTTAATTGTCAATAAAGATTATTCATGAGAGTTATATTTTTAAATAATTCAAATCAAATTGCCCAATGGGTTTCACATTACATAGTTTGGAAAATAAATTCTTTTCATCCTACTGAAATAAATCCGTTCATATTAGGATTACCAACAGGAAGTACTCCAATAAAAACGTATAAAAATCTTATAAAACTATATCAAAATGGACAAGTGAGTTTTAAGCACATAATAGTGTTTATGATGGATGAATATCTTGGGTTATCTCAAGAGGATAAAGGAAGTTACTATAAGTTTATACATAAAAATTTTATTAATCACATTGATATTAAAAAAGAAAATGTAAATTTTTTAAATGGAAATGCTGATGATTTAAATGTTGAATGCGAGAGATATGAAAAGAAAATTAAATCATATGGGAATGTTCATTTATTTATAGGAGGTGTCGGTAGTGATGGACATCTTGCTTTTAATGAACCTGGATCTTCTTTAAATTCAAGAACTCGAATTAAAAATTTAAGTAAAGAAACACGATTATCAAACTCTAAATTTTTTAATAATAACATTGATTTCGTTCCAAAATTTGCATTAACTATTGGATTAGCCACATTACTTGAATCTCAGGAAATAATAATAATAGCTACAGGACGAGATAAAGCAGTTGCAGTACAAGCTGCAATTGAAGGAAGTATTAATCACATGTGGACTATAAGTTGCTTACAATTACATCCAAAATCTATATTAATATGCGATGATTTGTCAACTATGGAACTTAAAATCAAGACTGTTAAGTATTTTCAAGAATTAGAAACACATAATTCAGCTGTTTTTAATTATTAAACTTTATTTCATAATTATAATAATTATTATAACATGTATGCTTTAATTAATAGTAAGATATATACTGGATATAGTATATTGAATGATCACGCTCTTATTATATCTAATGGACATATTAAAGAAATTTGTCCAATTAATTATTTACCCGATAACATAAAAACTTATAATTTGTTGGGGCTGATTATGTCTCCTGGATTCATAGATTTACAGCTTAATGGATGTGGTGGCGTACAATTTAATGATGATATACAATCAATATCTATGAAAACATTAGAAATCATGAAAATTACTAATAGGCGATTTGGTTGCACTAGTTTTTTACCAACATTGATTACTAGTAATGATTTGTTGATAAAAAAATCTGTTGAAGTAATACGTATGTTTTTAAATCAAAATAAAAACCAAGTTTTAGGTTTGCATTTAGAAGGTCCTTTTCTTAATCCTAAAAGAAAAGGAATACATAATTCTAATTTAATTAGAATACCAACAAAAGAAATAATAAACTATTTATGTAATAATAGTAGTATTATAAAAAAAATTACTTTAGCTCCTGAAAAATTAGATTGTGTGGTGATTGAAAAATTACAAAAATCAGGGATATGCGTATCTATTGGACATTCCAATGCTACTTATTATGAATCTAAACTTAGTTTTTCATTCGGAGTATCTTGTGGAACTCATTTGTTCAATGCCATGCCTCCGATATATGCTCGAGAACCAGGAGTTATTGGAGCTATTTTTGATGCTCCAAAAATTTATTGTAGCATCATAGCGGATGGTATACATGTACATTGGAATAATATAAAATATGCCAAGCAAATAAAAAAAGATTATTTAATTTTAGTAACTGATGGAACTAGTCCTTCTGGAGCAGAATATATTACTGATTTTATTTTCTCTGGTGAAATTATATTTCATCGTAATAATATGTGTATAAATAGTCGTGGTGTGCTTAGTGGATCTAGTTTGACAATGATTCAAGCTATACAAAATAGTGTAAAACATGCTAATATTCCTTTAGACGAAGCGTTGCGTATGGCCACTTTATATCCAGCTCGAGCTATAGGAGTAGATGGTAATTTAGGTAGTATAGAGAAAAATAAGATTGCTAATCTAGCTATTTTTAATAAACAATATCAAATAAAAAAAACTATCGTGAATGGAGAAATATACACAATTTCTAATTAAGTAGTAAAACAGAGAAGAATTAATAGTATTTTATATTACAATCTAGTTAATCGTATTTTTATTTACCGTTTTTAAATAAATGTGATTGTATTAGTGAAATCAGTTTACACAAAAATTAGTTTTGAATTTAATTAAATAATTTTTATTTAGAAACTAAAAATTTATTTTATAACTATTATTATATAGTAATAATGTGTTGGCTACGTAGCTCAGTTGGTTAGAGCGCAGCACTCATAATGCTGAGGGCACAGGTTCAAATCCTGTCGTAGCTATTGTTTTTATTATTTATTTAATTTTTAGATAAAATTTATATAAGAAGCAATTAAAAATTTTATTTATTTTATATGATCTATAATTTACATAAATTAACTATTTTATATAATAAAACATACGGGAGTGGCGAAATAGGCAGACGCTCCAGATTTAGGTTCTGGGACCATCAGGTGTGCGAGTTCAAATCTCGTCTCCCGTATTGTTATTTTTAGACATATAAATTAAGTAAAATGTATTTTTAAACACAAAACAACTTATAATTTATATACAACATACAATGGGGTATAGCCAAGAGGAAAGGCAACGGGTTTTGATCCCGTCATTCCCAGGTTCGAATCCTGGTACCCCAGTTTTTAAATGTTAGGAATAAATCACTAAATCATACTAGTATATGTACGGCATTCTAAAAATTTAATCACGCTAAATTTTAATGAATTATCAAATTACTTAATAAAATTTAACGTACCTACTGCATATTTTAATATCTTTTTCTTTATGAAAGGTATTTTTTCTATTGCCATAAAAGTTATATTTCTTGTGATTTTTAATGGTATAAAATTATTATGAAATATTATATATAACCAATGTATACTATTTTGCATTAAATAAACATCAATTTTTCGGTATTTTTGATAAGATTGTAATATAGTATTTAAAACATATCCATCTTTTTTGAAATCAATTATCTGAATGATTAATTCAGATAATTTTATAACATCTCGAATACCTAAATTGATTCCCTGTCCAGCTAAAGGATGAATTGTATGTGCTGCATCTCCAATCAGAACTCCTCCTGCAAAAATAGAACAATTTGCTTGATGACTATGCAATGGAATTGTACATATATTATGTAATGAAAAATCTCCTAATTGCTTATAAAAATTATCTTTTATTTTTTTTTCTAAAATTAATTTGGGTAAACATTTTAGTTGACGAATATATTTGCTTGTGTCAAACCACATCAATGATCCCCAACAATCATATAAAGGTAAAAAACCTATAGGTCCTCTGGGAGTAAAAACTTGCCAAATTGTTCCTTTTTTAGAATATTTCGTTTTAATAGTTAATAACATGCAATATTGATCATATACATATTCTGTGATTCCAATACCTATTTTTTTGCGAATTTGGGAATTTACCCCATCAGCTCCTATTAATAATCTGCTATTTATTACAACACCATCATTTAAAGTACATTGCCAATATTTACCATCATACTTTAAAGTAGTTAGTATAGATGAATAATACAATGTTATTTTTGAAGAATCTATCAGTCCTTTCCATAAAGCTAATTTCAATCGATTATTTTCAATAATATACCCCATTTCAGACAGACCTATAGAATTGGCATGAAATGTTACCATAGATACAGGCCATTCCCATACTTTTAAACAATGATATGATGTACGAAACTTTGAAGGAATATCTTTCCAAATATTAATTTTTCTAAAAAATTCTACTGAAGCATAATTAATTGCAGAAACTCGAACATCTGGTACACTACTGCTATTTTCTGTCAAAATTAAATTATTATCATTCACTACAGCAATTGTCATTCCAGATTGTGCTAAACGTAATGCTAAAGATGATCCTATAATACCAGCTCCAAATATTAATATATCATAAAATGATTTGTTATTCATATTATTTTATCTATAATTTTATATTCTATATATTAAAACAGTACGGTATAAGACTACAAACATTTTTCCAAAAATACACGAATTTTAATAAAATTTGTAGTAGAATTTGTCTTTAATATTAAAATTGTTATATTTATAATATAAAATATGTTTATAATATGTATCAATAATATTAACAATATATAATACTTATACTGTATATGTTATGTTAAAAATCATTATCTTTTATAATTATTTTATTAATATGGTTATAATAAATTTTAATTAATAATGTTATAATGATATATAACACATATTACATTAAATATGATTTAAATTTATAAATTTTATTATAAATATTAGTTTTGATAATTTTAATTAATTTATAAGAATAAGGAAATAATATTTGAATGTAAAAACTACAGAAATTGCCCTAACACCAATAAACAATAACAGATTAAATAGTTTATGTGGACCTTTTAATGATAATTTAAAACAATTTGAACATCAGCTGAAAATTAATATTAATAGACACAATAATATTTTTAAGTTAACAGGATTGTCTTTATCAATAGATATTGCTATTAAAGCTTTAATATCTTTATATAAAAATACAACATCTGTACATGGAATAATTAATGACATTAATCCAGCACAAGTATCATTCGCCATTCAGTATATTCAAGAGTTAATAAAACAACCAAATTTTTTGAACAATGTGAAAAATAATTTTATTTCAATACAAATGCAAATTATATTAAAACATAGAACTATTAGACCTCGTACTATAAATCAGGCTCGATATATTGCTAATATCTTTAACCATGATGTTACATTTGGAATAGGACCTTCAGGTACAGGAAAAACATATTTAGCAATAGCTATTGCAATTGATTTATTAGAACGTAAAAAAAACCAACATATTATTCTAAGTAGACCTGCTATTGAAGCAGGAGAAAAATTAGGTTTTTTGCCTGGAAATTTTAATCAAAAAACAGATCCTTATATACAACCATTGTATGATGCATTAAATGATGTATTAGGATATAAACAAATGGAACAACTTATACAAAATAATATGATTGAAGTAATCCCATTAGCGTATATGCGTGGACGAACATTAAATAACGCTATTGTTATTTTAGATGAAAGCCAAAACACAACTATTACACAAATGAAAATGTTTTTAACTCGAATCGGATATAATTCTAAAGCAATTATTACTGGCGATATTACTCAAGTTGATTTACCATCACATCAAGAATCCGGGTTAGCACACGCTATTAAAATATTATCTATAATTAAAGATATTAGTTTTAACTTTTTTGATAAAACAGATTCGGTTCGTCATGCAATAGTTACTAAAATTATAGATGCATATGAATCTTGTGAATTAATATAAATTCTATATATTAAAGTGTAAGGATATCATTTAACAATGAGTAATAAAATTAATCTTCATTTACAAATAGCATGCATAAATTTATACGGTATACCTAATGAACACACAATTAGGAATTGGATAAAAAAAATTTTTTTTGTGTATAAAAAAAAAATAGAGTTAACTATTCGAATAGTAGATACACAAGAAATGTTATTTTTAAATTGGTATTATGCAGGCAAAAAATATCCAACAAATGTTTTATCTTTTCCTTTTAAAGTTCCATCAGGAATACCATCTACATTATTAGGAGATATTATCATTTGTAAACAAATTGTAGAATACGAATCGAAACAATATAATGTATCTTCTATTATACATTGGGCTCATATGATTATTCACGGATCATTACATTTATTGGGATATAATCATATTTTAAATGAAGATGCTGAATTAATGTATAAAATGGAATTAAATATGATCCAAAAATTTGGATATCAAACGTGTTGTTTTCTTAATTAAAAGCATTTTTATACTAAATAAGTGTATATAATAATATTATGAATAACCATGTGGAGGAAAGTACTAATTTAATTCGAAAAAAAAATTTTTTTACCATAATATTGCGTCATTTATTTCGAGATAATTTTAAAAATAGAAATGATTTATTAAATTTAATTCGTGATTTTGAAGAAAATTCTTTAATTGATGCGGACACAAAAAACATGTTAGAAGGAGTAATGGAAATTGTTGAACAAAAAGTTAGAGATATTATGGTGCCTAGATCTCAAATTATCTTTTTAAAAAATACACAATCTTGGGATGAACAATTATCCATTATCATTAAATCTGCTCATTCTAGATTTCCAGTATTACATGGAAATTTAGATCAAATTAAAGGTATTCTTATCGCTAAAGATTTATTGCCTTTTATGCTGAACAAATCTCAATCATGTGATATTGATCAAATGTTACGTCCAGCTATGGTAGTACCAGAAAATAAAGGTGTTGATAGAATGTTAAAAGAATTTCGAGCAAAACGATGTCATATGGCAATTATAATTGATGAATTTGGCAGTATGTCTGGTATTATTACAATTGAAGATATATTAGAATTAATTGTAGGTGAAATTGAAGATGAATATGATAATGAAAATTCTTGTAATATTTATCAAATAAATGACCATACTTTTTTAGTAAAAGCATTAACTTCTATTAATGATTTTAACAAAATGTTTAACTCACATTTTTACAATGAAGAAATAGATACTATAGGAGGATTTATCATGCAATCTTTTGGACATTTACCTACAAATGGAGAATCTATTAATATTTCTGGTTATACTTTTAAAGTTACTATTACTAATAATCATCGTATTATCCAATTACTAGTACAAATTCCTAACAATACATTATATTTATCTAATAAATAAAAAATTTTACTGATATGTATTCAATATTGTGATGTCAAATTTTAAGAATCAATATGCGCAATTAATATTAGCGCTGACGTTTGGCATGTGTGGTATATTAGCATTTTCTCCATATGATTTTTGGCCAGCTAGTATTATTTCTTTAACTGGATTGTTCGTAATCATTTTAAATGTTTCATGTAAACAAGCAGTATGGAATTCATTATTATGGGGGTTAGGTTTTTTTGGAGCTGGATTGTATTGGATTTATATTGGCATTTCTCAATATTTTAATATTAACGAAATTATAAGTGTTTTATTAATTTTTATATTAATAATATACTTAACTATTTTTCCAGTATTATTTGCTATGTTTTTTATAATATTACAATCATTTCCAATTAAATGGAATATATTAAGTATTTTTGTATCAATACTATGGTCTATTGTTGAGCGTTTTAGAGGAAATATCTGTAGTGGATTTCCTTGGTTACAATTTGGCTATACCCAAATTGACGGACCAATGAAAGGGATAGCACCTATTTTAGGAGTGGAAGGTATAACATTTATTTTAGTATTTATTAGTATCTTATTTGCATTAAGCATAAAAACAATACAATTATTTCCATTTTTTTTATCTCTAATTATATTAGTATTGCTATATCCATTAACATGGGTTAAATGGTATCACTTAGAGCCTGATCGAATTACTACTATTTCTTTAATTCAAGGTAATATTGATCCATATTTAGAATACAATTTCAATCATATTGAATTAGTATTGCAAACATATTTACAACATACTTTACCTTTGATTGGAAAAACAAAAATTGTTATATGGCCCGAATCAGCTATTCTTGGTCATGAATTATTTCATAATAAATTTTTAACATTATTAGACAGCCAATTAAGAGAACATAATACTTGTTTAATTACTGGAATTATCAATAGCAAATTTTCTACTAAAAAAAATAAGTATCATCATTATAATAGTATTATTGTGTTAGGAAATACTACGCCTTATACGTATTTACACAATAATAGATATAATAAGCATCATTTAGTTTTATGCGCTGAAAGATTTCCGTTACAATATTTTTTTGAACCTTTATTTCAATATTTTAAAATACCTATTGCTTTTATGAAAAGTGGTTGTTATTTACAACCACAATTAAATGCTATGAATATAAAAATCACTGCTGCTATCTGTTATGAAATAATTTTAGGTAATCAAATACGTGATAATTTTAAAATTAATAGCGATTTTTTATTGACTATTGCTAATGATGCATGGTTTGGGCATTCTATCGGACCTTGGCAACATTTTCAAATGGCGCGCATGAGAGCAATGGAACTAGGAAGACCCATGTTGTTTTGTACAAATAGTGGTATCACTGCTATCATTTACGCGGATGGATCTATCCAATCACAAATCCCTCAGTTTATTTCTACTACACTTACTGAAAATGTAATTCCAACCACAGGTCTCACTCCATATGTTCAGTTTGGGTCATGGTGGTTATTTATAATAATTATAATAATATGTATTATATATCCATTATTGCTAATTAGTAATATGTTTCTTAAACAATTTTATAACTATAATCGAAAACATAATTAAAAATCGACAATTATATTTAATTAATCTATATTGAAATATTGTTTCGTATATTAAAAAAAAATATAATTAATACTATTAAGAATTTGTTATTGTTTTTAGAAAAAATATTAAATTTAATACAATTAAAGTTATGGAAAAATTTTATTCTCCTAATCATATAGAACATATAATTCAAAAATATTGGTATGAACGCCAAATATTTTCAGTTAAAGAAGACAAAAAAAAACAAAAATATTACTGTTTATCTATGATTCCTTATCCATCTGGAAAATTACATATGGGTCATGTTAGAAATTACACTATTGGAGATGTAATTTCTAGATACCAGCGTATGCTTGGTAAGAATGTACTGCAACCAATGGGATGGGATGCTTTCGGATTACCCGCAGAGCAAGCTGCAATAATAAATAATACAGACCCATCAGAATGGACATATTCCAATATTTCTTATATGAAAAACCAATTAAGATCATTAGGTTTTGCTTATGATTGGAATAGGGAAATTATTACTTGTAAACCTCAATATTATAAATGGGAACAGTGGTTTTTTAATTATCTATATAAAAAAGGATTAGTTTATAAAAAAACAACAGTAGTAAATTGGTGTTCGTATCATAAAACAGTTCTAGCAAATGAACAAGTTATTAATAATAGTTGTTGGCGCTGTCAGAACCCAATACAGTATAAAAAAATGCCACAATGGTTTATGAAAATTACTCATTATGCAGAAGAATTATTAGAAAGATTGGATCAATTAAAATATTGGCCTAATCAAGTTAAAGTTATGCAACGAAATTGGATTGGACGATCTTCAGGAGTTAATGTTATTTTTAAAATCATGAATAGTACAAAAACCATTACTGTCCATTTAACTAGATTAGATATTTTTATGGGAATTACTTACTTAGCATTATCAACAGATAATCCTATATCCTTAATGATAGCGCAAACTGATTCAGAAGTAAACAGTTTTATTAATATTTATAATGTGAATTTAATACAATTTTATAAAAAAGATTATTTTAATAAAAATAAAAAAGGTATATTTACTCATATTTATGCAATTCATCCAATTAATAATAATAAATTGCCAATTTGGATAGTAAATTTTGTAATTCCTGTAGAAATTGATGGAATAGGAGCAATCGCAGCATGTCCTGCTCATAACCAACAAGATTGGGAATTTGCTCATCAATATCATTTACCAATAAAACCTGTTATTAAATATATGGATAATAAATTGCCTAATATTCGAACTAAAGCAATGGTTAACTTAGGAATACTATTTAATTCTGGTGATTTCGATGGATTAACTTCTAATATTGCTTCTAGTATTATTACTCAAGTATTACTTGATAATAAGTTAGCTAATTTAAAAATATTATATCGTCTAAAGGATTGGAGTATATCACGCCAACGTTATTGGGGTGTGCCAGTACCAATGATAACTTTAAAAAATGGAATGATTGAACCTGTTCCTTTAAATGAATTACCAGTAACTTTCCCTAAAAAATTATATTTATCTTATTATGGTACTAATAATTCTGCAGAATTAAATATAAATAATTGGATGAAAATTACATATAAAAATCAAAACGCTATTAGAGATATTGATACCTTTGATACATTTGTAGAATCGTCTTGGTATTACGCGCGTTATACTTGTCCTAAATATCACAAAGGAATGTTAGATTCTAGTGCTGCTAATTATTGGTTACCAATTGATCAATATATAGGAGGTATTGAGCACTCTACTATGCATTTAATATATTTTCGTTTTTACCATAAATTAATGAGAGATGCAGGTCTAATAAATTCACATGAACCAGCAATACGACTATTATGTCAAGGAATGATATTATCAGAAGCATTTTATTATATAGCAAGTAATGGTCAAAAAATATGGGTATCTCCTGCTAATGTAACAGTTACTCGAAATAATACAGGTCATATAATAAAATCTGTCGATGTAGATGGTAATAATTTAATTTATGCTGGAATGTGTAAAATGTCTAAATCTAAAAACAATGGCATTGATCCAAACTCAATGATTCAAAAATATGGTGCAGATGCTGTTCGTTTCTTTATAATGTTTGCAGCTCCAGTTCATTCTGCATTAGAATGGAAAGAATCCGGAATCGAAGGGGCTTATCGATTTCTTAAACGATTATGGCATATAACTTATCAACATGTTAAATTAGGACTGATTGACAGTGAACTTCATTTTTGCAAACTCAGTAATAAAAATAAATTTACTAGACATTTAGTACATGCAACCATAGTAAAAGTTACTGATGATATTGATCGAAGACAATCCTTTAATACTGCCTTATCAGCTATCATGCAATTAGTTAATCATTTAAAAAATGTTTCTCAAATCAGTATTCAAGATAGAATAGTTTTAGAAGAAGCACTTTCCGTAACAATACGATTATTATATCCATTTACTCCTCATATTAGTTTTGCTTTATGGAAATCATTAGGAAATGTAGAAAACATTGATTGTGCTCCATGGCCAATATTTGATGATAAAGCAATACAGGATGAAAATGTACTGATTATTGTACAAATTAATGGTAAAAAAAAGACAAGTATTATTATTTCAAAAAATAGTGATAAAGATACAATTTATAAAATGGCAGAACAATCAATTAATCTATATAAAAATTTTACAAAAAAACAAGTATATAAAATTATATATATTCCTAATAAAGTAATTAATTTTCTTATAAAATAAATATCAATGTTTTTAATAAAAAATCTTTTATTTTTTTTAAAAATAGATATTTATATATTATTAATATTATTTTCAGGATGTAATTATCAATTAATTTCTACAAATACGTATGATATATGTAATGCAAACAACTTTGAAATTGATAAAAACAAACGATTGACAATTTTGCTAAAAAGTTCTGATCCATTTAATTCAATTATTCGATATATAAAACAAGAATTGTATATAAATAATATAGATACTATTGACAATATATATGATAATACTACTTTCATAAATAAAAATTACACATCACATGTACCCAGTTTAAATATTATGCACATTTCAAAAAAACATATGACTGTTTCTGTATTTCCAAATGGGATAGAATCTGAATATCAAATAATTTTAAAAATACAAGCCGAATTTTTTATTCCTCATCAAGTTAATTATTATCCTGTTTTGATTCAAACATATAGAAACTTTATAAAAAATCCAGAAAAAGCTTTATCTAATTTAATACAAGAAAATGAAATACTAGAAGAAATGTATCAAGATGTAGCATATAAACTAACAAAACAATTTATTAATTGTATTAGTAAACATAAACAATAATAAAATATTTGTATTAAATATTTATATAAATTAATTAATTTTTAAAAACTGTATGATTTGGATATATCCGGAACAAATATCTGAAAAATTAAATAAAAACAATAATCGTATATATATATTATGTGGAGATGACTTATGTTTATTACAAGATAGTCATTTATACATTTTAAATACAATCAAAAAATCAAACAATTTAGAACATTTTCAAGTTAGATTAAACACACATTTCAATTGGAATGAAATCTTTGAATTATGCAAAATAACTGATTTATTTTCAAAACTAAAAGTATTATCAATACTTTTTTCTAAAAATTACCCTGTTTCTTATTTTGAAAAAAATAGTTCAATTTTGTTATCATTAATTCATGATAATCTAATATTAATTCTAATTATATACACATCTAATCAGATCATTCAACATAATAATATATGGGTGAACTTTTTTAAGAAAAAAAGCTTATTGATAAACTGTACTACACTAAAATATTCAAGACTATTGACATGGGTACAAAATCAATCTAAAAACATGAACTTAATTATAGAAAATTTAGCGTGTCAATTATTATGCTATTATTATGAAGGCAACACTATTTTATTAAAACAAACATTAAAACATCTATCTCTAATTTTTCCTGACGGAAATTTAACTTTTGATCGAATTAAAAATATTACGGTAGATTCATCTTGTTTTAATTATAATCATTGGCTAGAATCGGTATTAATAGGTAAAAAAAAACGTGCAAATCGGATTTTAACACAATTAGATCAAATGCATATTGATTTAAAAGTATTATTACATAAAATTCAACATGAAATATTAATAATAATTCAGATTAAACATGATATTAAAATACAGGGAAATATATTACCTATATTATTTAATAAATATAAGATATATACTCAATATCATCGTGTACTTTTATCAAAGGCAATTCATAGATTGAATTTCATTCAACTACATAAAGCTATATCATTATTAACGCAAATGGAACTAAGATATCATCAAAATTATACAGAAGTTTCTAAAATAAATTTTGAATTATTAATAGAAATATTATGTTATAAATACAATAACATGATTTAACTAAGAATCAGATATTTGATAATAATTTAATCTTTTGATTATAATAGTAATAAAAATATGATGTATTATATCTATATATAGATATAATTATGTGATCTTTTTGAATTACGTAAATTAATAAACATTTAATAATAAAAATTATATTATAATGATATCGCTATGATTATATCAAAAAGTTATACAAATATTTTAAAAGGAATGTTGAAATTTGAAATTTGAAATATTAAAACAATTTGTGATTAATTGTATTAATGATTTAAAAGGTCAAGATATTATTTGTTTAGAGATAAATACTAACAAATATAAATATAGTATTACAAATTTAATGATTTTATGCACTGGCCAATCCAGACATCATGTTATTTCTATTGCTCATAATATAGTAAAACAATGTCGTAACATAGGCCTTCAAAAATCTTACAGAATAGAAGGTATAGAGTTTGGAGAATGGGTTTTAGTTGATTTAAATGATATAATAATACATATTATGAAAAATGAAACTCGAAAATTATATGAATTAGAAAAATTATGGATTTAGTATTATATTTTTAAAAATAATGAAAAATCAACATACATCTAAATTTTAATATATACAATTAAATATTCTTTACAAATATATTATTTGATAATACATAACAATTTTGAATGAAATCTCATAAATTTCAAATTTTTTCTGATCATTCAGCTAAATTACTATTCATACAACGAATAATAGTTGCATTTAGTATTATTATAATAATAGTTAGTATTCTATTCATTCATTTATATAATATACAAATAGTACAATTTCATATATATACAATGCGCTCTAATGAAAATCGAATTAAAATAATACCTATTTCTCCAAAAAGAGGTATTATTTATGATCGTAACGGAATAGCATTAGCGATGAACCGTACTGTGTATTATTTAGAAATAACTTTAGAACATATTTTAGATTTAAATAAAACTCTTCACGAATTACAATCTTTACTACAATTGAGTGCTGAAGACATTAATAAATTTAAAAAAGAATGTAAACGTTATCCCCAATTCATACCAATCCCTATTAAAATTAAATTAACAGAAGAACAACGAGCTCGATTTGCTGTAAATCAATTTCGATTTAATGGAGTAACAATAAAACGATATCAACTTCGTTATTATCCATATGGATCTATATTCACTCATGTTATCGGATATGTTAGCAAGATTAATAAATCAGACATACAACAATTACATAAAAACGGTACATATTCAAAATATATAGCAACTCAAAATATTGGAAAATTAGGTATTGAACGTTATTATGAAAATATTTTACATGGTACTCCAGGATATGGAGCAGTAGAAGTAAATAATCGTGGAAAAATTGTTCGAAAATTATATGAAAAACAACCAATACCAGGAAAAGATATTTTATTAACTTTAGATGCACATTTACAACAATATATTACTAAATTATTAGTAGGTAGCCGATCTTCTGTAATAGTAATTGATCCTAGAAATGGCGGAATTCAAGCGTTAGTTTCTCATCCTAGCTATGATCCAAATTTATTTGTCAATGGTATTTCTAAATCAGAATATTATCTTTTACTAAAAAATCATGATTGTCCTTTACTAAATCGTGCTACTCAAGGTGTATATCCTCCAGCATCTACTGTAAAACCATATATCTCAGTATCTGCATTAATTTTAGGAGTTATAAACAAAAATTTTTCTTTTTTTGATCCAGGTTGGTGGAAATTACCTGGTTCTGAAAAACGATTTAGAGACTGGAAACGATGGGGACATGGTGAACTAAATATCACTAAAGCTTTAGAAGAATCTTCTGATACATTTTTTTATCAAATTGCTTATAAAATGGGGATAGATAATTTATCAGAATGGATGACAAAATTTGGATATGGAAAATATACAGGAATCGATTTATTTGAAGAATTAACAGGAGTTATGCCTAATAGAGATTGGAAAATAAAAAGATTTAAAATACCTTGGTACCAAGGAGATACAATATCTGTAGGAATTGGTCAAGGATACTGGACTGCTACTCCAATTCAAATGTCTAAAGCTTTAATAACTTTGATTAATGATGGCAATGTTCGTGTACCTCATTTATTGAATCGTATATTATTGAATAGAAATTATTCTATTTCATATAATCAAATTGAACATAATCAAGTAGGAGATCCTACATCAAATGTATGGAAAATAGCCAAAGATGGAATGTTTGGAGCAGCTAATCGTCCTAATGGGACTGTAAGAAATAGTTTTTTTAATGCTTCATATAAAGCAGCAGCAAAATCTGGTACAGCACAATTATTTAGATTAAAAAATCATCAAAATTATGATCCTAATAAAATTTCTAAATATCTTAAAGACCATAAATTAATGACAGCTTTCGCTCCCTATGATAAGCCTACTGTGGCTATAGTCATCATTTTAGAAAATGGAGGAGTGGATATGCCTATTGGAACAATCACTAGAAAAATATTTGATTATATTTTATTATAAAAATTTTAATATTTTACTTTGTATTAATAAACAATCATTTTCATAATGAATCAAAATATTTACAGAAAAAATATCTCTTTTAAAACATTTCATATAGATTTAATATTATTCTCATTAATTTTTTGTATTTTATTATGCAGTATTTTTATCACATGGAGTGCAAGCGGACAAAATATAGAAATAATTCATCAAAAAATAATTCAGATTATAATTGGATTTATAATAATGTTTTCATTAGCACAAATACCGCCGAAAGTGTATGAAATATATGCGCCATATATATACAATATATGTCTTATTCTACTTATTTTAGTGAATATTACAGGACATGTTAGTAAAGGAGCTCAACGTTGGTTAGATGTAGGGTTAATGAAATTTCAGCCTTCAGAAATATCTAAATTTTCTGTTCTGCTAGTAACAACGTATTACTTAAATAAAGGCCAATATCCTCCTTCTATTAAAATAATTTTTATAATATTACTACTAACTATTATTCCTACTGTTTTTATATTATTACAACCAGATTTAGGTACTGCTATTTTAACAGCTAGCTCTGGACTATTTGTGTTATTTTTATCTGGGATCAGTTGGAAATTAATAATAATTATATTACTAACAATTTTAGCATGTATTCCTATATTATGGTTTTGTTTTATGCATCCATATCAAAAAATTAGAATATCTATGTTATGGAACCCAGAAACTGATCCTCTAGGATCAGGATATCATATTATTCAATCAAAAATTGCTATTGGTTCAGGAGGTTTAACTGGAAAAGGATGGTTGCACGGTACTCAATCTCAATTAGAATTTTTGCCTGAACGTCATACTGATTTTATTTTTTCAGTAATTGGAGAAGAATTTGGATTTATAGGAATATCTATATTATTTATATTATATTTAAGTATAATATTAAGAGGGTTTATTATTGCAATTAATGTGCAACATATGTTTGGACGAATAATAATAGGTAGTTTCATGTTGATGTTATTTCTAACTATTTTTATGAACGTAGGAATGGTCACTGGTATATTGCCAATAGTGGGGATACCTTTGCCTTTAATGAGTTTTGGAGGATCTTCTTTACTAGTGCTAATGGCAGAATTTGGATGTATCATGTCTATACATAGCCATCGAAAAATGCTGTCAAAAACCTTATAAAAGTTATCAGGAATATATATGATTTTTACAAAATGATTTAATTTTATTAAAAATATTAAAGATAAATGATACTATTGTTTTGTGTTTCATGTACTACCATTTTTATATAATGAATAATATTAATTATTTAAATTAATGAATAGTCCTATTATTTTTATAATAGCAAAGTAATTTTCATTTTTTTTGATAATTATCATTTCTAAAATTTTGAATATATAATACAGAAAACACTCCTAAAATTAATAAAGTCATTCCTAATAAAATTAACGGAGATGGCCATAATTGACGATATATAAAAGCATATACCAAACCTGCTATTGTTTCGAATACAATTACAGATCCAATCAAAGTAGTTGGTAATCTTTGACTTGCTTCATTCCAAAAAAAAGTTCCTAACCAAGAACAACAAAAACCAATTAAAATCATTAAAAAAATAAAAAAAAATGGACGAGGACCTAATGGTAATACAAATTCATCTTTTGTATAGTATGAATATAAACATATAATAAAATATGCAAAACATGATAATGGTAAAGTTACTATTCCTTGAGCATTAGCCCAAGTAACAGGCTTATTATTTGGATGAGTCTTTAACCAATAAGCATTCCTTAATGCATACCATGACCAACATATCACAGAAATTACTGCTAAAACCACCCCAAATATATATTCTAAAGAATTATATTTAATGAGACATTCAGATTTTAATTCAGCAATATTAACACATAACAATCCTATTCCAATTAATATAACAGGCATGATAACAATAGAAAATTTATATAATTTTTTATTATTTTTTTTTTGATGATTATTAGCAACAATATATGATTTTATTGTAATCATTATAGGTAACGTTCCAATAATAGCTGTTGAAATAGGCGCTCCTATTCGTTGAATAGCACTAGCTAAGCAAGTATAATATATTAAATGCCCAGCTATTACTAATTTAGTAGCTTCTATCCAATCTGTTAGTAATAATTTGCATAAATGTTTTCTATTAATCCATGATAATGGTAATGAAATTAACCCAAATGCTATATAACGACCTGAAGCTTGTAATATTCCAGGATATTCCGGTACCAACAGTGGACCTATAAAAATTAAACCCCACAATGATCCTGATATTACAGCGCAAACGATTCCTAAAATCATTATAATTATACTACTATACTATAGTGATATAATAAAATATCTAATATATAGTTACCATTACTTAATTAAAGTAACAATTTTAAAAATTATTTATTATATATACTTTATTTTTTAAAAATCAATATAAATCTAAAAATTACTTGTTAAGAACAATTTGACTATTATTTATATGTATAAATAATAGTAAATAAATGCGCTCTATAGGATTCGAACCTATAACTTACGGCTTAGAAGGCCGTTACTCTATCCTTTTGAGTTAAGAGCGCACGCATACATATTATATATTTCTATTAATTTATTATATAACATTTTTAATTCTACTGTTTATATATTACATAATATAATTGTTATAAGTATATAAATACGTTTTTCAAATTAAGTATATAATATATACATATTTTATATGTCATATATCACTGTACTCTATTATACAGGTGTGTTATTAAAAAAATGAATGCTAAATTAATCGACGGTAAATATGTTGCTGAAAAAATTAAACAAAATATTGCTAAACAAGTTTATGAAAATATAAATATGGGAAAACGAGCACCAGGATTAGCAATGCTTTTAATTGGAAATGACCCGATTTCTAAAATTTATGTAACTCATAAAGAAAAAGCATGCAAACAAGTTGGATTTATATCTTTTCTTTATATATTACCTATAACAGCCACTGAAAAAGAAGTATTACAACTCATTAAAACTCTTAATAATGATTATCGTATAGATGGCATTCTAATTCAACTCCCATTACCAAAAAAGTTAAATGATATTAAAATTTTAGAACACATCATTCCTGATAAAGATGTAGACGGATTTCATCCATATAATATAGGTCGATTATGTCAGCGATCTCCTATATTACGACCTTGCACTTCAAAAGGTATCATGACACTATTACAACGATATAATATAGATATGTTTATTTTAGATGCAGTAATAGTTGGCGCATCAAATATTGTTGGCAGACCCATGATGATGGAATTGTTATTGGCAGGATGTACTGTATCTATAACACATAAATTCACACAAAATTTAGAATTGTACATTAAAAATGCTGATTTATTAATTGTCGCAATTGGTAAAGCTAATTTTATCCCTGGAAATTGGATAAAAAAAGGAGCTATAGTGATTGACGTGGGTATCAATAGATTAGATGATGGAAGTATAGTAGGAGATGTACACTTTCCTAGTGCTTATGAACGGGCAGCATATATTACTCCTGTCCCGGGTGGTGTTGGGCCAATGACAGTAGCTACTTTAATTCAAAATACTTTGCAAGCTTATTATAATCATTTATGAATTTTTATCTTATTTATATATAACTAAAATTATAATAAATTAAATTAATTATTAATTAATTTATTAAAATAATACCTATTTTTATTCTTTTTTAAACCAATGATATCTCCAGTTAGTTGTTCCATCGCATTTATCTTCTAATGTTATTCCTATAGTATTTAATTGTGTACGTATTTTATCTGCTAATTTCCATTCTTTTTTTTTACGAGCCTTTTCTCTTATTTGAATTAACTTCTGAATATTTTTCATATCAATAATACTATTATTTCTTGAAGATTGGTATTTCAAATAAATTTCTGGATCTTGATATAATATTCCTAAAATATTTGCACAATATTTTAATTGTGCTGCTAATCTTTGTGCGTGTGCATAACAATTTTTATTCTTTAATTTATTTAATTCATGTGCCATTTCAAAAAGTATTGAATAAACTTCAGGAGTATTAAAATCATCATTCATTTTTTCAATAAATCTTGATATAAAATATTTTTCTTTATCATTGGTAGATTGAATTATTGGATTAACTCCTTGCAAGGAAATATAAAGACGTTCTAATGATAACTGTGCACTCTTCATACTATTATCATTATATTGTAATTGACGTCTGTAATGCGCTGATAATAAAAAATATCGTACAGTTTCAGGATCATATTTTTTCAAAATTTCACGTATAGTAAAAAAATTGTTTAATGATTTTGACATTTTTTCATGCCCTAATGATAATAAACCGACATGCATCCATATATTTGCATAAGAATTAGGATTAATATTATAAGCACAAGCAGATTGAGCTATTTCATTCTCATGATGTGGAAAAATTAAATCCGATCCTCCTCCATGAATATCTATACTCTTCCCAAAAATATCATGACTCATAGCAGAACATTCAATATGCCATCCTGGCCTTCCTTTACCCCAAGGAGCTATCCAGTATGGTTCCATAAATTTAGAAGATTTCCATAGTACAAAATCTTCAGAATTTTTTTTAATTATATTATCATCTGCACATATATTATCGAATTTAATTATTTTTTTTCTATGAGATAGAATTCCATAATTATTAGTAGAATTTATTGAAAACATTACATCACCGTTAAATGTAATATATGCGTATTTTTTCTTTATAAGCAAATGAATGAAATCAATAATTTTATCAATATAATCTGTTACTTTCGGTTCATATTTAGGTCTTAATATATGTAAAGCATCTAAATCTATATACATTTCTTGAATCATACGATTTGTTAATTGTATAATAGTTTCGTGATTTTTAAAGGCTTGATTTATAATTTTATCATCTATATCTGTAATATTGCGAGTATATTCAACTTGATATCCACAATAATTTAAATAACGTACTATCATATCAAATACTACAAATGTTCTAGCATGCCCCAAATGACATAAATCATACACAGTAATACCACAAACATATAATTTTATTTTATTAAAACTAATTGGTTTTAAAATTTCTTTTTTTTTTGTTAAAGTATTAAAAATTTTTAACATAATATTTGTCCATTACTTATAATTTATAAAAATAAAATATCTTATATTATATATAACAATATAATAATGTCATTAATAATATAATATTCAATTAATACTGATAACAGTTAATATATTTTTATATAAGTATATAAATAAACAATAATATATAGACTAATGTAGCTAATAATTTACATCAGTTTAACTTAACCATATAATATAATATTGTTTTAATTTGCAATAAAGAGGGTATTATTACATGTTATCTATTTATAATTTTAAAAAAAGTATGTGTATTATTAAGTAATATGTCAATATTATTGATTGCAGATGTTCATTTGTGTAACGAAAAACCGAAAATTCTTAATGGATTTTTAAATTTTTTACATACTCACGCTACTACAGCACAAGCTCTATATATTTTAGGAGATTTATTTGAAATATGGTTAGGTGATGATCATCAAAATTTAATGTATGCAGATATTGCTAAGAGTTTACAATCATTAAACAAAAAAAAAATTCCATGTTATTTTATTAGAGGTAATCGAGATTTTTTGTTAGGGAAAAAGTATGCTAATTCTTGTGGAATGATTTTACTACCAGATAATCAAATATTAAAATTACCATCAGGTAATAATATAGTTATGTTACATGGAGATAGTTTATGTATATATGATAAATCATATCAACGATTAAAAATGTTTTTGTATAATCGTATAATTCAAAGGTTATTTTTATCTTTGCCTTTATCTTTACGTTTGTGGATTTTTAAAATTGCACGTTCTTATTGCACAAAATATAAACAACACAAATCTAAAAAAAAATTAAATGTTAGCACTCAAAAAGTAATAGATATTTTAATTCAAAACCAAGCACAAATTATGATTCATGGACATACACATCAACCAACTATTCATAATATTTATTTATCTACAGGAAAAAAAAATGGAATTTTATTAAAGCGGATAGTGTTAGGTTGCTGGAATCAATATGGATCAGCAATAAAAATAGATGATAAAAATGGTAAAATAACCTTAATGTGCTTTCCTTTGGATCATTAAAAACTATTTTAAACATTAGTTATATTTAAAATATGTAGCATTTTATATATCGAAATTACTAATATTTTTATTAATCTCTATAAAAAATATCATTAATTCTTATTTAATTTTAAATTAAATAAGAATTAATGATATTGATTAATTCTTTATAGACTGTCCTAATATCTTGATTACTATTAATAATAAAATAATTCATATTGTTTTTTTTTGCTTGTTCTTGATAATACTCTGAAAGTGGAGCAGTATACTTATAATATTCTATTAATCGTTGACGTATTATTTCTTTATTATCATCTTTCCGAACAATTAATTTTTCTCCGGTAAAATCATCTAATCCGGGACGTTTAGGAGGATTATATTTATAATGGTATATTCTACCTGATGGCAAATGAATTTGTCTTCCTGTTACTCGATCAATAATTGCAGAATCTGTCATATGAAATTCTATTACAAAATCGATATAAATATTATTTTGCTGTATTGCTATAGCCTGATTTATTGTTCTAGGAAATCCATCAATTATAAAACCATTTTGACAATCTTTATTTCGTATACGATTAAAAATTAATTTGCTCATTAATTTATCACTTACTAATTTTCCAGAATCTATTACATTCTTAGTATTAGAAAGTATTGAATCTAATTTAAATACATTACATACAAATGATTGTCTTAATATTTCTCCTGAAGAAATATTAGGTATTTTATATAAATTTGCAATTAAATGAGCTTGAGTTCCCTTACCAGACCCAGGAGGACCAAAAAATATAATACGTATCATGATAATTCATCTAAATATGTTTATTAATATTTTTAATAATTTCTATGAAATTATTAATCTTTATAATTTTAATCATTTTAAAATTTAATCCTATTTATATTAAATAAAACTATATTAACTAATAACTAAACGTGTAAACTTGAATAACATTTCAAATAATCACAATTGAATGTCTTAAAAAATTTGAATATCTTCTTCATGAAAATTAGCATCAAAAGAAGATTGAATTATTTTTACATATGGATCAGTTAAAATGTTTTGTTTTAGTTGATTGATTTTATTTATATATAATGAACATAAATACTCTATTGGTGTTTTTTTTAAAAAATCATTATCTGTTGTTATAGATAATTGCATTGGTATTTTAAAAATATTATTTAATTCTGTTTGTATGAAATTATGTAAATCTTTAGAATATAAATATTGAAAACAAGTTAATAAATGTAATCGAATTTTATTACCATCAAATATTTCTCTCCAAGAGCTTAAAAGTAACTGTTTAGCTTCTAATAGAGATAACTGATATATCTGTAATATCCATGGATCAAATTTTACCGCTTGTTGAAATATGTCTTGTATAATAGTGTTTACAGGATTTTTAAAATTTGAATGTAGTCTATAATTTATAGTAGTCGAATTGTCGTTAAATGTCTCAGATATCACTTGTGTTAGTAAATTTTTATTATTTTTTTTTTATATTCTCAGAATCATGTGTAAAAACTTTTATATTAATATTAGAAAATCGTTTTAATATATTTTCTAGTTTTTTCTGAGATTCAACATTTTTATTTAATTCAGATTTAATTTTAATGGATTTATCATAATTTTTATGATAATCAATTAGTTTCGATCGAGCTTTTAATATCTTAGAAGCAGTACTAGAAGAAATTGCTGGTTTAGGAATAACTTTATTATCAGAAATTTCAGTAGTAGAATGATAATGAGATTTATTATTCATACTATCAGAATTATCATGTATCATTTTTTTCAGATTTATATCAAATATTTTAGAATTATCATCATATTTCATTTTTTTTGAATCTATAATATTTTCATTTGCATTACAATCATCAGAAATTGATGGTTTGTTCAGATTAATTTTATCATTAATTGTTATTAATGAATTTAAATGAGTTTTCACTTTTTTTATAGAATGTGTATGATGATTTAAATTATCTGAAAATTTACTAATATCATTTTTATTATTTTTTTTTGATTTTATATTAATTGGAGAAAAAGCTAATGCCCTTAAAACAGTCATTTCTGTTCCTATGCGATAACTAGGTGCATATGGTAATTCTTTTCGACCTAATAAAAAAATTTGATAATATAATTGTACAGTTTCAGGAGATATATGATTACTTAAACTACGCATTCGACTATTAATATTATTTGATTCATTATTATTATATTGTTGCATAGAAAATGAAGCAAATTGATTAATTGCTATTTTTTGAAGAATAGTTAATATTTCAGAAAAAAAATAATCCCAATTTATCCCTAAATTTGAATATTGATCAATTTTATCCATTAAATTATTTATATTACCATAAATTAAATCTTCAATTAAAGATACAGAGCTATCTATATTCAAAATTCCAAGCATATTATTAATAATATCGGTAGTAACACTATTACGATTTCCTAAAATAATTGCTTGCTCTAATAAATTCAAAGCATCTCTCATACTGCCTTTTGCTGAATAAGCTAATAATTCTAATGCGTGTATATCAATAGTAATGTTTTCCTTACCACAAATATACTGAAGTTGTGTCTTAATTTGAGAAATATTTAAAGGTTTTAAATAAAACTGCAAACATCTAGACAATATAGTTTCTGGTAACTTTTGATAGTCAGTAGTGACTAAAATAAATTTTACATGGTGAGGAGGTTCTTCTAGTGTTTTAAGTAATGCATTAAAACTATGTCTGGATAACATATGTACTTCATCAATTAAATACACTTTAAATTGACTTTGAGATGGAGTATATTGTACATCATCTAAAAATTCTCGGGTTTCTTCTACCTTAGATCTAGAAGCTGCATCTATTTCAATAAAATCAATAAAACATCCTGATTCAATGTTCAAGCAATTTTTACATTGACCGCATACATCACTAAATTCAGTTTGAAGTTTACAATTTAATCCTTTTGCAAATAATCGAGCTATAGTAGTTTTTCCAGATCCTCTTGTTCCAGATAATATATAAGCATGATGAATCCTATTTAACTTAAAACTACTTATCATTGCTTTAGTAATATGCGATTGGCCTACCACTTCTGAAAATTTCTTAGGTCTCCATTTTAACGCGAGTACTTTATAAATCATAAAAATTTTCTATAAAATTACTTAATATATGTAAATTATTAATTAATATAAAAATCAAAAATAATATCTTTTTTATTCAGAAAATGCAACTAAACTATAAGAATTAACCCCAATATTTTTTAACAATAATTTGCCTCCTAAATACTCTAAATTTATTATAAATGCAGCATTATGCACTTCTCCTCCTAATCGTCTAATTAATTTTACGGTTGCTTCAATTGTACCCCCAGTGGCAAGTAAATCATCTACGATCAAAACTTTATCTCCTGGTACAATAGAATCTTTATGTATTTCTAAACATCCTGTCCCATATTCTAAAATATATTTTTCATTGATAGTATTACGTGGCAATTTCCCTGCTCTACGTACTGGAATAAAGCCTAATTTTAATATTAAAGCCAAAGGTGCTCCAAATAAAAATCCTCGAGCTTCTATTCCTATTACTTTAGTTAATTGATAATTTTTGTAATGATGAGCTAAAAGAGTAATGCTTGTAGAATATGCATGATGATTTTCAAGTAATGTACTGATATCCCTAAATACAATTCCTTTTTTTGGGTAATTTGGAATAAATTTGATATTATTTTTAATTAACATTAATTGCTGACTTTTAATATTTATCATACCTGTTATCCAATATTTCAAATAATGAGACACAACAAAATTTGTTATATTAAATTACTCAAAATTTTTTAGATATGTATTTCTATAGATATATAGTAGGTCATTATGTTATCTTATATTTTAATATTTTTATATGTATAAAATATATATTATTACAGTATAATAAATTTAAATATTATTAAATTTACTACTATTAATAATAAAGCTTATAAATGAATTCTTAAAAATACTTGCAATATTTTTATAATTATAAGATTAATTTTAGTAATTGACTGATTAAACATTAATAATAACAAAATATTACTTAAAAACAAAAAAAAGACGCTTATTCATTACAGTTTTATTAAAATCTCCAAAATTATTAACAAACAAAATGTTTGTAATTATTAACTTATTCTTAACACTTGGGTTTTAAAAAGAATTTTGTAAGGCTAACCTTAATACTTCATCTATCTGTTTGACTGGATAAATATTTAAATTATTCACAACAACAGCAGGCATATCTTCCAAATCTCGCTTATTTTCATAGGGAATTACAACAGTTTTAATTCCTCCTCTATGCGCTGCTAATAATTTTTCTTTTAAACCTCCAATTGGCAAAACTTGACCTCTTAAAGTAATTTCTCCAGTCATTGCTACACTTGCTTTAACAGAATTCCCGGTTAAACAAGATACTAAAGCGGTGCACATGGCAATTCCAGCACTGGGTCCATCTTTAGGAGTAGCTCCTTCCGGAACATGGACATGAATATCTTTTTTTTCATAAAAATCGGTATTAATTCCTAATTTATCTGCTCGAGCACGCACTACAGTCAAAGCTGCTTGAATAGATTCTTGCATTACCTCTCCTAAAGATCCAGTATAAGTTAACTTTCCTTTTCCAGGAACACAAACTGTCTCAATAGTTAAAAGATCTCCTCCAACTTCAGTCCAAGCTAATCCAGTCGCTTGCCCTATTCTGTTTTCTTGATCAGCTTGAACGCAATCATAACGTTGTATTCCTAAAAAATCTTTTAAATTTTTATCGTCAATAGTGACACAAGTAATATGTTTATTCATTAATACATTTTTTACTGTTTTTCGACACAATTTAGCAATTTCTCTCTCTAAATTGCGTACTCCAGCTTCTCTAGTATAATAACGGATAATACCGATTAAAGCACTATCTTGAATTATTAATTCTCCTGGCTTTAAAGCATTACGTTCTATTTGTTTAGATAATAAATGTTGACGAGCTATATTAAATTTTTCTTCTTCAGTATATCCAGATAATTTAATTACTTCCATTCGATCTAACAAAGGATTAGGAATATTCATAGAATTGGAAGTGGCTACAAACATGACATCAGATAAATCATAATCTACTTCCAAATAATGATCGTTAAAAGCAATATTTTGCTCTGGATCTAACACTTCTAATAAAGCAGATGCAGGATCCCCACGCATATCAAAAGACATTTTATCAATTTCATCTAACAAAAATAAAGGATTCTTAACTCCAACTTTTGACATTTTTTGTATTAATTTTCCAGGCATAGATCCAATATAAGTTCTTCTATGTCCTCTAATTTCTGCTTCATCTCTCATTCCTCCTAAAGCCATACGTATATATTTACGTCCTGTGGCTTTAGCTATAGATTTTCCAAGAGATGTTTTTCCGACTCCTGGAGGACCTACTAAACATAAAATAGGTCCTCTAATTTTATTTATTCTATTTTGAACAGCTAAATACTCTAATATACGATCTTTAACTCGTTTTAACCCATAATGATCTTTATCCAAACTTTCTTGTGCTTTTACAAGATCCTTCTTCATTTTACTTTTAGCATGCCAAGGTACTGATAATACCCAATCAATATATCCTCGGACTACCGTTGCTTCTGAAGACATAGGAGGCATCATTTTTAATTTCTGAAATTCTGATTCTATTTTATTCCGAGTTTCTTTAGGCATTTTAGATGATTCTATTCGTCTTTTTATAGATTCATTTTCATCAATAATATTATCCATATCTCCTAATTCTTTTTGAATAGCTTTTATTTGTTCATTTAAATAATATTCTCGTTGACTTTTCTCCATTTGTTTTTTAACTCGATTGCGAATACGTTTTTCTATTTGTAACAATTCCATTTCAGATTCCATAACTGCTATTAAATATTCCAAACGTTCAGTAATATTGGACATTTCCAATATTGATTGCTTATCATTTAATTTTAGAGGTATATGAGCAGCAACAGTATCTGCTAAACGATCAGCATCATTAATATTATTTAAAGATGTTAATACTTCAGGAGGAATTTTTTTATTAAGTTTAATATATCCTTCAAATTGATGAATGACAGCTCTTATTAGTACTTCTTTTTCTTTTTCATTTAGTTCTATAATTTCAAAATTATCTGCATTAGCTTTAAAATAATTACCAACATCTACTAATTCAATAATACGAGCTCTCATCAATCCTTCCATTAATACCTTAACTGTTCCATCCGGTAATTTTAACATCTGTAATATCATAGATACTGTCCCAACTAAAAACAGATCATTAATACCAGGTTCATCATTAGACGCTTCTTTTTGAGCTACTAACATAACCTTCTTATCCCCATTCATCGCATATTCCAGACATTTTATTGATTTTTCACGACCAACAAACAAAGGAATTACCATATGTGGATAAACTACCACATCACGCAACGGTAACACAGGAATATCTATATGCGTAGATTGCTTAGTATTCATAGAGCAGCTATCCTTTTTAATTTGCGTGAGCAAATTATAAAAATTCAAATACTATTTATTTAGTTGCATTGTGTTTAATTACCAGATATTTAACATATGGGGACATATTAATTATATTCAACTTTTAGTCTCAACTAAAAACAAAATAAAACACACAGCATTATATTATAATAATATAATGCTGTGTGTTTTATTTTATATAATTTTTATTCTTTTAAATTAATTATTATATAAATGGTAAAAATTATTTTTTAAATATCCGCTAAATAAATTTATAAAACATTTTCTATATGTGCTTAATCAATAAATTCGAAAGATTTTTTAATTCTATTTAAATTAAATTCCTGCTATTTTCATAGAATGAATTAATACAGATCCGCAATGAATACTACTTCGAGTTTCAATATCATTACTAATAGCATGAATATTTGAAAACATTTCTCGCAAATTACCGGAAATAGTAACCTCGTTCACTGGATATTGAATTTCACCTTGATTTACCCAAAAACCAGAAACTCCTCTTGAATAATCTCCAGTAACTATATTTACTCCCTGTCCCATAATATTAGTTACAATTAATCCACAATCCATGTTTTTTATTAGTTCTGTAAAAGTAATATTTTGACAAATAACATACCAATTATATATTCCTCCAGAATTTCCAGTGCTTTTTAATCCAAGTTTATGTGCAGAATAAGTATTCAATAACCAACTATTTAAAATACCATTCTTCACAATCAATTTATTTAATGTTTGTACCCCTTCATCATCAAACGGCGCAGAACCTAATTCTTGATAAACATGAGGAATTTCTTTAATAAAAAACCAATCAGGAAAAATTTTTTTTCCTAAATCATTTAATAAAAAAGTTGATTTTTTATAAATATTATTACCATTAATAGCATCAGAAAAATGTTTAAACAAACTTACAGCCACTTCCGAAACAAATAAAACTGGAGATTCTGTTGTATTTATTTTTCTTGAATTTAAATGAGTTAATACCCGTCGAGCACATTCTTCCCCTACCCATTCTGGTGAATGTAGTTTTTCAAAAACTCTACTTAATGTATATGCATACTCTTGTTCCATAGATCCATTACTTTCAGCAATTACATTACAGGATAAAAAATATTGACTACTACTATAACTACTCAACATACCATGACTATTACCACAAACTACGGTAGTAATATGATTACTAAATTTGCCTCCTTCTGTACAAACGATTCTTCGATCATATTTTAAAGCCGTTTTTTCTGCTCTAGATGCAAGCTGAATATTTGATTTAACATCAAAAGCAATCGGATGACATAAATCTAAATCTTTAGGATAAAATGCTAATAATTCTTTATCTGGAATCCTAGAATATAAATCTACAGAGGCACAACAAGCGATATTAACTGCAGCATTAACTAAATTTATTATAGATTGATCATTCAAATTATTTGAAAAGACAGTTCCTTTTTTATGTTTTAAAAATACAGTAATTTTTAATATCTCATTATTATCAAATTCTATGTTCTCAACCTCTCCATAACGAGTACTTACATTAATTCCAGTGGTTTTAACTATAGATACTTCTGATTCTTCAGAGCATTGATTTGTCAATTGTAGAGCTCGATTAGCTATTTTTTTTAAAAAAAAATCATTCTGTTCTATATCATTCATTAAACTCATATCGACCTCTCATTACTATAATGAATAAACTATAAAAGTTGTTATATACAAAACAAAAAAATTCAACAAAATTAGGATGAATGAAGTATTTGTTTTCATCGATAACACTGTTTTGCTAATAAAAAACGAACAATTAAAGAGAATTTAAAAAATTAAATTGTCCCTCCTACAGTAATCTTATTTAACTTTATAGTAGGCTGACCTACACTAACCGGAATATGTTGTCCATTTTTTATGCATATGCCTATACCTGAATCCATAGATAAGTCATTACCTATCATAGAAATATTTCTCATTATTTCAATTCCTGATCCAATCAAAGTAGCACCTTTTATAGGATTACCAATCCGACCTTTTTCTATTAAAAAAGCTTCAGAAGTAGAAAAAACAAATTTTCCTGAAGTGATATCTACTTGTCCTCCTCCAAAATTTGTAGCATATACCCCATAATCAATACTACTAATAATTTCTTCTGGCGTTGATTTACCAGGAAGCATATAAGTATTAGTCATGCGTGGCATAGGTAAAGTTGCATAAGATTCTCTTCTTCCATTCCCTGTAGAACATACTTCCATAAATTTAGCATTTAACTTATCTTGCATATACCCCTGCAACACACCATCTTTAATTAAAATATTATACTGGCCAGGTACCCCTTCATCATCAATCACTAATGATCCTCTAGATAATTCAAAAGTAGCATCATCTACTATAGTGCATAATTCAGAAGCTACTTTTTTACCAATTTTCTGAGAAAAGACAGAACTTCCTTTTCTGTTGAAATCTGCCTCTAATCCATGTCCTACTGCCTCATGTATCAATATTCCTGGCCATCCTGGACCCAATACTACTGCCATGGTCCCAGCAGGAGCTGATATGGATTGAAGATTCATTAAACCCATTTTAACAGCACTTTTAGTCCAATAATCAATGCAAGATTCTCCTTGAACAATATTTTTTAAAAAATAATCATATCCACTTCTTCCACCTCCTCCACTATAACCTTGTTCTATTCTTCCATTATTTTCTACTTGAACCAATATAGACAATCGAATTAATGGTCGTATATCTGCGCTTAAAGTTCCATCAGTAGCAATAATCAAAACTTGCTCATATGTCCCTGATAAATTTGCTTGTACTGCTTTAACATACGAATGCTCACTTCGAGCAATTTTATCTACTCTCATTAATAAATCAATTTTTTCTTCATTAGACATATTAGATAATGGATTTATATTTAAATATGTATTTTTTTTTGCTTTTGTATTAGAAAAAAATGTTCCTGTTCGTTTATTATTGCAAACCACTACATTTTTACAATTATTAGAATTTGTAATATCGATAGCATCACGCATACTACATGTTAAAGAATCTAAAGTTAATTTATTAGTATAAGAAAATCCCGTTTGCTCTCCTATTACTACACGTATTCCAACTCCTTGAGTTATATTATAAGATCCAGATTTAATGATCTTATCTTCTAAAATCCAATTTTCACGGAAACATAATTGAAAATATAAATCTGAATAATCTATACTAATACCATCTGTCATTCCTAATAAATATAAAAGATCATCAATCTTTAATTTGTTAGGAACTAAAATTTGTTGACTAACAAATTCTATACTATTCATAATACCTCTGTTTTATTGGAATAAATAACATAATAATGTTCTGTCAGATTAATCCTAGCACAATACGTACATTATAATAGTGTATAACTATAAATAACACAACTAATTTTCTGTAAAACCAGTTAATTATATTTGTAAACTCTAATAACTCAATTACTTATCATGATAATTTAATTAGTATTAAAATATTTTATTTAATGTAAAACACAATATATTACTTAAATATACTATCAATATATACTTAATTTTTTAGTATAATAATTATTTTTAATTTTTACTTAAAAACGATATATTTTACGCATTAAAAATACTATAATTGGCCATATTATAAAATCTAAAATACAATTCCAAAAAATTTCTGGAGAATACGAAATTTTAATTATTAAAAACTTTATTAAAAATTTAATGCTTTGATTTATTAAAGAAAAAAACAATACCAAAAAAGATTGTTGCCATACAGACATATGACGTAATATGTATGATTTTCGTACAACTAAATAACTAATTATGCTAAAGGATAAAGCATGTGTTCCTATGGTAGAAAAAAATATACAATCTGTTAATATTCCTAATATAAACCCAGTACCTATATTCATTTTATTTGGAAATATAATAATCCAATAAATTAATAGCATCAGAATCCAAGTGGGTTGACAACTCCATGTTGTTATAAACAACATTATACACTGCAGCATTATTGCAATAATAAAAGAACAATAAATTTTCCATATTTTACATTTACATAAATAAAAACTATTCATTATACATTTTTAATTAAATAAAATTTAATAATTATATATTAAATATAATATACTAATGTTAGATATATCTCATATATAGTTATATGAATAAATCCACTAAATTTTATTATAAAGATTTACAATAACAACTATTCCCAGAATAACATGGCATAACGCAAATGTTGAAAATTAACTACAGGTTTAGCTCGAATAACAGTGCAATCTTGTTCTAAATCAAATTTTATATTAGAAACTTGTGCTACTGGACATCCTTCTGGAAAACAACCATCTAATCCAGATGTAATCAATATATCACCAATGCATATATCAGCAGAATTCCCGGAATATTCTGCATATAAATCAGAATGAGGTCCATGGCCCATTAATATCATATGAACGTTATTACTATTATGACGTTTTAACCGTACAGATAAAGCATGCTTAGGATCAAAAATTAATAAAACTCGACTACTAGTATTATTAACTGAAATTACTTGGCCTATTACTCCTAAATCAGAAATAACAGGTTGGCCAATATATATATTTTTATTTATGCCTTGATTAATTATTGCTTGTGTATTATTAGGTTCTGCATTCAAAAAAATTATTTTAGTAATTAATTTACGTTTCTCCTGATACACAGGAGAATTAAGTAATGCATGCAATTTGCAATTTTCTTGTTTATACCAATCCATCAATAATAATTCACTGTTTTTCAGGAACAATTCTTTTTTTAATTTATCATTTTCTGCAATTAATTCTTTATATTCTATCAATGCTTTTATTATAAAATGCAGTATATAAGTTGGTTTATCACATAAATAATAAAATAAATAAATATAATTTGTTATATAATTTCTAAATGATAAAAAAACATTAAATTTATTATCAGTAATTACCATTGTGACTGATGTTAATATCGCTATAACTAAACGTAATTCTAAATAAGGAATCTTCTTAACGATTTTACTATAAAACACAACACCATACCTATAATGATATAATTCCTGTTAATTCAAAAATTATATATACATATATAAAACATTATAAATATTACAACTAAATAAAAATTATTAAATAATTTTTATTCTTCACTCAATAAATCTTTACCATGAAGATCTATCATATCTAGCGCTTTACCTCCTCCACGAGCAACACAAGTTAAAGGATCTTCTGCTATAACTACAGGAATACTAGTTTCTTTAAGTAATAATCGATCAATATTTTTTAATAATGCTCCTCCTCCAGTTAATACCATTCCATATTCAGAAATATCAGAAGCCAATTCCGGAGGACATTGTTCCAAAGCGGCCATGACAGCGCTAACAATACCGGTTAATGGTTCCTGTAATGCTTCTAAAATTTCATGATTATTTAATGTAAAACTTTTTGGTATGCCTTCTGCCAAATTTCGTCCACGCACTTCTATTTCCCGAAGTTCTTCATCTAAATAAGCAGATCCTATAGTATGTTTTATTCTTTCTGAAGTTACTTCTCCGATTAAAGATCCATAATGACGACGCACATAACTAATTATTGATTCATCAAAACGATCTCCACCAATTCTTACAGAAGATGAATATACAACCCCATTTAATGAAATTACAGCAACTTCAGTAGTACCTCCTCCAATATCTACTACCATAGATCCAGTGGCTTCAGACACTGGAAGACCAGCTCCTATAGCTGCTGCCATAGGTTCTTCTATTAAAAAAACTTCACGAGCTCCTGCTCCCTGTGCAGATTCACGAATTGCTCTACGTTCAACTTGAGTTGCGCCAACTGGAACACATACCAGTACTCTTGGGCTAGGTCGCATAAAACTGTTACTATGCACTTTCTTTATGAAATGTTGTAACATTTTTTCAGTAACAAAAAAATCAGCAATTACTCCATCTTTCATAGGGCGTATAGCGACTATATTGCCTGGAGTACGGCCTAACATTTGTTTTGCTGCATAACCAACAGCTGCTACACTTTTTGGAATTCCTCCACGATCTTGACGAATAGCAACAACAGAAGGCTCATTTAACACAATTCCTTGCCCCTTTAAATAAATCAGAGTGTTTGCTGTTCCTAAATCAATAGATAAATCACTTGAGAAAATACCTCTAAATTTTTTAAACATATCTATATTAAAAAATATCGTCGACTTTAATAAAATTAAACAATTATAAAATAATTCTTATATCAAATATCTCAACTTATATGTACCCCATTACTCTTTCATTACAAAGAAAAGCTCTATATTTTATATACTTATATTATTTTATTTTATATAAATAAAATAATATATTATAAACATATATTTACCAAAAACTAATATCTTTATATACTACTATATTAATTATTTTATATTAAAAAACGCATTTACTAAAGTAAATATAAAAATATATATGCGTATATTTCTTTCATATCAATTTTATGATACCATATTTCAGTTTAGAATTTATAAAATATTTAATTTAGATACTATGTTTAAATTACTATTAATAAATGGTCCTAATTTAAATTTATTAGGAATACGAGAACCAAACGTGTATGGATATAGCAGTTTATCTAAAATCGTATCAAATTTAAATAAAACTGCTCGATCTTTAGGGATGATCCTAAATCATTTTCAATCTAATGCAGAACATAAATTAATTGACTGTATACATGATAATTATAAAAACATAGATTTTATAATTATTAATCCAGCTGCTTTTACTCATACTAGTATAGCATTAAGAGATGCATTATTATCTGTAAATATCGCTTTTATTGAAATTCATCTCTCTAATATATATAAAAGAGAAAAATTTAGACAACATTCTTACTTATCTGATATTGCTATTGGAGTTATTTGTGGTTTTGGAGAATCAGGATACCAATTTTCTTTACATATGGCACATCAATATTTATCTAATCGATAATAAAATTAAATATATTAAATGGTAAGTTTATAATCATGGATATTCGTAAAATAAAAAAATTAATAGAATTAGTAGAGTCATCTAATATTTCTACACTAGAAATCACTGAAGGAAAAAAAACAATACGTATCATTCGATCTGAACATAAAATATCTTCAAAACCTGATTTCATTTCTACTACAAAAAAAACAGAGATGTTATCTAACACGATAAACAAAGAAAATTACCATGAATTCTTAAATACAAATGATACATATATAGTACGATCTCCCATGGTAGGTATATTTTATAGAGCATCTACTCCGCATGATAAACCATTCGTACTTACTGGACAATCAGTTGAAATAGGAGATACATTATGTATTATTGAAGCTATGAAAGTAATGAATCAAATTCAATCCGAAAAGTCAGGTATAATACATACTATTTTAGTAGATGATGGGAAACCAGTAGAATTTGAAGAACCCTTATTAATAATAAACATAACATAGGGAACATAATAAAACACATGTTAAATAAAATTGTTATTGCAAATAGAGGAGAAATAGCATTACGTATTTTACGTTCTTGTAAAGAATTGAAAATCAAAACAGTAGCTGTACATTCTACTATAGATAGAGATTTAAAACATGTTCTTTTATCTGATGAAACTGTTTGTATAGGACTGCCTTCTATAACTGATAGTTATTTAAATATTCCTGCTATTATTTCTGCAGCAGAAATAACAGGATCTACAGGAATACATCCTGGCTATGGATTTCTATCAGAAAATGCAGATTTTGCAGAACAAGTTGAGCGTTCTGGATTTATTTTTATAGGTCCTAGTCCGGAAACTATTCGGCTTATGAGCAATAAAATTTCTGCTATTTCTATTATGAAAAAAGTAGGAGTTAAATCTGTTCCAGGACAAAACTATAAAATAAATGAAAAAATAAATCAAATCTCTTGTATTGATGTCAATAATATAAACATTGATTATCCGGTTATTATTAAATCAGCATATGGAGCCGGAGGATTAGGAATGTGTATTGTTAAAAAAAAATCAGATTTACAAAATGCAATAAAAATGGTAAAGATGGAATCTAAAAAAATATTTAATAACGACTCTATTTATATAGAAAAATATTTAGAGAATCCAAGACATATAGAAATACAAATTTTATCTGATGGAAAAGGAAATGCTGTTTATTTAACAGAACGAGATTGTTCTATACAAAGGAGGCATCAAAAAATAATTGAAGAAACTCCTGCATCAAATATTTCTCCAGAAATGAGAATATTCATAGGAGAACGATGTGTACAGGTGTGTCGAGAAATTGGATATAGAGGTGTAGGTACATTTGAATTCCTATACGAAAATGGTAATTTTTATTTTATTGAAATGAACACACGTATTCAAGTAGAACACCCCATTACTGAAATGATTACTGGTATTGATTTAGTTCAGAATCAGTTAACAATTGCTTCTGGATATCCATTAAGTATTAAACAAAATGAAATCAATACTATAGGACATTCCATAGAATGTCGTATTAATGCAGAAGATCCTTATACTTATATTCCTAGTTCGGGACGAATCACTCGATTTCATCCTCCTGGTGGATTAGGAGTACGTTGGGAATCACATATTTATTCTGGATACTTAGTTCCATCTCATTATGATTCAATGATAGGAAAATTGATTTCTTTTGGAAAAACACGAGAAATTGCTATAATTCGTATGAAAAATGCTTTATTAGAACTAATTATCGAAGGCATCAAAACTAATATTGAATTACATCTAAAAATTATAACCGATGCATCTTTTATAAGAGGTGAAGATATTAATATTCATTACTTAGAAAAAAAAATTAATACCCATAATCAAGAATCTTAAAAGTTATTTCATAGCTGTGCCTTATATTAAAAAAAATTAAACATAACATAAATCATAAAATAAAATATATTAACTTTTTATTCATAACATAATTATTATTGAATTCTATAATAAAATCATCATTTACTTGTCTTAATAAAATTAAGTATATCTATTAAAAATTTTGGAAAACTTATACAAAATTTTTTCTATGATTTTTTATAATATTTGGTAAATATTCTAAACTTTCAACTACATAATCTGTAATTAATGATAATTCTTCTGTTATTTTATTATTATTTTTGCTTCTAATTAACACTTTTGTCCCTACCTGTGCTAATGTTCCTGCTAACATATCATATTTTGAATCTCCTATCATATAAGATTGACTCATATTAATATGAAAATATCTTTCTGCACTTATTAACATGCCTGGATTAGGTTTTCGACAAAAACAAGATCGTTTAAATTTTTTAATTTTTCCTTGTATATGATGAGGACAATAATAAACTGCGTTAATATGTACAGAATATAATTTTAAATAATGAACCATCCATTCAGTTAAATACAAAAACTGTTTTTCAGTAAAAAAACCTCGAGCAATTCCAGATTGATTAGTAACTATAATTAAAATAAAACCCATATCTTGTAGTTCTAATAATGTTTTTATCACATTATTAATAAAAAAAAATTATTAATTTTATAAACATAATTGTTATTAATATTCATAGTTCCATCTCGATCCAAAAATACAGCATTTTTAATGTACATAATTACTATCACTTCTGTAAGTAAAATGATTGAATATTAATTTTAAATATATTATCAAATAAGATAATAACACAAATTAAAATAAAATATTATAATGCTATTTTAAAGTATCTATAATAAAATAGTTACATAAAAATAAATATTAACATTATTCTATTAATAGAATATCTATTTTATATAGGTTACAATTAATGCGAGCTACTCAATATTTATTAACTACTCTTAAAGAAAAACCTAAAAGCTGCGAAACAATTAGTCATCAATTAATGTTAAGATCTGGAATGATTCGTCAAATATCATCTGGATTATATACATGGCTTCCTATTGGATTGCGTGTATTAAGAAAAGTAGAAAATATTGTTCGAGATGCAATGAACAATATTGGTTTTATTGAAATATTAATGCCTATGACTCAGCCAGCAAAACTATGGAAGCAAAGTGGACGTTGGGTAGAATATGGACCAGAATTATTGCGTTTTAAAAACCGCACCAATCAAGAATTTATACTAGGACCAACTCATGAAGAAATTATTTCTGATCTTATCTGCAAGGAAATTACATCTTACAAACAATTTCCTATAAAAGTATACCAAATACATACTAAATATAGAGACGAAATTCGTCCAAGTTTTGGCGCTATACGAGCTAAAGAATTTATTATGAAAGATGCTTATTCTTTCCATATTAATCATCAATCCTTACAAGATACATATGACAAAATATATCATCAATATCATACTATTTTTAACCGTATTGGATTAAATTTTCATGTTAACCAAGCTGATCCTGGAAATACAGGAGGTACATTATCACATGAATTTCAATCGTATTTTTCTAATCATAATAATAAAAAGAATCATATTTCTATAATATCATATCATAATCAATCAAATAATTTATTAAAATATAATAATATATTTAATAGAATACAATTAACAACAAAACTTCCTAATAAAATAATAAAATCAGTAGAAATGTCACTACAACATAATGTTATATCATCAATTTTAAAATTTCCAAACCAATTTCAATTACCTATTAATAAAACTATAAAAATAATTATTGTTAAATCTAATAAAAAATATAGAAATAATTTATATAATTTCTTAGGATTAGTAATCCGATCTGATCATCAATTAGATAGTTTAAAACTTTCGATGATTCCAGAAATTCTTTTTCCAATATCTATTTTAAACACACAAGAAATTGAAAAAATTATCAAAGTAAAACCAATTTTGTTAAATTTTATCAATTTATCTATACCTTTAATTATCGATTATAATGTAGCAACTATGAATGATTTTATTATTGAATCTAATATTGAAGGAAAATATTTTTTCGGAGTAAATTGGAATCGAGATTTACCCTTGCCTAAAGTAGCAGATTTATATAAATTGCAATATAACAATTATATTAAAAATGAAAAAGATGAATCATGTATTCAAAATAAAATAGAAATAGGGCATATTTTTCAATTAGGAAATAAATATTCTCGAAGTATACATAATTGTATTCAAAAACATAAAAAATATAATATTAACATCACAATGGGCTGTTATGGAATAGGAATTACCCGTATTATTCCAGCAATTATTGAGCAAAGCTATGATCAATATGGGATCATTTGGCCTGATGCAATTGCTCCTTTTAAATTAGCTATTATACCAATTAATATGTATCGTTCCGTAAATGTAAAAAATACTACTGAAAAATTATATACTCAATTTTTATCTATAATAGGGCCTGATGTATTTATGTATGACCGTAAAGAAAATCCTGGAGTTATGTTTGCTGATATAGATTTAATTGGAATACCTCATGTTCTTGTTATTAGTGATCATAATTTGGAAAATAAAGAAATAGAATATAAACATCGAAAAACTAGAACAACGATAAAAATTAAACTTAATATGGTAATACAATTTTTAACAAAAAAATTAATACATAATTGATATATCTACATATATAGATATATATTAATTAATTTAAATAGTATTACTATCCGCTATACATTTTATTTTAAAATACTATAAGTAATACCTTTAAAAAAATTATATCTTAAATCATCTTGTATCCAAATTACTTGTTGTACGATAATTGTGTCGTTATTCTTTTTCATCTTACTTCCAAATTTTTCTATGCTTCCATCCTGTGTAATAAATATACCTATTGCTGATATTAAGATATCATCATAGAATAATAATGGTATTCGACTACGCAACCATGGGGGTATGTTGTATTCTTGCCAAATTTTTTTTAACAATCTTCCTCGATTTCTGTTAACAATATACAATAATCCAGAAATATTACCGAATCTAATAAATACTTTTTCATTAATTTTTGGAGCACGTATAAAACAATTTGTTAAAACTTTAGTATTTTTTTTAAAATTATTCAATAAGAAAGTAGATAATATATCTACACTATTATTTATATTCATTTTTTTTTGATAAAAATATAAATTTTTTGTATAAAATTGATGAAATACTAATAATCCTAAATTACAAGGTAACATCATAATTCTATTTGATGGATTCCAAGTTAATTTGGGTATATTTATAGAAAATTTCATATCAACAGGTAAAATATATAGTTTTTTCCTAAAACGACTACATATATGTTTTTTCCCTAAATGTAATATAGGTTTAGCATCTGATTTACTTAATGCAACTTCAGTCCAAATACAATTTAATAACCGATAAGATGGCATATTTAGGTAAAAATTACTTAACCAATAACGTAATAATGCTTGTCTTTTCGCATGACTGTATTTTAATAAAGGAAAAAAAAATAATGCACCATCTACATCGATTAATTTATTTAAAGATTCTAATAATAATTCATGTAATAAATTTTCTTGATCTCTACATAATTGAGCAGTGCGTGTTACTACTTTACTTAAAGAAGGCCATCTTTTTTTCAATAGTGGTATAATTTTTATACGTAAAAAATTACGATCAAAACGAGTATTTATATTTGTATCGTCATTAACCCATATCAATTTTCTTCTATAAGCATATTCTTCTAATTGTATTCGAGAACATCCTAATAAAGGACGCAACAACTTATATTCATAATTATTATTTTTGTTTTTTAAATAAATATCTTTTCCTATGCCAGACAATCCAGAAGGACCACTGCCTCTTTTTAAGGCCAATAATACAGTTTCTAACTGATCATCCATATGATGAGCAGTTAATAATATCTCTCTTGTATTTACATTTAAATAATTGCATAATGCTTGATAACGGAATTTTCGTGCTAATGATTCAACATTACTTAATCTATTTTTATGCAAATCACAACATTGAATATAAAGCACATCAAAAGGTATTCCACGAATTTTACATTGATAAGCACAATGACTAGCCCAATCATTAGCTTTATCGCTTAATCCATGATGTACATACACAGCTCGTAGAAATAATGGAAATTTTATTGATCTCATCCATATCTGAACATTTTTTGACAAAGTTGTTAATATATCTAAAAGTACTGTAGAATCTAATCCTCCACTATAAGATAACAATAAATGGTGATATTTAAAAATACAACAAGCCACTTGATCATATAAATACTTGTCTTTTAATGAAAGATTAAGTGTTGAAATCAAGGTATCAATATTTCTTAACATTTTTATAAAAAATTATTACATAATTTATCATGACGCTATATTTCATGAATTTCTTAATTAATATCAATAAAATAAAAAATTATGTTAATAATATCCAAAATTCATCAATTTTTGATATCTCTTACTCAAAAGTTTTTTCCATTTTAAAGAATCTAATTCAATTAAATCTAATAATAATTGTTTTTTCACAGACAAAGATATAGTTAATATATCTCGATGAGCTCCTCCTAGTGGCTCAGAAATAACATTATCGATAAGTTTTAATTTTTTTAATTTATAAGAAGTAATGCCCATTGCTTCTGCAGCAATAGGAGCTTTTTTAGAATTTTTCCATAAAATAGATGCACAACCTTCTGGAGAAATTACAGAATATATACTATATTCTAACATATTAATTTTATCTCCTATGCCAATAGCTAAAGCTCCTCCTGATCCTCCTTCTCCAATAACAGTACAAATGATAGGTATTTTTAATGTACCCATGATGCACAAATTTTTAGCAATTGCTGTTGATTGTCCTCGTTTTTCAGCTCCTATTCCAGGATAAGCTCCTGGTGTATCTATAAAAGTGATTAACGGCATATTAAATCTTTCTGCCAATTTCATTAACCGTAACGCTTTTCGATATCCTTCTGGAGCAGGCATTCCAAAATTACGCTTAATTTTATCTTGAATATTCCGACCTTTCTGATGTCCGATAATCATAACTGGTCTAGATTCCAATCTTGCTATTCCTCCCACAATAGCTTTATCGTCTCCATATATTCGATCTCCAGATAACTCATCAAAATCATCAAAAATATATTCTATATAATCTAAAGTATGTGGTCGATATGGATGTCGAGCTAATTGTGTAATTTGCCACGAATTTAAATTAGAAAAAATTTTTTGTATTGTTTCTGCATGATTTTTCTTAAGATTATTTATTTCTTTATAAATACTGTCTGGTAATTTTTCATCTTGATACACTAATTTATTTAAAGAGTTAATTTTAGATTCTATATCCAAAATTGGTTTCTCAAAATCAAGAAAATTTAAATCCATAATACCCCTATTACTTCAATTAATGCAATTCTAATTTAACTTGATCATATCCAACCAAGTTACGTAAAGTAATTAATAATTGATCAGTTAAAATGATGTTCCATTTTTGATGACAATGTAACGTAATTTGTATTCCATTAATTTGATATAAAAAATATACAGGTATATTACCAGATTGATTTTTTTTTAAAAAATTATAAATATCATGTAATAGTTTTTCACTACAATGTTCCCGATCCAATATAATAGACAAATTACGAACATAGCGTTTACGAAGATCATTAATATCCTGTACTTCTAATACAATTAATTTACAAACATCACGAATAACATCATAATTAAAAATACCATTAACACAAATCAAATGATTTTCTTTTAAACAATATTGATATCTTTTAAGTAATTTTGAAAATACAATTATTTCTATATAATTATATTGATCTTCTAGTACACCAAATAATGTATAATTACCTTTTTTACTTAGTTTTATACGAATAGATACAAGTAATCCAAAAACATAAACCATTTTTTCATTTTTTTTTAATAAAACATCTTTTATTTCATTTATATTAGGAACATATTGTTTAATTTCATTAACATAATGATTAACAGGATGATTAGTTAAATATAATCCTAAAGTTTCTTTTTCTTTTTCTAATAAAGTTTGGTTATTCCATTTTGTATCTACAGTACAATTTATATTTAACATATTATATTTAGTGACATGAGTGTTTGTATATTTTTCAAACATGTCTGTTTGTTTGCTATTTTTTCTTTTAATATATTGAGTTGCATTATTTATTGTTTCCTTTAATATAAACATTAATTTAGATCGATGTATCCCAAATGAATCAAATGATCCAGAAAAAATTAATTTTTCGATCATACGAAAATTTATTTTTAAATTATCAGTTCGAACACAAAAATCAAATAATCCCTTAAATTTTCCATTTCGATCACGAGACTCGACAATTAAATCTATTGTAGCCTTTCCTATTCCTTTAATTGCTCCAATTCCATAAACAATTTCTTTTTTCTTATTTACGTAAAAATAATACTGACTATTATTAATATCTGGAGGTAAAATTTTTAACCCCATTCTTCTACATTCATTTAATAAAATGATTATTTTATCTAAATTATCCATATCAGCGCTTAATGTAGATGCCATGAATTCAGCAGAATAATGAGTTTTTAACCATAATGTTTGGTATGATATTAATGCGTAAGCAGCAGAATGAGATTTATTAAAACCATAACCTGCAAATTTTTCCATAAGACTAAAAATTTTTTTAGATAATATTTCATTTATACCATTACGAACTGCACCATTAATAAAAATTGAACGTTGTTTTATCATATCTTCAGGTTTCTTTTTACCAATAGCCCGCCTTAGTATATCTGCTTTTCCAAGAGTATATCCAGACAAAATTTGAGCAATTTGCATTACTTGTTCTTGATATAAAATAATTCCATAAGTTGATTCTAATATAGGACGCAAAGATTTATGTTCCCATCGAGAATCAGGATAATAGATAGCTTCATACCCATGTTTTCGATTAATAAAATTATCTACCATGCCTGATTGCAAAGGGCCTGGTCGAAATAACGCGATTAATGCTATTAAATCTTCAAAACAATCTGGTTTTAATCGTTTAATTAATACTTTTATCCCGCGAGATTCTAACTGAAATATACCAGTAGTTTCTGATGTTTGTAATAAATGAAAACTTTTCTGATCATTTAATGGTATTGTATTAATATCAATAATATCTAATTTAGATTGAAGTCTGAGATTATTAATCATCTTTAAAGATCGATCAATTATCGTTAAAGTACGTAGTCCAAGGAAATCAAATTTTATCAACCCAATCTGCTCTATATCATTTTTATCAAATTGAGTCATAGGATGAGTATGATCATTATCATAATATAAAGGAGAAAAATCAGTAATTTTATTAGGAGCTATTACTACTCCTCCTGCATGCTTACTAATATTTCTAATAATACCTTCTAATTGAGAAGATAAATCGACTAATTTTTTTACTTCTAAATTATTATTATACATTAGTTTCAACTGAGTAACTGTAGAACAGGCTTGGTTTAATGTTATACCTATTTTAGTGGGAATTAATTTAGCTATATTATTAACAAAAACATAAGGATAGCCTAATGCCCTGCCTACATCTCGGATAACTGCTTTAGCCGCCATGGTGCCAAATGTAATAATTTGTGCTACAGCATATGTACCATAAGTTTGTACAACATGATCAATAACTAAATCCCGATGTTCCATACAAAAATCAATATCTAAATCTGGCATAGATATACGTTCTGGATTTAAAAAACGTTCAAATAACAAATCAAACTTTATGGGATCAAGTTCAGTGATTTTTAATACATAAGCTACTAATGAACTAGCCCCAGAACCCCTACCAGGACCCACTGGAATTTTATTGCTCTTAGCCCACTGAATAAACTCCATGACAATTAAAAAATATCCAGGAAACCCCATTTGATTAATTACATTTAATTCATGAGTTAATCTTATATCATATGATTTTCTATTAATATTACGATCTTTAACATTAGGAAATAAATTTAATAAACGATTTTCTAATCCTTTTTTAGCACATTTAATAAAAAAATCTTTAGTAGACATAGAACCTGTAGGAAATTTTGGTAAAAAAGATCCGTGTAAATTAATTACACAATTACATCTTTGAGCAATTTCTACAGTATTTATTAAAGATTCTGGTATATCTTTAAATAAAATGCACATATCCTGTGCACTTTTCATGAATTGTTGTGAACTATATTTACTCAATTTTTGAATTTTATTCACAATCACCCCTTTGGAAATAGCAACTCGAATCTCATGTGCTGAAAAATCGGCTTTATCGATAAATCGTACATCATTAGTAGCTACTACTGGCAATCCTTTAATTTTTGATAATTCTATCGCCAATTGCAAATACAATTCTTCATGTATCCGATCAGTCCGAATTAGTTCAATATAATATCTATTAGGAAAATATTTATTATAAAAAGATAAACGTTCATTTATTTGATTCTTTTTATCTTTTAATAAAAATTTTCCAATATCTCCATTACGACCTCCAGAAAGTAAAATTAAACCTTCATTATATTTTTTTAACCAAGACATTTGAATTATAGGAATAACATCAGTATTAGATTTATGCTTATACGCTTTTGAAATTAATTGAATTAAATTTTGATAACCTTGATTATTAATAACTAAACATGTTAGTTGATTAAAATTAATACTATTTAATGATGTATCTTGGATAAAAAAATCAGACCCAATAATTGGTTTTACACCTAATTTATAGGAATAATTATAAAATTTAATAAGACCAAATAAATTAGTAAAATCAGTAAGTGCTAATGCAGGCATGTTTAAAGAGACAGCTTTTTCAACCAACTCATTTATTTTAGCAATACCATCAATCATAGAATAATCACTATGTGTATGTAAATGAATAAATGCAGGATACATTATAAATAATGCTCAAAATATATTAATTGTTCAATATCAATAAACATGTTTACAAACACTCTCAATCTAAGATTATTAAAGATAAATATTATTTTTAATCATATATTTGATAGGAGAAAATGATTTTCGATGATGTATTATCGGTCCGTAAGAATATAATTGTTTTAAATGAAATTTTGTAGGATATCCTTTATTTTGATTAAAGCCATATTTTGGATATTGCATATTTAATATCTTCATATCTTGATCCCGTGTAACTTTTGCTATAATAGATGCAGCGCTAATTACTGGTATATAAAGATCACCTTTTACGAAACACTGACAAAATATATTTTTAAAATATGGTGTTTTATTTCCATCTACAAGAATTAAATCAGGAATAATGGATAAATTAAAAACTGCACGTTTCATTGCTAATAATCTGGCTTGTAAAATATTTAAATCATCAATTTCTGAAACAGAAACTACACCTATACTCCAATTTAATGCGTGTTTCTTAATTTCTGTATATAACTGAAATCTTTTTTTACTATTTATCATTTTAGAATCGGTTAAACCAATAATATTAATTTTTCTTTGATCAAATGGAGGGAATATTACTGCTGCTGCCACAACCGAACCTACTAGAGATCCACATCCTGCTTCATCTACTCCAGCAATTAACATGGATTTGTTAATTTTAATAATTGATAGTTTTGTATTGCACATTATTTAATATATATACCATTAAATTTTTATAAATTTTAAAATTTCATGAGTTGCTTTTTCATCTGCATTTAATTTAATAGATTGATGTATCTGATAAAAAATTTTTTTTAATTTTAAACGCTGTATTTTATTATAATTTAATAAAGTTAATAAAGCCATAGATAAATTTTCAGGACTACATTCTTTTTGAATAAATTCTGGTACTATTTTTTTCCCAGCTATTAAATTTGGTAAAGATATCCAAGGTATTTTTATTAAATTTTTAACACACATAAAAGTTACAGGATTCATGCGATAAGCTACTACCATAGGACATTTTGCTAACATACACTCTAATGTCGCTGTTCCAGATGTTACTAAAGCTACATCAGCTGCAATCATTATTTCCCATGCCTTTTGAGTATTTAGAATTTTTATTTGCATTGAAATAGATGAAGATAATTTAATAAACCGATCAATTAATTTTTGATCATGTAATGGTACTAATATTTCAAGATTAGATACATGATTGTTTAATAATTTAACACATGATAAAAAATTTTTAGTTAACATTTGAATTTCTTTCATTCTGCTTCCAGGTAACATTGCTAAATAAAGTTTATTACCAGAAACAGAAATACCTAATTTTTGGCGAATTTTTTTTTTATTAGGATTTAATGGGATTAAATCAGCTAAAGTATGTCCAACAAATTGACACGGTACATTAAAATAATTATAAATTGACTTTTCGAAAGGAAAAAGTAATAAAACACTATGAGTAGCTTTTTTTAAATAAAAAATACGATTGATCCTCCATGCCCATATTGAAGGACTTACGTAATGGATCGTATAAATGCCTTTCTTTTTTAAACTATACTCTAAAGAAATATTAAAATCTGGAAAATCAATACCAATAAAAATATCTAAATTTAATTTTATAAATCGACTAATTAAATCCCTTCTAATATTTATTAATTTAGGTAGTTTAAAAATTATATCAGTGATACCCATTACTGATAACTCTTCAGTCATATACCAACATTCCATGTTTTCTGAACGCATACGTACACCACCTATACCAAAAAAATATACATTTTTTAAATGTCTTTTTAATGATTTTATTAAACCAACTCCCAAAATATCTCCAGAATTTTCTCCCGCTACCATACCAATTAAAATAGAACGATGATTAATCATAAAATTAACGAATAATTCCTCGTTGAGATCTAGTTAAAAAACTAATAAATTTATTAATAATAGGATATTCTACGGACAACAATTTCAAAGCTGTTTTTGCTTCTTCAATAGTTTTATTACTACGATAAAGAATTTTATAAGCATTTCTAATTGCATGAATAGAAGATCGACTAAATCCTTTTCGTTTTAATCCTTCAATATTTAAACCAAAAGGAGTCGCATGATTTCCTTGAGCTATTATAAATGGAGGAATATCTTGTACTACTCCGGAACACCCTCCAATCATAACGTATGCACCAATTAAACAAAACTGATGAATAGCGGTCATACCTCCTATAATAACGTGATCATCCACTGTGACATGACCTCCTAATGTAACATTATTAGCCATTATGCAATTATTGCCAATTATACAATCATGAGCAATATGAACATTAATCATAAATAAATTACCATTCCCTATTGTAGTAACTCCACCTCCTTGTATAGTACCTCGATGAATAGTAACGTTTTCTCTAATTTGATTAAAATTCCCAATCTCTATTTTAGTAGGTTCTCTTGAATATTTCAAATCTTGATTGATTTCTCCTAAAGAAGCAAATTGATAAACTTGATTATCTTCTCCGATTTGAGTAATACCATCAACCACAATATGCGATTTCAATATAGTTCGAGCTCCTATTTCAACATGATTGCCAATAAAACAAAACGGCCCAACGTATACATTATTATAAATTTTTGCTCCTTTTTCTATTATAGATGATGGATGGACAATAGCAGATGAATTAATCATTAACTTAAATTTCCTTACGACGAGCACACATCATTGATGCTTCACATGCCATTTTCTCGTTTACTGTTGCTACTCCTTTAAACCGAGCAATTCCACATCTTTCTTTAATGAATTCAACATTCAATATCATCTGATCCCCAGGTTGAACTGGTTTTTTAAAACGAGCTTCATCTATAGCCGCAAAATAATATAATTCTCCAGGTTTTAATTTTCCTGTGCTTTTAAATGCTAAAATTCCCGTAGCTTGAGCCATAGCTTCTAAAATTAAAACTCCTGGGAAAATAGGTTTTCCTGGAAAATGACCTTGAAAAAAAGGCTCATTAAATGAAACATTTTTCAATGCTTTTAAAAATTTTCCTTTTTTAAAATGAATTACTCGATCTATTAATAAAAATGGAAAACGATGTGGTAAAAGCTTTAAGATCTCTTCTATAGATAATACGCTGCTAGTATTAGTAACCAAAATTTTTATTCCTAATTGAAAATAAAATTTATTAATAGAATTAATCCAACTGAACTAAAAACAGAAAGAAAATAAATTATCCCCATCATTCTATAACAATGAAAATAATTTATTCTCCTTTCTATTTGTTTTATACGTTTATTTATTTTAATAATACCCATAACTAACGTGGTAGTTCTTCTCCAAATAAAGTTAGGTTGAGCAGGGATTCCAGAGGAATATATTCCAGGCTGTAAAATAGATCTCATTACCATGCTCATTCCAGTAATCACTGCATTATCACAAATACTAATATGACCATTAATTACACTTGCTCCTCCAATCATACAGTGATTTCCAATAACCACACTACCAGCAATAATCACTCCTCCTGCTATAGCTGTATATTCACCAATAACAACATTATGAGCAATTTGACATTGATTATCAATAATCACTCCATTTTTAATATGAGTATCATCTAATGCTCCTCGATCAATAGTAGTACATGACCCAATTTCTACATAATTTTCAATTTTAACTCGTCCTATTTGAGGAATTTTTATCCATGTACCATTTCTTTTAATATATCCAAATCCGTCAGATCCAACAATTGATCCAGATTGTATTATACAATACTTTCCAATTTCTACTTTACAATGTACGATAACATTAGGACATAAACAAGTGCCAATACCAATTTTAACATTTTTTCCTATAAAACAGCCAGATCCAACTTTTACCTCATCTTCTAATATAGTTCCAGATTGTATAATAACATTATTTCCAATTTCTATGTTTTTACCTAATATAGTGTGAGTATCTATAATTGCACTACATGAAATATTAGAACGCAATTTATTAGAATGGTGATTATTTAAAATTTTAGCTATCTTAATATAAGTTAAGATAGGATCTCGCACTACCAACGCAGAAATTGAATGGCAAAACTTTAAATTCTCCTCAGATAAAATAACAGCAGATGCAGAACAAAAACTTAATTGATTTCGATAACGTAAATCTTTCAAAAACGTAATGTGTCCTAATTGTGCTTTTGCTATAGATGATACTTGAGTAATATAAACATCTCCATTTCCATGAAGTTTAGCTCCTACCTTTTGAGCTAACTCAAATAACCGTATTTTACTGCAAGACATCCAATATATTACCTATTTAACCAACTTGTTTAATAACAGAATTAGTAATATCTTTAATACCAGAACTAAAATATACTACTGAACTAGTATCAATAACTATATCATAACTTTCCTTTTTAGCTATATTTTTAACTACAGTAAAAATCACATCAAGAATTTTATCTCTTTCTTCTGTTTGTCTAGAATGATTATCCTGTTGAAATACTTTAGCTTTATTAGAAAAAAGTTCTCTTTGAGCGATCAAGGATTTTTCTAATGTATTGCGATCATTTTCTTCCATTGTAGCTCCATCTCTTTGTAATGTTTGCATTTTAATTTGTAAATCATGTTCCATCATCTCTAATTCTGAGGCTCGATCTTTAAATTCATATTCTAATTTTTTAATACTTTCTGCACGTTGAGAAGATTGCTGAAATATATGAGCAATATTAACTACTGCTATTTTATTTGCAGCATTGACATAATTAATTTGAATTAACCAAATAATTATTCCTAATATATACATGTGATTTTTCACTATAAACCTCTCAGTTACATTAATATAATTAAACATTCTGTATTACATTTGTCGTTTTCTTAAAATTAAATTTTAATTAAACTTACCAATTTTTCCCAATAGTAAATTGAAAAAGTTCTTCTATATCCCCTGGGTATTTTTGAATTAATTTTGAATAAGAAAAAACTATAGGACCACCAATTGGAGATAACCATTTTAAAGACAATCCACTAGATATTCGTATATGACCGAAAACACTATAATCTAAAATACCGGCAGATTTAGTATCCTTTGTATTTTCCCAATATGTATCCCATACTGTTCCAGCATCTAAAAACAAAGCAATCCGAGCTGTATTAAAATATTGAGTATTATTTATCCATGATATTGGAGTAATTAATTCATTTTTTATAAATACTACTGCATTTCCTCCCACAGTATCTTGAGAATTTTTTATTGAACGCTTAGAGCAACTTGCATTAAAATTATCACATTGATAATACGCGGCTTTAGGTCCAATACTATTTAATCGAAATCCACGTACAGTACTTATACCTCCTATATAAAAATTATCATAAAAAGGACTTTCCTCTTTTTGTTTGTATAAATTTCCAGAATAACCAGAACATATAGTGCTCATTACTATCCAATTTATATTATTATTTAATGGATAATAATAACTACTATTTATCATTATTTTATAATACTTATTATTAGATCCAGGAAGTGTTAACTTACACGTAAAATTTACACTAGAACCACACTCAGGAAAATATGTATTATTTAAATTATTAAACGATTGTCCCAAAACTATTAATAAATCATTAGTATAAAAATTAATATTATTAATACTAATGTCAGAGAATTTGTTATTAATAATCTCAGGATTTATACCTATAGAATTCAAGTAACGCCATATTGCTACCTGAGGGGCTATTTTATTTAAATGGTTTGATATGTAATTTAATCCTATACTACAAGAATTGTTTGCATCAAATGGATATAAGTAGTCAATATTAATTCCATAACTTTTCATTTTATAATTAGACAAATTTATCTTATCAGAAAAAAAATTATTATAAAATATTTTTCCAGAAATGTTATCTCGTTTAATTTTAAAATATCTTTTTAACATTGATATATCAATATAGCTTTGATAGTAATTTTTAATTGCTGTCACGGATATAGAATTTCCAGTACCTAAAAAATTATCCTGATGAATTCCAGATTGAATATTTAAACCGCTTTCTGTTCCTAATCCAACGCTAATATTTAAATTGCCAGTATTACGTTCTTCAACTCTATAGATTAAATTAATTTGATCAAATATATTAGGTATTGGCTCAATATCTACATCTACTTTTTTAAACCAACCAAGATTTCTTAATTGTTCTTTATCTTTTAATACACAAATGTAATCTATCGGAAATAGTTCTTCTTGTTGAATTTCTCTTCTGATAATCGAATCTTTAGTTAAATTATTTCCTTCACAACGTACTTCTCGAACATAAAAACGGTTTCCTACATTTATATATAAATGTAATTTTACAGTTTTATTTTCTTCATTAAAATCTTGTTCTATTAATATATCAGGTTGAATATATCCATATTTTCCAAGAATATATTTTATATTATACTCTATTTCTTCAATTTTATTATTACTATACGATTCTCCATATGAAACTTGTAAATAATTTTTTATATTTGGAATATGATTCAACACATTTCCATGTAACACTAAAGAATCAAAAAAATATTTAGATCCTTCAAAAATACGTAAATTAACTTCAACTTTATTTTTATCTGTTGTTAAATTTACATGAATATCATTAATATAAAATTTCGCATAGCCATGATTTAAATAAAAAATACGCAATTTTTCCAAACCATAAAAAATTTTTTGTTTTTCATATTGATTATTTTTATATAAAAAATTGTTCTGCCAACTTTTTTGATATAATTGACTTTGTTTAATCAATTTTTTTTGAGAAAAAAATTGATTTCCAAAAATATTAATGTTACTAATTTTAGCAGTTTTTCCCTCAAATAATCTCACTTCTATGTCTATACAATTGTTAGGTAAAATTACGGAATTGATGTTAACTGTAGCATTAAATTTACCAATGCTATGCAGCATATCCTTCAATTCCTTAGTTGCTTCAAAAATAGAATAATTATTTAATGGTTCTCCAGTTTTAATTTTCTTAGCTTCTAAAATACTTTGTATCATTTCTGTTTTAATTGCTTTATTTCCATTAAATATAATCTCATTAATAATAGGGTTTTCTTCTACTATTATTGTAACAATTCCATCATTATCATTAGATATAGAAATTTCTTCAAAATACCCAGTAGAAAATAATATTTTTATAGTATTAGCCATATCATTGTCTTTGATAATATTACCAACTTTAAATGGCAGTTTGTGTAATACAATATCTAAAGAAACGCGATTCAATCCAATAAAACAAATTTTATTTACAGTAAAATTAGCACTATACGTTATATCGCTCATAAATAACAAAAATACTATAATCACTTTTTTCATAATATTATTATCGTACAACTAAATATGTTTATTACGCGCTTACATATTACTAAACAATATCATTATATAAAGCTATTATAGTAACAAATATTAATATCATTACACTAATGATATAACTAATGTTTTGTATCAGTTTAGACAATGGAGCACCTTTTATTTTTTCAACTAATAATAGACATAACTGCCCCCCATCCAATACCGGGAAAGGAAATAAATTAATAATACCCAAATTAATACTAACCACAGCTAAAAACATCAAATAATAACAAAATCCAGAACACATTGATCGTAATGCCTCTTGAGCTATTGCAACTGGACCGTGCAAGTTAGTTATTTTAATTTTTCCCAAAATCAACTGAAACAATGAATTAACTGTAAAAAAAGTTAATTTTTTAGTCTTATTCCAAGCCTGAAAAATCGAATCATATAATCCATACTTTTTAATTTCTAAATGTTGAGCATTTATAATAGAATTGCTTCTTAAAAAGAAATAAGTGTTATCTTTAACAGCGCTAGAATTAATCAAATTTTTATCACCCAATATCGCATATAGATATAATAAATGTTTATTTCTTTCTATAACTACCTGAAATGTTTGTTCTGAATTATTTTTTATAGTTTGGGTAAATAAACCCCAATTATATATTGGTTGTTTATTAATCAATAAGATTTTATCATCAATTTTTAATAAATTTTGTTTATTAACACAATATAACTCCGAATCTGAATCAATTGTAGTCATATATAAAATATCAGGGAAAATACCTAACGTTACTAATGGATCATGAGAATCGTTAATAATAGATTGATCATTCCAATTGACAGGTAAATGCACGGTATATGTTTTAAGGGAGTCATTTTCATTATTTAATTGTACAGTAATGAGAATTTTTTCTTTATTTATGTTATTTAAAATCTCAAAACGTGTAGATTCCCAATCAGAAACTTTAGTATTATTTATATATTTAATTTCTGATTTCACTGGTATTCCAGATTGATCAATAATAGAATGAGGTAAAATATAATTAATTATAGGTTTATAAGTAGATAAACCTATAATATTTACTAATGTAAATAATAATATAGCAAATATAAAATTAAAAACAGGACCTGCAACTACTATAACACTACGTTTCCAAATATGTTTAGAGCAAAACGAATGATTTTCAACAACGATGTTTTCTATGATAGAATCACGAGATTTTTTAATAATTTGATCAGAAGGTGCGTCAAATAATTTTATATAACCTCCTAACGGAATTGCAGAAATGATATACTTAGTGCCATTTGAACATGTCCAATTCCACAAAACTGGACCAAATCCAATAGAAAACAGCTCTACTTTTACTTTAAAAAATCGTGCTGCTAAAAAATGCCCATACTCATGTATTGTAATTAATATGCTTATTGTAATAATAAACGCTATTAAATTCCATAAATAATGCAATAAAATCGCCATACTTATTCCATCTCTTATTTTAAAATAATATTAGTATGTGTTAATAATAAAAAAAAAGTAGTAAAAATAGGAATAGCAGCAAGCAAACTATCTATTCGGTCTAAAAATCCTCCATGACCTGGTATTAAATTACTTACATCTTTCATTCCAGATAATCGTTTAAACATACTTTCAGTTAAATCACCTATTATAGAAAATAAAATAGTACTTATAAAACAAGCTAATATTATATAAAAACTATAATAGTCGGTACTTATTATAATGTATCGACTAAGTATCCAAGCTATTCCTGTTGAAGTTAATATACCCCCAATACATCCTTCCCAAGTTTTTTGTGGAGACACATATGGCAACAATTTATACCTTCCTATCATACGGCCAATAAGATATGCAGTAGAATCATTAATCCAAACTAGTACTAAGACATACAATAACCATAATTTTCCATTTATATTATGATTAAAAAAATTAAATCTATACAATATTAATATTCCTAAAAAAAAAGGCAAAATCATGAATATTCCAAATAAAAAACGCAATACATTAAACTTATCCCAACAAATAGGAAAATAAGGATAAAGTATTACTAAAATTAACATAAAAATCCACCATAACATAATCAAAGTAAAGAAACCAAATAAAATAAACCAAAAATTATTAAGATATGAGTAATTTGATGTGACCAAAGTCATAATAATATATAACAAAATACACATAATCCCCATCCATCCATAATATATTTTCAAAGAAAAATTCATTAAGTTTCCCCATTCCCATGAACTAATTAAACACATAATAAATAATAATAATAAAAATTGTGTCGTAGATGAAAAAAATAATGCAAAAATAATAACAGGAATTAATACAAGAATACTAATTATACGATTATATAACATAGCATATACTCCTTATAGTATATGTTATTTTTTAAAAATACCTTTTACATATTAGAAATTAATTATATAAAAGTACTATCTCCAAAACGTCTCTCTCGCTTCATAAAAGCATGTAATGCGTCTTTAAAAACTACATCATTAAAATCAGGCCATAATATATCTGTAAAAAATAACTCAGCATATGCTATTTGCCATAATAAAAAATTACTAATACGATGTTCACCTCCAGTTCTAATGACTAAATCTACTGGAACCAAATCGTGCATACAAATATATTGGCGTAATAAATTTTCATTGATATGATATGGATTTAAAATTCCTTTCTGTACTTGTATAGCAATCTTCTTTACTCCTTGAATAATATCCCATCTTCCTCCATAATTTACAGCAATATTTAAATTTAAACCATTATTATTAGCAGTTAATTGTTCAGCATTGAATATACTATTTTGTAGTTCCTTATTAAATCGATTAATATCTCCAATAATTTTTAATTTAATATTATATTTATGAAGATTATATATTTCACTGTCTAATGCGTACGCAAATAATTGCATTAAAGAATCTATTTCTGAGTTAGGACGTTTCCAATTTTCACTACTAAAAGCATATAATGTGAGCGCATCAAAATGATAATGAATAGAAAAACGAACAGCCCGACGAGCAGCATAAAACCCTGCTTGATGACCAATAATACGTAATCTTCCTCTAATTCTAGCCCATCGACCATTACCATCCATTATGATAGCAACATGTCTCGGTAATAAATTATAGGAAAGATATCGTAAACTATTTTTATATTGATGTGAAATACACATTTATGTATTTTACAAATTAAATATGTTAACTATATAAATATATATAATTAAAAATAATTATTTTGCCATATAATATTAAATTCCTTTATAATAAAAAAATCAATAATAGTTCTTTTATATCTTTCACAGTAACTCAAAAAATTCAATTTATATTAAAATTTAGTATAACAAAATACACTTCGTATCAAAAAATATTACATATCATGCATTATATATTGTATCGTTGTTTTTTTTGCTAATTGATTAATATTTAAAATATCATCTATATTTTTAGGTGTATCTAAATTTAATGTATTTAATATATGATCAATAATCTTCGGTATATCAGTAAAAGAAATCATTTTACATAAAAACGATTCTACAGCTACCTCATTTGCTGCATTTAAAATAATTATTGAAGATTGACTATTATTACTTATACTTGCATCTATTGCTAATTTTAGACAAGGATAATTTGAACTATCTAATTCATTACAATATAATTTATTATAAAAACATGTATTATGATCATAATGAATTTTTTTTGAAGATATATTATCTAAAGCAATTCTATTAGGGTAAGCCATAGCATACGCAATCGGAATTTTCATATCAGGAAAAGATAAATGAGCTAAAATACTGCCATCAATATAATGAACCATAGAATGAATAACAGATTGAGGATGTAGCAAAATTTTTATTTCATTAGGATTAGCATTGAATAGATACCGAGCTTCTATATATTCTAGTCCTTTATTCATCATAGTTGCAGAATCTACTGAAATTTTTCGACCCATAACCCAATTTGGGTGAACACAAGCCTGTTCTGGAGTTATCGTAGACAATTGTGCCATAGGCATTCCTAAAAATGCACCTCCAGAAGCTGTTAAAATAATACGATAAATACCATATTCGGATAAAGAAGATAACCGACCTAAATTTTTTTGACAAATTTCCGGTAAATTCTGGAAAACTGCATTATGCTCGCTATCTATAGGTAAAATTTTAGCATTACATTTATGCACTTCTTCCATAAATAATTTACCACCGACAACTAATGTTTCTTTATTTGCCAATAAAATTTTTTTTCCGGCTTTTACAGCAGAAAAAGTAGGCTGTAATCCTGCTATTCCTACTATAGCAGACATCACCATATCTATATCGTCAAGCGCTGCTAACGCACACGCATTTTTAATCCCAGATAATACTTTAATATGATTTTTCCCAAATCTAAGTAAATTACTTTTTAATTGTTTTGCTGCATCTTCACATATCATACATGCATATTCAGGAGATAGCATTAAACACTGTTTTGTCATGATAGTAACATTATTTTTAGCTACTAAAGCTCGAGCAGAAAATTTATCTGTATGATTTTGAATCACAGAAATGGTTTTTTGACCAATAGATCCAGTACTACCCAAAATTGTTAAATATTTCATATATATTAATAAAATCTATTAATTAATTTAAATAAATACAACATTGTTATATAAACAATTATTTTGTCTATAGAAATAAAAAATCCATATTTAAAATTTCATTAACTCTAATTCTTTTTCTTTTAAAATTAAATTAATTTCTTTGATCCAAAAATTAGTTAATTCCTGTACTTCATTATGAAAAAAACGCTCATTATCTTCATTAATTTCTTTATTTTTAAGAAAAATTTTTATATTATCATTAGCAACACGACGTATATTTCTAATAGATATTTTACTTTTTTCTGCTTCAATTCGCAGCATTTTTATTAAAGTTCGACGCCTTTCTTCAGTTAACGCAGGTAATGTTATTCGGATAGTATTACCATGAGAAATAGGTGTACATCCTAAATTTGAGGTTAAAATAGCTTTTTCTATTGTTTTAATCATATTAACATCAAAAACATTAATAGCTAATGTTCTAGATTGTTCTACTACAGCATTTGTCAATTGAGACAAAGGTACAACTGATCCATAATATTCAATTGTAATAAAATTTAGCATATTTGGAGAAATACGACCTACATGAATTTTATTTATATTTATTTTGAAGTTATCAATGCATCTTTTCATTTGAATTTTTAAATCCTCCTGAATTTTAAAAATTTTACTCATCATGTTATACCCCTCTAATATATGATAATCAAAATAAATAAATTATTTAAAAACATTAAATAACAATACATAAGACGTATGTATTGTTATTTAGTAATTAAAGTTCCCTCTTTATATCCCATTAGTATTCTTTTTAAAGCACCTATTTTATTTATATTAAATACATGTATCGGAAGATTATGATCCCTAGCTAAAGTAAATGCTGTTAAATCCATAATTTTCAACTCACGCTTCAACACATCTTTGTAACTCAATTGCTTATATAGTATGGCATCATTAGGATATTGATCAGGATCATCAGAAAACACGCCATCAACTTTAGTAGCTTTAAGTATTGCATCTGCTCCAATTTCAATTCCTCGTAAACAAGCAGCAGAATCAGTTGTAAAAAATGGATTTCCAGTACCTGCTCCAAAAATTACTACTCTATTACTAGATAATAAATCAATCGCTTTCATCCAATTATAATGATCACATACTCCTTGCAATGGAATAGCCGACATCAATTGAGAATCTACATACACACCATTCAAAGCATTATGTATAGCTAATCCATTTATGATAGTAGACAACATTCCAATATGATCACTAATAACTTTATTTATACCAGATTTAACTAAATTAATACCCCTAAAAAAATTTCCACCACCTATCACAATTCCTATTTGAACTCCTATATTTATTAATTCTTTAATTTCTGAAGCCATACGATTTAATATAATGAAGTCTATTCCAAATTTTTTAGTTCCTTGCAAAGCTTCTCCACTTATTTTAATCATAATACGTCGATATACTGGACTCATATGACTGATCATTAAATATATTCCTTGTAAAAAATACTAGAAGTATAATAATTAATTAAAAATTAACTATTATATCCTATTTCCAATCGGATGAAATTTTTAATTTTAATGTAATTCTCATCCAATATACTTTCAACTGTTTTATTAGTATCCATAATAAAATTTTGTTTCGTTAATACAATTTCACTTATAAATTTATTTACACGTCCTGTAGCAATTTTTTCTAAAATTTTCTGTGATTTAACAGATTCTGATTCTCTTGCTAAATCCATTTGAATATGATGCTCTTTAAGTATAATCTTTTCAGGAACATCATTAACATAAATATATTTAGGATTACTAGCCGCAATATGCATAGCAATGTATTTTGCAAAAAGTTTATTTATTCTTTTTTCAAATACAATATCTACTATGACACCAATTTTTGAATTATGTACATAAGCACTTAAAAAATTCCCTGTTAATACAACAAATTTGTTAATTTTAACATTTTCTCCAACACTATTCATTAAAATGGAATGTTGATCTTTAAATCTAGTTCGTAAAAAATTAATATTTGTTATTGATTCATCTAATGCAGTATTAATAATAGTATTAACAAATTCTTGAAACAAATTATTTCGAGCCACAAAATCAGTTTCACAATTTACCTCAACCATTAATCCTGTTTTATTATTAGATGCAATTTTTACTGCAATTAATCCTGATACAGTTAATCGATTTGATTTAATAACATCAGTTTTTAATCCAGATTTTCTTAAATTATCAATAGCTAATTCAATATTTCCATTTGATTTAATTAATGCGTGCTTACATTTCATAATACTAACATTAGTACGTCTACGTAATTCTTTGATAAGATCATTATTTATAATGTTCATGTTGTTTCCTTGAGTTATATTGCTGAATATATAATATATGCAATATACTTATAATTAATATATAATTTTAAACTAATTCCTTATTAAGATTATCTGGATATATAACATTAGATATGATATTTAGATATAAATTAATAGCTCGAGTAGCATCATCATTTCCTGGAATAATAAAATCTACTCTATCTGGATTAGAATTAGTATCAACTATAGAAAAAACTGGAATTTTCAGGCTATTTGCTTCTTTTATAGCAATATGCTCGTGGATTGCTCCTATTGTAAAAATTGCATCTGGTAACCCTCCCATATTCTTAATTCCTCCTAAACTATTTTCTAAACTACTTAATTCATGATTTAGAATTGAAGCTTCTTTTTTAGTTAATTTTTTAAAAGTACCATCTTGAGATTGATTTTCTAAATCTTTTAATCGTTTTATCGATTGACGTACAGTTTTCCAATTAGTTAACATACCTCCAAGCCAACGATGATTTACAAAAAATTGCCCACAAATCAATGCAGTACTTTTTATCGATTCTCGAGCTGCGCGTTTAGTTCCTATGAATAAAATTTTACCTTTTGATGCTGCAATTTTTTTTAACTCAATTAAAGCGTTATTAAACATTATTATAGTTTTATCTAAATCAATAATATGTACTTTATTTTGTACTCCAAAAATAAAAGGTTTCATTTTTGGATTCCAATAACGAGTCTGATGACCAAAATGTACCCCTGCCTGTAGCATTTCATATATGGAAAGTTTTTCTATCATAGATTTACCCTATTTAATTTAATTAAAATATTTATTAAATGAATTACTATATTTTCATTTTTAAATAAATAAAAATACACTATACTACGTTATAACTTGTTATGACTATATCGTATTTTAAATTTTATAAAATTATCAACTTTAAAAATAAAATTTTTAATATATAGACAATATACATTGATTTTATTAGAATCAATGTATATTATTAAACTACATAAAATGTATTAGTTTTTTGTTAATTATAATTATTATTTGTACAAATAATAATTATAATTAATATATAGAAACACATAAACACAAGTTGTATTATAAATATTAATTAATAATTTAATTACATATACTTATGAACATTTCTATTAAAACATCCCAAGATATAGAAAAAATGAGAGTAGCTGGTCGTTTAGCAGCAGAAGTATTAGAGATGATTGAGCCGTATATTTCTCCAGGAATTAGTACAGAAAAAATTAACAATATTTGCCATAATTACATCACTAAAGTACAAAAAGCCATTGCTGCACCTCTTGGCTATAATGGATTTCCAAAATCTATTTGCACATCAATCAATGATATAGTTTGTCATGGTATTCCTAATTGTTCTCAAATACTGAAAGATGGAGATATCATTAACATAGACGTAACTATTATCAAACAAGGATTTCACGCAGATACTTCAAAAATGTTTATAGTAGGTACTGCAAATCAATTGAGTAATTGTCTGTGTCAGATTACTCAAAAAAGCCTGTATGCAGCAATTAATATAATTAAACCAGGAATTAGATTAAAAAGAATTGGTCAAACCATACAAGAGATTGTTGATAAAAAAAATTTTTCTATAGTTAAAGAATATTGTGGACATGGAATTGGTAAATTATTTCATGAACCCCCTCATGTTCTTAATTATAATGCTGATGATGAAGGTATAATATTAAAATCAGGAATGGTATTTACTATTGAGCCTATGGTAAATACAGGAAAACGTTATGTTTATACTGAAGATGATGGATGGACAGTAAGAACACAAGATGGTAGTTTATCTGCACAATATGAACATACCGTTCTTATTACTGACACTGGATGTGAAGTGTTAACAAAAAGAATTAATGAAACTCTTCCATATTATAACCATATCATTAATTCTAAATAATACAGACAAAATACAATTTTTATATTATGAACGAAAAAAACATACACTTTCTAAAAGAAATTATTGAAAATGCTTTTACACAAAAAGAATATATATTAAAACACAATGTAGATCCTGTTTTGCGCAATGCTATACATAGCACAATTGATAACTTAGATAAAGGAATTTTCCGTATTTCTGAAAAAATCAACAATAAATGGATCACTTATCAATGGTTAAAAAAAGCAATAATATTATTTTTTAAAATTACAGATAATAAATTAATGACATGGGGTAACGCAAAATTTTTTGATAAATGTCCAATAAAATTTGAAAAATGGAGTGAAAAAAATTTTAATGAGAAAAAATTAAGAATAGTTCCACCTGCTACTATACGATATGGAGCGTATATATCTAATAATACAGTGATTATGCCTTCGTATGTTAACATTGGAGCATATATTGATACAGGAGCAATGATTGATACTTGGGCTACTATAGGATCTTGTGCTCAAATAGGGAAGTATACCCATATATCAGGAGGAGCAGGAATAGGAGGAGTATTAGAGCCTATTCAATCTAATCCTACTATCATTGAGGATAATTGTTTCATTGGAGCTAGATCTGAAATAGTGGAAGGAATTGTAGTAGAAGAAGGTTCTGTAATTGCTATGGGAGTTTTTATTGGACAAAGCACTAAAATATATGACCGAGATACTAAAAAAATACATTATGGATATATTCCAGCTGGTTCAGTTGTGATTCCTGGTAGTATCTCAGATTCAAGTAATGAAATTAATACGTATTGCGCAGTAATAACAAAAAAAGTAGATTCCAAAACCAAAGATAAAACTAAAATTAATGATTTATTACGTGAACCATAATTAACGAAACACTTTTCCATAAAATTAACGAACATTAATTATATTCATTTTATACATCCTAATTGCCGTATTATTAATAGCTGCATAATTTTATGCAAGATTTAAACATATTGTATTTACCTTTAAATAGCATTAGATTAATTGAAGCATCAGCTGGAACTGGTAAAACATATAATTTAATAATCATTTATCTTAGACTATTGTTAAATTTACATAATATTCAATCAAATTGTACAGTTCCACTGACAGTCAAAGAAATTCTTGTTGTAACTTTTACTAAAAGTGCAACATATGATTTAAGAGAACGTATTAAGAAAAGTATTCAACAATTTCGATGGGATTGTATTAATAAATATAGTAATGATTATACCTTTTCAAAATTATTACTACAAATACATAATATGGATCTTGCCATTCATTTATTATGTATAGCAGAAAAAGAAATACATCAAGCATCAATTTTTACTATTCATGGATTTTGTCAAAAAATACTAACAGAAAATACCATAGAATTAAATATTCCATTTAACACATCTATTATAGAAAATGAATTTATATTATATCGTCAAATATGTTACGACTTTTGGAGACGTTATTTTTATGAATTACCACTTAATATAACTAGTTTTATTCAAGAATTTTGGAATAATCCAGAAGAATTATTACAAGATGTATATCCATATATAGTATATAATAAAAAATTTAAAATACTGAATTTTAAATTTTTTACTCAACCAAACAAACATATTTCTATATATTATAATCAAATACTTATTTATATAAATAATATAAAAACACAATGGTCAGAAACACAAAATAAAATAATTAGTACCATTAACAATAATAATTGTATCAACAAAAAAATATATAACAAAAAAAATTTAATAACATGGATAAAAATAATTGAACAATGGAGTAAACAACCAACATGTAATCATATAATCCCTCATATTTTAAAGCGTTTCAGATCATCTATACTGAATACAAATACAAATCTCAAAAATTTTTGCGTTTTTTATTTATTTAATTCAATAGAACAATTATATCAAAAACTATCATCATTCAAATTCTTAATATTAAATACAGTTATAAATGATATTCACAACAATTTACGTGTGGGTATCACTTCAAAATCTCAAATAACTTTTGATAATATTATTACAATTTTGTTAAATAACGGTATTGAAAATAAACATAAAAAATTAACTAAAAAAATACTAAAATACTATCCAGTTACAATAATAGATGAATTTCAAGATACTGATTTAAATCAGTATAAAATTTTTTATGCATTATATTCCGATAGATCTGAAAAAAATGGTTTAATCTTAATAGGAGATCCTAAACAAGCAATTTATAGTTTTCGAGGGGCTGATGTATCTACATATATGAAAATACGTCGCAATTTATCTTATAAATATAATCTAAATATTAATTGGCGTTCATCCCCCGGAATGATTAACGCTGTCAATAAATTATTTCAGTCTACTACTAATAACAATCCTTTTATATTTAAGGATATTCCGTTTATTGAATCAAAATCTGCTTACAAAAATAATATGCATCAACTCATAATAAATAATAAACCTCAATCATCTATGTGTTTTTGGTTATATATAAATAAATGTGTTACTAAAAACGATTATAAAACTATAATGGCAAAAGAATGTGCTATAACTTTAAACAAATTTATATATCATATAAAAAATAAATCAATTTGGTTAAAAACTAATAGTTCCAGAAAAATATTGCAAATATCAGATATTACTATTTTAGTACGCGATTATTTAGAAGCTACTTTAATAAGATTAGAATTATTAAAAATTAATATATCTACTATATTTTTATCTACTCGAAAAAATATTTTTGAAACTATAGAATCCTATGAATTACTGTTATTATTAAGAGCTATTTTATTTCCAAAACAAGAAACCATTTATCCTGCTCTTACAACTATTTTTTTTGGATTAAATTCATTATATATAAATAATATTTACAATAACACACTAAAATGGGATCAAATAATTGATGAATTTTCTAAATATTATTTTATTTGGAAAAATAATAATATATTATCTATGATTCAAAAAATAATTTTTAATTATAAAATTCCCGAAAAATTGCTATCTACACCATCAGGAAAGTGCAGTTTAATCAATATTTTACATTTAGGAGAATTATTAAATAATGTTTCTAAACAGTTTAATACTGAATATGAATTAATAATATGGTTAGAATTAAAAATAAATCAACCTCTAAACCGACATGAAAAAAAATCTGTTAATTATATGATACGATCTAATATAGATGATCGCAATTGTGTAAAAATAAGCACGATACATAAATCCAAAGGATTAGAATTCCCATTAACATTACTGCCATTTGCAGCAAGCTTTAATCTTAATAAGAAAAAAACTTTTACTACTCAATTAGAAGAATATCAATTAAACCTGAAAAATAATCATAATTTATTAAAATATAACACAAATTTATTAGATATAAATCGTTTGTCAGAAGACTTAAGATTATTATATGTAGCTATAACACGTAGTATTTACCACTGTTCTATAGGTATAGCTCCTTTAATACATAAATACAATAAAAATACATCCAATAAACCTACAGATTTACATCGAAGTGCTTTAGGATATTTAATTCAAAACAATACACCTGATACTGCAAAATCACTACAAAAATATTTACAAAAACTTAGTGTTCGATCTAACGGAGATATTTCTCTTCGTATAGTTTCCAAAAATACAACTCAAAAAAATACATTTAACACAACAATACAATCTACTACAAAACCACAATTACATTTATTTTCTAAAATATGGAAACCTTCACCAGTACAAATTTACAATAATTCATGGCAAATCACAAGTTATAGTCATTTAAAATCTATTAATAATAACGTTGACAATATTAACTATTCTACATTATTACATTTAAACTCGCAGGAATTACATAAAATTAATTTAAATTCTAATTTTACAGAAAAAAAAAATACTCAATTAAATTTACCAACAGTTCATACCTTTCCTAAAGGAAAAATATATGGAGTTTTTTTTCATGATCTTTTAAAAGTATTAATTTTTAAAAAAACCATAGATACACAATGGATTCAAATACAAATGGCAAGATATAATATTCATTCAAATTGGAAAACACTAATTCAACAATGGATTTACACCATTATAAATACTCCAATTAATGAACAAAATTTAACTCTTGCAAAAATTCGTTCTTTAAATAAACAAACTGAAATGAAATTTAATTTATCTATTGATAATGATTTAACATCTCAAAAATTAAATTCTTTATGTCAATACTATGATCAATTATCTTGCAGATCTTCTGTAATCAATTTTCCAGATATTACTGGAATGTTAAAAGGATTTATTGATTTAGTGTTTTATTGGAACAATAAATATTATTTATTAGATTATAAAACTAATTGGTTAGGAACAAATAATTCTTTCTACAATCGTTCCTCTATAGAATCAGCTATCATTAAATATCGTTACGAATTACAATATCAACTTTATACTATAGCCATACATAAATTTTTAAAACATAAAATAATTTTGTATGATTACGAACAACATTTTGGAGGAATTTATTATTTATTCATAAGAGGAATGGATGGTATATCATACAAAAATGGTATTTTTTTTCATCGTCCATCTTGGAAATTTATACAAAAACTAAATAATCTTATTTCTTAAAATTAATAATTGTGAAATTTTCTTGTCATAATAATACTACAAACAATTAAATAGATAAATCCCCAAAATTATTATTGCACATAATAATTTTAAGTTATCAAAATCACAACAAATTACACAAAAATTTTACATATTGTTGATACTCAAAATTTAAATTAATTAAAAATTATATTTTAAACACATTATTACATAATATTATTTAAATTGTATAAAAAACATAAACTAACTATATAAAACATGGAAAAAAAATTATCTAAATATAAATTGAACGCAAATTTATGTAATAATGCTTTAGATCTTCAATTTGCTAAAACACTAGTTGCATCAGTATTCAATTCTAAAAATTACCAAAATTATAATGATAATATTAAAAATATAAAAAAAATAATACTAATGTTAGCTAGCGCATGTTTAAGCGCACATGTTAGACTAGGGCATACTTGTCTACCTATACATATACTCGCTTCTAATAAATTATATCAATGCTATCATTCATTGTTAAACTTCGAAATTTTAAAAAAAATAAAAAAATTATCAGTAGATGATTGGCAAGAAATTTTACTATCTTTATCTGCAGTAGGAAATGGGTCGTATACCTCTCCTTTAGTATTAGATAATAATCGTTTATATTTATATCGAATGTGGCAAGATGAATGTACGATAGCTAAATTTTTTAACAATTCTTATAATGATTTTAACAAACATTCTTCTACCAAAATAATAAATATTATACAACAATTATTTCCTGAAACTTCTTATGCTCAACAACAAATCAATTGGCATAAAATAGCTACCGTCCTTAGTTTTATAAATTCTAGAATATTAATTTCTGGAGGTCCTGGTACTGGAAAAACATCAACTATAGCTACAATAATTACAGCACTATTATTATACGACAATAACTTACGTATAAAAATGATTGCTCCAACAGGAAAAGCAGCAAACATTTTAACCTTTTCTTGTTATAGTAAATTAAATAGTTTTAATCAATCAAACAACATTTGTAAACACATATTAAAATTAAAAGCCACCACCTTACACAATTTAATCAATAATGCTTCTGATCAACAAAAAGAAAATCAATATAATAATACTTTGAATGCAGATTACATAATTATTGATGAATCTTCTATGCTAAGTTCATCTATGTTATCTCAATTAATTGAAATTTTACCTACACATGTAAAAGTTATTTTTTCAGGAGACCATCATCAATTATATTCAATAGAACCTGGATCTGTTTTTAAAGATATATGTCAATTTTCTAACATTCAATATTCTGCCAAACTTCAAAAAAAACTCATGAAATTTACTCAATATTCCTCTGCTATTTTCACTGTTAAACATTCTAATAGTACAAAATATTCCTACAGTAATAATATTTCTGATGGAATATGTATTCTGAATACAAACTATAGATTCGATAAAAATTCTGGGATAGGACAAATAGCAGCTGCTGTAAACCTAGGTGATTATGAACAAACATTATCTATACTTAATTCAAAAAAATATACTGACTTATCTTATATATATCTTAAAAATGAAAAAGATTATATTAATATGATTATAAATTGTGCCAAAGAATATTATCATTACCTAAACAAAATACAATGTAAAAAAATATCTATAGTAAATATCTTAAAAATATTTGATAATTATAGAATATTATGTGCGTTCAGACATGGACTATTTGGATCAATAAGATTAAATTATTATATTGAACAGTTTCTTTATCAAAAGAAATTGATAATACAAAATAATTCGGGTAATTATATAGGAAAACCTATAATTATTCTACATAACGAACCATCACTAGAATTATGTAATGGAGATACTGGAATTTTATTACCTGATACACATCAAGATCGTTTATCTGCTTATTTTCTTCTACCAAACAATAAAATTAAAATTGTACAAACTAATCAATTACCAGATTATGAAACATGTTTTGCAATTACTATACATAAATCTCAAGGATCTTCATTTAAAAAAATTGCTATCATATTACCTAACATACCTACGATAATCTTAACAAAAGAACTACTTTATACTGCTATTACTAGAGCTCAACAACAACTTATTTTATATGCAACAAATGACGTATTAATACACACCATTAATTCCATTACCCAACGTTACAGCGGATTATTTGATAGAATAAAAAATAATACTTATTCATCTCCTAATTTACCTTAAAACTTCATTTAACAAAATTATAATTCAAAAATTATTTTGCTAAATATTAAAAAATTTTAATTAAACTCATTACATCCCAATATTCTATATTTCATAACATTAAAAAAATAATATTTTGCGTTATCAATAATTATTTGTATATGATTTTCCTTTAAATCAAATGGAATAAGTTTTCTTAAATAAAAATCATGACTTTCTCCAATACCATGAAAAGATTCATTGAAAATATTATTGCCCTGCCACACTTGTATTAATTTTTGTCGAGCTTTCTTTTGTGTAATCTGATCTGAATAAATAACTTTATCATTCCAATTAAACATATAGTTCATCCAAGTACCTCCAGATTTATATAATAATATCAAAGGAATATTTATTCCGGAGCAATAACCTGTAATTAAAGGATATAACAACTCTTTTGCTTGTATTTTATTAAAATAAGGAAAATGCCATATACTATTAATACCAAATAATCTACTATCTCCATTGCCTCCTGAAGCACAATATACCAAATGTTCTATCCACATTAAAAAACAATCCTGCATAGAAAGTTTAGAAGATTTCCAACGTATTAATCCATTTATCGGAACTGAACTTAATTTACCAGTCAAGACAACATTTTGAAATTCTAAAAAAACATTTAAATCAAGTACTGTATTAGAATTGGGTAAATAATATTTTTTAATTTGATCTGCTAAAATACTCATTTGTTCAACTTGCTTTATCCAATACAATTTGCTAAATGATTCACGAGGAAATATACCAGATGCATAAATTTCATCATACAATACATTAATATCTTTTTTATATATTAAATAATTAAGTAACTTAGTATTAATTTTAAACCTACATAATGCATCTACAGAAAAAACTTCATCATTAAATAATTTATTATACTTATATTGATAAAAATATACATGTAAACGTTTTTGAAACCACATACGCACTGGATGTTTATAGAAATTAAACAAATCACTAACTAACATTGTAGATATACTAATATATGGTAATGAACTAATAAAATTAAAATCAGTTAATAACATATCTGAATTTCCATCAATATTAGCAGCACATATCCATTCATCAGCAAAACTAGGCGTTTTAGAATTTAAAGTAAAATTAATAAAACTAAATGGCATTTGACTATAAGTATAAAATAAATGCTTTTGTATACATTTAATATTATCTTGCACATTTAAATCTTGATTTTCTATTAAACAAAAATTTTGAGCAATATATTCTACAAGCTCACCAATTAATATTGATGGATGATTACTAATACTTACTCCATCGATAAATTGATTTACAAAACTAAAATATATTCGAATTTTAGGTAATAAAAATAACAATAAAAATATATAATAATCATTTTCTTGTCGTATATTATCATCTCCACATCTTATTTCTTTTCGCATCAAGTTGAAATCATATAAAAATTGATATCTAGGATAAACATCAGAATTCATACCTATAAGACATAAAATTTTACAAGGAATAAAACATATAGGGGTAATATTACAAAAATTTATAACATTTGGCAAAAATTGAGAACTCATATTTTGAGTTTCTAATTTATGGATTAATTTATCTCTTAATATACTAATATGAACAGTATTAGAATATCCCAATTTTACACCTATTTCTAAAATATTAATCCAATGAGTTTTTAGCACAAATAAAGCTCTATTATCTTTTGTATCTAACTTATTAACACAAAAAAAATCATTAATCATTTCTTGAAAATTTAATAACCAATATTTTAACGTATAAGAATAATTTAAACGATTCCTCCATTTTTTTAATGTTTCTAAAAATTTTACTAATCCTGTAATAATATCTATACATTCTTTATGTATATAATCATATGGAAAAATATTTTCCCATAATCCACTATTACTCTTACTTTTTATTGCATAACCCAACAATATTCTTTTTAATCCAAAGTACCAAGTATTCTGATCAGTAATTGGCATATTCAAATTTTTAATAGTATTTTCATCTAAACCCCATCTAATTCCAGATTCTTGCACCCATAAACGCAATATATTTATTTCTTCATCATTAATATTAAATTTAGAAGCGATTGATGATACTGATAAAAGTGATAAAATTTCTTCAGCAGTAAAACGACTATTTGATAAATCTAATATACTTAAAATACTAGATACAATTGGATGAATACTATAATTACTATTATTAGAAATAGAAAATGGTAATTTTCTATTAAATACATTATCAAAAACAGTTTTAATTTCTGAAATATAATCATTAATGTTAGGCGCCATTACCACTATATCACCAGGTAATAAATTTGGATCATTAGATAACATTAATAATAAATTATTATGCAAAACTTCTATTTCTCGTTGAATATTGTAACATTTATGAAAAGTGATAGATTGATCTAATGGATTTAAGATATATTTTTGAAAAATTTTTCTTTTTATTAAAACAGAAGACAACTGTTTTGTATTATCTAAATGTTTATTTTGAAATTCTAAAATATTTCTTTGTAAAATATGCAATATAGAATTTGTTTGAGGATATCTAAAAGCCTTAATTTCAAACAGTGGCTGCAATTTACATAATAGAGATAATGTATCTTTACCAATTTTTCCCCAAGAATTCAACAAATGAGGTTTTAATTGTTTGCAAATATTATTGTTATCAAATCGATTATCATCATAAATGAAATTATTCTTCAAAAACTTAGATACATCATAACATTGTTTTTGATTCCAACTATTTTCGCACGGACTAATAATCCATAAATAAATATCAATTCGATTACTCAATAATTTTAATATTCTCCAATATATCAATGGAATAGAAGTAATACCATAAATAAAAATTCTATTAGGTAATTTGTTCCAATTGATATTATTAAAATTTTTCTCCAAAAATAACATACAATGATATACAGAATTAAATTTTTGTAATTTTTGCTGTATATCATTTAAAAAGACACGCCATACCTCTGATTGCCAAATCTGATGCTCTTTATCATCTAAATTATCTATTAATTTTTTAGATTTCCATATATCTAACCAATCCGGTCGATATATTAAATATTCTGAAAATAAATTAACCAACTTTTCAGAAAGCTGACTAAGTTTTTTTTGATGAATATCAAAACTCAAATATTTTTGAATAATAGAACATTGTGTATTCGAATATAATTTAGGCAAAATTTCCATAAACTTCCAATACATGGAATCATCACAAAAACTACTAATTATCACATTATTTTTATTAGATAAAATATCTACAGAAATTTTCTGTATAAAAGCTCGTATATTAATAAATTTTATATTTGCTGCAATCCCGAAATTATTTGTTAATTCTTTTTCTATCCATTGTGCTGTAATTTTATGTTCTGTTAATATAATTTCAGGGTTTAAAGGATTAGATGATTGATAATACGACATTATATCAGTTACAAATTTCATAAATAACTCTATACAATTAGAATGATAAATCGTAAACATAATTTCATGAACAAATAAGAAAACTAAAAATTACTTATAAACACATCCTTTTATATAGCAAGGAATATATTTCTATTTATTTAGAATTCATAATAAATATACTCATATAATCATTTGTGCAAATATACAAGTTATAATATTAAAAGAATACAAAGAAATAATAATATCTATCTTACATTGCATTGTTACAAACCAATTAATTCATAATAATTAAAATACTTATACTAAATTCTATAAAAATTTATTTAAAAAAATTTTTATAAGAAGCAAATATAATTATTCCTCCAAATAAGATCATAGGTAAAGACAAAATTTGCCCTAAAGTAACAATATCACCAATATATCCTATATGACTATCAGGTTGACGAAAAGATTCTACAATTAATCGAAATAATCCATATAAAATTAAAAATAACCCCGATATACTACCAACAGGTCTCGATTTAGAAATATATAACCAAATAAAAATGAATAAAATTATACCTTCCAAAATCATTTCATATAATTGAGAAGGATGTCTAGGTAGAGCTCCATAGTAATTAAACAATAAACTCCATTCTGGATGATTTCTTAGCTCTATTAAATCTTGATAAAAAGAATTACTAAATAACATAGCCCAAGGCACATCAGTAGTTACACGTCCCCATAATTCTCCGTTAATAAAATTACCTAATCTCCCCAAACCTAAACCAAACGGAACTGCGGGTACTATAAAATCAGATACTCGAAAAAATGATTGCTTTTTACAATACGAAAACCATTTTACTGATATTATTACACCTAATAGCCCACCATGAAAAGACATGCCACCTTCCCAAACTTTTAAGATCCATAACATATTTTGATAATAAAAAAAAGGCCATTGATAAAATAATACATATCCAACTCGACCTCCTATTAAAACCCCTAAACAATTTAAACATAATAAATACTCTATTTCTTTTTTATTACAAAAAAAAGTATTTAGAGGATACTTAGGGTGAGTTAACAACCATACAGCAAACATAAACCCTAACACATACATCATCCCATACCAATACAACGAAATTGGCCCTATTCTAAGCATAATAGGATCAAAGTTTGGAGTATAAAAACATTGCATATTAATAAATATATTAGTAATAAAATATATTCATTATATTCATTTAACTATTAAAATAAAATATGGATATTCAAAAAAAATAAAAATTACTAATGTTAAACTTTTATAAAACAAAATAACCTATCAAATTATTAAGATAAAATAGATTTAACAAATTCTTTCATAACTTTTCTATATACATGTTTTTTAAAAAAAACTACCCTACGTATTGGATACCATAAACTAACCCACTTCCAAGAATCAAATGTATCACTACCCCCTTGTTGCATATTAATTTTAGTATCTTTAGATAACAACTTTAATAAAAACCATTTTTGTTTTTGCCCAAAACACACAGGTTGGATTTTCCATCGTATTAATGAAGTAGGTAATCTATAACTTATCCAACAACGAGTAGCTGATAATATACACACATCATAATAATTTAACCCTATTTCTTCAAATAATTCCCTATACATCGCTTGTTCTGGAGTTTCCCCAACATCAATTCCTCCTTGAGGAAATTGCCAAGAACGTTGCTTATGTCTTTTTCCCAAAAATACTTGTCCATATGCATTGCATAATACTATTCCTACATTTAATCGATACCCATTACTATCAATCACTACTCCATTACCTCAATTTTTTAAAATCTAATAATAAACTTTAATTCATATACTATTAACAAACAATGCTTTTGTTATTATCGAATTAATACTAATAATTTTAGTATTTAAATTTTATATAAAAATCAATTTTTACTTTCAAACAAAACAACAGCATAACAATTTATATTTAACATAAATATAGTTTTTTAAAATATCTTTATTACTTTATAAATTTTATTTTAAAATTTCTAAAGAAAATAGCTCTTCTAATTTTTGTTTTCGTCTAATTTCTATAAATTTACCATTTTCTAATAAAATTTCCGGTAATAATGGACGAGTGTTATAATTTGAAGACATTGAAGCTCCATATGCTCCAGTATCATGAAAAATCAGATAATCTCCAACCTTAGCCGAAGAAGGCAATTTTCTAGATAAAACCTCTCCATTTGCTCCTTGAGTAAAAATATCTCCTGATTCACATAAAGGACCTCCTATTACTACATCACTAAATTCTTCTTGAGATATTATAGTATTTTTATCGTTATCTGCTCCAGGAATTAATGAAATATGATGATAACTACCATATAAAACAGGACGCATTAAATCATTATATCCAGCATCTATTAATACAAAACGTCGAGTCCCCATGCTCTTTACTGCACGAATTTGAGCAATCAATATTCCTGATTCAGCCACAAGAAACCGACCAGGTTCAATTTCTAAATTTACTGCGTGATTTAAATATTTACTAATATATTTTCTTGCATTATTCCAAATATTAAAATAATTATTTATATTAATAATTTCATCATTAAATTTATATGGTACCGTTAATCCTCCTCCAGAAGAAATAACTTGCAAATCTATTTTATATTTTAAAATCTGTTCTATCATAACACTTGATACTTTAGATAAATGACTATAATGAACTCCAGATCCAATATGCATATGCAATCCAATTAATTGCAGATTATATCTACGGATATAAAATAAAGCCATAGGTATATCTTCATGCCAAATTCCATGTTTACTGTTTTCTCCTCCCGTATTAGTTTTATTATTATGGCCATAACCAAATCCTGGATTTATACGTATCCACACTTCATGTCCAGGAGATCTTGATCCTAATTGAATTATCATATCAAGAGATCCTATATTAACAGGAATATTTAATTCCAATATTCTTAACAAAGTTTCTTCTTCTAAAATATCTGCAGTAAAAACAATTTCAGATTTTTTTTTACCAAACTCAAAACCAGCTAATAATGCACGCTCTATTTCCCCTAATGAAACAGCATCAATTTTGACCCCATTATTATTCATAAGTTTTAAAATATGAATATTAGAACAAGATTTTTGGGCAAAACGTATAATATCAAATTGTTTCAATTGAGTAATACGATTAACAATAATTGATGCATCATATACCCATACGGGTCCTTTATATTTTTGATATAATTTCTTCAAATTACTGTAATTTTGAACACGCAACAATTCATTAATAACATTTGGAGACATAATAAATTTTATATATTTAAAATATTATTAATACTAAAAAATTAAAAAACTAAAATAAAACATCACATATATTTATCTTTAATTAATCATATTGCCAATAAACTAAATTAATATAAAATATAAATATTCTTTATATTAAAAATAATAATTGATAATACAACAACCATACTATATGTACTATATTTATCTTGGACGTAAAGTAGGAAATAAAATCACATCACGAATATTATGTTGATTAGTTAATAACATTACTAACCGATCGATACCTATTCCTATTCCCGCAGTAGGAGGTAAACCATACTCCAATGCAGTTATATAATCTGCATCATAACAATTAAAAATGTTTATATCATTATCTATTATATTCTCATCATTATTAACTAACTTTTTTTGTATTTGTTGTAAAAATCTATCCTTTTGATCATCTGGATCATTTAATTCTGAAAAACCATTGCCTATTTCACATCCAGCAATAAATAATTCAAAACGATCAGCAACTTTTGGATTATTATCACTACACCGTGCTAATGGAGATAATTCTGTTGGATAATGAGTAATGAAAGTCGGTTGAATAATTTTTTTAGATATTATTTCCTCAAAAAGAACCATATGTAACTTTTCTAATGACCAATCTTTATCAAATTGAATTCGAAATTTTTTCAAAATATCAACAATAGTTGATTTATGATGTATATTTTTTGATTCAACTTCTGGTAAATGATACGTAATAGCCTCTTTTATAGTCATTTGTATAAAGGGTTCTTTAAAATTTAAATTATATTCACCATATTTAACAATATTATTTTTTAATACTTTTTTTACTAATTCTGTAAATAACTTTTGAGTAAAACATATCATATCTTGATAATCAGAATAAGCCATATAAATTTCCATCATAGTAAATTCAGGATTATGATATGGGGATATACTCTCATTTCTAAAATTACGATTTATTTCAAATATTTTATCAAAACCACCTACTATTAATTTTTTTAAATATAATTCTGGAGCAATACGAAGATACATATTCATTTTTAATTTATTATGATAAGTTATAAAAGGACGAGCTATTGCTCCACCCGGAATTGTATGCATCATTGGTGTTTCTACCTCAATAAAACCATTTTTCTGCATAAATTGTCGTATTTTATATATAATTAAAGAACGTTTTTTAAATATTTTAAAAGATTGTTCATTGGACATTAGATCTACATATCTTTGACGATATTTTATTTCTAAATTATTTAAACCATGAAATTTACTTGGTAACGGATGCAAAGCTTTAGAAAGAAGAATAATACTATAACAACGTATAGATAATTCTCCAGTACGAGTTTTAAATAGTATACCTTGTGCTCCAATTATATCTCCTAAATCCCATTGTTTTAAATCATTTTCATATATTTGCTTAAATTCTAATGAATCAATGGTTATATATAATTGAATACAACAATCTCCATCCCTTAACACGATAAAAGATGCTTTTCCCATAATTCGTCGAGCTATTATACGACCTGCAATTTTTACTTCCAAATCAAGAATAGTTAAATCCTCTTTAGTCTTATGAGCATACTTTTTATGTAACTGATTAGAAGTATAATTACGACGAAATTTATTAGGAAATGCAATACCCACTTTTCGTATTTTCAACAACTTTTTTTTACGAATTAAAAATTCATCATTATTATAGTTTAATTCTTTTTTATGCAAATAATTTTTTAAATCAATATGCTTAGACATTATATAATCTTGTTTAATTTTTTTATACTCATTTTTAAAAAATCATCCAAATCTCCATTTAGCACAGCTTTAATATTACGTTTTTCTAAACCTGTTCTTAAATCTTTAATCCTAGAATCATCTAAAATATAAGATCGTATTTGGTTGCCCCATGTAATATCTAATTTTTCACTTTCCCTCATTTTGCTCTCAATTTTTTTTTTTTGTAATTCCAAATTATATAATTTTGCCTTAAGCTGCTTAATTGCTTGATTTTTATTTTTATGTTGAGACCGATCATTTTGACATTGAGTTACAATATTCGTTGGAATATGAGTAATTCGAACTGCAGATTCTGTTCTATTAACATGTTGACCTCCAGCTCCAGAAGCTCTATATACATCAATACGCAAATCTTCTGATTTAATATCAATATTGATATTTTCATCTAATTCTGGATACACAAAAACCGAAGCAAAAGATGTATGCCTTTTCCCACCAGAATCAAAAGGACTCTTACGCACTAATCTATGAACACCAGACTCTGTTTTTAACCATCCATATGCATAAGGTCCTACTATTTTAACAGTAGCAGATTTTATTCCTGAAAATTCCCCTACAATTTCTGTAGTAATTTTAGCATAAAAACCTTTATTATTTAACCATTTTAAATACATACGCAATAACATATTTGCCCAATCTTGAGCTTCTACTCCTCCAGATCCTGATTGAATATCTATATAACAACTGCTATCATCATATTTGTTAGAAAACATTTGATACACTTCTAAATGAACAAACGCATCTTCTAACTCAATTAGTTGATTATAAATTTCTTCAATTAACGAATCTCCATCTTTTGTTAATTCAATTAAATCATTTAAATCTGTCAAATTTTTAAAAATCCTATCTATTAATTGTATTAATGAATCTAAAGAAAAAATTTTTTTATTTAAAATTTTTGCTTTATCCAAATTTTTCCACGTACTAACAGATTCTAATTTAATTTTCATACTTTTCAACAATTTCTTTTTATTATCATAGTCAAAAATTATCTTTAAAAACACGTATTTTATCTAAAGCTTTTTTAATTTTTTGTTGAGTTATATCAAAATTAACAATCATTTTTATCTTGGTCCTTATAAAAATAAATTATTTTTATATATAAATTTATATAAAGTATCTTTTTTTTTATACAATATTAATGCAATGTACATTACATTTGTTTATAATATATAGAGTTATATTTATCGATAATAACACAATGAACTTGTAAAAAATATTATAATTAATTTCTAATAAATTTAAAAATGTTACCTAATGTAATTTTTCCTAAAAAGTTATCAATGCCTTCTTCAACATTACCTTTAACCATAATATCTTTAGAAAATTGGATACTAATAAAATTACATGGAACAGATTCTATACAATATTTACACAATCAGTTTACTTGTGATATTAAAAATTTAAATAAAAATAAATATATTTTTTCCGCTCATTGTAATGCCCAAGGAAAAATGATTACTAATATGTATGTATTTTATTCAAAAGAAAATGAATTAGTATTCATTGAGCCTAAAAATATATGCCACAAACAAATTGAATTCATGAAAAAATATGCAATATTTTCAGATGTAACTATCACACCAAACTATAATATAATTCTTATCGGAATAGCTGGATCAAATACAAAAAAATATTTAAATACATTTTTTAAAATACTTCCAGATCAAAAAAACACAATAGTACATTATGAAGGAATTAGCTTACTTTATTTTCCTTTACCACAAGAAAGATTTTTATTAATTATTGAAGATAATTTGTTATTTACTTCTTTACTGAAAAAAGCTAATTCGTTATCTGCTCAATATAATAATTATTATCAATGGATGTCTTTAGATATTGAAGCAGGATACCCATATATTGATTGTACAACAAGTGAATGTTTTTTTCCTCAATCAGCCAATATGGACCTATTAGGAGGAATTAGTTTTAGTAAAGGTTGTTATCTAGGTCAAGAATTAATTGCACGAATCCAACATTATAAACTAAATAAACAGACATTACGTAAATTAACAGGAACTATAAACTGGAATAAACATAATCGATTACCTATTATAGGTGATCATTTAGTAATTCAAATGAAAAATAAACACCGTAAACAGGTAGGAACCGTACTACAATCCTGTCAAATAGAAAAAAATAACTTTTGGATACAAGCAGTACTACATAATAAACCAATACTAAACAATAATCAATTATATATTCAAACTTCCCAATGTTCTTATGATTTAATTCTAAATATAATTTAAAAAATTATATTTAGAATTAAAATATAATTAAAATTTATATAAATATTAATAGCATTAAATTAATTATTTAAAAAATAGGAATAGAAATTTTATTCATCCTATAATATATACTAATATATATTTATTTTCACTAAAATATTTTTTAATTACATAATTATGTATAATTACAGTCTAAACGAAAACAATCTACCATATATTTATTGATGTCTTATAATCTTTCGAAATTATTAAATAATATAATACTGCATCTACAAATTTTTATTTATATTTTAAAATAAAAAATAACTATTTAATAAAAATCAATGAATATTTCATAAAAATGTAAAATATTAAATCTGTACTAAAAAAATTATATAGCTTTCATTACATTTACTTTAAATATATTTATTCTCATGTATCAAAAAATTTAATTAGATTAATATTAACAATGCATTTATAAATATTTATAAATGCACAAAAAATTAATAACAAAAAACAGAAACAAATGCAAATTTCTGGTTATTATATATACTAATAAATCTATTATCTACAATATAATAAAAATTAATTTGTGTTCCAAAATAATGCTTTTTTTACAACATAATTCTTTAAAAAAGAACTATGTTCAATACAAAATAATCCAAAATTTCTAGCAATAATTAACGGTAAATAGTGATTTCCAAATAAATTAATTAAACTATCTGTTACCGCAATAGTTTTAAGTTGATCGGAACGTCTACATTTTTGATATAAATTAAGCACAGAATCATCTCCAATATCTATATTATTTAGTAATGCTTGATAAATAATTTTAGATAAAACCATTATATCCCGAATACCAATATTAAGCCCTTGTCCTGCTATAGGATGTAATTTTTGAGCTGAATTTCCAACTAATGCTAATCTGTAAGCAATATGATTTTTTGAATATATTAACCAAAGATCATGAAAATATCGTTTTTTTATATGTAAAATTTTACCTAATTTCCATCCAAACATTTTTTGTAATATTTTAGAAAATTTATCATTTTTATACTGTAAAATTTCTGGGTTTCTTTTTTTTGATATACACCAAATAATAAAACTGACATTACTATTAATCATGGGTAAAAACACTAAAGGGCCTAAAGTAGTAAATCTTTCAAATGCTTGACCATTATGAGATACAGCAGTAGTTACCTCTGTTACTACTGCTGTTTGATGATAATCTTGCTTAAATTGTTGAATACCATAATAATTAACTAGATTTGAACAAGACCCATCCGCTGCAACTATTAATTTTGAAATTATTTGCTCTCCATTATTTAAAAAAACAATATTATATGATTTTTTTTGTACAATACGTTGTATTGTGCTGTTACAATACACAGTAACGCCAGGTTGTTGATATAGAATATCATACAATTGTTTTATAATAGGAAACAATTGTATGATATACCCTAATTCTGCTAAATGATAATCCTGAGCATGAAGAAACACTGTACTAAATCTGCTGTATTCGCTAATTTCTATTGTATCTACAACAGAAGAATAAGATGATAAAACAGAAGCAATAGTTTCAATTTTAGTTAACTCAAAATATGCTCCTCTAGATAATGCAATAGCACCAGGATTCTTTTCAAAAAATTTATTTTTACAAAGATAAAATGAATTTTGCTCTATTAATGAAATTTTTAAATTTCCTTGAGTTAAGTTAGACAATTTTAATGCTAAAATTAATCCTACTATTCCACCACCATTTATTACAATAGACATTGTATAATATTAATTACCAAAATACAAAATAGATATATATTATATGTATAGTAATATAGTTGTATTCAATTACTATTACTTAATATATAAAAAATTAATATCTTTTTTAAAATTCTCATTTTCGTTAATTTTTTAATTTAAATTATATTTCATATAATAATTCTCGAAATAAATGTAGTATTGAAAATATCAAGTATTAGAATTTTACTCTTATAATTACTTAAAATATAAATAAATAACAAATTTCATTTTATAACAATATTTGAAAAACTATCATAAACTTTAACACATAAGCAACTATAATAAATCAGCAATAAAATACATTTACTCTATTTGTTTATCTTGCATTTTAATAAAAAAATCAATTAATTTATATTTATAAATTTTATAATAACCACTATAATATTAAGTGTGTTTATTATTTCATACAAAATACATAATATATTTAATAAGAAAAGTCACAAATAAATAATAAAACAAAAAAAGTTATCTACAATAATACACATAATTAATTTTAATAAATTAATATACACAAACAAAAATAAATAATAACAAAAATTGGAGTTATCATATATGTCTGAAAAACCAATAGATATTCAAATTTTTGGACGAACATTAAGAATAAATTGCCCTTCTCATCAAAAAGACGCTTTAAACAAAGCAGTAAAAGATTTAACTCAACGTTTACATGATTTAAAAATTAAAACAAAAGTAACTAATTCTGAACAATTAATATTTATAACTGCTCTAAATATTTGTCATGAATTAACTCAAGAAAAATTAAAAACAATCAAATATGCATCAAATGTTAAACAACATTTATTAATAGCACAACAAACTATTGAACAAGCTTTAACAACACATGATTCTCTGACAGAGAATTCTAATTTAACTTTGGAATATTCTAAACATACTTAAAAATTTAATAACTTAAGTCATTATCCTTAAACTGTATCAATAAATAATACTATCATTATTAAATAAATGACAATATATAATACAAGTACACTAAAAACATCAACACAAATAAAAAAAAAATCCGCACATATATGCGTTCATTAAGACATACCTTAAGTTTTTCAGAAAAACATGTAGCAGCTCAATTAATAACCAATAAAATTATAAATTTAAGTTCTATATATCAAGCTACCAATATAGCAATTTTTATTTCAACCGACGGAGAAATACATACCGATTTACTTATTAAAACTTTATTGCTCATGAAAAAAATAATATATCTACCAGTATTACCAGATATACACATACAACCTCAATGTTTATCATTCGTACAATATACCTTATCCACACCTCTTATTCGTAATCGATTAAATGTATACGAACCAAAATATAAAAATAACAATATTTATACAATCCCTATACAATTGTTAGATATCTTATTCATTCCGCTAGTCGCATTTGATCAACAAAAAAATAGATTAGGTATGGGTGGAGGATTTTACGATAGAACATTGCAATATTGGCAGCATCAAATGAAAAATTGTGTATACGTAGGATTAGGATACGATTTTCAAAAAATCCCAAATCACTTCTTACCTATAGAGCAATGGGATGTAAAATTATCTACAATTATTACTCCATCTTTTTTATATTAAAACAATTTATAATAGCACTCTATTCACAATAAAGATAATAAAATAATCCATTTAAATTATATAAAAATAACTAATGCATCAAAACTTAACCAAACTTAAATAAATATCATTTAATACTATCAAATTAAAATACCACCAATTAATAAAAAATTTTATAATCTTTTTTATTTCATTTACACAACGATAACTGATTTGAATTAGTATTTAATACTTTTATTCCATATTTACCGCTAATCAACACAACATCTGCTTTTCTATGAGCAAAAATACCCACACTCACCACTCCAGGAATATTATTAATTCTTTCTTCTAATAAAGAAGCATTAATTATATTCATATTATATACATCTAAAATATCATTGCCATTATCAGTAATTACACCATAACGATACTCTGGTAATCCACCTAAACGAATCAATTCTTTAGCCACTAAGGTACGAGCCATTGGAATTACTTCCACTGGCAAGGGTCCACGACCTAATATATTTACTTGTTTACTGCTATCAATAATACAAATAAATTTTTTTGAGGCAAAAGCAAGAATTTTTTCCTGAGTTAACGCACCACCACCTCCTTTAATCATTTGCATATGTTCATCAATTTCATCTGCACTATCAACATAAACATCAAGATTATCTATATGATTAAAGTCATATATTGGAATTCCTACTTCTTTTAACTGCATTGATGAATGTTTTGAACTAGATACTACTCCGACTACTTTTTCTTTTATACTACCCAAAGCTTTAATGAAATATGAAATAGTGGATCCTGTTCCTATACCTATAATAGTATTAAATTTAATATATTTTAATGCTGCCCATCCTACTGCTTCTTTTAATTTGTCTTGTTCCATATGATTCTTATTGTGTTCAATAAATATTTAGATTTACTAAAAATCGATCAATTTAACAAAAATAAACTTAAATTATAAAATAATTCTTATAAAAAAAACAATATTACATCAATCAATTAATTATATTTATATAGCACTTCATAGTATTTATTGAAATCTTCTTTATATAAAAGAACTATAATTAACTTATACATAAACAATATATAATCTTCCAAATTAATTATATTATTCAATATATTTTATTGTAAATACCTACAAAACATTAGTTGAATTTAATATAAAAAATATTTTTTCTAAATATTTAATCATTGATTTTTGGCTTTCTCGAATCCATATTCTGGGATCATAAAATTTTTTATTTGGAAAATTATCGTCATTTGGATTACCTAATTGAGTTTGAAGAAAATTTTTATTTTTTTTATAATACTTTAAAACTCCTTCCCAAGAAGCCCACTGTACATCAGTATCAAAATTAATCTTTACTACTCCATATGAAATTGCTTTTTTAATTTCCTCTTCAGTTGAGCCAGAACCTCCGTGAAATACTAAATTTAAAAAATTTTTAGACAATCCAAACTTGCTAGAAATATATTTTTGAGATTTTTCTAAAATTTTTGGATCTAATCGTACATTTCCAGGTTGATACACCCCATGAACATTACCGAATGATGCAGCTATCATAAATCTAGGGCTAATCACATGCAATTTTTCGTAAGCATAAGCTACATCTTCTGGGGTAGTATATAAAAAAGAATGATCTAAATCATTATTATTAATACCATCTTCTTCTCCACCAGTGCAGCCTAACTCTATTTCTAAAGTCATATTTAATTTATCCATACGATTTAAATATTGTGAACTAATTTTGATATTTTCTTCCAAAGGTTCTAAAGATAAATCAATCATATGTGAAGAAAACAATGGATTCCCAGTCATAGCAAAATGCTTTTCACTAAAATCTAATAAAGCATCAATCCAAGGCAAAAATTTTTTAGTACAATGATCAGTATGTAAAATAACTGGAATACCATAATGAACAGACATATGATTTACATATAAACCACCTGCAATAGCTCCTAAAACTGATGCTGAACAATTTTCATTATTTAATCCGTACCCTGCCATAAATGCTGATCCTTTATTTGAAAATTGCAAAATAATTGGAGATTTCATATTAGAAGCAGCTTCTAAAGCTGCATTAATCGAATCTATTCCTATACAATTTACCGCAGGTAATGCAAAATTATTTTTTTTTGCTAAATCAAATAATTTTTGCATATCATTACCAAAAATTACTCCAGGTTTTATAAATTTGAAAATACTAGTCATTTACACATCACTTTATATTTTAAATTAAATAATTCATATTTATAACACAACAAAATGACATATTTCAGCATAGTAAAACACTTATTTTAAATACATCTGTTATAATATACTTCATATGTTCTATTCATTATTATATCATGCTAATTTTTTGATGATCTTCTAAAGCTTTTATAGATGGGAGAGTTTTTCCTTCGATAAATTCTAAAAAAGCACCACCACCAGTAGAAATGTAAGATATTTGATCAGCAATACCAAACAAATCAATGGCCATTAAAGTATCACCACCACCAACAATAGAAAAAGCATCACTATTAGCAATAGCTCTAGATATCATTTCCGTTCCTTTTCTAAAATTTGGAAATTCAAACACTCCAAGAGGACCATTCCATAAAATAGTTTTAGCGCAACCTAAAATTTTTAATATTCGACAAATAGAATCATCACCTAAATCTAAAATTTGTTCATCATCCTTAATATCAACTACATCTTTTATAATAGACTGAGCAGTTTCAGAAAATTCAGAGCTCACTCTAACATCAGTAAGAATAGGAATATCACAATTCTTCAAAAGATTTTTGGCAGTAGGTATAAGCTCTGTTTCATACAAAGATTTACCTACTTTTTTACCTTGAGCAGCTAAAAAAGTATTTGCAATACCTCCTCCTACAATTAAGTAATCTGCTATTTTTGATAATGATTCTAATACAGTTAATTTAGTAGATACTTTAGATCCCCCAACCACCGCAACCATTGGTCTAACAGGATGAGATAAAGCTTGATGTAAAGCTTTTAATTCCTGTTCTAATAATAAACCAGAACAAGCTACTTTAACAAATTTACTAATTCCATGAGTAGAAGATTGTATACGATGAGCACTACCAAAAGCATCCATAACAAATATATCACATAATGCTGCATATTTTTTCGATAAAACTTCATCATCCTTTTTTTCTCCTTTATTAAACCTAACATTTTCCAAAATTAACAATTCATCTGAATCCCAATGAATGCCATCTAAATAATCTTTAACTAAACGTACTCCTTTAATCTGATGATTTAGATAATATTTAAAGTAATCAACCACTGGTTGCAAAGAGAAATTAGGATCATACTCTCCTTCTACAGGTCTGCCTAAATGAGAAGTCACCATAACTTGTTTACTTTTAGTCAAAGCTAATTGAATTGTTGGTAATGATGAGTGAATTCTTCTACTAGAAGTAATCACCCCATTTTTTACAGGTACATTTAAATCAGAACGAATCAAGATTCTTTTATTAAATAAATTCACATCATTTATTGTAATCATAACTATGATTTACCTCTTTATATTACAATATATATCTATATCTAAATTATTTTATGAAAACTAATCAAATTAACGTTTTATTAATACTGTAATAACAAAACTTTATCAATTGTCTGATACAGCATTCTAAATAAATATATAAATAAAATAGAAATGTATAATTATTTTTCATTCTAATTATACAAAAACTAAATGATCAATATTAACATATTTATACAGAAGAGTTATGATTATAAATCTATATATACCATCTTTTTATTATTCCTATATCTGTAATACTTACAACAAAAATTAGATATTATTTTCATGAAATAATTTCATCTCAACTATTTGAATATCATTATATGATAAAAATATTATACTCATGTTATTATTCACAACAATGGTTAGCTTGTATATACAACATCTCTAAACCTAATGTAGCTGCAGCTAAAGCGGTAATTTGAGAACAATCATATGCAGGAGCTACTTCTACTATATCCATGCCAATAATGTTTAATTTATACAAACCTCGTATTAATTTTAAAGCGTACGATGAAGTTAATCCTCCAATCACAGGGGTTCCAGTACCAGGAGCTACTGATGGATCTAAACAATCTATATCAAAACTCAAATACACCGGAACATTTTGAACAGTAGATATTATTTTATTTACTATAATATTTGTATCTACTGAATTAACAAATTCTGCATTTAATATTGTAAAACCATAATTTTGACTACATTCAGTACGAATTCCAATTTGAATTGAAAAATTAGGATCAATTAATCCTTCATTTAATGCATATAACATAACAGCTCCATGATCATACTGACTGCAATAGCTATAACAATCTGTATGAGCATCAAAATGGACAATAGCTATTTTTTTTCTAAAAAAATTTGAGTAAGCACGCAATGCAGGCAATGTAATATAATGATCTCCCCCTAATAAAAATACCTTCTTTCCAACATTTAATAAATCTGCAATATGTTTTTGCAAACTAATCGTAAAATCCTGTATGTTTCCAATACTATATACTAAATCACCACAATCAATAATTTTAAATTTTTCTCGTATATTAAAATTCCAAGGCCAACGATGTTTTTCCCAAACCAAATTTATAGATGCTTGCCGAATAGCACTTGGACCAAATCTACTTCCTGATCTTCCAGAAGTAGCCATATCAAAAGGAACTCCAGTAATTACCCAATCACTCCGATTATTATATGGATTTAATTCTAAAGGTAATCTCAAAAATCCAAAAGCATTCGAAAATATAGAATTATCATTTTTATAAAAAAAATCACTCATATATTCTTTTTGTTATTAAAATAAATAATTTAATTAACCAATATTATACTTAAAATAATTCTTTAAATGTATTAATTAATATGTACTAAATTTTAAAAAGTACTTTACAATTGTTTATTATGACTAAACAATTGTAATAAATTATTTCATGAAATTTTCGATATTATATATAATATATGATACTATAATTATCGTTATTATATATAATATCTTTATATAAAAAACACAAATAATAGCCCTGCTTTTATTGATCACATCTATATATGCTAAAATGAATCAACATTTTTTTACATCAGAATCAGTATCAAAAGGTCATCCAGATAAAATTGCAGATCAAATATCTGATGCAGTATTAGATTCTATTTTAACACAAGACCTAAAAGCTCATGTTGCATGTGAAACTTATATTAAAACAAATATAGTAATAGTAGGAGGAGAAATCACTACAACTGCTTTAGTAAATATAGAAAATATTGTTAAAAAAACTATTCGAGATATCGGCTATATTAGTTTAGATATGGGTCTAGATGCAAATTCTTGTTCAATATTGAGTATAATAAATCAACAATCATCAGAAATTCAAAATAGCATTAAAAATTTATGTTTCAATCAAAAAACAAAACAAGGAGCAGGAGATCAAGGTTCAATTTTTGGGTATGCAACAAATGAAACTGATGTTTTAATGCCAGCTCCCATTACTTATGCTCACCGTTTAATAAAAAAACAATCAGAAGTAAGAAAAAATAAAATTTTACCTTGGTTAGGTTTAGATGCAAAAAGCCAAATAACCTTTGCTTATGAAAATAATAAAATTATAGGAATTAGCGCAGTTGTATTATCTACGCAACATAACCATCGTATCAAATTAATAGATCTACAAGAAGCTGTTATGGAAGAAATCATTAAACCAGTATTACCTAAAAAATGGATATCCAAACAAACTAAATTTTTTATTAATCCTGGAGGTAGTTTTATAATAGGAGGTCCAATTGTTGATTGTGGATTAACTGGAAGAAAAATAATTGTAGATACATATGGAGGAATGGCTAGACATGGTGGAGGAGCTCTATCTGGTAAAGATCCATCCAAAGTAGATCGCTCTGCTGCTTATGCAGCAAGATATGCTGCAAAAAATATTGTAGCTGCAGGATTAGCAGAACGTTGTGAAATACAAGTATCTTATGCTATTGGAGTTGAAACTCCAATAGCATTTAATATTGATACTTTTGGTACAGAAAAAGTTTTACATACAACTTTAGTAGAATTAATAAATCATTTTTTTGATTTTAGCCCACACGGATTAATAACTATGTTGAACTTACTTCAACCAATTTACAAAGATACAGCTGTCTATGGACATTTTGGACGAGACAAATTTCCTTGGGAAAAAACTGATAAAAAAGATCTACTTAAAGATGCAACCGGGATAAAATAAATATTATTTCAAGTAATATGAACAATTAAGATCTTAATATTATAAAAAATACATGTATGCAAACTTCATTATTAGTTTATTTTACAACTTAAAAAAAATATACAATAAATAACTTTTATAATTGATAGATACTATGATTAAAATTATACTTTAATAATACTTAAAATAACCATCAATTGTATATTTAATTTAGATATTTATTAATGATATTTTATTAATTTTAATTAACAACTAAATCAAAAAATTTATGACTAATAATAACATAACCAACTTGCAAAATTATTTTTTAATTGCAATGCCTACATTACAAGATCCGTTATTCAAAAAATCAGTTGTATATATATGTGAACATAACAACACTGGAGCTATGGGGATAATAATCAATAAACCACTCAAAAAATGTACCCTAGAAACTATACTAAATAATTTAAATATTGTAACTAATCAACGCAATTCAATAATCCAATTAAATCTTCCAGTATTTTTAGGCGGACCATTATTAGATGATCGTGGATTTATTTTACATACTCCTAAATCAGGATTTAATTCTAGCGTCAATATTTCCGATCAAGCTATGATCACTACATCTAAAGATATATTAGAAACTTTTGGTACACCTGATCAACCAAAAAATATTTTAGTTGCTTTAGGTTATTCGGGTTGGGCTAAAGGACAATTAGAACAAGAATTAATAGAAAATTCTTGGCTTACAGTACCAGCAGACGAAACTATTTTATTTCATACTCCTGTTATGCATAGATGGAATGCTGCAGCAAAAATACTAGGTATAAATATGTATAATATTATTAATCATATAGGTCATGCTTAATGTTGATAACAGGAATAATTATGGCTTTTGATTTTGGTACCAAAAATATTGGAGTTGCTGTAGGTCAAAAATTTACTCGCACAACTCAATCGCTGAATGTATTGCACTCAATCTCTGGTATTCCAGATTGGAAAAATATTGAACTTATATATAATGAATGGAAACCCTCAAGATTAATAGTAGGATTACCTTTACAAATAGATGGAAGTGAACAATACATTACTACTTTATCAAAAAAATTTGCTATACAGTTAAAAAAACGATTTAATACTAGTGTAGAAATGCATGATGAACGTTTTACAACTGTTGAAGCTCGATCAAGATTCTATTATTATCAATATAATCATAAATTTTTAACAAAAATAAAAAAAACACATATCGATTCAGTAGCTGCGGAAATAATTTTACAAAGTTGGTTAAATACTGATCATTAATTATAATGAATTAATGAAATTATATTTCATATAAAATATAAATAAACATATAACTTTATTATTTAAATAAATATATAACCATATAAATTAAAAATGAATTTAATTCAAAAACAACTACAACAAATACGTAATAAAATACATATCACTGCACATAATATCAACCGTAATCCACAAAATATTAAATTAATTGCGGTAACCAAAAATCAATCAATTGACAATATAAAAAAAACTATATCTTATGGACAGAAAGACTTTGGTGAAAATTATGTTCAAGAAGCCTTAAAAAAAATACATTGGATACAAAAAAATATCAAAGATAAAAAAATTACTTGGCATTTTATTGGATCAATTCAATCTAATAAAAGTCGATTAATTGCTGAAAATTTTGATTGGTGTCATACTATAAGCAACGAAAAATCAATATATTATTTAAACAAACAAAGACCAAAAATACTAAATCAACTAAATGTATTAATTCAAATTAATACTAGCAATAATCATAATAAATCAGGAATAATTACAATAGATCAAATGATTAAATTAGCATCAATTATTAATCAATGTTCAAAATTAAAATTAAAAGGAATAATGGCTATGTCTACTCCAAAATTAGAATTTAAACAACAAATATTACAATTTAAAAAAATATATACTTTTTTTACTCAATTAAAAGACATCTATTCATATGTAGATACATTATCGTTAGGTATGAGTAAGGATATGACAGCCGCTATTTATTCAGGAAGTAATTTATTAAGAATTGGAACTGCTATTTTTGGTAAAAGATCAAATAAACATCATTATTTTACTTAATGAAATTTTTTATTCTTATAAAATTGAATATTTAAAATTTTTATTTTACACATTGTATAATTATTTAAGTAATAATTTAATCTTATTGATTCCGTTGAACAAATATATATATTCATATATATATTATATTTAACAATATAATTATATACAATTATCATGACGTACGCATTAGAAAGTAGCTCTATTTTTACAGCAAAAATATTATTATGGCATAATAATATTAAATTACCTTATTTACCTTGGCAATTAAATAAAACCATATACAAAATATGGATATCTGAAGTTATGTTACAACAAACTCAAGTTGCTACCGTTATTCCATATTATGAAAAATTTATCGAAAAATTCCCAACAATCTTTCAATTAGCAAAAGCTGATTTAAATGAAATATTGCATATATGGAGTGGATTAGGATACTATAAACGCGCAATTAATCTTTATAAAACTGCTCAACTTATCATTAATCAATATGATGGAAAATTTCCTCAAGATTTTAATACACTTTTATCCTTTCCAGGAATCGGAAAATCTACTGCTGGAGCTATATTGTCTTTAGCTCTTAATAAAAGCTATCCTATTCTTGATGGAAATATAAAACGGATATTAATTCGATACTACTCTTTAGAATTTTCTACACTTAAACAAACCCAAATAAACAAAAATTTATGGAATTTAATTGAAACATTAATCCCATCTAATAAAGAAATTGCTCACTTCAATCAAGCTATAATGAATTTAGGTCGATTAATATGTACTTATAAAAACCCAAAATGTAATGTATGTCCTATAAATAATAATTGTCAATCCTTTTTAAAAAATAAAACTAATTATCACCAACACCCACAAAAACCATATCAAAAAAAATATAAACAAAATATTTGGTGGATAATTTTGTTATTTACATATACCCACACAGTATATTTAATAAAACGCTCAAAAACAAGTTTATGGAATGGATTATTTTGCTTTCCTGAATTTCATGATATAAACTCACTAAAATCGTGGCTATACAAACATAATATTCACAATAACAAATGTAATGTTATCGATATAGTACAACATTATGTCAGTAATATCATATTAAAAATTCAACCAATACTAATTAATATTAATACAATAATAATATTTAACGAAGAAGAAAATATTTGGTATAATATACATGAACCACAATCTATTGGATTACCTAAACCAGTAATTATGTTGCTACAGCAACTATGATATTATCAAAAATAAAAAAATAACCAAATTATAAATATAAATTAATTAAAACAAAATGACTAGAATTATTTATTGTGTATTTTTAAAAAAATACTCTGAAGGACTAGACGCTTTTTATTTTCCAGGAGAATTAGGAAAGCGAATCTATAACAACATTTCTCAAGAAGCATGGAAACAATGGCAAAACCAACAAACAATTTTAATTAATGAAAATAAATTAAATATGATTCGTGTTACAGATCGAATCTTTTTGCAAAAAAAAATGGAAGAATTTTTATTTAAAAAATCTTAATTTAAAAATATTAAGAAATGTATAAATATTAAATTAATTAAAAACAAACATATACATCAGTAACACAATGCTTTTTACCACTTATACTCTACAACAAATAATACATAACTATTAATTATTCATAAAATAACAATGGCTTTACTTTTTTGGCAACTACCTGAGAATTAATTACTATTTTTTTCACTTTATTTTGTGAGGATGGTATATCATACATCGTATCTAACAATATATTTTCTAAAACTGATCTCAAACCTCGAGCTCCAGATTTTTTAGCAATTGCATATTTTGCTATAGTACTTAACGAAGATTTAGAAAATTCTAATTTTACTTCATCTAAATTAAATAAAATTGTATATTGTTTTATTAAAGCATTTTTTGGATCCTGTAAAATTCTAACTAATTCACATTCTGTCAATTCATTTAGAACAGAAATTATAGGAAATCTACCTATAAATTCTGGTATTAATCCAAATTTAATTAAATCTTCAGGTTCTATTTCATTAAGAAATGAATACTCAAAATTTGTATCCATATTTATTCTTGGTAACGTATGAAATCCAATAGTACGTTTTTTAGATAAACGTTGTTCAATTATTTTATTCAAACCAAAAAAAGATCCTCCACAAATAAATAAAATATTAGAAGTATTTACTTTAATAAACTCCTGTTGTGGATGTTTTCGACCTCCTTTTGGAGGAATAGCAGCTATAGTTCCTTCAATTAATTTTAGCAAAGCTTGCTGAACTCCTTCTCCAGATACATCTCGAGTGATAGAAATATTTTCAGATTTTTTAGCAATTTTATCTATTTCATCGATATAAATAATGCCACTTTGAGCTTTATGAACATCATAATCACATCCATGTAACAATTTTTGAATTACATTCTCTACATCTTCTCCAACATATCCAGCTTCAGTTAATGTGGTAGCATCAGATATAGCAAATGGTACATTAAGAAATCGAGCTAACGTTTCTGCTAATAGTGTTTTACCGCTTCCAGTAGGCCCAATTAATAAAATGTTACTCTTAAATAATTCTGTATTATTTCTATTATAATTAGTATTATCGTTATTATTTAAAATACCTTGATATTTTAATCGTTTAAAATGATTATATATTGCAACTGATAATGTTTTCTTAGCACACTCTTGACCAACAACATAATTACTTAAATAATGATTTATATCATGAGGAGTGGGAAATTTTTTTAAATTTTCATTATACTCGATAACTTTATCCGATTGTAACTCTCGATCGATAATGTTATTACATAAATCAATACATACATTGCAAATGGACGCTGATTCTCCACTAATTAATTTCAATACCTGTAATTGATTTTTTCCACAAAACGAACAATATAACACTTTTTTTGAATGATGATTATGATTATCATGCATATTATATTACCTATTATTAACTATAAATCTATCAACTACATACAATCAATAGTATTATTATTTAACACATAAACTTATTAATAATAACAAACCTTATTATTATCTATAACCAAATAAATCTGCATATATACCAATACATATTAAATAAAAAATAATATAATATTAAATTCGTTTATTTAATACAAAATCTATCAATCCATAATCCATAGCTTCATTAGCAGATAAAAAGCAATCTCGTTCCATATCTTTTATAATTACATCAATAGACTTTCCCGTATGTTTTGCCATCAACTTATTTATATTGTTTTTAACTTGCAATATTTCCTTAGTATGAATAGCAATATCAGTAGCTTGTCCTCGAAAATAACCTAATGGTTGATGAATCATTACCCGAGCATTCGGTAAGCAAAATCGCTTCCCTTTAGCTCCAGCGGCTAACAAAAAAGCTCCCATTGAAGCTGCATGACCTATACAATAAGTACTAACATCGGGTTTTATAAATTGCATAGTATCATAAATAGACATTCCTGCAGTTATTAATCCTCCTGGAGAATTAATATATAAATGAATATCTTTTTCTGGATCTTCTGATTCTAAAAACATCATTTGAGCAACAATAGAATTAGCTATATGATTCTCTATGACATCAGTCACAAAAATAATTCGCTCTTTTAATAACAAAGAATAAATATCATATGAACGCTCCCCTCGAGCAGTTTGCTCAATAACTATAGGAATTATTCCTGTGTTATAACAACAAAAATTATTTCGAATAGTATTATCATATACCCACTGCATTTTCTGCATATTTTCTCCAAAAAAATTAATATTATCGCAATCTTACTCAAAAAATATAAAAATTACTGATATATTGATACATTTTATTAATATTATTATGTGAAAATTACTTTTCTAAGAAAAACAAATATTTATTTATAATTCAATTATTATTTCTATTGAAAAATAGCATATCACATACGAAATACAAATTTGTTCCGTATCTAATTAATTAGATACGGAACATCGAATAATATCGATTCTTCTTTACCATATTAACTTGTTTAATATGATTTATTTTTACTTATAATATATGTATACATATATTATAAGAATATCATTTTTTGAAACTATATGTTCTTCTTTATTTTTATTATTATATATTGCTTTTTTTGCTTTTCTTCAATAAAAAATTTACTTGTAAAATAATAATAATAATTTTATTAAAAATCATTAAATTCAATCATAATATGTAGAATTTTTATACTATCATAAAATTAAATAGTTTAATTTAAATTATTTAATATATTACACGTGGTATAATATATAAGAAATAAAGATATTTAACTCTATTTATCATTAAAAATAGTATTAATAATATTTTTATTTTTCAATTCATTCATGCAAGTTGTTAGAACAATACTTTACATTTTTTATAATCCGTAGCATAAAAAATAGAACTATACTTAAATTTTTATACAATATTTTCATATATTAAACAAACATTCTAACGTATATGTACACATACATATACAATATTGCCACTTATTTACAAAATAAAAAATTTGTAGTAAAATAAGTAATAAGATTTTTCAAAAACCATATATTATATGAAATTGATTACAAATAAATATATAAAAAAATATATATTTTTTTTATTATATAGTTTAACAATTTTATTAAATGGATGTGATAATGTAATTTTAATGAACCCTAAAGGATCTATAGGCATAGAAGAACGATATTTAATACTCGTTGCTTTTGGAATGATGCTTATTATAGTCATTCCAGTGATAATAATGACTTTTCTGTTTTCCATAAGATATAGATCTACAAATAATAATCACATTCAATATAAACCCAATTGGACTAAATCTAAAAAAATAGAATTAATAATATGGATTGTTCCAATAATAATTATTATTTTATTAAGTATATTAACATGGAATTCAACACATAAATTAGATCCAAAAAATTCTATTTATTCAGATTCAAAAACAGTAGTTAACTCTATTATTGTGAATGTCATTGCTTTAGATTGGAAATGGCTTTTTATTTATCCTCAGTACAATATAGCAGTAGTAAATGAACTTGTTTTCCCAGCAAACATACCAGTACACTTTAATATTACTTCCAATTCAGTAATGAATTCTTTTTTTATTCCTCAGTTAGGCAGCCAAATTTATGCAATGGCTGGTATGCATACACAATTAAATTTAATTGCTAATGAACCTGGAAAATATAAGGGAATTTCTTCAAATTTTAGTGGACAAGGGTTTTCAGGAATGAAATTCATAGTCATTGCGACAAATGATGAAAAAGAATTTAACCAATGGATACAAAAAGCGAAAAAGTCTATCTACCATCTTGATAACATGAATACTTATGAGGAATTAGCAAAACCTAGTACATTTGATCCTATAACTTATTTTTCTAATGTTCAACCTAATTTATTTTATCGAGTTATCGATAAATTTATAAATCGAAGATAAAAGAATATAATTCTAATGATAACAAATAAATAACCTGAATTAATTATAAATCTCTTTTGAAATGAAAGGCACATATAATGCTTGGAAAATTAACAATACACTCTATTCCGTATCATGATCCAATTATTATGTCAACAATAGTTGTAGTTTTTATTATAGGAATTCTAACAATAAGCACTATTACCTACTACAATAAATGGGCGTATTTATGGAATGAATGGTTCACTTCTGTAGATCATAAAAAAATCGGTATAATGTATATTATCGTATCATGTATTATGTTTTTAAGAGGTTTTGCCGATGCAATTATGATGCGTACACAACAAGCACTTTCAGCTATTGGATCTACAGAATTTCTTTCTGTGCATCATTATGATCAAGTAGTTACAGCTCACGGAGTAATCATGATTATATTTATGGCTACTCCATTTGTAATAGGATTAATGAATTTAATAGTGCCGTTACAAATTGGAGCAAGAGATGTAGCTTTTCCATTCTTAAATTCTTTAAGTTTTTGGCTATTCATGGTTGGCGTTATATTAATTAATTTATCTTTAGGAATAGGCGAGTTTGCTCAAACTGGATGGGCAGCATATCCTCCTTTATCAAGTAAAGAATATAGTCCTGGAGTTGGAGTAGATTATTGGATATGGAGTATTCAAATTTCTGGAATTGGAACTACTTTAACTGGTATAAACTTTTTTACTACAATTTTATATATGAGAGCTCCAGGAATGTCTATGATGAAAATTCCAGTTTTCACCTGGACAGCACTATGCACAAATGCATTAATTATTGCAGCATTTCCTATTCTTACTGTAACAATTACATTATTAACTTTAGATCGATATTTAGGAACTCACTTTTTTACCAATGATCTAGGTGGCAATATGATGATGTATATTAATTTATTTTGGGCATGGGGTCATCCTGAAGTATACATTTTAGCATTACCTGCATTCGGAATATTTTCAGAAATAGTTTCTACTTTTTCTCAAAAAAAAATATTTGGATACACTTCTTTAGTCTGGGCCACCATTGCTATTACTGCTTTGTCTTTTTGCGTGTGGCTTCATCATTTTTTTACTATGGGGGCAGGATCTAATGTAAATGCATTTTTTGGAATTATGACTATGATCATTGCAATTCCCACAGGAGTAAAAGTTTTTAATTGGTTATTTACCATGTATCAAGGAAAAATTATTTTCCACTCACCAATGTTATGGGCAGTAGGATTTATTATTACTTTTTCAATAGGGGGAATGACCGGAGTATTATTAGCTGTACCTGGAATTGACTTTGTATTGCATAATAGCTTATTTTTAGTTGCACATTTTCATAATGTCATTATTGGTGGAGTTTTATTTGGATGTTTCGCGGGAGTTTCATATTGGTTTCCTAAAGCTTTTGGTTATATTCTAAATGAAAATTGGGGAAAATGTGCTTTCTGGCTCTGGATAATTGGTTTTTATACAGCATTTATGCCATTATACATTTTAGGATTTATGGGTATGACTCGACGTTTAAGTCAAAATATAGACACTTCATTTTCACCAATGCTAGTAACAGCAGCAATAGGTACATTCTTGATTGGATTGGGAATAATATGTCAATGTATACAAATATTCATTAGCATTTTTAATCGAGATAAATACCAACATTCTAATTACAATAATGCAAACCCATGGAATGGATACACACTAGAATGGTCTACTTCTTCTCCTCCTCCTTGCTATAACTTTGCGAATGTTCCAGTTATTACTGATGATCAAAATGTATATTGGTACGTAAAAAATAGAGACAATATTAATTTGTTACACAGAAAAAAACCATATGCACCTATTCATATGCCAAAAAATACACATGATGGAATACTAATTGCTTTTTTTAGTCTAATGCTAGGATTCAGCATGATTTGGTATATATGGTGGTTATCTATAATAAGTTTTTTTGGAATAATAATAATATGGATAACACGCACATTTAATAATGATACTGAATATTATATACCATCAGATATAATTAAAAAAATTGAATATGCACATAACAAATCAATCATATCAAAAAATGAATATAGATAAAAAAATAATATTTGGCTTTTGGTTATATATAATGAGTGACTGTATCTTATTTGCTAGTTTGTTTTCTATGCATATAGTATTGAGCAATCATTTAAATATAATGATATCTACTGAAGATATTAAAAACATTTTTAATTTAAATTTCGTTTTTATAGAAACGTTATTTTTATTATTGAGCAGCCTTACTTGCAGTAAAAGTATGGTTTATATGATAGATAAAAAATACTTATACAAATCAACACAATGGATATGTATAACTGCATTATTAGGACTATGTTTCATTATAATGGAAATTTATGAATTCTATCATTTAATACAAAATGGATATACTTTGACATATAATGCATTTTTTTCGTCTTTTTTTGTGTTAATAGGAACACACGGAATACATGTAATAGCAGGATTAATTTGGATTATTATTATGATTATACATCTGAATTTAACAGGGCTTACACAAACTAATCTAATTCGATTAAAATGCCTAAATCTATTTTGGCATTTCTTAGATATTGTATGGATATGTGTATTTACTGTAGTATATCTGATAGGGGTTCTGTAATTATATGAATAACGGTAATTTAAATACTTCATATTTAACTGGATTTTTATTATCCTTAATTTTAACAATTATTCCTTTTTATCTCATAAAATATGTTATTTTTAAAAAAATAACATTACTTATTATAATTATATCTTGTGCATTGATTCAAATTTATATCCATCTAATCTATTTTTTACATTTAAGAAATACATCTAATCAAGTATGGACTATTATATCTTTGATCTTTACAATATTTATTTTATTTATCCTTGTATTAGGAAGCGTATGGATTATGACACATTTACATCATAATCTAATGATGTAAATGTTAAACATTATAATTGAGTATATATAATATTATGATAATCCAATATTATTTTTCTTTAATAAAACCAGGAATTGTAATAGGAAATATAATGTCTTCCGTGGGTGGTTTTTTAATGGCATCTCAAGGAGAAATTAATTATATTATATTAATCAATATGATTACTGGATTAACTTTAATTATCTCCTCTAGTTGTGTGTTCAATAATGTTATTGATCGAGATATTGATGCTATTATGATTAGAACCAAAGCTAGAATATTAGCACAGAAAAACAAAACACTTTCTATAAGAAAGTGCATATATTATGCAATAATATTAAACATTTCAGGATTTTTATTATTAGGAATCATAAAAAACTTATATACAATATTTTTATCAGCAATAGGTTTTTTAGTATATGTCGTAGTATACAGTTTATATATGAAACGTACATCAATTTATGGGATGATAATAGGCAGTGTATCTGGAGCAATGCCTCCAGTAATTGGGTATTGTACTGTAATTAATCAATTCGATTTCGGAGCTTTAATATTATTAATGCTCTTTAGTTTTTGGCAAATTCCTCATTCTTATTCTATTACCATTTTTAGATATTATGATTATAAAACAGCTTTAATTCCAACCTTTTTTGAAAAAAAGGGAATTGACTGCACCAGAATACATATGATTATATGTATTCTGGGATTTTATGTCTCTACGATATTTTTGACTATTCAAGGTTATGCCAGTTATGTATTTCTATATATTATCAGTATACTTAATTTATTTTGGTTATACACAGGATGGTATAAATATAAACAAATAAATAATGAACTTTTATGGGCAAAAAAGATGTTTATTTTATCTATTATTATTATTACATCTGTAAATTTAATGTTATCTTTAGATGCAAATTTTATTCGTAATATGTTATAAAAACATAACATATTAAAATTACAATATAATAATTTAATTACAGTCATAAAAAATAATAAAAAATTATATCCACAATTAATCAATCATAAATATAATGTTTCATAATATTAAAGTAACTAGTAATGAATTACGTTTAGTGTGTGTATTAAGTTTAATATTTGCATTACGTATGTCAGGAGTTTTTATGGTATTACCAATACTACCTATTTATGCAATATCTTTAAATGGATCTTATGAGTACTTAATAGGCATTTCAATTGGAATATACGGCATTACTCAAATAATTTTTCAATTACCTTTTGGTTTGATGTCTGATAAAATTGGAAGGAAGCCCGTTATTATTATTGGATTAATAATGTCTGCTTTAGGAAGTGAAATAGCTGCAGTAACAAATGAAATTTGGGGATTAATCATTGGTCGAGCATTGCAAGGTACAGGTGCAATAGGAAGCGTTCTTATAACCTTATTATTAGAATCAATACAAGAACGCAATAGAACTCAAGCTATGGCAATCCTTGGAATAAGTTTTGGTGTAACTTTTACAATTTCTATAATTATAGGACCATTTATTGCAAATAAATTTGGATTAAATGGGTTATTTCAAATTATTACTTTAATAACAGTATTTACTATAATACTGGTTTATTTTTTAATACCAAAAAAACTACCTTCTCCTAATTCAATCAAAAATATGAATTTAACAGATATATTAAATAATATTAAAATTATTATTATTCATCCAGAATTATTAAAACTAAATTTTCATATTTTCTCTTTACATACTGTTTTAATATTGAATTTTATTATTTGGCCCAAAATCCTGACTACACTAGGATATGCATCCACAACATATCATACAATATATTCTATTATCATATTAATTTCTATATTAATATTATTACCATATATTTTTTATATCAACACAAATAAAAATAAAAAAAATATATTAACTATTTCTATAATTATAGTATTTTTATCTGAATTCATCATATTTATTGGTATAAAAAATATATGGCTGACTCTAATTGGAATGCAATTATTTTTTATAGCATTTAATTTAATAGAATCAATTTTACCTGATTTAATTAGTAGACAATCTCCTTCCAATTTTAAAGGAACTGCTATTAGCATTTATTCAATTGGACAATTTTTAGGAGTTGGACTAGGCGGGATTACAGGTGGTATGTTATTAGAAATACAAGAAGGAACACAATTGATTTTACTATTGATATTAGTCATAATGTTCACTAATATTACAATAAATAATAAATGTCATTAAAACTAAAAATAACATTAAACAATTATTATTTACTAATAAATAATTATCAATAATGTATTTTTAGGTAAGTTTAATTGCAAACATTATTTTCATTAATACTTCTTTTCATATGAAAAGTCATCTAATTACTTATCATGCACAACAGAGGAATGGCGATATACTTTTACATTTCGAAACCCTTGCTGATATAAATGTATTGCTTGCAGATAACTCATTACTCCTTGATCACAATATAGTATGTATATCTTATTTTGATCCAAATGCGGAAATTGATCCATTAATTTATAAAAAGGTATTTTTTTTATTTTTGTATTAAATGGAATGTGAATAGGATTTTTATTCTGATCATATTCTGATCTAATATCTAATATTATATCTCGAGAGTTTAATTTAGTTTGCATATCAATTTTCACAACATGCTGATTATCTATAAACTTTAGAATATTATTTACATTTATTATATGAGATTTAGATATTGCCTGATCCAATATGGAAAAATTGAAATTATTTTCTTCTAATTCAATATATTTTTTTTTTACTTGTATACAAGACTTTCTTGCAATCATACCACAATATTCTGGAATAGTTCTAGAAAGTGCTTCTGTTCCAATTTTACGAGCTAAATTAATGATTGACTCCTTATCATATACAATTAAAGGCCTCAACACTATACAATCAGAAGATACAGAATTATTAATTACCACTAAATTATCTAAAGTTTGGCTAGAAACTTGACCTAATGATTCGCCTGTAATCAATGCTTTAATTTTATAACGAGCAGCCAAATAAGACGCAGCCCTCATCATCATTCGTTTTAATATAATCCCTACATAATTACTCTTTATCTTTATAAATATTTCTTTAACTACTATTGAAAAATCAACAGAAATTAATTTCACTTTATGTGAACAACTAAATTTACTCCATAAATGATATATAACTTTATATACTTCGACAGCATGTGTTATATCATCCATTAAATTAAAAAAACAATAATGCACCTTACAACCTCTTCGAATAACCATATAACTAGAAACAGCAGAATCAAATCCTCCGGAAATTAAAGATAAAGATTCTCGTTGAGTGCCAACAGGAAAACCTCCTAATCCTTCAAAACGTTCAAGAATTATAAACAAACAATCATTTTTAATATTTAAATGTATAATTATCTCAGGATCAACTAAATTAACGCGAATATTATTTATATTACAACATAATTTATTTCCTATATAGCGTTCAATATCCTGAGAAGTTACTACATGGATACCGCGACGTTTTACCCGAACACAAAAAGTTTTTCCTAACAATTGAGTATAATATTTTGTGTTCTTAATTTGAATATAAATATCCTCTAAAGAGTTTATAATACTATCTTGAACTAATAAAATATGATGAATTCCAGGAATATTAATCAATATTTTAGTAATATCTAAATAATTATTATAGTTAGGTATTATCTCAATATTATCCCAATGCCTAATTAATACAACTAATAAATTGTATTGTCTTAAAGTATTTCTAATATTTTTCACAAGCATTTTTATAAAAAAAACTCGTACTGATCGACTTTTAATAATAATCTCTGGAACGAACCTGACAATAATTTTCATAACTATTTATAATTATTGAATCTATGATACATATCAGTATGTTTTAAATTTTAATTATATACACTTATTTTATTATTTATGTTTGCTATAATTATTATTTATCATTATAAATACTGAATAATAATAAACATAATAGCTTATCGAATCATAAAAAATAATAATCTTGTTTTAAAAAATCTTTATTTATGATATAAACCAATTATTTTTAAATAACAAACAAAATAAAATAAACATAATTAATATTATAATTATTAAATATATAAAACATTATTGTTAATAAAATATCAAATAGTATTTAATATTTTATTATTATTTAAATTTAATTTGATTTAATTTTACCCAAAAACTGTATAAAATTTATCTTAATTATAAAATTAAAACATAAATGAAATATATTATATACAGCAAACTAACAAAAATACATAATATATTTTATAATCATTTTTATATAAGCTACAATATTTAAAAATGTAAACGTAAAATAATAAGATAAAAATCATTTAATTATATTAAAAATAAAAAAATATAAAATTGAACCTTAACACTGCATATCTATCTAACACAGTTAATTATAATACTATTTATATAGTATGCAACTTAGTCTCATATTAAATATATTAATGAATATAGATATAATATGAACGTTTTTTCAAATTCATGTAATATATCTTAAACAAAGATAGCAAAATAAAGAATTTTTATTAGATTAAATGAGAATAATGTACACATGATGAATCATGATTCTAACACATACTCTATACTAGAGTTAATCAATACTCCTGACGAATTACGTCAACTACCTGAAAATAAATTGGAAAAATTATGTGATGAATTAAGGCAATTTCTATTAACTAGTGTTAGTAAATCTAGTGGACATTTTGCATCTGGATTAGGAGCAATTGAACTGACAGTAGCATTACATTATGTATATAATACTCCATTTGATCATCTCATTTGGGATGTAGGACACCAAGCATATCCTCATAAAATATTAACTGGCCGAAAAAAAAATATTAATAGTATTCGAAAACGTAATGGACTACATCCATTTCCATGCAGAGATGAAAGTAAATATGATATATTATCAGTAGGACATTCTTCTACTTCAATTAGTGCAGGATTAGGATTAGCCATAGCTGCAGAACGTGAAATGCTAAATAGACATACAGTATGTATAATAGGAGATGGAGCATTAACTGCAGGTATGGCATTCGAAGCAATTAATCATGCAGGAACAACTAAGTCTACTAATTTATTAATTATTCTCAATGATAATGATATGTCTATTTCAGAGAATGTAGGAGCATTAAACACTAGTTACTATACTAAAAAAAAAACATATTTAAATATTATATCGAATATTAAAATATTATTAAAAAATATTTTTTTAGATAAAAATATCCATGATACTATTGCTATGAAATTATTTAAAAATCTTGGTTTCAATTGCATTGGACCTATAGATGGACATGATATATTCAAATTAATACGTAATTTAAAATATATACGCAATACAAAAAAAGGGCTTCAATTTTTACATATCATTACTAAAAAAGGTTATGGATATAAACCAGCGGAAAAAGATCCGATAAAATGGCATGCAGTACCTAAATTTGATCCAATCAGTGGAGTATTACCTAACAAATACAAAAAAAATATTACTTATTCTGAAGTATTTGGGGAATGGTTATGTCAAATTGCAATGAAAGATAATAAAATTATAGGAATCACTCCAGCTATGAGAGAAGGTTCTGGAATGAATAAATTTTCTAAAAAATACCCAAAACAATATTTTGATGTTGCTATCGCTGAGCAACATGCTGTAACTTTTGCAGCTGGATTAGCTATAGCTGGATATAAACCTGTAGTTGCTATTTATTCAACATTTTTACAAAGAGCTTATGATCAATTCATTCATGACATCGCTATTCAAAAATTACCAGTATTATTTGCTGTAGATAGAGGAGGAATTGTTGGCGAAGATGGACAAACACATCAAGGAGCTTTTGATTTATCATATTTACGTTGTATTCCCAATGTAATTATTATGGCGCCAAGCGATATATATGAATTTAAATTAATGTTAAATACTGGATATTTATATAAATATGGACCCAGTGTTGTACGGTATCCTAAAGGATATACCAAAAATAAAAATGATAATAGTACATCTTCTAATAATAAAACTCCTAAAACATTAGGTTCTCTACCATTAAGTAAAGGAATGGTACATCATTATGGACATCGTATTGCTATTCTTAATTTTGGAACTTTATTAAAATCTGCATATAATGTGGCATTACGATTAAATGCCACATTAGTAGATATGAGATTTATCAAACCTTTAGATGAGATATTAATAAAAAATCTTGCAAAAAATCATCAAGCTTTAATTACTTTAGAAGAAAATTCGGTTATAGGAGGAGCAGGAAGCGGAGTTAATGAATTACTTACACAAAATAATAAATTATTACTGCCTATTCTTAATATTGGATTACCCGATTTTTTTATTCCACAAGGATCCCGAGAAGAAATCTTATCAGAATTAGGATTAGATAGCTCTGGAATCTATAAAAAAATTATTAATTGGACAATACAATAATGTCTTAATATAATTATATATACGGCATGATGATCATGCTTTTACTAATTATCAGCAACAATTACTTCATAATAAATAAGCTTATGGAAATATTTGCATCAAAAATAAAATAATATGAATAGATATAAATCCAGCTAATATATCGTCCAAAACAATACCAAAACCACCTTTTACCGTTCGATCAAACCAAGAAATCGGCCATGGTTTTATTATATCAAATAATCTAAATAACAAAAATGAAATCATTATCCATATCCAATTATATAACGGCACCACAATTAACGTAATCCACATTCCAATAAATTCGTCCCATATAATTGATTTATGATCATGAACCTTAATAAATTTAGCGATTTTACCACAAAAATATATTCCAAATATTACTCCTAATATTAAAAAAATAAAATACACTTGATAAGAAAAAAAATATATTATTCCCCACCAAATAGGAATTGCTAATAAAGATCCTATTGTTCCGCTAATAGGAATAACATAAGATACTCTACCTAATCCCAATCCTGTTGCTAAAAAATACCACACTTTTAATATCATATATTAACAATTCTATTCAATACTGTAAATATTAATTATATAATCATAATTTTATAAAAAATTAATTCTTTAATTTTATTTGAAATAATATTCATTCAGTTACTCTAAATAATCTTTTTGTTACTATTGTATTTAATACTCCATTAACAAATTTATGACTTTTTTCAGACCCAAAAATCTTTGCTAATTCTATAGCTTCATCTATAACAACTTTATACGGCACATCATAACGCCGAGTTAATTCAAATAATGCAATTAATAACACTGAATATTCTACATAACCTATTTTTTTTAAATCTCTAGATAAATAAGGAATCATCAATTTATCTAATTCTACAATACAATCCATTACTCCTATATATAATTCTCGAAAATAAGAAATATCAAAATTTTTAATATTTTGTATAGAAACAACATAATTTTCTATTTCTGTAAAATTATTTTTAGACAATTGCCAAGAATATAATGCTTGTAAAGTACATAAACGAGCAAGACGTCTAGTTATAAACTTCACCTAGTTCCTCTTTTTATTATTGTTTTAATAAATATTCTTAACAAATTATTTATTATTACCTATTAATTTCAATATATTAATCATCTCTAAAACTGCTAAAGCGGCTTCAGCCCCTTTATTATTATTTTTAATTCCTGATCGCTCTATAGCTTGTCTTATATTATCAGTAATAAGTAAACCTACTCCTATTGGGAGTACATTTGTAACAGAAATATTAATTAATTGGGAATAACATGATTTAGAAATAAATTGAAAATGATCAGTTTCTCCACGTATAACTGTTCCTAATGCTATGAAAGCATCATATTTATTATTTTTTTTTCTTTTATTATTACTATTATTATCAACAAAAGTAGTATCATTATTAGCATCCACTAAAGCTTTTATTGTTAATGGTAATTCATATGCTCCAGGAACCCAAATTATGGTAATATTTTGATCTTTTACATGGCCAATTCTTTTAAAAACATCTATAGCTCCATTCAATAAATTATTATTAATAACACGATTAAACCTAGCAACAATAACAGCTAATTTTACTGAATTATTTGTAGTACCACATTCAATAATATTCATATATTAATTTCACCATGTATAATAACAATTTATATAAAAATACTATTTATTATAGTGTAAGATTAATTTTTATATTTATTGTCAAAAAAAAAAATTCTTAGAATATTTAAATTATATAATAATATTTGGTTTTAATATTAATCTAATATCTGGACCAACATGTTTCATATCAATTAACTCAAAAGTTTTAATATCTTTTAATTTGTTAATATTTGGCAACCAGCATAAAGGTCTTGCGTTAGACCCCAAAAATTTCATAGATTGATACAAAACAATCTCATCTACTAATCCTATATCTAATAAAGATCCAGAAAGTGTTGGTCCAGATTCTACCCATATATTGTTAATTTGCCGATAACATGCTAAATACTGCATTAACTCTTTTAAATCAATTTGATACGAACCAGATTGATTAATAATTGGAGAAATTAACAACTGTTCTACTGATTTAGGCCAACTTAAATTATCTTTTTTTATTCTAGCCAATATTACCCTTCCTTCGTTTTTTATAAAACGATGATCAGGCACAATACGATTAGCACTATCTATAATTACGCGTAATGGATATCTAATTTTACTACTATTACTATATATATTTTTTATCTCTTCTGAAAAACACGACCACCGTACATTTAATTTAGGATTATCCATTAACACAGTTGAAGCAGTAGAAAGAATTACATCACTTTCAGCTCTAAAACATTGTACATCTTGTCTTGATTGTACAGAAGTAATCCATTTACTTTCTCCAGAAGACATAGCAACTCTACCATCTAAAGATGATGCTAATTTTAATTGAATCCAAGGCATGCCTGTACGTACACGTTTAATGAATCCTTTATTTATTGATTCAGCTTCTGATAACATAATACTATGATTTACTAAAATACCTGCTTGTTCCAACAAGTGTATTCCACGACCTGTTAAATCAGGATTAGGATCTAACATAGCTATAACAATGCGTTTAATTCCTGATTTAATCAATGCTGTAGTGCATGGAGGAGTACGTCCATAATGACTACATGGTTCCAATGTGATATACACAGTAGCATCTCTTGCAGCATCTCCAGCAATTTTTAATGCGTTTATTTCAGCATGATTTTCCCCAGCACGCATATGATATCCCTCTCCTACAATATAATTATTTTTCACAATAACGCATCCCACATTAGGATTAGGCATAGTAGTAAACCGACCTTTTCGTGCTAATTGAAATGCTCTAGATAAATATATTGTATCTTCATGAATAATATTAATCATTATTATATCATAATTAATTAGTTTGTTATTTATATATATTTACTTTATTTTACTAAAAAATTAAATACATCTTTAATACATTTAATATCTTAATTACATAAATTAAATATGCTTACTCTTTATATAATAAAGATATCCTTTTGATTCAAACATACATAATAGTCTCTGTATGATTTATCTTAAATATAACCTTTAATCAATATTAATTAATAAATATATTCTCTTTAAATCTAAAAGCTAAAAATGAAGCTACATATATAGAAGAAATAGTCCCTATTATCACTCCAAATAACAAAGTTATAGAAAATGCATATAGTACAGTTCCTCCAAAAATTAATAACATTAATAATACCATAATAGTTGTTATTGAGGTAATAATCGTTCTATTTAATACCTGAGTTAATGAAAGATTAAATATTTCATAAGAACATAATTTATTAGGCGTGTAATTAAAATTTTCTCTAATCCTATCAAAAATAACGATTTTATCATTCAAAGAATATCCCATTGCTGATATCAATGCAGTAATAGTTATAGAATTAATTTCTATATAAAATACGGATAACATTCCTAAAATAATTACCATATCATAAACTAAAGTAATAAAAGTTGCTATTGATAATTTCAATTCAAATCGACATGTTATATATAAAAAAATACATATAAATACCATTACAAAAGCAATTATTGTTGTTTTTATTAAATTTGTACTAGAATTTGGTCCAATCCAATTTATTTGTTGAACATTAAATTGATGAGTAATAGAACTATTTAAAACATTTAAAACCTCCTTTTCAACTTGCTGATTAAAATAATTAATACCATCAATTAAAGGTAATCGTATAATTAACTCATTTATGTTATTAGAATATTGTACCGAAAATTTCTTAAATCCAAATTTAACAAAAGCATTTCGTATTTTATCTATTTCAAAATCTTTATCCGAAATTACTTCAATTAAAATTCCTCCAGTAAAATCTAATCCCCAATTAAAACCATAAAATATCACAAATATAAATGATATAACACATAACAATATAAACAAAAACAACACATTACGTCCATACCAAATAAAATCATGCACTCTATAAACAGCGCCATTTCTCATTTTAATATTCTTATCTCAACACGTATTTTAATTTTCAAATTAAATAGAAAGTTTTTTCATATATTTTTTTTTTCCATAAATTAAATTAACAAAGGCTCGTGTTCCTATAATAGATGTAAACATGGAGGTGCCTACTCCAATAATAGTAATTACAGCAAAATCTTGAATAAAACCAATATTACATATATATAATATAATAGAAATAATAATAGTGGTAACATTAGAATCAATAATACTAGCAAATGCCTTTCGATATCCCACATATATCGAATATTGCATAGGTTTTCCTTGTTTTATCTCTTCTTTAATACGCTCATTTATTAATACATTTGAATCAATAGCAACTGCTAAAGTTAATATAATACCTGCTATACTAGTCATAGTTAATACAATTCCTGGAATCAATGACATTAAACTAATTATAAGTATTAAATTTATAAGCAATGCAATTCCAGCAATCACTCCAAAAAAATGGTACCATAAAATCATAAAACATATTGAAACTAATATACCTAAAGTACATGCTGTTATACCTTGAATAATATTTATTTTACCAAGAGTAGGACCAATAACTCTTTCTTCTTCAATGTAAACAGGTGCTACTAATGACCCCATACTCAATAATGATGATAAATGACGAGCTTCATTTACATTATTAATTCCAACAATACAAAAATTATGAGACAATTGAGATTGTATAGTAGCTAAATTAATAACTTTATCATATCTATATAAAATAGAATGACCTTGAACATCTTTTTTTCCAGTATCTCTATATTCTACAAATAAAGTAGCTATAACTTTTCCAATGTTATCTTGAGTAAATTTAGAAATAATTTCACTTCCTAAATTATCTAAAAATATATTCACTTGAGGTCGATGATATTCATCAAAATTTAAATTTGCGCCAATAATATGATCTCCAGTTAAAATAACTGTTTTATATAATGTTACTATATTTCCATTATTATCTAATTTTAATTCAGAATCCTCTGGAATTAAATTATTATGAATTTGAAATTGATTTATTTTAGTATTAACTAAACGAAACTCAAGACTTACGGTATTACCAATAATTTTTTTAATTTTATCAGAATTTTGAATCCCTGGTAGCTCTACAGAAATAAAATCAGACCCATAACGATGTATTAAGGGTTCAGCGATTTGTAATTGATTTATACGATGACGTAAAATATTAGAATTTTGTTTCATCGCATATTCACTTATTGTATGAATATATTCTTTTGAAAAAGCAACATGTGTTGCACATTCTTCTTGAGCATAAAAAATTAATTCTGAATATTCCTTAGACAAAAATGATACTGCTTTATTTCTATCGACAAAATTTTCAAAAACAACTTTTATATTATAATCATTTATTTTACATATTTTTAAACAAGGAATATTATTCCTACATAAAGCAATTTTTAAAACATTTATATAATGATCTTGTAATTTATCCAACATAGTTTGAATACTTACTCGAATAATTAAATATAATCCTCCTTTTAGATCTAATCCTAATTTTACTGGTTTTGCTCCAATTAAAAACAACCAATTTGGCATATCTAGTATTTTTGAATAAGATACTAAAAAATTTTCAGAAAAAACAGAAGACAATATTTTATATGCCTGACATTGATCTAATTCAGAAAAAAAATGTATTTGAATTTTTTCATTACTAAAAAAAATAGATTTATTGATTATTTTTTCTTTTTGCAAAATTTGTAAAATATTATACTGTGATATATCACTAATATTATGGGTATTTAAATTATTTTTATTAGCAATACATACTATATAACTTTCTTGATATAAATTTGGTAATGCATATATACACCCTAAAATTAATATTAGAAAAACTATTATATACTTCCATGTAGGATAAAAATTCATCACAAAATTCTATTTTGAACAAAATGATATATAAAAATCATAATGATTTTACAGTACCTTTAGGTAAAATAGCAGTAATACAATCTTTTTTAATCAATACTTCATTATTAGTATTATTATTTTTGAAATTTAATGTAATAAAAATATATCCAGTATCTGTTACTTTCAGTACTCGACCTACCAATCCTCCGTTAGTTAAAATTTCATCTCCTTTAGAAATAGAATTTAATAATTCCTTATGATCTCTATTTCGTTTTTGTTGCGGTCTAAAAACTAGAAAATAAAATATTAAAGCAAATAATAATAACATTATTATTAAAGAATAAGAATTGTTTTGATTTGGAATTTCACCATTTGCCCAAACGTTACTAATTAACCAACTCATGTACACTTTCCTTTATAAATATTCACTTAATTATCAATTTTATAATAAATATTTGCCATAATTAATAATGAGTAATAATATTAATTCAACGATAAAATAAACCAATAAATTTTTCTAATTCTTTGTTTTTTATTGATTGACGTAAATCCTCCATTAAACGCTGATAAAACCTTAAGTTATGAATAGTATTTAATCGCATCCCAAGAGTCTCTCGACATTTATCTAAATAATGTAAATATGATCGACTATAATTTTGGCAAGTATAACAATCACAATTCTTTTCTATCGGAGATAAATCTGTTTTATATTGAGAATTACGAATACGAATTACTCCATTATGAACAAATAAATATCCATTTCTTGCGTTTCTAGTAGGAATAACACAATCAAACATATCAATTCCACGGGATACAGCTTCTACCAAATCTTTTGGTTTGCCAATTCCCATTAAATAACGAGGTTTATTTTTAGGGAGAATTTTACATACACTAGAAACAACATTATACATTTTTTGTCTAGGTTCACCCACTGCTAATCCACCTATAGCATATCCATCAAAATTAATATCTATTAAATTCTTAACTGATTCTTCACGTAATTCTTCATACACTCCACCTTGCACAATGCCAAATAACATATTCATATTTTTTAGTTTATCAAAATGATAACGGCTACGTTCTGCCCAATTTAAAGATATATTTATCGAATTTTTTATATAATCCCAAGTATTAGGATATACAGCACACTCATCAAATATTAAGACTATATCAGAACCTAAATCGGTCTGAATTTCTATTGATTTTTCTGGAGTTAAAAAAACAGATGATCCATTAACAGGATCCTTAAAATATACACCTTCTTTTGTTATTGTTCTTAATTTATTTAAACTAAATACCTGAAATCCTCCAGAATCTGTAATAATAGGACCATTCCATCGCATAAATTTATGCAAATTACCATGCAACTTAATAATACTTTGACCAGGTCTTAACCATAGATGAAAAGTATTACTTAAAATTATTTGTGCTCCACTTTCTCTTATTTCTTGAGGAGTTATCGTTTTTATAACTCCATAAGTTCCTACAGGGATAAAAGCAGGAGTTTCTATTATGCCATGTTTACAAATTAATTTTCCAAAACGAGCATGACCATCCGTTTGAAATAATTGGAATATCATTTTTATTATCCTAATTTAAAATTCTATTAAAATAATTAATATATTGCATATGTAACACATAAATTTAAATAAAATACTTAAATAATAATTTAAATACTATATATAATTAGTATTATCATGAATAAATATAAAATTTCCTATAACTAAAAATCTGTAAGTAAATTAATAATTGTATAATATTCATAAAAATACTTTAATATCCTACAATAATATTATATCTAATAATACTTAATATTAATTCTAATAAATAAAAAATTAATAATCACAATATTAAAAAAATTTAAAGATAATAAAAAATTAAAAAATCTTAAATAGTTAAAAATAATATAATAATTATATTCTTAAAAGAAACACATATTAATTCTATTTTGAATAATCTTACAAAAAAAATCACTATTTCTCGCTAGTATTTAATCATTTTTTTACTTTTATGATTTTAAATAATCTTTACTTTATTTTAAAATACTCGCCAATAAATTTTTTATCTATAAACAATATAATATTTAATCTAATACAAATAAACTGTAAAAAATTTTACACCCTATACAAAACTAATACAAATATACTTTTATGACTAATGTAATATTTGTAATACATTAGTAAGATGTCACAAATACAATCTTTTATATTGGTGTGTAATTGCTAATATAAATAATATTACTGAAATGATTTTAACGATTAAAATAAATTCTAAAAAATTTATAACAACAATTACTACATGATATAATATACATATATCAATATATTTATTTTTTCTTACATTTATTTTAATTCTGATTCTATTATTTCATAAACTTTATATAAATAGGAATGTTATTAAAATCCAACTATTAACAAATATCCCACTTTATTAAATACCTACATATCTATGCAATCATTTAAATCCAAATATTTATTAAATTTCAACAAATTTTCATAAAAATAATTCATTTAAACACAATATTTAATATTTACTATTAATAATTAAAAAATTTACTTCAAATTTCCTATTTTATATTACATTTTCATCTTTCAACCAATCTAATATTACTTATGGCTAATAAATACTTAGTAAATACATTACATGTATTTTAAAATAAAAAATTATAAATTATTTATAGAAAATATAATGTTACACTTATATATAAAATTTAATATATCCATATTATAGACATTATAATAATAAAATCAATTAAACAAAAATAGTAAAAAATAAATAAAATTTGCATCAAAATAATTTAATTAGTACAATTCATGATATTAAAAATAATTTTTATATTTTTATAAAAATATAAAAGAATTTCTAAAAAATCACATAAAGGAAAATATTATGTTAGTTAGCCATAACGCTCCTGATTTCACCGCACCTGCAATATTAGGTAACGGCAAAATAATTGACGATTTTAATTTATATAAATATATTAAAGATAAAAAAGCTATAGTGTTTTTTTGGCCGATGGATTTCACTTTTGTTTGTCCATCAGAACTTATTGCTTGTGATAAACGTTATTTTGAATTTCAAAAAAAAGAAGTAGAAGTTATCGGAATCTCCGTAGATTCTGTGTTTGTACATAATGCTTGGAGACAATTACCAATAAATAAAGGAGGTATTGGATTTGTACAATACCCCATGGTATCTGATATAAAAAGAGAAATAATTAAAAAATATAAAATAGAACATTTCAAGACAGGAGTAGCTTTACGAGCCTCCTTCTTAATAGACGCATCAGGTATAATACGACATCAAGTTGTAAATGATTTACCATTTGGTAGGAATTTTGATGAAATGATTAGAATGGTCGATGCTTTAAAATTTAATGAAACTAATGGACTTCTGTGTCCTGCTCAATGGAATAGAAATAAAGCAGGATTAAACGCTTCTCAAGAAAGCGTAAAAGAATATCTTTCCAACAATCTATCCCAATTATAATAATTGGGATAGATTGTTGGAAAATAAATCCACCATTAATTAATGGTGGATTTATTTTTATATTTCATTAAAAACTAAAATGTATAGTAACATTCACTTTAGTGTGTTTAAAAATATATATGACTCATAGTACTACACTAAAATGATTTTTTAAAAATTATGCATAAATTATAACTATTTATATGCCGATATAGCTCTAATTGGAAGAGCAACGCATTCGTAATGCGAAGGATATAGGTTCGAGCCCTATTATCGGCATATAAATATTTTCTTTTGTTAAAATAAAAAAATCAATTGTTCTTTAATGAACCGGTTAACATTTCTTTTTCTATTATTAAAATAAGGACATGAATAATTTTCATATGAATTTCTTGAACATAATCTAAATGAATTGAAAATGGTGCGCAAATTTCCACATCAATATAACTGGAAAAATTATTTTTTATATTATTCTCCCTAGTTAAAAAAATTATCTTCATTCCCATAATATGAGCCTCTTTTATAGCTCCTAAAATATTAATGGATTTCCCAGAACTAGAAATCGCTAATAGTACATCTTTTTTATTTCCTACAGATTTAATATAACGAGAAAAAATACTTTCATATCCAAAATCATTACCTACACATGATAAATACGATGGATCAGATATAGCAATTGCTGGATATCCAATTCTATTTTTACGATAACGACCAGTCAATTCTTCTGCGAAATGCATGGCATGACAAAGTGACCCTCCATTTCCACAAGACAATACTTTTCCTCCTATTTTAAATGTATTAGCAATTAATTTTGCAGCAATTGATATCAAATCAACATAATTTCTCTTTTTAGAAAACATTTTCATTATTTTTATAATTTCATTAAACTCATTACAAATTAAATTTGTATACATAACTTTTTCCTAAAATCTACAAAAATCTGCATCAATATATAAATATATACGTACTACTCAATATTCTAAGTTTTTTCTTATTTTTATAATAAGAATAATATAAATATAATAATATTTTTTAATATATTATTTATAAATATAATATTTAATTATATTGTTTCCATAAACATCTTCCACTCAATTTTTTCATGCAATCCAAATATCTTGTATGATTTATCTTCTCTTCTTGAGTAGCAAAAATAATTTTTAATAATCTTTTCTGTGAATTTACATTATATGAATGTTGTGTATCATGAATATTGGATTTGTTTTCACTAACACTTACAATTTCATTTGTTAATTCCATTTCTGTTTGACCTCCAGTCATGGCTAAAAATACATAAGATAAAATCTGTGCATCAATCAATGCATTGTGTAAATTACGCTTACTAATATCAATGGAATAACGTTCACATAAAGCATCTAAACTATTCCGTTGACCTGGAAATAAATCACGAGCTAATTTTAAACTATCAATAATAGTACAATAATATTCTATAGATTTATAATTCAAATTTGCTTTCTTTAATTCAAAATTTAAAAAACCTACATCAAATGATGCGTTGTGAATAACTAAATTGCTTCCTTTAACAAACGATAAAAATTTCTCTGAAATATCTGCAAAAACTGGTTTATTTTTCAAAAACTGATCACTAATTCCATGTATTTTAAAAGCTTCAGAATCAACAGTTCTATTAGGATTTAAATAAACATGAAAAGTATTTTTAGTTAAATGGCGATTTATTAATTCTACTGCTCCAATTTCAATAATTTTATGCCCTTCATAATGAATTCCAAATTTATTCATACCAGTAGTTTCAGTATCTAAAACAATATATCTTGTGATGTTAATATTCATAATTTTTAACTTTTAGATCACGATTATTTACTTGAATTACACTATAATACATCGAATATGTATAAACAAATAGAAATTTTTACTGACGGATCATGCCTTGGGAATCCAGGACCTGGAGGTTGTGCTGCTATATTATGCTATAAACAATATAAAAAAGAATTTAGCGCAGGATATTACTTTACTACCAATAACCGCATGGAATTAATGGCAGCAATTATTGCTTTAGAATCGCTTAAAAATCCCTGTCAAGTAACTCTATACAGTGACAGCCAATATTTATTAACTGGAATTACCCAATGGATCCATACTTGGAAAAAACACCAATGGAAAACTGCTGAAGAAAAATTAATAAAAAATATAGATTTATGGCGTCGTTTAGATATAGCAATACGCTCTCATATTATAAAAAATTGGCATTGGCTCAAAAGCCATGCAGGACACCCAAATAATGAGCGATGTGACCAATTAGCTCGAGAAGCTGCTAAACACCCTTCAAATAAAGATTACAATAATAACACAATAATATTGTACAATAATTACTTACTTATTAAATAATAAAAATATGATTTTTATTTATAAAAATTATAAAATGTAAAATATTACTATTAAATATAATACAATAAATAATAAATGAAAATTTACCCATAAAGTATAATTATACAATAAATAATTTAATTAAAATTAAAATAGATGATTTTTTGCAATTAGCACTATAATGAATATTATTAAAATCTTAACTTCAACAACTAATTACATCTGGATAATATATAATCAGAAAAATGAATGCATAATAATTGATCCGGGAGAATCTTTAAAAGTATTAAAAACACTTGACAAATTACAACTTACTTTAAAAGCTATATTATTAACTCACCACCACACTGATCATACTAATGGTATACATGATTTAATAAAATATTTTCCAAACGTTGTAATATACAGTAGTGCTGCAGATATTCAAAATAAAAACGTTAAAATAATCATAGTATCGGATGGAGATGAATTTTTTTTATTAAATAAAAAAATTAAAGTAATTGGTTTGCCAGGACACACATTAAATCATGTTGGGTTTTACTACAATTCTTGGCTATTTACTGGTGATACTTTATTTTCTGCAGGTTGTGGTAAAGTTCAAATTGGATTAATTCAACATATGTATCAATCTTTTTTAAAAATCCAAAATTTTCCAAACAATACTAAAATCTATAGTGGACATGAATATACTTTACCAAATCTTAATTTTGCACTTTCTATATTACCAAAAGATCTACATATAACTAATTATTATAAAAAAGTTATTACACTACATGCGTGTAAAAAAACACCTGCTCCTACTCTATTGTCATCAGAATTAAAAATTAATATTTTTTTTCGTTGCAATAGCATAGATTTAAAACACGCACTAAATTGCTTTCCAAAAATAGGAGAAGAATGGAAAGTTTTTAAAGAATTAAGAAAAAGAAAAGACTTATACAAATTTACCTTATAAATATCTATATTTTCTAGATTATTTTGTACATTATTAACGTACAAACAAACCAAAAACTTGGCAGCCCCCTACTCTCACATGAGGATTCCTCACACTACCATCGGTACTACGACATTTAACTTCTGAGTTCGGAATGGAATCAGGTGGTACTATCGCGCTGATGCCACCAAGTTTAAAAATATATTAATATTTTATAAATACAGCATACTAGCCACAATAAAGTTAAATTATCTTATTTATTATATAAAAAGTCAAACAATTAATTTCTGATAAATTGATATTCAAATTGCAATTTAATAATAACAACAAACAGAAATTTTTTATTTATGATACTCATGTATGTAATACTGATTTTAAATGACGAATTACTGGATTCACGGAAGGAAATACATTATGCCACAAATAAAATGAATATGCTGCTTGCTCTACTAACATACCCAATCCATCTGAACAATAATTTGAACCATGTTTCTTACACCACGATATAAATACAGTATCTTGGTTTTGATAAAATAAATCATAACATTTAGTAAAATAATGAATCAAAAATGATGGTATATTAGGAATAACATTATTCATGCTACTAGAAGTAGCGTTTATAATAAGATTATATTTCTTTTTATTAGATATATATCGTAGTCTATTAATATCAATATAAGATATATTTTGACATCCTATACTATGATAATAATGAACTAATTTTTGAGCATTTAATAAAGTTCTATTTACTACATTCAAATAACATCTCTTAATATTTAATAAAACAGGAATAATACCTTTTGCTGCTCCTCCAGACCCAATTAATAAAATATATACCCTCTTATCAGAAGGATTTTTATTTTTTTCGTTGAAATCAACTATTGTATTATTTGTATTAATCCAACCTAAACGCTTTAAATCACTAATAAACCCTATTCCATCCGTATTATCTCCTAACAAAGAATTATCATGTCTTTTTTTTATAGTATTCACTGCATTAGCCATAAGAGCACGATCAGTCAACTGATCACATAAAAAAACAGCATATTCTTTAAAAGGAACAGTAATATTTGCCCCTAATCCTCCCGTATTAAAAAAATTTTGCACAATGACACTAAAATTTTTTATTGGAGATACTAATATTAAATCATACTTATTAGAAATTCCTATTTCATTTGCAAATAAAGAATAAATTTCTGATGATTTACTATGTTTAATTGGATTGCCAAAAACAGCAAAAGCACTCAATATATGTATACCTCCACATATAAAATTATTTGCGAATAACTCTTCCAGTAATAGCGTCTCGAATTTCTGATGGATAAGGAAGTCCTAATACGTTTTCATTCATTATAGGTAAATCATTATAATACTTTCCTAATTGACTATAAACTTCTGAAATAGTTCTAGTAGGTGGACATCCTGATAAATTTGCACTAGTAGATACTAACGGTTTTCCAAAAGCTAAACAAAGATGCCGTATCGGTTCAAAATTACTTACCCGAACTGCTATTGAAGAAAATTTACCTGTTAACCAAATTGAAGTACCAGATCGAACTGGAAATACCCATGTTACTGGTCCTGGCCAAGTAGAAAAAATATTTAACAGCTGCGTATTACTCAGTAAACGATCATCAACATATTTCAGAAGTTGTGTATAATTCGCAGCCACTAAAATTAAACCTTTTTTCCACGATCGACGTTTCATATTTAACAAAGCAAAAATTGCACTTTTACTATCAGGATTACATCCTAATCCAAACACTGATTCTGTTGGATATACTATTACCTTATTTTGATGTAACCAAATAACCAAATCTTTAATATTAAATTTAATGACAGTATTGATCATTATTTTTAAGCATGATATAGTATAATTAATATTATTGTATAAATAACATGAAATAAATATATTAAACAATTAATATATTAATATGTCAACATATAATAATCTTATACTATTAAGTTAACTAAAATTTATTAAAAATAAAAACATATGTATGAACTTATAGAAAATTAATTAATATGTAATTAAATATCTCAAAGTTTCATATAAAAACATTATTGTATTTTCTTATATTATTAACCGAAAATTGACCAATATAATTGTTATTAAAGTTTTGTGTCTTAATTAACAATAATAATGAATGCTATGGCTATATTGGAAATATTACATTATCCGGATCAAAGACTTAGAAAAATTGCAAGCTCTGTTTCTACAATATCCGAAAATACAAAAAAAATAATACACAATATGTTTGATACTATGTATTTTCAAGAAGGCATTGGATTAGCAGCAACACAAGTCAATATTAATCAACAAATAATTGTTATTGATTTACATCATGATATTAAACAGCGCTTAGTGTTTATTAATCCTCTTATTATAAAAAAAACAGGAGTTATTAATACTATAGAAGGATGTTTATCTATTCCAAAAATAAGAGAATCTATTCCAAGAGCGAAAAAAATAATAGTTAAATCTTTAGATCAAAATGGAAATACATTTGAAATAGAAGCAACTGATTTATTGTCAGTTTGTATTCAACATGAAATAGATCATTTATTAGGAAAATTATTTATTGATTATTTATCTCCACTTAAAATTAAACGAATTAATAAAAAAATTCAAAAATGGACCAAATTCTCTTTAAATAAAAAATAACCTTTTCATTTTCATCATTAACTATATTTACTATATACAATTTATGAATTTTCAATTACAACGAATATTACGTATTATTTTTTTTGGAACAGGAAAATTTGCTGCATACCATTTATATGTGCTAATAAACTGTTCAGCACATAAAATAATTGCAATCTTTACTCAAGAACAAGAAACTCAAAAAAATTTTCATAAAAACATACACCATCTCTCCATTAATAAAATAGCACAAAAATATAATTTATGTCTGTTTAAATCAAACACTTTAAATATTATTAACATATCCAATATTATTAAACTTTTTAACATAGATATAATAATAGTTGTATCATACGGATTAATTTTAAGTAAAGACATATTAAATATCCCAAAATTAGGATGCATCAACGTACATGGTTCATTACTACCACGTTGGAGAGGTCCTGCTCCCATTCAAAGAGCTTTAGAATATGGAGACACCATTACAGGAATATCTATTATACAAATAGATTCCGGAATAGATACTGGTAATATTTTATATAGTAAGTCCTGTCAAATTTTAAAAAAAGATACCAGTTATACTCTTTCTAAAAAATTAGCTACTATAGGATCTATAGCCTTATTACAAACACTCGAAAAAATAATTTCAAAAACATGTAAAAGTACACCTCAAAATTCATTATATGCAACTTATGCATATAAACTAAACAAATTAGAAGCACGTATTAATTGGAACAACTCAGCAATAGAATTAGAAAGACGCATTCGAGCTTTTAATCCATGGCCTATAAGTTACTTTCAATTAAAGAAATGCTACATTAAAGTATGGAATGCTGAAATAATTAATGACTATTCCATTATTATAAATAGAAATTATTATTCATTCAATAATGATCCACATTCATACCTCCACCCTCCTGGAACTATACTTGCAATTGATTCTAAAGGAATTTATGTTGCTACTGGAGCTGGTATAATTATACTTACTACATTACAGATACCAGGCAAGAAAAAAACTACTGTTAAATTTCTTATGAATTCCTATTCATCATGGTTTCCTATTCATTCTATTTTAAAATAGCAAAATAATATAAAAAACTTTAAAAAATCTAACACTAAATAATATATTAATATATTATTTAGTGTTAGATTTAAACATATTAGATCTATCAACAAATTCGATATATGCCATAGGAGCATTATCTCCCTTTCTAAATCCACATTTCAATATACGAGTATATCCACCAGATCTATTCAAAAAATGAGGACTAATTTTAGTAAATAATTGGGTAACAATATCATTGTTTCTAATTTGAGAAAAAATTAATCGCCTATTTGAAACAGTATCTATTTTTCCTTTAGTAATCATTGGTTCAATAACTTGTCGTAATACTTTAGCTTTAGCTAAAGTAGTTTTTATTATTTGGTGCATAATTAACGAAATTACCATATTTCTAAGCATCGCTTTACGATGAGAACTGTTTTTATTTAATTTTAAAACTTTTTTTCGATGTTTCATAATAAATATCTTAACTATAAATAACATAATAAAAAAATTAAATACATCATTATTATTACTAATCAATAAAATTTTTTGGAGGCCAATTTTCCAAAGACATACCTAACGATAACCCTCTAGCTGCTAATACATCTTTTATTTCAGTCAAAGACTTTTTTCCTAAATTAGGAGTTTTCAATAATTCTATTTCTGTTTTTTGTACTAAATCTCCTATATAATGAATAGACTCAGCTTTTAAACAATTAGCAGAACGTACAGTTAATTCTAAATCATCAACAAGACGTAACAAAGCAGGATCGAATTCAGGTTTCTCTTCTTTAATTTCAGGCTGATGCACATCACGTAAATCAATAAATGCAGATAATTGATCCGATAAAATAGTTGCAGCGCGTTTAATAGCTTCTTCTGGATCTATAGTGCCATTTGTTTCCATATCAATAATGAGTTTATCTAAATCTGTACGTTTTTCAACCCTTGCTGCTTCTACAGTATATGATACTCTTTCTATAGGACTATAACATGCATCTAACATTAACCGACCTATTGGTACTGTTGTCTGTTGATCATCAGAAATAACAATAGAATTAGATTTAGAGAAAGCTGGCACATAACCTATACCACGCTGAACCTTAATACACATATTCAGCATTACATGTGCATCTGTTATAAAACAAATAAGATGTTCTGGGTTAACTATTTTAACAATACTACTCTCGCATATTATATCACTTGCAGTTACTGGACCAACTCCAGATTTTTTTAAAGTTAAATTTATACTATCTTTACCTTCAATATGAATTGCTAATGTTTTTAAATTGAGTAAAATTTCTAAAACATCTTCTTGAATCCCTTCTTTTGTTCCATACTCATGTAACACTCCATCAATTTCAACCTCTGTTACTGCACATCCAGGCATTGAAGACAACAAAATACGACGCAACGCATTTCCTAATGTATGCCCAAAACCCCTTTCCAAAGGCTCTAAAGTAATTTTAGCATGTACTTCAGAAATTTTTTCTATATTTATTAATTTTGGTTTTAAAAACTCCTTTTCAGAACTCTGCATAACTACCTCTCTGCAACACAGTATTGGTTCAATCTATTTGGAATATAATTCAACAATTAAATGTTCATCAATATTTGCAGATAACTCACTGCGATCAGGTTGTCTTTTAAATAAACCTTTTAACTTTATAGCATCAGTTTCGACCCATAATACGCGTTCGCGTTGCTGTTCAGCAATTTCTAAAGCAGCGTGAATCCTAGATTGATTTTTAGACCGATCATGTATTTGAATAACAGTATTTGAAATCACTTGATAGGATGGAATATTAACAAGACGATTATTCACCAAAACAGACTTATGACTAACTAATTGCCTTGATTCAGCTCTAGTCGAACCAAATCCCATTCGGTACACAACGTTATCCAATCTACTTTCTAATAATTGTAATAAAATTTCACCAGTATTTCCTTTAGTACGAGCAGCCTTTTTATAATAATTAATAAACTGACGTTCTAGTATACCATATATACGTTTAACCTTTTGTTTTTCTCTAAGTTGTATGCCATAATCAGAAAATCTAGATTTACGAATACTATGTTGTCCTGGAGAATGTTCAAATTTACACTTAGAATCAATAGATCTAATTCCAGATTTTAAAAAAAGATCTGTATTTTCCCGACGACTCAATTTCAACTTAGGTCCTAAATATTTTGCCATATATCATCCTTTTTATTATCAATAATATTGTTTATTACATCGTCTTCAAACACGACGTTTTTTAGAAGGCCTACAACCATTATGAGGAATAGGAGTAACATCGGTAATACTAATTATATTAAATCCTGATGCATTTAATGCTCGAACTGCAGATTCCCTTCCCGGACCAGGACCTTTTACCATAACTTCTAAGTTTTTTATGCCATACTCTTGCACAGTCTCAGCACATCGTTCTACTGCTATTTGAGCAGCAAATGGTGTGGATTTTCTAGATCCTCGAAAACCAGATCCACCAGAAGTAGCCCATCCTAAAGTATTTCCTTGGCGATCACTAATTGTAACAATGGTATTGTTAAAAGATGCATGGATATGCGCAATACCATCCGTAATTTGTTTTTTTACTCGTTTACGTACTCTAAGAGAGGATGATTTAATCATTTTTTAAAATTTCATTTCCATTTCGTTTTTTATTATTGCTGATATATCAAATAAACGTATTATTAAATACTACTTTATTTATTTATAATTTTTTTTGGTCCCTTACGAGTTCTTGCATTCGTTCTAGTTCTTTGTCCTCTAACTGGTAAATTCCTACGATGACGCAAGCCTCTATAAGTACCCAAATCAATTAATCTTTTAATATTCAAATTTATTTCACGACGTAAATCCCCCTCTATAACATATTTAGAAATTTCATCACGTAATTTATCAATATATTCTATAGATAATTTATTAATCTTAACATGACAGTCTATTCCAACGTTCAAACAAATTTCTCGAGCTCGAGACCTACCAATACCATATATAGACATCAAAGCAATCATAGCATGTTTACGATCAGGAACATTCACTCCAACTATACGTACCACTATTTAAACTCCCATTAAATAAAATTTCTCATTATAATATGAGCAGTATTATATTTATCATTTTCAGTTAACTTAACCTTGTCGTTGTTTATGTTTCGGAATAACACGACAAATTACACGAACTACATTTCGTCTCTTCACAATAATGCAATGTCTACATAATCTTTTCACTGATGCTCGAACTTTCATTCAAAATTACCATACATATCATATGTGTGTACAAATTATTTTAATATTAAAACAACACAACAATTTAATTAATTATAATACTTTAAATTAGCTTTTTTTAATACAGATTCATATTGACTAGACATTAATAATGTTTGTATTTGAGCCATAAAATCCATAATAACCACTACTACTATTAGCAAAGAAGTTCCTCCAAAATAAAATGGAACTTTCACAGCAATTCTCATAAACTCTGGAACTAAACAAATAAAAGTAACATACACTGCACCAATACAAGTTAAACGTACTATAATTTTATTAATATATTTTGCAGTTTGTTCTCCAGGTCGAATTCCAGGAACGAAAGCTCCTGATTTTTTCAAATTATCAGCAGTTTCACTAGGATTAAATACTAAAGATGTATAAAAAAAACAAAAAAACATTATAGCTAATGAGTATATTATAACATATAGCAACTGACCAGGTTGCAACCACATAGCAATCATAGTCAACCAATAACAATTACTTAATCCACCACAAAACCAAGATATAATGGTACTTGGAAATAAAATTACACTTGAAGCAAAAATAGCAGGAATAACTCCAGCCATATTTACTTTAAAAGGTAAATGGGTACTATTTTGTGTTGAATAAATTCTACGACCTTGCTGACGTTTAGGTTTAGCATAATGCACTAAAATTTTACGTTGACCTTTTTCCATAAATACCACAAAAAATGTAATACTAAATATTAAACAAATTATTAAAATTAATACAAAAAAATGCAATTCATTTTGTCTAACTTGCTCTATAGTATGTCCTATAGCCGAAGGTAATCCAGCCACAATCCCAGAAAAGATAATAATAGATATTCCATTACCTATTCCTCGGTTAGTAATTTGATCTCCAAGCCACATCAAAAAAACAGTTCCAGACACAAGACTAACAACTGCTATAAAATAAAAAGTAAATCCTGGATTTATCACTAACCCTGCAATATTAGGAAGACCAATCACTATACCTATAGATTGAAATATGCTTAATATTAAAGTTCCATACCTAATATACTGATTAATTATTCGTCTCCCGCTTTCCCCTTCTTTTTTAATTTCTATCAGTGTAGGATGCACTGCAGTCAATAATTGTATAATAATTGATGCTGAAATATACGGCATAATTCCTAAACTAAAAATAGACGCTCGACTCAAAGAACCTCCAGAAAACATATTTAACATTTCTATAATAGTTCCCTGTTGTTCTTTCAAAATTTTTGATAATATAATTAAATCCACTCCAGGAATTGGAATAAAAGATCCTATCCTAAAAATAACAAGGGCTCCAATTACAAACAACACTCTTCGTTTTAAATCGTATAACCCTCCTTTTATACTCTGAAAATCAGATGATATAGAACGACGATGTTTATCAATTATTCCCATAATCATGATGATTTAATAACTCTCCTCTTTTTCAATTTTTCCACCTGCATCTTGTATAGCTTCTTTAACTCCCTTACTCACTTGAATATTTTTAATAACAATAGATCGATTGATACTTCCAAACATAATGATTTTAACAAATCTGATTTTATTTCCAACAATATTATATTTTTTTAAAACATTTAAATCTATCACATCTTCTGAAATATGAGATAAATCCAATAATTTAATTGATTTAGTCATTATACGTTTTCTTGATTTAAATCCAAACTTTGGTAATCGCCTATATAAAGCGGTCTGTCCTCCTTCAAAACCAATCCTAATTTTACCTCCAGAACGAGATTTTTGACCTTTATGACCTCTACCTCCAGTTTTACCTAATCCCGATCCTATACCTCGTCCTACACGTTTTCTCAAACATTTAGATCCATTAGAAGACTTAATAGTATTAAGCCTCAATAAAATTCCAGAATCATCATTCATTTTCTATTTTTACCATATAACAAATGACATTAATCATGCCACGAATAGATGGAGTATCTATTTTTCTGACAGTATCTCCAATATGACGTAATCCCAATCCACGCAATGTTGATTTATGTTTCAACATACATCCAATAGCGCTTTTAATCTGAGTAATCTTAATCATTTTTTATTCTTATTTCGTTTGTCATGAAAACAATTAAAAATATATTCAACAGATTTCCCTCGTTTTTTAGCTATCATTTCTGGAGATTTCATAGTTTTTAAAGCACTCATAGTAGCACGAACAATATTAATAGGATTAGTAGATCCATAAGCTTTTGCTAAAACATTATGTATTCCTACTACCTCTAAAATAGCACGCATAGCTCCTCCTGCTATAATTCCAGTCCCTTCAGAAGCGGGTTGCATATAGACACGAGCTCCTGTATATACTCCAATTACTGCATGCTGTAATGTTCTTCCAGTACGTAAAGGTATATCAATCATATCATGCCGAGCTTTTTCCATAGCTTTTTGAATAGCTGAAGGAACCTCTCGAGATTTTCCATAACCAAACCCTACTTTTCCATTAGAATCACCAACGACTGTTAAAGCTGCAAAACTAAATATACGACCCCCCTTGACAGTTTTAGACACTCGATTTACTGTAATTAATTTTTCTTGCAATTCACCAATATTAGCACTCTGCTTAATATATCTAACCATAATGACATTCACATTTTTAAAATTTTAGACCAAATTGACGAGCACAATCAGCTAAAGCCTGAACCCGTCCATGATACTTGTATCCTGATCGATCAAAAGATATATTAGTAATACCTTTTTTTAAAGCTCTTTCAGCAATTATTTTTCCTACTAAAGATGCAGCTATCTTATTTCCTGTTACTTCTAATTGAGCTGAAATTGTTTTTTCAACAGTAGAAGCTGAAACCAATACATCACAATTATCCTTTGAAAAAATTTGAGCATAAATATGTTTAGAACTTCTATATACTACTAATCTAAACACATCTAATTTAACTAATTTCTTTCTGATTTTTTTTGCTCTTTTAATTCTAGAAATCTGTTTATCATTCTTCATATCATATATACTTTCAATATCATTTTCAATTATCTTTTTTTAGAATCTTTATTATGTATTAATTCATTCATATAACGAATCCCCTTTCCTTTAAATGGCTCTGGTGGTTTGATTGCTCTTAAATCTGCTGCAACTTGACCAATAAGCTGTTTACTTGAACTAGTTAAAACAATTTCTGTTTGGTTTATACATTGAGCATGAACCCCTAAGGGTAATACATAATAAACAGGATGTGATAATCCTACTGCCAAATTAAGAATATTTTCGTTTATAGACGCTTTATATCCTATTCCTACCAATTGTAATTTCTTAATAAAACCCAAAGTAACTCCTTTAATTATACCATTAATCAAAGAACTAGTTGTTCCAATTAAAGCTTTATTATTAAGATGATTACATGCTGAATATATAACAAGATTATTTACATTATTAATCTTTACATAAACATACTGATGTAATTTATAGCATATTTTTCCCAAAACACCTTCAATAACAACATAATGATTTTTTAATTGTATACTTATCGATTCAGGAATAACAACAATTTTATTATAATTATTTTTTAATTTCATAAGTATCGTATCTCAACAATCATTAACTACATTATGATACATAACAAATTATCTCTCCTCCAATATTCAGCTGCTTTGCTTTTTTATCAGTCATAACACCTTTATTAGTAGAAATAATCACCACTCCCATCCCAGACATAACTTGAGGTAATTTTTTTCTATTTTTATATATTCGCAATCCAGGTCGGCTTACACGTTTAATATTATCAATAACTGGATTATTACGTTGATAATATTTTAAAAATATTTCCAATACAGGTTTTATCCCATCGTGAACATAATATTTTCTCAGAAATCCCTCTTCTGTTAATACTTTAATAATAGCCACCTTCATTATAGATGATGAAAGACAAATTTTATCTTTCTTAGCAATTTGCGCATTACGTATAGCAGTTAACATCTCTGAAATAGGATCTTGCATACTCATTTTATATCACTCTCAAATTCTAATAATAAAATACTTATTTTTATCTTTATATACTAAAAACAATATTACCAGCTAGACTTCCTTAAACCAGGAATTTCACCCTTCATAGCAGCTTCACGTACTTTTATTCGACTTAATCCAAATTTCCTTAAAAAAGCATGAGGTCGACCAGTTTGTTTACAACGATTGCGTAATCTAGATGGACTAGAATCTCTGGGTAAAGTTTGCAACTTTAACATAGCATTCCATCTATCCTCATTAGTAGAATTACGGCTAATAACAAGTTTTTTCAACAAAAGACGTTGAGAATAATACTTATTAATTAATTTTAAACGCTTCTTTTCTCGTGCTTTTACAGATTCCTTAGGCATTATACGATTAACACTCCTCTTTATTTAGATAAATAAAACAATCAACTCTTATTTTTAAATGGAAATCGAAGAGCAGTTAATAAAGCAAACCCTTCTTTATCAGAAAGAGCACTAGTAGTAATAGTAATATTCATTCCTCTAATACTATCAACAGTATCATAATTAATTTCTGGGAAAATAATCTGCTCTCGTATTCCCATGCTATAATTTCCATGTCCATCAAATGATTTTACTGACAACCCTCTAAAATCTCGAATACGAGGTATAGAAATAACAATTAATCTTTCTAAAAATTCCCACATACGCATCCTTCGTAAGGTCACTTTACATCCTATTGATTGCCCTTGCCTGATTTTAAAACTGGAAATAGATTTTTTAGCTTTAGTAACAACTGGTTTCTGACCTGAAATCACTTTTAAATCTTCTATTGATTTTTCTAAAATATTTTTATTTAAAATAGACTTCCCTATACCCATATTAATAGTAATTTTACTTATTTTCGGTACCTTCATTATAGATGAATACTGAAATTGTTGCATCAAACTATTAATGACATGACTTCTATAATAATTATATAAATTAGCCATACTTAAATTACTTTCCAAAAAACATTATTTAATTACATTTCCATTAGACTTAAAAACTCTAACTTTTTTCCCTTTTTCTATTTTAAACCCTACTTTATCTGCTTTTTTATAAATAGGATTAAATATTGCAACATTAGATAAATCAATATATGCTTCTTTTTTAATAATTCCTCCTGGTTGATTTTTATCTGGAATTGGCTTTTGATGTTTTTTTATTAAATTTATTCCTGAAATAATAGCTTTGTTTTTAAAAGATGCAACAAATTTAACCTTACCAGTTTTTCCCTTATCTTTTCCATTTAATACAATCACTTCATCACCACGCCTAATTTTTTTAGCTGCCATTAAAAATTACCTCTCTACATATAAAAATAAATCTTATAACACTTCAGGAGCTAAAGAAATAATTCTCATAAAATTCATAGCACGCAATTCTCGAGTAACTGGACCAAAAATACGAGTACCTATTGGTTGTAAATTAGAATCATTTAATAAAACACAAGAATTGCTATCAAATCTAATAACAGACCCATCCAATCTACGTACACCTTGCTTTGTACGCACTACTACAGCTTTTAACACATCTCCTTTTTTAACTTTAGCTCTAGGAATAGCTTCTTTTATAGTAACCTTAATAACATCTCCTATTCTAGCATAACGCCTTTTAGATCCTCCTAATACTTTAATACACATCGCAAAACGTGCTCCAGAATTATCAGCTACATTTAAGATAGTACGTTCCTGAATCACACAAATAATACCTCACAATAAACTATTCATTTATATACCATAATAACATTTTCACACTATAAATATATAAATAAATTACAATAGATATTTTTATGATAAACTAGATTTCTTAAGAATGGTAGTCATCACCCAAAATTTTGTTTTAGAAATAGGACGACACTCTTTAATTTCTACTAAATCTCCTACTGAACCTTCATTATTAGAATCATGTACATGAAATTTAGTAGTACGTTTCACAAATTTTCTGTATATCGGATGCTTAACAAAACGATCTACAGCCACAACAATTGATTTTTGCATTTTATTACTAACTATAAATCCCTTTAATACACGCATTCTTTTAATCATAAAATATTTAAATTTCCTTAATTATTTACTTAAGCTCATTTTTAGATTTAAAACATTTTAAACGAGCAATATTTTGACGAGATTTCTTTAATAAGTGTAATTGTTTTAACTGACCTAATTTTAATTGAATTCGTAAATTAAAATATTCTTCCAAAACACGAATTAATTCCAATTTTTTAGATCGATTGTCTTTATTATTACGATTTAAAATTTTCAAAAATTTATTCACTATGCTGTAATCCTATAATAGTAGTTTTTATTGGTAATTTTGATGCTCCCAACTTAAAAGCATAAACAGCTAAATCCTGAGCAACTCCACTTATTTCATACAATATTTTTCCAGGTTGCACTAAAGCTACCCAATATTCTACATTACCTTTACCTTTTCCCATACGAACCTCTAAAGGTTTCTCAGTAATAGGCTTATCAGGAAACACACGAATCCAAATCTTTCCCTGACGTTTTACAGCTCGAGTTATAGCCCGACGAGCTGATTCAATTTGACACGATTTTAATCTTCCTCTATCAGTAGATTTTAAAGCAAACATCCCAAAATGAATAACATCATTTATTACTACCCCTTTATTACGTCCCTTATGCATTTTTCGAAACTTCGTGCGTTTTGGATACAACAAAATTAAATCTCCCTTTTTTATTTTTATTCTTATAAGCGAACTTTATGCTTATGTTTAGAAAAATCATTGACCAATTGATGCTGAGTTTTAATTTCATCAAATAATATTTTATCTAAAATTTCTCCTTTAAATATCCACACTTTAACCCCTAATACTCCATAAGTAGTATGAGCTTCTGATAAACTATAATCAATGTTAGCACGCAACGTATGTAAAGGAACTCTCCCCTCTCTATGCCATTCAGTACGCGCAATTTCCGCTCCACTCAATCTTCCACTAATCTCTATTTTAACGCCTTCCGCTCCTAAACGAATTGCGCTTTGTGCTGCTCTCTTTATTGCTCGTCTAAATATAACTCTACGCTCTAATTGAGAAGCTATATTATCTGCTAATAATTTAGCGTCTAATTCTGGCTTTCTAATTTCAGAAATATTCAACTGAGTTGGAACACCAGAAATTTTTGCTACACTGTCGCGTAATTTTTCAATATCTCCCCCTTTTTTTCCTATTACAATCCCTGGCCTAGCTGTATAAATAGTTACACGAATACTTTTAGCTGGTCGCTCAATAATTATACGAGATATTAAAGCTTTTGATAATTTTTTTATTAAAAACTGACGGACTTTAAAATCATTATGTAAATTTTCAGAAAAATCTTTATTACTCGCATACCAAGTAGAATGCCATGATTTAATAATACCCAACCTCATTCCATTCGGATGTACCTTTTGACCCATTTCTTTAATAATACCTCCTATTAATAATTGCTTATATATTTTTATTCAGATACCACTATTGTAAGATGACTAGTCCTTTTTAAAATTCGATCCGAACGACCTTTAGCTCTTGGCATAATCCTTTTAATACTAGGTCCACTATCAACAAAAATTTTAATGACTTTTAAATTATCAACGTTTAATGCATCATTATGTTCTGCATTAGCCATAGCTGATTCTAAAGTTTTCTTTACTATATGAGCAGATTTCTTATTGGTATAATTTAAAATATCAAGTGCTTTTGATACATACTTACCTCTAATCATATTAGCAACTAAACGAACCTTTTGAGCAGAAGATCTAATATAACGGTATTTCGCTATTGATTCCATAATTACATATCCATAATTAATAAAGACACCCAAATAATTTATATTAAAAGTTAATTAGTAATAATTAGATATTTAGTAACGTTTTTTTATCTTTTTATCAACTGCATGATGACCTCTATATGTACGAGTTGGAGAAAATTCTCCAAGCTTATGACCAACCATTTCATCTGAAATAAAAATAGGTATATGTTGTTTTCCATTATGTACTAATATAGTTAAACCGATCATTTTCGGAAAAATTGTCGATCTACGAGACCAAGTTTTAATAGGTTTTTTGTCTCCAGTTTTTATCACCTTTTCTACTTTTTTTAATAAATGTAAATCAATAAATGGACCTTTTTTAAGAGAGCGAGACATAAACTACCTTTTTATTAAAATCATACAAAACAAACATTATTTACTGTGACGATAATACAAAATTGACTTATCTGTACGTTTATTATAGCGAGTTCTTTTACCTTTTGTCTGCATACCCCACGGAGAAACTGGATGTTTACCAAAATTTTTACCTTCTCCCCCTCCATGAGGATGATCAATTGGATTCATAGCAGTACCTCGAACAGTAGGACGAACACCTCTCCACCTATTAGCTCCTGCTTTACCTAAAGCACGTAACATATGCTCAGCATTACCAACTTCACCTATCGTGGCCCTACATTCACAACGAACTTTACGTATTTCACCAGATCTTAAACGTAAATTTATATATTCCTTATCTTTAGATACAATTTGCGCGTATGATCCAGCAGAACGAGCTAATTGGCCTCCTTTTCCTAATTTCATTTCTATATTGTGAACAACAGACCCAACTGGAATATGAACCATAGGCAATGAATTTCCAGATTTTATCGGAATATCTACTTCTTTTCCAGATAACACTACATCTCCTGCATGAATACCTTTTGGAGCTAAAATATAACGACGTTCCCCATCCTTATACAATAACAAAGCAATATGTGCTGATCTATTTGGATCATATTCTATTCGCTCAACTATAGCATTAATATTATCTTTATTTCGTTTAAAATCTATAATTCTATAACGCCTTTTGTGACCACCCCCGATATGCCGAGTAGTAATTCGACCATAATTATTTCTTCCTCCTGATTTACCTACTGCTATTCTAGATAATAACGAAGAACAAGGTTTACCTTTATATAATTCAGAATTTACCAACTTAACCAGATGTCTTCTACCAGGAGAAGTAGGATTACATTTAACAATAGCCATCATTTAAGCACTCATAATTTTTATACATATTACCTAATTTTATCAAATAAATCTATTTTATAACCATCTCTTAAAACTACATACGCCTTTTTCCAATCACATCTACGTCCTATATTTCCTTTTGATCCCTTAGTCTTTCCATAAACCATCAAAACATTAATTTTTTTTATCTTGACAGAAAACAACATACACACAGCATCTTTAATATCCATTTTAGTTGCATATTTTGATACCTTTAAAATAAGGACATTATTTTTTTCCAATACAACAGATGATTTTTCAGAAACATGGGGAACTTTTATTATTTTTAATAAACGTTCTATATACATCATATTAATTTAATCTCAATTTCATTAAGAATATTTTTATTAAAAATAACTACATCAAAATTAATTAAACTCACCGGATCAATATGATACACATCACGGACTTCCAATTTTCGAAGATTTCTAGATGCTAATACAACATTTTTATCTATAAAATCAGTAATAATCAACACGCTCTTTTTAAAATTTATTATATGACAAAATTTATCTAAAAAAAATTTAGTTTTAGGTTTTTCTAAAAAAAAATTATCTATTAAGAAAAATCTATCTTCAGCAACCAATTTAGACAAAATGCTTTTTATTGCGCTTTTATACATTTTTTTGTTTATTTTCTGATTATATTCTTTTGGTTTAGCTGCAAAAGTTACTCCACCAGAACGCCAAATAGGACTTTTTAATGAACCAGAACGAGCTCGGCCAGTACCTTTTTGTCGCCAAGGCTTTTTATTTGACCCTGAAACTTCAGCACGAGATTTTTGAGACCTTGATCCTTGTCTCGAATTAATTAAATAACTTGAAACCACTTGATGTATTAATGATAAATTAAAAGGATATCTAAATATTCTTTCAGAAACAGGCAACATTACTATCTTACTACAATTATTCTCTTTTGAATTTATCAAAAAACATTTCAATTCTAAAGTCATACGATACCTGAACTAATAGACTTCATTTTAACAGATTTTTTAATTATAACATTCTCACCAATTATTCCAGGAATTGCTCCTTTAACTAATAATAAATTATCACTTATATTAACACTAATAACCTTTAAATTTTGAATGGTAACTTTAACATTTCCTAAATGACCCGACATCTTTTTTCCTTTAAACACTCTCCCTGGAGTCTGATTTTGACCAATAGACCCAGGAGCTCTATGAGACAAAGAATTTCCATGACTTGCATCCTGAGTATGAAAGTTCCAACGTTTTACTGTACCCGAAAAACCTTTTCCCTTCGAAATCCCAGTAACATCTACTTCTTTAACATTACTAAAAATATCTATATTAACAACATCACCAACTGATATTTCAGGATCAGAAAACATTCTAAATTCCCATAACCCTTTCCCTGATTTAATTCCTGCCTTCTTTAAATGTCCCAACTTAGGTTTATTTAAACTATCTAATTCTAAATAATCCCCAGTAGTTACTTGCACAGCACAATAACCATCTCGTTTAAAATTTTTAACTTGAGTTACTCGATTCGATAATATTTCAATAATAGTTACAGGTACCGAAATACCATTTTTATCAAATAATCTAGTCATTCCTACTTTTCTACCAATCGCTCCATTTATCATCTAATTTATTTCTCTATAAAATAAAACAACTATATAACCACATATTAAGTTTGTATTATTTAAATATTTCTATTCAATATCAGCCAAGACTAATCTGTACATCTACTCCTGCAGCTAAATCTAATTTCATTAAAGCATCTACAGTTTTATCAGTAGGATCAATTATATCTATTAACCGCTTATGAGTCCGTATTTCGTACTGGTCTCTAGCGTCCTTGTTAACATGAGGAGAAATTAAAATAGTAAACCGTTCTTTTTTAGTTGGTAAAGGAACAGGTCCATGAACCTGAGCTCCAGTTCTTTTAGCTGTTTCAACAATTTCTAAAGTTGATTTATCTATTAATCTGTGATCAAAAGCTTTTAAACGAATTCTAATTCTTTGATTCTGCATTGTAATAATTTATCCTCTATTACATAATAATAGCAACACCCTAATTTATAATAAAGAATTTTTTATAAATATTCTAAATCTAATCATTATCAATATAAATAATAATTACTTCTAATAATGTAAGAACACCCTACTATTCGTAGGGTCAACAACATACAATATATTGACTTAAATTTTTTCACATTTATACCACTACATACAGCAATAATCCTTTATTTTAAATATTCAATTACTTTCATACATATTATTACTACCATTAATCATCATTTATCTATACATCTGAGATTGCATGTAATTGCTCACACCTACGGTTTTAATAAGACTCAACTCTGTTTCTAGAAACTCAACATGTTTCTCTTCATCATAAAGAATTTTTACCATCATTTCTTTAGAAACACAATCCTGTACCAAATCAGCATTTTTAATACCTTCCTTCAAATCATTTATTCCATTATACTCTATTTTTAAATCCATATGCAAGATATCTTCAATATTTTTACAAACACTCAATTCATCAACACTTCTTATAACAGGAGAACCTTCTAAAAATAAAATACGCTCTATATACAAATCTGCGTGTTTTAATTCATCCATACATTCTTTATATTCTATATCAGTTAAACGTTCCAATCCCCAACTTTTAAAAATTTTTGAATGTAAAAAATATTGATTTACAGCAATTAACTCATTACTTAATAAACGATTAAGATATAAAATAACGTTTTTATCACCTTTCATTCTAATTTTCCTTTACCGTATTGTAATATACAAATAATTTTTATATGTTGTTATAAGACGTATAAACTTAAACATGCTGATAAGCAGGATCGAACTGCTGACCTCACCCTTACCAAGGGAGTGCTCTGCCTCTGAGCTATATCAGCATCTCATACATATAACATAAATATCATATTAATGTAATATATATTATTTTTAACACAAACAGCGGACAGTGGGAATCGAACCCACATCATCAACTTGGAAGGTTGAGGTAATCACCATTATACGATGCCCACTTGTTATGTAACAACTCTATATACTTTAGAACATGTATTCTTTTATCTTTTAAAAATAGTCAATATACATATGCATAAAATAAATGATGGGGGAAGGATTTGAACCTTCGAAGTCTATGACGGCAGATTTACAGTCTGCTCCCTTTAGCCACTCGGGAACCCCATCATATTTTTCATCTTAAACAAAAAATGCCGGCAAAAGGATTTGAACCTTTGACCTACTGATTACAAATCAGTTGCTCTTCCTTCTGAGCTACACCGGCACTAAACAATCTATTACATATGCAGTACGCAATATAATAATACCTAATCAAAAAAAAATCAACTCAAATCAAAAATCTACACTTTACTGCATATTTAATTTAAATATTAATTTAATAAATAAATTATATCAAAATGAATAACAGTATTTTCTATAAAACATATCATAAACATAAATAACATGCTTCAATAAGCAATTATTCATAAAATCTTTTACAAGATACATAAAAACTACAAAAAAATTAACCCATATCACACTACATCTCTATAATATAATTTAATTTTCATATTAATAACTCTCTATTAAATTTTAATCATAACTAAAATGTAATTAATAACATGATTAAAAAGAATAATATTGTTTATATTAAAATTTCTATAATAAAATTTCTTCATACAAAATATTATTATTACTACAATAACTGAATAGACATATTCTCCTTTAAATATGAGTCAATAATACCTAATTTATCCATTATTAACAAAGATCCATTTACATCTATTCCTAAAACAACACCACATTTTACTACACTATCTTCTATTAATAACGCCACTGGTCTATTATATAAATAATCTAAAATTTGAGAATAATAATGAAATAATATATGATTTTTATGTTCAAAATATTTTAATGTTCTTCTCAACTCATTAACTAAATTAATTACTAAAATATTTCGATCTAGATAAACATTGATATCTTTTAGAGCAATCCAACTTTTACTAATTCTAATTTTTAATTTAGTGCTTAAAGAAATAGATATATTAATTCCTATTCCTATTATTAAATGAGATATATTTCTACTTTTTGTTATAACTTCAATTAAAATACCAGCCAATTTCTTATTACTCACATACAAATCATTAGGCCATTTAATTTTTATTTGAGATATCCCCATTCCTTTTAAGACCTTTGCTACAACAAAACTAACTATTAAACTTAATTCAATTGTGGTAAATAATTTTCGATATAATTTCCAATAAATAGACAAACAGACACTCTGTCTATTGGGAGTAATCCATAAATTACCTCGTCTTCCTCGTCCCTTAGTTTGATGCTCTGTTACAAAAACATCCCCAGATTTTACATATTTTAAATTATCTATAATATATTGACTTGTAGAATGGATTACATCTAATACTACTAGCCTTCCTTCTAATAATTGAGCTAAAATCTTTTCTTCATCTAAACTTGGTTCAAATAAAGAAAAACAACAATCTTTATTATACTTAACACAGTCAAAATCCATATAATGCATTACTCAAACAAAAATCGATATATCAAATTAATACTAACACCATCAGATATAACATTATAAATAAATATCATTTTATATTTAAAATAAATATAAGCATTTAATTTTCAAAGATTTTTTTCAAATCAATTTCTCCATGTTGTCCAATCAATCTCACTTCAGGTTGTAAAAAAATATTAAATTTCATTGCAACTTTGTTGTATACATAATATGCTAATTTTGCTATTTCTATTCCAGTAGCTTTCTGTCTATTATTGATTAATACTACAGCATTTTTATAATAAACTGAAGCTTCTCCTAATACATAACCTTTTAATTTGCAAGTTTCAATCAGCCATCCAGCTAATAATTTTAGTTTTCCATTTTGTTGTCGGTAATATGGAATATGTGGGTATTTTTTAAATAAAGTAAATGCTGAACGCTCATCTACTATTGGATTCTTAAAAAAACTTCCAGCGTTACCGCAAAATGTAGGATTAGGTAACTTTTTATTTCTTATCAAAATAATAGCACTTAAAATTTCTAATGGAGTAACCATGCTTATGCCAAAACAATGTAATCTAAGATAACACAAAACAGGTTTCCAATGTTTATTTAATCTTAATCCCACAAATAATATCGCATATTTATATAAATTCACTTTAAAAATACTTTCTCTATATTGAAAACAACATTCATGACAACTAAAACGTTTTTTTCTACCTTGCTCTAATTCTAACACATCTACATATTCACACACCTGAGAAAACTCAACTCCATATGCTCCAATATTGTGAATGGGAGCCGCTCCAACATATCCTGGAATACACACTAAATTTTCTAAACCAAGTATATTATTACTAACAGTATACATTACTAATTCATTCCATTTTTCTCCAGCTCCAACATGTAATTTCCATTCTATTTTATTTTCAGAAATTACAATGCCTTTTATTCTATTTAATAACACAGTACCTTTATAATCTTCTACAAATAAAACATTGCTTCCTCCTCCTAAAATAAGAGGATATTCTCCAATATTGCGACTTTTTTTCCAGAAATTTAATAACGAATGCTCATTATCTACTACAACTACTCGGTTAGCGCATGCATTAACTGAAAAAGTATTTAATAACTTTATTTGTACACAATTTTTCATATTATTTTATAAAATATAAAATTATTCAAAATACTACCAATATGATTATATTGTCTGAATTTTATTGTATAAACAAACCATTTTTATATAAAATATCACAACTATATAATTTAAAAAATAAAACAAAAACATTTTCCTATCATTTTAAAGTCATTTAAAAAACTTTCAGAACTGACTTTTATTTCTTAATTATTACACATAAATGTTTTAATTCTATATTCTTCAAATAATTTTTTTCATTTTCAACTCTTATCTTGAAAAAATACAATCTCATTATGTTTAACATCTAAAATAATTTTTTTACCTGGTAATAAATCTTCAGCTAATATTTTTTGAGACAAGGGATTTTCAACATATTGCTGTATAATTCGTTTTAATGGACGTGCTCCATATATCGAATTGAAACCAATCTTAGATAAAAATAATAAAGCTTCTTCAGTAACATAAGTATTAGGATATCCTTTTTCTTCTAATCTGCTATATAATCGTTTTAATTGAATATTTGCAATTTCAATAATATGCTCAATACTAAGTGGGTGAAAAACTACAATTTCATCGATTCTATTAACAAATTCTGGTCTAAAATATTGATTCACTACATCTATCACCATTCTTCTCATTGCACTATAATTCAATGATTTAAATTTCTTTTGAATTAAATCTGACCCCAAATTAGAAGTCATAATTACAACAGTATTACTAAAATTAATCGTTCTACCCTGACTATCAGTTAATCTCCCATCATCTAAAACTTGTAATAAAATGTTAAAAATATCTGAATGTGCTTTTTCAATCTCATCTAATAAAATTATAGAGTAAGGTCGACGACGCACTGATTCAGTCAAATAACCTCCAGTTTCATACCCTATATAACCAGGAGGAGCACCTAACAATTTTGATACAGAATGTTTTTCCATAAATTCAGACATATCTACTCGTATCATAGCTGTATCAGTATCAAAAAGAAAATAAGATAATGCTTTGCATAATTCAGTTTTCCCAACACCTGTTGGCCCTAAAAACATAAAGGAACCTATAGGTCGTTTAGGATCAGATAAACCAGAGCGATTTCGTCGTATTGCATTAGAAATTGCTTGAACTGCATCATTTTGCCCTATAACTAAATTATGTAAAATTTTTTCCATATTTAATAACTTATATTTTTCATTAGTTAATATCCGAGATACAGGAATTCCAGTCCATTTAGATAAAACTTCAGCAATTTCTGTTTCAGAAACATAATTACGTATAAGATTTATTTTTTCACTATTCGACTGCATTATACTTGACAATTTTTTTTCTAATTCCGGTATTCTTCCGTATTGTAATTCAGACATTTTAGCTAAATCTCCAACACGACGAGCTTGCTCTAATAAAGTTTTAGTTTTTTCTAAATCAGATTTTATATTTTGAACATCAGACAAAGATTTTTTTTCACGTTTCCATTCTGATTCAAAATGAGCATATTCATCTTCTTTCTGAAGTAATTCTTTCTTTAATATTTTCAGACGATTTTTACTCAATTCATCTGATTCTTTTTGCAATGCTTGTTTCTCTAATTTTAACTGTATAATACGACGACCTAATCTATCTAAATTTTCTGGTTTAGAATCAATTTGTATACGAATGCTAGAAGCTGCCTCATCAATCAAATCAATAGCTTTATCTGGTAATTGACGATCAGAAATATACCTTTTAGACAAAGTTGCTGCAGCCACTATTGCAGGATCAGTAATATGAACATTATGATGTAATTCATAACGTTCTTTTAATCCACGAAGAATAGCTATTGTATCTTTAATATTAGGCTCACCAATAAATATCTTTTGAAACCTCCTTTCTAAAGCAGCATCTTTTTCAATATATCTGCTATATTCATCAAGTGTCGTTGCTCCGACACAATGCAATTCTCCCCTTGCTAATTTTGGTTTAATCATATTACTTGCATCCATTGCTCCATCAGTTTTACCTGCTCCTACCATTACATGTAATTCGTCAATAAATAAAATAATATTACTACTTTCATTAGATAGAGCATTCAATACTTTTTTAAAACGATCTTCAAATTCCCCACGATATTTTGTTCCAGCCAATAATGCAGCAATATCTAATGATAATATTCTATTATTTTTTAATCCATCTGGAACCTCTCCATTAACAATACGTTGCGCTAATCCCTCTACAATAGCTGTTTTTCCTACTCCTGGATTTCCTACAAGAACAGGATTATTTTTTGTTCTCCTTTGCAGAACTTGAATTGTACGTCTAATCTCCTCGTCTCTACCAATGACTGGATCTAATTTACCTTGTTCAGCAAATTGTGTTACATCTACAGTAAAATTTTTTAATATCTGTTGCAATCGTTTCATATTATCATCACTATACATAAAGTGATTTTCTCGAATTAATTTGATCGATTTCTTTAAATTTTCCTCAGTAATGCCAGACTTTTTTAATATATCACTTAAAATATCCATAGATATCATAGAAGCTAATACAAAAATAACTGAAGAAATAACGGTATCATTATACTTTTGAGCTAATTTATCACATAAATTTAATACTTTTATTAAACTATTAGAACACTGCACATCCCCGCCAATACCTTCTACTTTAGGTAAATTACCGCATGCTTGCATTACTAATTTAGTTAATACATCTACATTAGCTTTTGAGTATTGTAATAATTTATATATTGATTCATTTTTTTCTTTTAAAAAAGCATGCATTACATGCACAGGCTCTACAAACTGATTATCTTGACCTAATGCAATTGATTGAGCATCAGATAATGCTAATTGAAAATCATGAGTAAAACTATCTAATCTCATAAATTATAATTTCCTACAGTAATTAAATTTAATAATAACATTTAATACAAATAATTCATCTTATATATAATATATTATACATCATTCATTTCTATAGATACTACTTAAAATAATTTTTAATATATAAATTAAACAGATTTTACAATGTTCTCAAAACACTAATTAATTTTGTCATATCCTTAGGTAACGGAGCACTCCATTGCATTTTTTGATTAGTAATCGGATGCAATAACTTTAATCTATATGAATGTAAAGCTTGTCTATTAAAATTATTCAAATAAGTACTTAACTTACTAGCAATACCCATATTCATAACAAAAGATTTTTTTAATCTCATTCCATATTTTGGATCCCCTACTAACGGATGATTAATATAAGCCATATGCACCCTAATCTGATGAGTTCGTCCTGTTTCTAATAATACTCTTATTCTACTACATGCACCACTACCAAAAGATTCTATAACAAAGTAACGAGTAATGGCTGGTTTTCCAGAAGAATGAACAGTCATACAAGTTCGATTAATGGTATGTCTTCGGATTGGTCTATCTACAGTTCCTGTATTATAAAAAAAACTTCCAAAAACTATTGCATCATACTCTTTTATTACTTTCTTCATTTTAAACGATTTTAATAAATTATCATATGCGAAACAAGTTTTAGCTATTATCATTAAACCTGTTGTATCTTTATCTAATCGTTGAACTATTCCTGCTCGATTTGATACTTTTAAAATTGACGGATATCGATATAATAACGCATTCAATATAGTATTCTGATGATTTTTAGTGCCAGGATGCACTACCATATTACTTGATTTATTGATTACTAAAATATCATTATCTTCATATACTACATTTAATGGAATGTTTTGAGGAATAATAATATTATTGTGACATATAATATTATCATCTATATTATTAATTTCAATCATTTCTCCAAAAATCACTTTCTTTTTAGGAAAAATAGAAACTTGATTATTAATCATTACTTTTTTATTAATAATCCAACGTTTTATTTGGGAACGAGAATATTGAGGTAAAAGCTCAGACAGCACCCAATCCAATCGTTTTCCTGAATAAGCTGTTTGCACAATTATAGGTTTAATTGTTATATTATTGTATGTTTTTTCCACCATATATTATTTCAATAATTACAATATAAGTGTTTAAATTATTATGCATAAATATATTTTACTAATTATCAATATCAATAACAATAATCAACATGCTACAACAAAATACATTCAAACAATCATAACATTATTAATACTAATACTTATAACTATTTTATTTAATACATTTGATTCAGCATTAGCGTCCTATCATCAAACAACACGTTGGAATTCTTACCATCTTTACAAATCTGCTCATCATAAACTGCTAAACAATAATTATACAGGGAGCATCCAAGAATTACTACGTTTAAACAATTTGCATCCATTTGAACCTTATCCGCAACAAATTTATTTAGATTTAATTTATGCATATTATAAATTACATGATTTTCAATCAGCAAATAATTTTATTCAACGTTTCTTACATTCATATCCTAATCATAAGCATTTAGATTATATTTTATACATGCAAGGTTTAATTAATATGAACTTGGATAAAAATAACTTTTATTTTTTCGGTAAATATTTTCATATAAATTGGTTCGATCGAAATCCAATTTATGCAAATATCGCATTTAATAGTTTTTCAAAACTCATTCAAAATTATCCTAATAGCAAATATTATGTAGATACTTATAAGCGCTTAATCATCTTAAAAAATAGGATAGCTAATTATGAATTAGCTATTATTAAATTTTACAACAAAAAAAATGCTTATATATCAGTAATTATACGATCAGAAAAAATGTTACGTTATTATCCGGACACTCTATCGACTTACAAAGCATTAAATTATATGAAACGAGCGTATCAAAAAATACTCTTAACAGATCAAGCAAACATCATAGATAAACTCATTTCTGAAAACAAATAATATATTTTTATTCAGATTTAAGCATAATATAAAATTATATATATGTATAATGTATATATATTAAAATAATACTTATATATATTACTATTAATAGTAATATATATAAGTCAGTATTTATAACAAAAAAAAATCAATCATGATTAAAAATAAATCAACCACAACACATATAGCCTTTCTAGGTCCAAAAGGATCATACTCTCATATTGCTGCTATGAAATATGCACATCATTATTTCGATAATAAATTTATAGAATGTAGTTGTCAAAATTTCAGTGATATTTTTCATTTAGTAGAAAATCAAAAAGCTGAATACGGAATTTTACCTATCGAAAATTCTAACTCAGGATTAATTGAAGAAGTATGTGATTTATTATTAAAAACTCACCTGATCTTAATTGAAGACATCACCATTCCTATACAACACCACATATTAGTAAACAACACTCAATCTTCCTTAAATGAAATTAAAACTATATATAGTCACCCGCAACCTGTACAACAATGCAGTAAATTCCTAAAAAAAATTTCAAATTTAAAAATTACATTTTGTAAAAGCAGCTCTATTGCCATAAAAAAAGTAGCTCTTTTAAATCAACCTAACATAGCTGCCTTGGGCTCCGCACAAGGAGGAAATTTTTACGGACTAAAACCTCTATTATTGCCACCACAGCAAATTATTTCTAATCACCCTTATAATTCTACTCGATTTATTATATTAAAAAATACAAAACTCTCAATCATTAATACATATCCAACACTTAAAAAAATTATGCTCATCATTTCTATTAAACACAATCTAGAAAAATTATACCATATATTAAAAATATTAAAATATTATAATATCGGGATCAATTTTTTAAGATTATGCAAATTATTTTATAAAAACTCAGAAAACATGATCATTATTGAAATCATCACACACATGCACTATTTGCACATCCATCAAGTATTAATGAAAATCAAAAGAATTTCTAATTCACTAAAAATACTAGGATTCTATTCAAGTAAAACACCTACATAAAATTTAATTATATTAAAATGTAATAATTAATTAAAATACTACATTATATAAAATATAATTTTTTATTTTAAATAATAATATGCATATAAATTATATGATATTGTTATTATAACAATTTACTTTTTTAAATCATTAATTAGTTGTAATAATTTATAACTATCTTTAAAAAAGATATCAGAATGAATCCCTAACCAATTCTTAATTTTATTAAATCCCTTTATGAATTCTATTTTATTGTTTTGTTCTAACCATATTAATATTTGTCCTAATCTTCTATAATAACGTTTAATTAAAACAATATTATCTTTAGAGTCCATAATAATATTTGCATATAACTGAGGATCTTGATGAAACAATCTACCTATTGTTATTAACTCCAATTGAAATACCGGAGAAGAAAAAGATAAAATTTTATCCATGTCAACATTTTCTTTAAATAAATGATATCCAGTAGAAAAAGTAATTAAATGACATAAACTTTGAATAAAACTCATATATTTATCATGTTCTTTAGGATCACAATAATATAATTTTGCACCCCATAACTGTAATTGCTTTAATAACCATTGATATGACTCAGGATAACGGCCTTCACAACAAATAATAACTTGTTTTATCATATTTTCATTATCTGGAGCAAACATAGGATGCAAGCCTAATACTGGACCACTATGCATATCTAAAATAGTTTTTAAAGATATTGCTTTAATAGAAGATAAATCTATCATTACACAATCTTCAGGTAAAGGAGGTAATTTATTAACTATTTTACCTATCAAATGCATAGGCACACTAATAAATATAGCTCCAACATTAGCTAATATAGACTCTGCATTTATCCAATCATCTTGATCTAATATTTTAACATGATATCCTGATAAAGTTAGCATTTTAAAAAAAAACTGCCCCATGCGCCCTTTACCCCCAATTATCACAATAGAACGAAAATTTGGATATAACTTTTTAAATCCTTTCTCACTTTCATTAGAATAAGATTCTCGCATAATTCGACGTAATATATCCTCAATTACATCAGGAGAAACACCCAATTTTATTGCTTCTTTTCTTCTGCAAAATACAATTTTTTCTTCTCTTTCTGCATCATAAATAAATAATCCAAAACGACTTTTTATTTCACCCACTTGAGAAACTAAAGAAAATCGCTTAGATAATAATTTAATTAAATCTTTATCTATTTTATCAATTTCATTTCTTAAAAAATCCAGTTTTTTTTCTATCATGCCGTTTAGGATCCCGCTAAACGATTAATAAGAATTGGTTTTAATTCCTTATATAAAAAATATAATAGTTCTTGAGTTTTTTCCCAGCTTATACAAGCATCAGTTACAGATATGCCATATTGTATAGAAGAAAGATTATTAAAATTTAAAGCTTGACTCCCAGAATAAAGATAACTTTCTAACATTAATCCAACAATAGAACAATTACCAAGCTTTATTTGATTAACTACAGAATTAACTACATCAATCTGTTTACTACAATCTTTGTTGGAGTTACCATGACTGCAATCAATAACTAATGCTAATGGTAGACCTATTTCTGCTATTTTCTGCTCACAACAAACAATATTTTCTGGATAATAGTTTGGACGTATTCCTCCTCTTAAAATTATATGACTATTAACATTGCCCTTAGTATTTAGTATACATGCCTGTCCCAATTGATTAATACTAACATAACTATGAGAAATAGTTGATGCTTGTACTGCATTAATAGCATGATAAATATTACCATCAGTACTATTTTTAAAACCTACTGATGATTGAAACCCAGAAGCTATCTCTCTATGAATTTGGGATTCTGAAGTTCTAGCTCCTATGGATACCCAACTAAAAAGTTCCCCAATGTATTGCGGAAAAATTGGATTTAATACTTCAGTAGCTAAAGGTAATCCTATCTCAACTAATTTTAATAACAAATGACGTGATATTTTTAATCCAGATTCTATATCATAAGAACCATTCATATACGGATCATTAATTAAACCCTTCCATCCAGCAACAGTACGAGGTTTTTCTAAATATACACGCATCACTATATATAATTGATCCTTTAATTTTTCTGATAAAATTTTTAATTTATTAGCATAATCAAGAGCGGCATGAGTATCATTGACTGAACAAGGACCACATATAACTAATAAACGAGAATCTCTTTTATGTATGATATTATTAATAATATTTTGAGATTGTTCAATAGTATATTGATCAGCTTTATTTAAAGGAAATTGTAATTTTAATTGCTTAGGTGTAATTATTGATTGAATATTACAATACTGTAATTTTTTTTGATTATTTTTTTGCATACTACTACCTTGATAAAAAATATTATAATCCAAGAAATAAATAAGATTTATAATATTAAAATTATGTAATATATATCTGTACTATAATTTATTTATAATACCAATGTTAGTATTGTAAATAAATTATTATTAATAGATTAATTAGTCATTAGATAGGTAAAATTAATCTATTTGTAAATTAAAAAATCGACAATTTTTATATCTCAATATAAATAGTAAAAATATAAAGTACTTATAATATAAATATCATGAAAAATATGTTTAATATTTAAAATTTTTTATATTTTTATATGATAATTTTACTTAAAACACCTACTTTTTTTAAGACTCTACATTAACATAAAACAATATCCATTATATAAAATATAATGATTTGTTCATATAAACAAATAAAATCAATAATATAACTCAATAAATTAATTAAAATAAATAACGAGTTTTAATTTTAGCAGATTTCCCTTGCAGATTACGTAGATAATAAAGTTTTGCTTTACGAACCATCCCTAATTTTTTAACTTTAATATCTTTAATAATAGGAGAATATGTTTGAAATACTCGTTCTACTCCTTCTCCACTAGTAATTTTTCTTACAGTAAAAGTAGAATGCAATCCTCTATTTTTAATTGCAATTACTATTCCTTCAAATATTTGAAAACGCTTTTTGTTTCCTTCTTCAATAACCCATAATTTTACTTCTACTACATCTCCAGAATGAAATTGTGGTATATCTTTTTTTAACTGATTCGATTCGAATTTTTTTATTATTTCATACATACAACATTTCCTTTTTTATTTATTACTTAACGAAAACAAATATTCATCTTTGAATTCCATTAATAAATTTTGTTCTTCTTTGCTAAGTTTTGATTTTTTTAACAAATCCGGTCTTTTCAACCAAGTCGCACCTAAGGATTGTTTTAATTTCCAACGAAAGATATCATAATGATTCCCAGATAATAATACTGATGGCACCCTCATTCCTTCAAAAATTTCTGGACGAGTATAATGTGGACAATCTAATCTATTTCTTAAAAAAGAATCTGATATTTTTGATTCTTGATTATTTAAAGTACCAGGTAAAACCCGAGCTATAGCATCTATCAATACCATAGCTGCTAATTCTCCTCCACTTAAAATATAATCTCCTATAGACCATTCTTCATCAATTTTTATTTTTATTATCCTTTCATCAATACCTTGATATCGTCCACACACTAAAATTAAAGCTTGATTATTCTTAGCTAATCTACGCACACATTTTTGATTTAACTTTTTACCTTGTGGAGAAAGATAAATTACCTTAGTATCTTGCCCTAATTCATACTGAGCTGAATCAATAGCTTCTTTTAAAGGTTTACTGGACATTAACATACCAGGCCCTCCTCCGTAAGGATAATCATCTACTTTTTTATATGAATTTTCTGTAAATACTCTAGGATTCCATAACTTTAAAGAAATTATACCATCACGTAACGATCTTCCTATTACACCGTAATGTGCGATAGAACGACACATTTCTGGAAACAAAGTAATAATTCCAAACAACATAATAATAATTACTCAATATTATTGTTATTGTATTTTTTAAAAATGATATATCTGCCAATCAACAGTAATAATTCTATCAACTATATTTACATCTGTAATAAATTTATTTTCAATAAAAGGAATAAGATAGCAATCTGTTTGTCTATAACAATTAGAATTAATCTTAATCACTAATACATCATGAACAACAGCTTCTATAATACGAACAACATTTCCTAAATATTCCCCATCAATATTAATGACTTTACAACCTACTATGTCCTTCCAATAATACCCATCTTCTTGATTCAATACAGGAAGATTTTTAGAATCTATCATTAAATCACATTGAGTTAATGACATCGCGATCTCTCTATTTGAAATATCAAAAATTTTAGCTATATAACTTTTATTGATAAATTCCCAACACTCTAATTTCATTAATTTCCATTTTGATTTCAAAAAGATAAACCATGGATTATATTTAAAAATATCATCAATTTTTTCTGTAAATGAAATAATTTTTACCCAACCCCGAACCCCATACACTCCTCCTATCTTTCCTATAATAATCGGATCATCAGGTGGCTTATATATTAAATTATTTTTCATAAATTACAATATTTACTATACAGTTAGTTATGTACACCAAATACTATCATAGTGCTAATCTTTTTAATTTTTTTATTAATTTATCAACACGATTTGAAGGACTAGCTCCTTGACTTATCCAATATCGAACTCTATCTAAATCAATATATAACTTTTTAGATGTATTTAATTCAAATGGATTAAAAAAACCAACACGCTCTATAAAATACCCATCACGTGAATTCCGACTGTCAGTGACAACAACATAATAAAAAGGTTTTTTTTTAAATCCTCCACGAGATAATCTAATTCGAACCATAAATATACCTTAATTTATTTTAATACTACAATGAAAAACAACAATCTACCATATTCTTATGTCTTCTTCTAAATTTTATTTTTAATAAAAATTGTACAAACAAACCAATATATATTGGTTTATAATATGAAATCACTTATATCAATGCCTACAAAAACAAAACAAATAAATATATTGATCTCATATAGCAAAATTTATAGCTAATTATTTCAGCATATAAACAATACGCAACAATCAAAACTATTTCAGATTCATTATATTAGATTTATTTTGATATATTCTGTAAAACAACAAACATTGATTGGTTTCTTATTATTAATAACCCCATTTTATAAGAAACATAATGTATCAATTATATATAAAAATAAATCAATTTTTAAATTTACTATTTAAACAAAATTTAAATATATTGTAATACCACATAAATATTTCATTTTTTATTCATAAAACTAATTAATTTTTCCTAAACCATTCCTATACTTAAAATTTTTTCTGTATCATCAAAATAATTAATAATCTTCAATTTTACTCATACTATATACTATAATATAAATAAACATATATTTAAAACAATCAATAAATAAACACACTTCATTACATTGAAAATTATTAACACTATTACATATCCTATATAAATTAAATACTATATATTAAATGAAGTTATTGATTCATCTTTAATATTTTATAAATAAATCAATACTGTTCCATAAAAAACATCTACATAATTTTTAAATGAAAATATATAAACAATATATAATAAAATTTGAAATACAACACATGATTATTAATAATATGCAAATACAATAATAATAACTGTATTTAATGAATACAATCTAATATATACACCCGAGAGGATTTGAACCCCCGACCTCTCGGTTCGTAGCCGAGTGCTCTATCCATCTGAGCTACGGGTGTAATATCAGCTCTAATTTATCAAAATACATATATAAAATACAATAACAATTTACTTATAAAACAGTGAGAGAGGGATTCGAACCCTCGATACGATATTTAATCATATACTCCCTTAGCAGGGGAGTGCCTTCAGCCACTCGGCCATCTCACTGATATTATCTTTAATTTTTATTAATCAATTATTTTGATACCAAGTAAAACATATTGCTACAAATATATACCATTATTATATCATTACAAATGATGTCATTATATAATAATAATTAATTAGAAAATATAAAAACTGTTAATTAAAAATTATATATTTAATTTAAAAATTAATTTACTTTAACACGAAGTATGCTTTGTTTTTTCATCTTGAATCTTTCGATAAATTTCTTCTCTATGTATAGAAATTTTTTTAGGAGCATTAACACCAATGCGAATTTGATTTCCTTTCACTCCTAATACAGTTACTGTAATTTCATCCCCAATAATTAAAGTTTCACCAACTCGACGAGTGAGAATAAGCATTCTTTACTCCTTCCTTGAAAATTAATAACAATAAACCTTAAGAGTTTCAAGTATACCACATATATGTATACAACACTCTTCTCCTCTTAATATCATTAAATATATTTTTTATAAAAACACATCAATATAATTAATTTCTTTCTTTCTACTATATTTTAAATTTTTTATTATTATAAAAGTCATGTAATAATACCTTTATATACGTTATAAATTCAGATTTATTTATTATATTGTTAATATAAGCTCGAGCAAAATCAGATCTACCACCACCTTTCCCTCCAAATTTTTGAGTAATACAATACACTAAATCTGAAGAATTTACACGATTAAATTCAAGTAAATCCTTAGTTGTACTCACTATTAAATAGATTGAATTATTTGTTCTAAAATTAACTAATACAATTACTCCTGATTTCAAATAATTCTTAATATGCCCTAACATATTAGACATGACTTCCAACTCTACATTTTCAATTTGTTTCACTAATACTGGAATATTCTTAATATAAAAAACATTATCATGTATTGAAGATAAAACTTTTTGAATCTCCTGTTTATTCTTAAATACCTTTACCTCTTTTTCTAATTTATTAGAATATAATTTAATATTATTTATTTTATTCAATAAATGATCATCATCAGTATTTATCGTTTGCGCAATATCTCGAATTAACATTCTTTTGCATTGTATCATAAATAACGCTGCATTCTTAGTTATTGCTTCTATACGTCTTATACCTGATCCTACACCTAATTCTTTAATAATAATAAATAATCCTATTTCTCCTGTATTACTAACATGAGTTCCAGCACACAATTCATTAGAAAAATCTCCTATCCGTATAATACGTACCTTTTTATTATACTGTTTTTCTGATAACATTATAATATTAGTATCGTCATATACTGATTCTATTGGCATTATCTCTTCTTTTACAACTAAATTATACCAAATTTGTTCATTTATAAGACTTTCCACTGCATTTATTTGTTTCGATGACATAACTTCATAATGTGAAAAATCAAAACGTAAATATTTATCACTTATTAAAGATCCTTTTTGAGCAACATGAGATCCTAAAATTTTTAACAATGCTGCGTGTAATAGATGTGTAGATGAATGATTTAAACAAAGTAATTTTCTTTTTAATTCATTAACTTGTGCAAAAACTTGTTCTCCAATATTAATAGTCCCGCTTTTTAATATTCCTATATGTACTGTAATATTTCCATATTTTTTAGTATTTTTAACTTTAAAAATTCCGCCAGATTCTGTTTTTAAATAACCACAATCTCCTATCTGTCCTCCTGATTGTCCATAAAAAGGAGTAACATCTAAAATCACCATACTCTCCACATTCGAAGTAACTAATTCAACTAATTCATTATTTTGAAACAATGCAACAACTTTAGATTGATAAGTAAGATTATTATACCCTACAAAAATGCTACTTATATTAATTGGTATTATAGTGTTAATAGGTGTCACACAAAAACGATTTAACTGCTTCGACTGTTTCTTTTCTTCTGACATAAGACGATCAAATTCTAATTCATCAACTCGTATATTATATCCGGAACAAATATCTTTAGTTAAATCTAGTGGGAATCCATAGGTGGAATATAATTGAAAAGCTACCTTACCACTTAAAGTTTTGTTGTTTGTTTTTAATTCTTCTAAAGATTTAGATAATAATTTTAATCCCTTATTTAAAGTATTTTCAAATAACTTTTCCTCATTAAATAATACTTTCTCTATTAAATCTACTTGATCATTTAAAATATTAGTAACATACTTCATACAAGTAACTAGAGGTATTACTAATTTATAAAAAAATATACCATTTACTCCTAATTTTCTTCCATGAAGCACAGCTCTACGAATAATACGACGCAACACATAACCACGACCTTCATTATCAGGAATAACTCCATCTTTAATTAAAAAAGCACAAGCACGAATATGATCAGCTATTACATACAATGATCTACTAGTAGTAGATATCTTAATTTTCATTATTTTGGAAATAGCAGTAATTAAATTTTTAAATACATCAATCAAATAATTACTATATACGCCCTGTAATATAGAGGTAATACGTTCTAATCCCATACCTGTATCTACAGATAACGTAGATAAAGATTCTAAATGCCCATTTAACTTCTGATTATATTGCATAAATACCAAATTCCAAATTTCAACATACCTTTCTCCAGATTCCGTAATATTATTAGGAGGTATACCTGAAAAATTATCACCTAAATCATAAAAAATTTCTGAACAAGGACCACATGGCCCAATATTACCCATTTGCCAAAAATTATTAGAATCATAAAAATTGCCATTTTTTTTACCAATTTTAACAATACGATTCTTTGAGATACCAATATGTTTTGTCCAAATATTATAGGATTCATCATCATGAATATGTGTGGTAATCCAAATTTTATCCTTAGATAAAGCAAACCAATTTGAGTCAGTTAGTAATTCCCAAGCAAATTCAATAGCATTATCCTTAAAATAATCTCCAAAACTAAAATTTCCTAACATTTCAAAAAATGTCAAATGCCTTTCAGTATAACCAACATTATCTAAATCGTTATGTTTTCCTCCAACACGAATGCAACGTTGCGCAGTAACAGCGCGTTTCAACAATGGTTTTTCTATGCCTAAAAAAATATTTTTAAACTGATTCATTCCTGAATTCGTAAATAACAATGTTTGATCATTTTCAGGTATTAAGGAACTACTAATAACAACTTGATGTTCTTTTTTTTGAAAAAAATTTAAAAATTCTTGACGTACATCACCAATACTTTTATACATACATATTCCATCAAACACTATTTATATTCGTAATTTAATATTACATTAAAAAATTAACACCACATAATAAATAACATTACTTTATTCATTATAAATAATTCTATTACTATTATTAAAATTGATATTTTATCATCCTGATATAATAATTCCTTCTTATCTTTAATGAGACTACTACATATACTATATATGTGTTTTCTTTATTATATTAATATTCAGGAGAGATAAAAAATAAAGGATTAACGGATTTTCCTTTATATCTAATCTCAAAATGTAATTTTACTTCATTTGTTCCACTATATCCCATAGTAGCAATTTGCTCCCCTGTTTTTACTTGTTGTTTTTCAATAACTAACACTCTATTATTATGAGCATAAGCGCTTAAGTAATTATCATTATGCTTGATAATTATTAGATTGCCATAGCCTTTTAATATATTTCCTACATACATTACTTTTCCTGTATTTGCAGCTAATACAGGTTGATCAAATACTCCAGATATATCAATTCCTTTATTACCTCCCTCACAATCAGAAAAATTGTTAATTATTTTACCTAAAGTAGGCCAACCCCAACAACAGGGAAATATGGTTTTTTCATCAGATTTTTTAAAATAATTCATTACATATTCCATGATATTAAAACTACATATTTTAAGACTCATAATTAAAAATGATAAATCTTTTTTTTTAATTTCATTTTTAATATATCGAAATGATGCTTTAATAATGTTTTGTTTAACTTTTATAGATTGACCTACTTTCAACATATGAATATTACTAATATTATTTTTTTTTGCTAAATCTAAATAATTATTCCCAGTTATCCAAGCTATATAAAATAAAGTATCTCCAGGTTTTATTGTATATGAAATTTTTTTATATGATCCATAATTTACATTATTATATTCACGAACAAAACTATGTTTTTCATTTTTATTATATAATTTCCATTGTTCAATATTAGATACATATGTAATACTATTAAACTGCATATAATATGGAATATAAAAATCTAAATTAATATTTAAACCAATATATTTTGCAAAAAAAGTAATCATTAATATCTTGCACGCCATTAAAATTCCATCTAACATATCAAATACTCAGCCCCTATTCCCTTCTAAAAATTAAAAACATTTTTTTACATATGCAAATGAATAATATATTTCTATTGTGATTCTAATATACTTAAATAATTCATGCATTTTATTCAAAATTTAATATAAATCTAAAATTATCCTGATAAATAAAAAATTTTATAATTTGTTGTTATATTTTCATTAAAAAATATAGTCTATATAGCATAAAGATATAAGATAAAAACTTTTATAGCATACAACATCATCATACCACTAATCTACTAGGATGATATGTACACATAAATAAGTTGAAAAACGATTTATTTTAAGATAGCACTTAAAATAAATAAATAGTATGTTTATCTTCTAACTTAACTAGAAAATAAATCATTCAATTATTTCACTCTAAAATAATATATTATTTTTACTATTATTGCTTTTTTAATAAAACTACCGCAGTACAAGCAATACCTTCAGAACGTCCAATACATCCCAAAAATTCTGTAGTAGTAGCTTTTATATTGATATCAGATAATACACAATTTAAATCTTTTGTAAGACAATAGATCATTTGAGGAATATATTTTTTTATTTTAGGTCTTTGTAGGATTATAGTAATATCTATATTTCCTAGTAAATATCCTTGATCAACAATTTTATTCCACACTATACGCAATAAACTTCGACTATTTACATTATCATACTTATTATCGGTATCTGGGAATAATATTCCAATATCTCTATTAGAAGTAGCTCCAAGCAATGCATCTATAACAGCATGCATAACTACATCCCCATCTGAATGAGCTATCAAATTTTTTTCAAAAGGGATAAATACACCTCCAATAATTAAAGGACGACATCCACCAAACCTATGTACATCAAATCCATATCCAATACGCATGTCTTTTAAAATATTTTATTTTTATTATATATTTCAGATAAATAAAATTTAGCTAATTTTAAATCATCTTTATAAGTAACCTTAATATTATCTGACCTACCTCTTACCAAAACAGAAGTATATCCACAATATTCCATAGCTGAAGCTTCATCAGGAACAATTATTTTATTCTTTAAAGCTTTTCTTAAACTTTTTTTTAAAAGATCATAATTAAATAATTGTGGAGTTAAAGAATTCCATAGATTATCCCGATTGACAGTATATTGAATAAAATCAGCATCAATATAAGCCCTCTTTATTGTATTAGAAACAGGAGTTGCTAAAATACCTCCTATCTGAGAAAACTGCGTAATTCTAAATAAACGTAATAAATCCTGACGATGTAAACAAGGTCGAACTGCATCATGTATTACCACCCACATTGTATTTTTTACACATTTTAATCCGGCCATAACAGAGTCAGCTCTAGTTTTTCCGCCAATTACAACACTAATTCTAGAATCATAAGATATAGGTAATTTATTAAACCAATTATCATTATAATTAATAACTACTATACAATGTTTAATATTAGATTGATTTAATAATACACTTATTGAATGTTCAATCAATGTCTTCTTTCTAACAATACAATACTGCTTAGGTGGAAATATATTCATACGCATCCCTACACCTGCTGCAGGAAGAATAGCAGTCATATCTGGAAAATTATTCATTATTATAACCAAACATACGCGTCAACATTAATAATACTTTAAAATTATTAAAGTCATTAAATAATATAAAAATTAATAATCACATTTAATATAATAAAAAATTTCATTTTTTTTAATCATACCTAAATCATATCTTGCGTACTCTTCAATTAATTCATATCCATGAATTAAATTATGAATTTCCAGTAATAATTGATTATTACGAATCTTCATTTGATTGATATTATTAATACCACTATAACATTGACTGTCACCATAAACAGCAATGTAATCTAAAATTCCGTTTTTACCTAACCACAAAGAATATTGTATCCAAATTAATATTATTCCTAATACACAATTATTTATTTTTCTATAACTCATTATTAGTGTAGTCATACCTCATAATCAACTTAAAGACAATATATTATCGTAAAATATTTATTAAATTTAATATGCGTATTTATTTATTAAATAATAAAAATTATCACATACACTTATATAAAAATATCGATATGATTTTTCTATATTATATATAAAAACTAAGGAAAAATTTTTAAAATTACAGTATTAAATAACTGGTTAATTAATTCTTGTATAGCTTTTTCCCCGTCTAAATAAATATCCGGTTGTTCAGGAAATTCATACGGATCGTCCACACCAGTAAAATTCTTTATTTTTCCTTCTTGAACCCGATTATATAAATTTTTAGGATCTCTACTCTTACAAACTTTAATGGGAGTATCAACAAAAATTTCCAAAAAACAATCTCTTAAAAACATATTACGTACTATTTTTCGTTCAGAACGATATGGAGAAATAAACGCGGCTAAAACTACTAATCCAGCATCAAACATTAACCAAGCCACTTCTCCTGCTCTACGTATATTTTCACATCTATCCCGATAATTAAATGATAAATCACTACATAAACCATACCTAATATTATCTCCATCTAAAATATAAGTACTTACTCCATTATAATACAATCTTTCTTCTAAAAGAGCAGCTAAAGTTGATTTACCAGACCCTGATAAACCAGTAAACCACAATACCATAGCTCGATGCTTATGTAATTTTTCTTTATTTTTTCTATTAATACGATAAAAATTCCAACTAATATTTCTATTAGTAATATGACTATCATTTTTATTAATCATATCATCAGCATACTCCACCATTATCATATAAATTAAGATAAATCATGAATGTTCCAATGAGGAAAATGAAACCGAATTAATGCATGTAAAGCTAATTCAAATTCACTATATTTTTTATTATATGGTTTAGTTAATTGATGAATTTTAAAATCTTTTACCATTCCTGCTCCAACTGTATCATTACTTAAAATATCAATAAAGATCATACTACCGGTTACCGGATATTGAGAATACTTATCTAATATTACTGGTTCTTCAAATAATAATTCTATTACTCCAATGCCATTATATGATACTTCATCATTTTTTTGATGAGTAAAAGTATGCATATCTACTGTATGATAAATATCTTTTACTCGAACTCTATGAAATTTAGCAGTTATTTTCACATCAAAACATTGATCTTTTTTTAATGCATCTTTTTTCATCCAAATGACATCTACTACTGCACTTTCTATAGAATTTATTTTTTCATTGCCATCAATTAATACATCTCCTTTACTAACATCAATATTATCCGTTAAAGTAATTGTTATTGCTTCTCCTGCTATAGAATTAACTTGATTCTTATTAAAATTAAAAATTTGTTTAATGTAAGAAGTCATATTTGATGGAAATACCCTAATTTGTTGACCTCTATGCACACTTCCAGAAGCAATAGTTCCAGAATACCCTCTAAAATTTGATTTATCACGAATTACATACTGTATTGGCAACCGTAATCTTTGATTGTTAATCTCTTCAATGGAATGAATTTCAATATTATCTAATATATTAAATAACGTAAGTCCATCATACCATTCCATATTTTTCGAAGAAAAAACAACATTATCACCATCTAAAGCAGATATTGGAACAAATTTCATGTCAATATTTGCAGATAAACAATGACCAATCTTTAAACACTTCTCACAAATATCTTGAAATATTTTATGGTCATAATTTACTAAATCCATCTTATTTATTACCACAACCACAGTTCTAATTCCCATTAAAAAACTAATGAACAAATGACGTCTAGTTTGCTTTCGGATTCCTTTACATGCGTCAACTAATAATACAGCTAAATTACTATTAGAAGCACCAGTAACCATATTTCTTGTATATTCTTCATGTCCAGGGGTATCAATAATAATAAATTTACGATTTTTCGAAGAAAAATAACGATATGCAACATCTATAGTAATCCCTTGCATACGTTCTAATTGCAATCCATCTACTAACAAAGATAGATCTATTTTATTTTCATGAACTCCAAATTGATTATTATCTAAATACAGATTATTTAATTGATCGTCATAAATATGCTGAGTATCATGTAATAAACGACCAATCAAAGTACTTTTACCATCATCTACACTACCGCATGTCAAAAATCTCAATAATGTTTTATTTTGTTGGGTATATAAATAATTTTCTATACCTCCACAGTCAATAATTTCTTGTTCTAAAATACTTAACATGATTATCCCTTATTAAAAATAACCTTGACGTTTTTTTATTTCCATCGATCCAGTCTGATCAAAATCAATAACTCGACCAGAACGCTCACTGTTAGTAGACAATAACATTTCTTTAATAACCATAGAAAGTGTTTCTGCTTGAGATTTTATTGCTCCAGTTAATGGCCAACAACCTAATGTTCGAAATCGAATCATACTATTTTTTATAATTTCTCCAGGTTGCAGAGTAATTCGATCATCATCTACCATAATTAAATTGCCATCTCTATTTAATACAGGCCTACTTTTAGCTAAATATAATGGAACAATATCAATTTTTTCAAAAAAAATATATTGCCAAATATCTAATTCTGTCCAATTAGATAAAGGAAAAACACGAATACTTTCACCTAAATTAATTCTCCCATTATACTTAGACCATAATTCAGGACGTTGATTTTTAGGATTCCAAGAATGAAATTTATCTCTAAAAGAAAAAATTCGCTCTTTAGAGCGAATTTTTTCTTCATCACGACGAGCTCCACCAAAAGCAGCATCAAATCCATATTTGCTCAAAGCTTTTTTTAAGCTTTCTGTTTTCATAATATTTGTATATTTTGCGCTTCCATGAATAAAAGGATCAATACCCATTGATATACCTTCTTGATTTTTATAAATCAGTAAATCCACATCATCAGATTTAGCTATATTATCACGAAAAATATACATATCACGAAACTTCCACCCAGTATCTATGTGTAATAAAGGAAACGGTAATTTAGAACAAGGATAAAATGCTTTTTTCGCTAAATGCAACATTACAGAAGAGTCTTTTCCAATAGAATACAACATAACGGGATTACGAAATTCAGACACTACTTCACGAATAATATAAATACTTTCTGATTCTAATTGATTTAAATAAGTAACACATTTTTGATTTTGCAACATAATGCATAATACCTTTTAATATGTCTTTTAACTAAAAAATTTATTAATACTATAATTTAATTTGTATTTGGTCCAAACCAACTAATTTTTTTATGAAAAGATACAACCTCCCCTATAATTAATAACACTGGTTGTTTTGCTAAAAACATAAGTTTTTCTAATTCTATCAATTTACCTATTAAAACTGTTTGGTCGGTATATGTTCCTCTACTAATTATAGCCACAGGAGTATCGATATGTCTTCCACTGAAAATAAGGTTTTTACTAATATTTAAGATATTAAGTTTTCCCATATATATGACTATAGTGTGATAACTACCTGATAATGCGCTCCAATTAATTTGATAATGATCATCATTCTGCTTATGACCAGTAATAAAAGTAACACTATGAGCATATTTCCGATGAGTCAATGGTATACCAGCGTAAGCTGCTGCTCCAATTGCTGCTGTAATTCCTGGTACTATTTGAAATTTAATACCAGCTTTAGATATTGCTTGTAATTCCTCTCCTCCACGACCAAATATAAATGAATCCCCTCCTTTTAATCTAACGACACTATTACCCTTTCGTGCTAATTGAATTATAAAATCGTTTAAGTGTTCTTGAGAAATTGAATGTTTATTTGCAGATTTTCCAACATAAATTTTATCTGCATCTCTACGTGCTAAATCTAAAATATCTGGATTAACTAAATTATCATATAATATAATATCTGCCTGTTGAAGAACTTGTAATCCTCGAATAGTCAATAATTCCTTATCCCCTGGCCCAGCTCCTACTAAAGATACGCTCCCTTGTTTCTTTATATTCTTCAATTTGTTTAATTTAATAGTATTCTGTATAATACGATTAGCTTGATCAAACTTCTTTTTATTTATCAGCAATAAAACTTGACCACTATAAAATAAATTTTCCCAAAACTGCCGCCTACATGATACATTTTTAATATACTTTTTTACCTTATTACGCCATATACCTGCTAATGCTGATAAATGTCCAATAGATACAGGTATTAGCGACTCTAATTTTTCTCTCAACATACGAACTAATATAGGAGCTGTACCACAAGAAGAAATACTTATTATGATTGGAGAACGATCAACAATAGCCGGAAAAATACAAGAACATTTAGACTGATCATCTACAGTATTAATTAAAATATGACGTTTTTCAGCATGCTTAAAGATTATAGTATTCAATAAAGTATTATTTGTTGCTACAATAATTAAAAACACATCATCTAACATAGAAGGTTGAAATATTTTACCAATCCAAATTATTTTTTTAGAAAATAAAACTCTTTTCAAATTAGGACACAATGTATGCGCTACAATATGGATAATTGCTCCTACCCTTTGTAACATTTGTATTTTTCGAAAAGCAACTACACCCCCTCCGACTACTAAGACGGATTTATTATTTAAATCAATAAATAATGGTAAATATTTCACAAAATTATGTTTAATAAAAACAACATGAATAATAATTACAAATCTCTTTTTTAAAAAAATTATATTTTAACTATTCTAGTTATCCTATAAACAAAAGATTTTAAAAATTAACTTTTATCAAAAAGATGTAAACCACATTCACGTTGCAATCCAAAAAAACGAGTTTCTTCATCTTTCATGCCTGGGTCTTTTTTTACAGTAGTATGAATATCCCCTACTGATACATATCCTTGATTCCACAATGGATTATATTCTAAATTATGTTGTTTAATATATTGATGCATTTGATTATCATTCCAATCAATAATAGGCAAAAATTTAAATACATTATTTTGAACAGCCATAATAGTCAAATTACTACGACTATCTGATTGTGTTCTTCTTAAGCCTGCTAACCAAACATCTACTTTAAGTTCTTTAAAAGCATACTGCATGGGCTTTACTTTATTAATAAAATTATATTTCTGGATTCCTTCTATACCTTGTTCCCACAATTTTCCATAACGAGCTTCCTGCCATGAAGAAGACCTATTGGAACGAAAAACATGCAAATTTAATTTCATTTTTTCTGTCAACCGATCGATAAAACGATATGTTTCTGGAAATAAATAACCTGTATCAATTAAAATAATAGGAATACTAGGAAAATAATGAGTCACTATATGTAAACTCACAGATGAATAAATACCAAAGCTTGAAGACAATATAATAGACCTATTAGACAAAAATTGAACGGCCCATTCCATTCTGTTTTCTACTGTTAATGATTCTAAATATTTATTTATTTCACGCAATAACACTGCTTGTTTACTTGAAGAGAATGTTTTAAATTCCTTAATATTCCAATAATACTTATCAAAATTGATTAATTTTTTATATATCATAAATAAAAATCTTCTTCAGAGTTTAAAACAGGTCGAATAATTCCTGATCTTATTACATAATCTCCATAAGATTCCTGAGCATATCTATCTTTCGACCAACGACTAATAGTCCAATCTAAAATATTTAAAATTTCCTCTTCTGAAATATTTTCTTTATATAAACGAGGGATCCGAGTACCTAGTTTATCCCCTCCTAAATATAAATTATAACGACCAATGCCTCTGCCTGTTAGCCCTATTTCTGATAACATCGCTCGTGCACAACCATTTGCACATCCCGTCACTCTCAAAATAATTGAATCTTTTTTAAGATTATATCTCAACATAATATGTTCTACTTTAGTAACAAAATTTGGTAAAAATCGTTCTGCTTCTGCCATTGCTAATGGACATGTCGGCAAAGCCACACATGCCATAGATGATTTTCGTTGAAATGTTATAGATGAATTATCCAATAATTCATACTTTTTTACTAAATCTTCAATAACATTTTTCTTGTCTTCATGTATTTCAGAAATAATTAAATTCTGATTAGTAGTAATTCTAAAAGAACCTAAATGCACTTTTGCAATTTCTGCTAATCCATCTTTCAAAAATTTATTAGATGAATTAAATATTCTTCCATTTTCAATGAATAATGTAAGACTCCAATAACTCTTATCAATACCTTGAACCCATCCAAACTGATCTCCTCTTTCAGTAAATTTATATAAACGCGTTGGAAGAAAATTTAACTTAGATCGCTGTTCTATTTCTTTTTTAAAAATATCTACTCCCACTTTTACTAAAGTGTATTTCGTTTTAGCATGTTTACGATTGGATCGATCACCCCAATCTCTTTGTATTGTAATAACTGATTCAATAACTTTTAAAACATTTTTTTCATCAACATAACCAAATTCAGTAGCTTTTCTAGGATACGTAGTTTTATCTCCATAGGTCATAGCTAAACCCCCACCTACTAAAACATTAAAACCAACAAGATCCCCAACTTCATTTGAAATAGCTATAAGACCAAGATCATTAGCATAAACATCCACATCATTAAACGGTGGAATAGCTATTGCTATTTTAAATTTTCGAGGCAAATATGTATTTCCTAAAATAGGCTCTGATTCTATATACTCAGTTTTTTGCTCATTTAACCAAATTTCTGCATATGCTTTAGATCTAGGTAATAAATATTCTGAAATTCTTTTTGATAATTTCCATACTTGATGATGAATTTTAGATGCCATTGGGTTAGCAGTACATATTATATTCCGATTAACATCTCCAGCAGTAGCAATAGAATCTAAACCTAATTTATTTAACAATTTATGTACCATTTTTAATTTGGGTTTTAATAAACCATGTAATTGAAAAGTTTGTCTATTAGTTAATCTAATAGTTCCATATAACGTATATTGCTCTGAAAAATTATGTATAGCTAACCACTGATTTGATGTAATTACCCCACCTGGAAGACGACAACGTAACATCATACTAATCAATGGTTCCAACTTTTGATTCATTCTCTCTAAACGAACATCCCGATCATCTTGTTGATACATGCCATGAAATTTAATTAATTGCATATTATCTGTATTAAATCCACCTGTTAAATTATTATCTAAGTCTTTTTCAATAGTTCCTCTTAAGAAATTACTATCTTTTTTTATTCTTTCATTATCAGATAACACAGCCTTATCATTATTTTTTAATATTACCATTAGTATACGTCCCTTTGATAACGATGTTGTATTCTCATGTCATCCCAAAAATCATTTGCTTGACTTGTATTCATATTACCATATTTCAATGTTATTGAAATTAAAGCCTGTTCTACATCTCGAGCCATACCTTTTGCATCACCACATACATAAATATGAGCTCCTCCTTTAATCCAATTCCATAACTCCAAACCATTCTCCAATACTTTATTTTGTATATAAACCTTATAATTTTGATCTCTGGACCAAGCTGTATTAATCTTATTAAGAAGACCTTCTTTTACATAACGTTCCCATTCAGTTTGATACAAAAAATCATCAATAAATCTTAAATTACCAAAAAAAAGCCAATTTTTTCCCATTGATCGATCTAATGCTCGTTGTTGCATGAACGCACGAAATGGTGCAATTCCTGTACCTGCTCCAATCATAATTATAGAAACATTACAATCTGTAGGTAATCTAAAATTATTATTAGATTCAACAAAAATACGTATTTTATCATTTTCTTTTAAACGATCTACTAAATAACTGCTAGCTCCTCCTGATCTTAATCGACCATTAATTTTATAGCGTACTACACCAACAGTGATATGTATTTCTTCTCCTACTTCTAATTGAGCAGAAGCAATAGAATAAAATCTAGGCTTCATAGGACGTAGAGCCTGTAATAAATTTTTAGCTGATAATGTAATAGATATATTTCGAATCATTTCAATAATGGGTGTTTTTAAAATAAACATCTTTAATTGTTTCTTATTTATTATTAAATTTAATAACATTTTATCCTGCGTAATAGTAGCTATTTTTTCTACAAACACAGCAGTATTTTGTGTTAACTCATAATGGTGTTTTAATGCTTCATGCAAAACCATTGATTGATCCTCAACATTTACCTGTTCATAACCTGTTAATTTTAATAATCCTAACAATTCATCAACAAGATTATGATCATTTTCATACCATACCCCTAATGCATCACCTGGTGTATAGAATAAATTAGAACCAGTAATATCTAATTCTAAATGATGTATATCTTTTATTGAATTACGGCTGGTAATTTTTTGTTTACTCAATAAACTTGCAGTAAAAGGAAATTTTTTACAATAATTATAATTACTGTAATTATTTTCTGATACTAAAACAGTATCTTCTCTCGTCCTTGTATCAGAAGATTGATTTGATACTGAAAAACTAGAAGTAATTTGAGCTTGAAATAATTTAATTACTTCCTGTCTCCATACATCAGCAGAATCTTGAAAATCTATATCTAGATCAACTCGATTATACAGTCTAATTGCTCCCAACTCTTCAAATCGTCGATCAAAATCTTTACCAGCTTTAGCAAAATACTCATACGATCGATCACCTAATCCTAATACGATAAAACTAGTTTTTTCCATACTAGCAGCTTTTTTAGAAAATAAATACTTATATAACGGTATTGCTTCCTCTGGAGGTTCACCTTCTCCATATGTAGATATTATAAAAACTAACAATTTTACTTCAGAAATTTTTTTAAATTTATAATCTCTTATACTAAATAAAGTTGAATTCAACCCAGATTTCATTAAGTCTTCATGTAATTGTTGTGCTATCTGATTAGAATTTCCAGTCTGAGAAGCAGATATAATAACAATATTGTCAGTCTGTTGAACAATACATTTCGATAACACTGATTCTTTGCTAGAAATATTAGTAATAATTTCATCTTTAGATTGTTTAAAATTTACAAGTCCGAATACATATCCAGACACCCAAATTAATTGTTCTCTAGATAATATATCCAATATTGATTTTAAACGATTTAATTGATCTGGAGTTAAGATAATCATCTATATTATTCAATTATATATTTGTTATGCATACTAAATTAATTTTAATTTTATTAACAACTTATTAAATACAAATATAAAAACATAACGCTTTACTATATACAATGCTATTTTTATGGAAAACTAATTTAATAAACTTAATCTTTAAAAATAATTACTGTCATATTTTAAATACTCACAAAATTCTATACACCTAGTTTTACACTACTCAATATTAATTAAAATTGATATAATTTTAGAATATAACCAATTAATATAACCTAAATTCTATGTTAAATTTTCAAAATTAATAGTGATTACACTTCAGCAATACTTATCAAAACATACAAAAATTAAAAAATATAACTTATAAATCAAAATTTTTTATCTCTTTAATACCATAAAATTTTGCAGCATTTCCTAATTTCTCTTCAATACGAATTAATCTATTATATTTAGAAGTACGATCAGAACAACGTACCGGACCAGTTTTTATTTGACCGGCAGATGTTCCAACAGCTATATCAGCAATACTTGTATCTTCAGTTTCTCCAGAACGATGTGAAATAATTGTAGTATATTTATATTTTTTAGCTAATTTTATCACACATAAAGTTTCAGTTAATGAACCTATCTGATTAGGTTTAATCAAAATAGAATTAGCTATATTTTGTTGTATTCCCTTATTTAACAAATTAGGATTAGTTACAAATAAATCGTCTCCTACTAATTGTATTTTAGATCCAAGTGTTTTAGTAAGATAATAAAAACCATTCCAATCATATTCACTTTGAGCATCTTCAATAGAAGCAATAGGGTACTTATGTGCTAATGTGCATAAATAATCAACAAATTCTTTGGAAGTAAAATATAAATTTTCACTTTTTATATGATACTTATTCAAACTCTTATCAAACAACTCAGATGCAGCACAATCTATTGCTAAAACAATATCTTTTCCAAAAATATAATTAGACTCTTCTACAGATTTTTTAATTAATTCTAAAGCACTAACATGAGAAATCAAATCTGGGGCATATCCTCCTTCATCGCCTAATGCAGAAGATATTCCTTGTTTAGTTAAAACATTCTTTAAACTATATGAAATTTCCGAGCCTATTTGCACTGATTCTTTAATAGTTTTTGCTCCTACAGGCATTATCATAAATTCTTGAATATCTAAATTATTATTAGCATGTTTTCCTCCATTTATAATATTCATCATAGGTATGGGCATAGAATATACATGTGGCGTTCCATATAACTCCGAAATATATTCATACAAAGGCACATTTTTGAAATGAGCAGCAGCTTTAGCAACTGCAAGAGACACACTCAAAATAGAATTTGCTCCAAGTTTAGACTTATTATCAGTACCATCTAAATCAATCATTATTTGATCAATAACACTCTGTTGAGTAACATCCATATTTAATAAAGCAGAACGAATAGGACCATTAATAATATCAACCGATTTTTGAACCCCTTTTCCAAAAAATCGATTATTATCATGATCTCGTAATTCTAACGCTTCCTGAGAACCTACAGATGATCCAGATGGTACAGAAGCTAATCCAAAAAATCCTCTTTTAGTATATAATTCTGTTTCTACCGTAGGATTACCACGAGAATCAATTATTTCACGACCTATTACATTGGAAATTTTAGACATATTAAATTTTTCCCATATTAATAAATACAACTCTCATTAATCATTCTTTTCTTATTTAATAAGAAGATATCACGAAACACATAATACTTATATTAATTTTAAATTAATTTATTATGATAGTTTTTATACTGTATTGCGGCTCCTACAAAACCTATAAATAAAGGATGACCTTCTCTGGGAGTAGAATTAAATTCCGGATGAAATTGACTACCTATAAACCACGGATGATACTTATATTCGATTATTTCTATCAAATTATTATCTTTTGAAAAACCAACACAATTTAATCCAGCATATTCCATTTGTTTAAATAATATTGGGTTTACTTCATAACGATGTCTATGTCGTTCTAATACAACTTTCTTCCCATACATTTTTTGAGTTAAGCTCCCTTCAACTAAATAACATACTTGATTTCCTAAACGCATAGTCCCACCTAAATTAATGTTTTTATCATGCTTCATAAAACAACTATTACTATGAAATTCATGAATTTTTGAAACTACCGGATATTTACAATCACTTACAAACTCTGTAGAATTAGCACCTAACATCCCTACAACATTTCGAGCAAATTCAATTAATGCTACTTGCATTCCTAAACAAATACCAAAATACGGTATATTACGTTCTCTAGCATATTGTGCAGATAAAATTTTACCTTCTACTCCTCTGTACCCAAATCCTCCTGGAACTAAAATACCATCTAAATCTTTTAACATTTTTTCTATCCCCAAATTTTCTACATCTTGGGAATTAATAAAGCGAATTTTTATAAAAAAACGATTTTTTAAACCAGCATGTTGTAATGCTTCTATCACAGATTTATAAGCATCCGTCAACTCAGTATATTTGCCAATTATACCAATTGTAATTTTACCTATTGGATTATCCTGATAATAAATTACTTTCTCCCAATCAGACAAATCAGCTCTAGGACAATTTAATTGGAAATATTTACAAATATAATCGTCTAACTTTTGAGTTTGCAATAATAAAGGAATTTTGTAAATTGAATTTACGTCTGGCAAAGCAATAATAGCTTGTTTAGGTACATTACAAAACAAAGAAATTTTCTGTCGTTCACTATCTCCAATAACCCTATCAGATCTACAAATTAAAATATCAGGTTGAATCCCAATAGATAACAACTCTTTTACTGAATGCTGAGTAGGCTTAGTTTTTAATTCTCCAGATACAGAAACAAATGGAACTAATGTTAAATGTATATACAAAGTATGTTTTTTTTCAACCTCTATTGCCATTTGCCTAATAGCTTCTAAAAAAGGTAAAGATTCAATATCCCCGACTGTTCCTCCAATTTCTACTAATAATATATCATAATTTTTAGAACTACGTATTAACCATCGTTTGATCATACAAGTAACATGAGGAATAATTTGAACAGTAGCACCTAAATAATCACCTCGACGTTCTTTTTTTAAAACATCAGCATAAATACGTCCAGCAGTAAAATTATTATAACGTGTCATTTTTGTTCGAATAAAACGTTCATAATGTCCTAAATCTAAATCAGTTTCTGCTCCATCTTCTGTAATAAACACCTCACCATGCTGTACCGGACTAATCGTTCCAGGATCAATATTTATATAAGGATCTAATTTAATTATAGTAACACTTAATCCCCGAGCTTCCAAAACTGAAGCCAAAGACGCTGCCATAATACCTTTTCCCAAGGAAGAAACTACTCCTCCTGTTACAAAAATATAATTTATCCCCACTATTCATCCAGATTTTTATAATTACTCTTAACAAATTAATTAATATAAAGTATTTTACAACAAATGTTACATTTTAAAAAATTAACAAACAAATATTTACATTCTTATTAGAATATAAATATACTACATAATATGCATTATTTAATTTTATATATTCAATAAAAAACAATAACACACATTAACACAATACCACTATACATAATGCTCATAATTCACATATAGTTTCTGCATTTGCAATATAATTAGCTTAATTTACTTCTTTTAAATAGGATTTATTATACTTATTACTATTATTAAACAAATTAACTTAATACAATTATTAAATAACTCTAAATCCTGTACCTTAATATAGCGTTCGCTATCTATATTAAAAACAATACTAATTATTATTAGTAAATACTAAACGATGATCCACAACTACAAGTAGTTTTAGCATTTGGATTAATCATGATAAATTTAGACCCTTCCAATTCTTCACGATAATCTATTGTTCCGCCTGACAAATACTGCAAACTCATAGAATCTATAACCAATGTTACTCCATTGTTTTCAATAACACAATCATCATCAAATAATTGATCATCTAAAATAAATTTATATTGAAACCCACCGCATCCTCCTCCTATAATATATACACGAAACTTTAAATTTAGCTTATTTACGTGAACTTTCATAAGATATTTTATTTTGTCAGCAGCAAAATCTGTCAATTGGATAGAAAAAACACTATTTTTCATACATCATCGCCTTGTTGTGTATATATTATTATATATCTATATATCTCTGTATATACAAATACATCAACTCAGTAATAATTAAAATTTATAATCAATAAATTAAAATTAATATCAACCAAATCATATCAATATAATAAGCCAATGTATTTATTTTAATTATTTTTGAAGAATATTATTAATCCATTTTTTAATATCACGAAAATCTTGTTTTTCTGATAAAATAGGTAAATATCCAGTATACTCAATAACTTCTGATTGATTACTCAAACTTAATTCTATACTAGAAAAATTATTATTTTTCCATATTGGTAATATATATGTATAATCGTTTTTATTTTCATTATTGTTTAAAAGAAAGTTTCCAGATTTATCGATAGGTACTTGAATTATGTTACTTGGTATTATTAACTGTAATGGAGTAGGGTTACCTCGATTATCTAAATAAAGATTATATAATTTTAACGCCCCACTAGTACCTGTTAAATTCGTTTTACCATTATTATCACGCCCTACCCAAATTACAACTACTTCCTTTCCATCAATTCCTACAAACCAACTATCACGAAAATCATTTGTTGTGCCAGTTTTAGCGGCTAAATGAAAATTAGGAAATTTTACTGATAAACTATAAGATGTCCCCCTTTTTACAACTTCCTGCATTGCAAATAATACTAAATATGCTGATTGAGGAGAAATCATACGTTTAACCTTAGGAAAATGCTGATATAAAGTCACATCTTCTGAATCTATAACATATTCTACACACGATAATTTAGAATATTGTCCTCCACTAGCTATAGTTTGAAATTCCTGTGCAACATTTATTGGCGATAAGCTAATAGATCCTAATAAAATAGATGGAAAAGAAGAAATTAAATCACTAGAAATACCTAGCTTTATTAAATTATCAGTAATAGTATCTATTCCTATTGTTAATCCTAAATTAACAGTAGGAATATTTAAAGATTGCACAAATGCATCAATTAACATGACTTTTCCTCTATATTGGCGATCATAATTTTTAGGAGACCATACTGATCCATCTGATTGTTTTAAATTAATAGGAGTGTCTGCAATCCATGTATTTAATCGATATTTACTAGGTTCATTTAAAGCAGTTAAATAAATTACTGGTTTAATTAATGATCCAATAGGACGCCTAGCATACATAGCTCGATTAAATCCAGAAAAATGAGGATTTGAACCCCCAACCATAGCACGTACTGAACCGTTAAATCGATCTACAATTATCATAGCTCCTTCTAAATCTAATATATTAGAACAACATTTCAATTTTTGCATACCCAATTGTATTGCCTTTTCAGCAGACTGCTGTGCAATTGGATCCAATGTAGTAAATATTTTTAACCCAAATAAATTACGAATTTTATTTATATTACTAATTTCTTCATATACCATCTGAACAAAAGCAGGTTGATTAATTAACACTTCATCTTTTAATTGTATTCCTAAAGGACGAAGCTTAAGTGTAGAATATAAATCACTATCAATAATATTGATATTTTTAAATAAACTCAATACTACATTACGACGCTCTAATGTTTTTTCAGGATTTTTCCATGGATTATATAAAGAAGCACCCTTTATCATTCCAATTAACATAGCTTGTTGATCTAGACTTAACTCATTTACTGGCCTTCCAAAATAATAAAAACTAGCTAAAGGAAATCCTCTAATTTGATCATTACCATGTTGACCAAAAAAAATTTCATTTAAATATAATTCAAGAATACGATCTTTACTGTATTGATAATCAAAAATCAAAGCCATATACATTTCATTAAATTTACGCCACAAAGATCTAGTATTGTTTAAAAATAAATTTTTTATTAATTGTTGTGTTATAGTACTTCCTCCTTGTACAGTATGCCCAGATATAATATTAGTAAAAAAAGCCCGTATCATTGCAGATATTTGAATACCATCATGTTCATAAAAACACCTATCTTCTACAGCTAATAACATATCTATTAGTGTATCTGGAAATTTAGATCTAGGTATAAATAACCTTTGTTGACCTCGAGTAGAATATCGAATAGATATGATTTTTGGATCTATTCTAAATAACCCGAAATCATTCTTAGTATCTTGATTATAAATACGTAATAATTTTGTGTTACTAAAAAATAAAAGTACATGACTTTCTTTTTCTTCTCCATTGAGAAAATCAAAAGATCTTCTCATTAATTCAATATTATCATCGGATACAACAAACTCTCCTGATCGTACAATTTTAGAAACCTGACGATATTGTAGTGATTTCAATAATTGAATCATATCATTTTTATTACACAACATATTTGGTTCAATATTTATAACTCTGCTATATATAACTGTTGGAAATTGCCATATTCTATCACTAATACGATTTTTTATTTTTTTATCTAAAAAAATTCCATACCCACAAATTAATACTGTAATGCATAAAAATACATACAAACCATAACGAACAAAATAAAATATATTATTTATTATCACTAGAGATTTTTAAAACACACATGATTTAAAAAAACATCTTTTTTGAAAAATACAATTATTAACCCAACAATAATGAAAACAAAATTATTTTTATACACTATAAAATACACTATTTATTAAACAAAAACACTAACAAAATAGACACCAATAAATCCATGTTCAATTTAATTATGATATAACAATATCTAAAAATATATTATTTATAACAACTAAATAACTTTTATTTTTTAAAATTAATTAAAATGATTATTAGCACTAATACATGCATTTTACATTAATAAAAAAATAAAGCCATTCATCTGATCAAATAAATTATACCTATAATCTATAGGTAGATATAACTATATTAATTATAATATTCAGAAAATTTTTTAAAATTAAATGCATACATTAAATCTAGCAACACCTATATTTTAAATTCATAAAATTCAATACATATCCTATCAATAAAATATCCTTAAATTCTTTTAAACTTATAAATTAATTTAAAGTACTTATTTTTAACAAAAAAATAAAAATATATAGTTATTGTTAATTTTATTATATAAAATAAACATGAATATTAGTATATTCAAGAAATACTTGAAAAGTATATACTTACATAATTTTATTAAATTCAAGAGATCAAATTATATATATCTTATTAATCTAAATGACATTAGTATATAAAATATACTATTAATTTTTTATTCTGAGAATACTTAAATTAAAAATATAATACAATCCAGCTAATTCGTTAATTATTTTACAAAATTATTCTAAAATCACTATCAAAATAGCAATATTAAACATAAATATAACAAATATTTAATGTATCAAATAATAAGTCATTAATCATTATACTAATGATATAAGTCTATAACTGTTATCTTGTATATACAAAAAAATAAATTAAACATATTTATACTGATTGTTATAGCTTACATAAATCTATAACAATTATAACCAATAATTTCTATTTTTTAATTGTTAAAATAACAACATTTTAAATTACTAATATCAACAGTAATAAACATTTACTTACTATAAAACAATTAAACTCAAACAAACTAAAAAACTCTATATATATTTTATTAATTTAAAAATACATTATTTACTTGTATTTATGCTAATAAATAGAATAAATTTTATTATTAATCACTATCAAACATCATATATAGACAAAAAACTTATATTTTGTTAATTTACTTCAATTTAAGATATTTTTTTATTACAAAGATGCATTAAATATTAATTAATTATCATATTGATAATGCATATTAATACATATAAATTACATTATACGATTATTGTTCTTTTTTATTTATAAATTAAGGAAACTCAATAATGTCATCTTTCTTACATCACGATATAGATCCAATAGAAACACAAGAATGGATACAATCCATTGATTCAGTTATCCAAAAGGATGGTATTACTCGAGCTCGATTTTTAATAAATCAAATTACCAGCAAGGCTCAAACCAACGGACTAGTTATACTTAATAATAGCAATTTGTTAAATAATAACTATATTAATACTATTCCAGCGCAGGATGAACCTAAATATCCAGGTAATCTAGAAATAGAACAACGTATATGTGCTGCCATTCGTTGGAATGCTATGATGATAGTATTACATGCTTCAAAAAAAAAGTTAGATTTAGGAGGGCACATCGCTTCTTTTCAATCATCTGCTACATTATATGAAGTATGTTTTAACCATTTCTTTCGAGCTCGAAATTCAATAGATGAAGGCGATTTAATTTATTTTCAAGGACACATCTCTCCAGGAATATATGCTAGAGCTTTTCTCGAAGGACGATTAAGTGAAGAACAAATAAATAACTTTCGTCAAGAAGTAAAAAATATAGGTCTTCCTTCATATCCTCATCCAAAATTAATGCCAGAATTTTGGCAATTTCCAACAGTTTCTATGGGGCTTACTGCAATTAATGCAATTTACCAAGCTAAATTTTTAAAATATTTACACAATAGAAATTTAAAAAACACTTCTTTACAAACAGTATACGCTTTTTTAGGAGATGGAGAAATGGATGAACCTGAATCTAAAGGAGCGCTTAATATTGCTTCTCGAGAAAAATTAAATAATCTAATTTTCATAATTAATTGTAATTTGCAACGATTGGATGGCCCAGTTATAGGCAATGGAAAAATTATTAATGATTTAGAAAATGTATTTACAGGATCAGGATGGGAAGTTATAAAAGTAATTTGGGGAAGCAAATGGGACAAACTATTCAATAAAGATAAAACTGGAAAATTAATTCAATTAATGAATGAAACTGTTGACGGAGATTATCAAACATTTAAATCCAAGGATGGCAACTATGTTCGTAAACATTTTTTCGGAAAATATAAGGAAACTAAAGAACTAGTTGATGATATGAGTGATTCTGAGATTTGGGAACTAAACAGAGGAGGTCATGATCCTAAAAAAATTTTTGCTGCTTTAAAGAAAGCTAAAAATAATACTGAAAAACCTGTTGTGATTTTAGCGCATACCATTAAAGGATACGAAATGGGATCGGAAATAGAAGGAGTAAACATAGCTCATCAAATTAAAAAAATTAGTATAAAAAAAATTCAATATTTTAGAAATAAATTAAAATTAAATACTATTATTAAAGATGATCAAATAGATTCATTACCATATTTAACTTTTAAAAAAAATTCAGAAGAATATCTATATTTACATAAAAAACGGCAATCATTATTTGGATATCTTCCTAATCGTTTAAAAAATTCAACTTATTCCTTAGAGCTTCCAAAATTAGAATATTTTCATTCATTATTTAAATCTCAAAATAAAAATATTTCTACTACATTAGCATTTGTTCGTATATTAAATATTTTACTAAATCATCATTCAATTAAAAACAGATTAGTTCCTATCATTGCAGACGAAGCCCGAACTTTTGGAATGGAAGATTTATTTCGAAAAATTGGAATTTATAATCCATTAGGACAACAATATACTCCTCAAGATTATAATATGCTTTCATACTATCGAGAAGACAAACAAGGTCAAATTCTAGAAGAAGGTATTAGTGAATTAGGAGCTGCTGCTTCTTGGTTAGCTGCTGCTACTTCATATAGTACTAATAACTTTCCTATGATACCTTTTTATATATATTACTCCATATTTGGTTTTCAAAGAATAGGAGACTTCTTATGGTCAGCAGCTGATCAACAAGCTCGAGGATTTTTAATTGGAGCTACATCTGGTCGAACCACTTTAAATGGAGAAGGATTACAACATGCTGATGGACACAGTCATATTCAATCATTAACTATCCCTAACTGTATTTCTTATGATCCAGCATATTCATATGAAATTGCTGTTATTATACATAACGGTCTAATGCGTATGTACGGAAAAAATCCAGAAAACATATATTATTACATCACAACGTTAAACGAAAAATATCATATGCCTGCTATGCCCCCAGGAGTAGAAGAAGGTATTTGTAAAGGTATTTACAAATTAGAATCCTTACCTGGAAAAATTAGTAAAATTCAGTTACTAGGATCTGGTTCAATTTTAAGAATGGTACGTGAAGCTGCTCAAATTTTATCAAACGAATATAATATCAGTTCAGATGTATATAGTGTTACTTCATTCACTGAATTAGCTCGAGATGGGCAAGATTGCGAACGATGGAATATGTTACATCCTACAAATACTCCAAAAATTCCCTATATAACCTCTGTTTTAAATGATTTTCCTACTATTGCTGCTACTGATTATATGAAATTATTTGCAGAACAAATTAGATGTTTTGTTCCAAATCATCATTTTTTCGTTTTAGGAACAGATGGATTTGGCCGTTCTGATAGCCGAGAAAATTTAAGACATTATTTTGAAGTCAATTCTGGATACATAGTAATTGCTGTATTATCCAATTTAATAAAACAAGGATATATTAATTCCAATACTATGTTAAAAGCTGTTAAAATATTTAACATTGATCCTGAAAAAATTAATCCGCGTTTAACATAAAAAGAGGAATCACAATGGCGATTAATATTAGTGTACCAAATATTGGAGAAGATGAATTAGAAGTAACTGAAATACTAATAAAAACAGGAGATAACATTATTGTTAATCAGCCTTTAGCTATAATAGAAGGAGATAAATCATCTATGGAAATCCCTTCTCCTTATGCAGGTCTTGTTGCTAAAATTTACATTCAAATTGGAGAAAAAGTACGTACAGGGTCTTTGATTTTATCATTAAATATAGAAAATAATCATAACAATCTGACTCCTGTAAACAAAAAAGTAAATTTTGTTAATAAACAAAACGATTTAGAAAACACAATCAAAAAAGATAATAATAAAATTTCTTATGACAACACAAAATATACTCAATTTTTATCAACTACTACTGATAATTTTATCGTACATGCCACTCCTGCAGTTAGACAAATGGCCCGAAAATTTGGACTAGATCTATTAACTATACAAGGTAGCGGACGAAAAGGTCGAATTTTAAAAGAAGATATTCAAAATCATCTAAATCATCTTAAAAACAATACTTATACTTATTCCAACATTCAATCCTCACAAATACCTAATCAATATTTTCATTTAAAAGAAAAAATATCAGAAATAAATCCTAAAAAAACTAATAATATATTAACAATACCATTAACTAAAATACAAAAATCTTCGGGACGTAATTTACAAAAAAATTGGATTAATATTCCTCATGTGACACAATTTGATATGATTGATATCACTGATTTAGAACTTTTTAGAAAACAACAAAATTTAGAAACAAAAAATAAAAAAATAAATTATAAAATCACAATACTAGTATTTGTAATAAAAGCAGTTTCTAAAGTACTGGAAGAATTTCCCCGTTTCAATAGTTCTTTATCAAAAAATGGAGATGAATTAATTTTAAAAAAATATATTAATATTGGAATAGCAGTAAATACTAAAATAGGACTATTAGTCCCTGTTCTACATGATACTAATAAAAAAAATATTATTACATTAGCTCAAGAATTATCAGAAATTTCTAAAAAAGCACGCATTGAAAATCAATTGACTCCTTCCGATATGCAAGGAGGAACTTTTACTATATCTAACTTAGGTGGTATTGGAGGAATGTTTTTTACTCCTATTATAAACTCTCCTGAAGTAGCTATCTTAGGAATATCCAAATCTATTATACATCCTGTATGGAATAAAAAAAAATTTATCTCTAAATTAATGTTACCTATATCTCTATCTTATGATCATCGGGTTATAGATGGGGTAGATGGAGCAAAATTTATAAATCGTGTTAATAAAATACTTTCAGATATACGATTATTGTCTATGTAATCTTTATATACTAAAAGAAATAAAAATCATTGCTATAATTATGGTATTATATTTACATGATTCCATTTTTTAAAATATAAGAAAAGAATAATACTATGCACACAAAAATAGAAAAAACTAATGTTCTAGTTTTAGGTTCAGGGCCAGGAGGCTATTCCGCAGCCTTTCATTGTGCTGATTTAGGCATGAAGACTATAATGGTCGAACGTTATGAAAACCTAGGAGGAGTCTGTCTAAATGTTGGATGTATACCATCCAAAACATTACTGTATATCTCTAAGTTAATTAACGATAACAAAAATTTAAGTAAATATGGTTTTGTAGAAAACCAAACACAAATTCAACCTAATTTCAATAAAATATCTTTATGGAAAGAAAATATTATTACCCGATTATCAAGAAACTTACACTCAATTTCTAAAACTCATAACGTCAAGATTATTCACGGATTAGGCAAATTTATTAATAACAATACACTCCAAGTATTTTATACTCATAAAAATGAAACTTTAACAATTATATTTGACTACGCTATTATAGCAACAGGGTCTTACCCTATATCTTTACCTTTCCTACCAAAAGATCAAAGAATTTGGAATTCGAACGATGCACTATCATTAAAATCAATACCTAAAACTTTATTAATTGTAGGATCTGGAGCCATTGGGTTAGAAATGGCGATTATATATCAAGCCTTAGGCAGTGAAATAGAATTATTAGAATCATGTAATCACATTATTCCAATATTAGATCAAGATATATCTAAAATTTTTTCTAAAAGTTTACATAAGAGAAATATCAATTGTATTGTTAATACAACTATCACTTCTGCATACACTCAAAAAGATGGTATATATGTAGTTATGGAAAATAATTTAGATACAAATATAAAAAAAACTAATAGATACGATGCTGTGCTAATCGCAATTGGAAGAGCTCCAAATAGTAATACATTAAATCTTAAAAATATCGGAGTAAATTTAAATAAAAATGGATTTATTTCTGTAGATAATCAAATGCGTACTACTGTATCAAATATATTTGCTATTGGAGACGTTGTTGGGCATCCAATGTTAGCCCATAAAAGTATACATGAAGGATATATAGCATCAGAAGTTATTTCTGGAAAAAATTATTGTTTTGATACTAAAGTAATTCCATCTATTATATATACTGATCCAGAAATAGCTTGGGTTGGTTATATTGAAAAAACAGCTCAAAGCGCACAAATAGAATATGAATCTGTTTCATTGCCATGGACAACTTTAGGAAAAGCTATTGCCTCGGATTGCTCTGATGGAATAACCAAACTAATTTTTGATAAAAAAACACATAGAATTATTGGCGCAGAAATTATCGGATCTCATTCCAGCGAAATCATAGGAGAAATAGCTTTAGCAATAGAAATGGGATGTGATGTTGAAGATATTACTTTAACTATCCATGCACATCCTACATTACACGAATCAATAGAACTAGCGGCAAAAATGTACCATAAAACTATTAAAAAATTATCTCTATAACAGTGACATATATCATATATAATTATTTATTTTAACAATTTAAACAAACATTTAATAATGCATATTTGTATATATTCAATTTTTTTAAATAAAAAAACTATGTGGTTTAATCAGTCTATCAATACATGATAGCCATATATAATTACTTAATATTAATCTAACTATTTTTAATATTTTTAAAAAATATACACGTAATTAACGTAGGTTGTCACACAAGACATATCCAAATATTTGAAATAAATCACACTATCACTATAATAAACAAATTGTATCATCTTTTAATTAAAAAATTAAATAAATTATGCATACCTTATTCTATAATTTATCAAATTATCTAAAAACTAAAAATAAATATAACTTTTATATTAAATTTTCATTCATTTATCCCAAAAAAAATTAATTACTATCATATTAATAACTATATTGTAGATATGCACTCATATAATCATCAATCAATCCACATATGTGATTACTATATTAATAAATAATTAATTCCACTTATATTAATAGTATAAAAATTAATTCTATATGATTGTAAAATAAAATATACAAAAACTTAATTCAATCTTATATTTATTTTTATTTAGTATTAACAAAAATGAATTAACTTTTCCAAAATGTTAATCCATTTTTAGGTAATTTTTTAATAACATCTGCTATATGTGTATTATCTGGAAAAATTAAATACTTATCTATTTCAAATAAAGGATATATAAAAAATTCTCTTACCATCATATGGTAATGGGGAATAACCAAATTAGCAGTATTTATTATATGTTTTCCAAACAATAAAATATCTAAATCTAATGTACGTGATTGATAAGAATGACAAAAAAAAACACTTCGATTTCGAGTGCGACCTTGACTTTTTTCTATCTCTTGCATATAATCCAATAATAATTCTGGATTTAAATTGGTATCTAGTACCACTACCGTATTTAAAAAATCTGGTTGATCAAGCTGATACAATGGCCGACTACGATAATATTTAGAACAAACAACAAATTTCGTTTTTGGAATTTTATTAGAAAGAGCCCATATCGCATGATCTACCTGACTTTTAGGATCTAATAAGTTACTTCCTACTCCTACCCATACCCTTTCCATAATTTTCTATTATTTTGTGATAGAATAAAATAATATTTATTATTCAATAAATTTTAAAACATATAATACAAACAACTTAACCTATCATTTGTTTTTCCTTAATTTCCTCTAAAGTCTTACAATCAATACATAAATCTGCTATCGGGTTCGCTTCTAATCGTCTAATTCCAATTTCTATATCACACGATATACAAAATCCAAACTCTTTTATATCAATTTTTTTTAAAGTTTTTTCAATTCTTTCTATCAACTTTCGTTCTCTATCTCGATTTCGTAACGTAACATTAAATTCTTCTTCTTGTACAGCTCTATCTACTGGATCTGGAAAATTCACGGACACTTCACTTTGCATATTTAACATAGAATACTTTATATCCGTTTCTAATTGAAATTTCCATGCCTGTAAAATAGATTTAAAATGCAATAATTGACGTGTATTCATATATTCTTCATTTAACGTTTGGATATACGGTTTTACTCCAGCAATCATTAATACATTTAAAGAAGAACGTTTTTTATCCAACGATTTTTTTAACATATACTCCTCACTTCTTACTCATATATTCATATACACAACAGTATATCTAAAATTTATAAGCACAAACAACGCTATATATGTAATACATATATCATTAAATTCACTCAAAAATGTAAACTGAATAATTATAATATTGCATAATATTTAAAAATTAATAATAAAATATATAAACACATTCATTTTCTAATTATTATTAAAAATAATAATAAATTATTTATACAATTTAAATAATTCTTTCTTATAAAATCATAATACTATTTTATACTCTCTTTTCCTTTATTAATTTCATACAAATACAATCTGAATTTCTTGTTTGAATACACAGAAACTACATAAAACTTACAAAAATTTAAATAATCATTCTCTTATTTCTATAAAAATCATTTTATTTAATATCTTTAATATTTCAAAAAATATTAATTATTAGTATCAACTTATATCTTGAAACATATATACTATTAATCACCTAATCAAAACAATACAACAACATATTTTTATATATCTTTTCAAACCTTTAAAACTATATCTATATACTCATCATAAAGATATTGTTCATTTTAATATCTTCAATCAACATAATGTATTAATCAATTACAATATTTTTATTTTTTATTTTAGTATGATTATATTTATTTTTTTTAATGATTATAGAATGTTTTAACATATTTAATGAAACAGTTCCATATAATTTACTGACTTCGCTAATCACTTCATATTTTAGATGATCTAACATTTTTTTAAACATAGAAAATGATTCTTTTTTATATTCTTGTTTTGGATCCTTTTGAGCATATCCTCTTAAATGAATACCTTGCCTTAAATAATCCATTGATGCTAAATGTTCTTTCCATAATGTATCAAACGTTTTTAACATAATATTCTTTTCAAAAGTATTCATAAATTCTATACCGATAGATTTTTGAATATAAACATATTGCCTTTCCATTTCCATTAATACACGATCTCTTATTTTCTCTTTTTTCTCATATAATGAAGAATCTTTATCCAACCATCTTATAAGTGGTATAGTTAAATGAAAATCTAATTCTAAACATTTTTCTAACTTTAATAAAGTTCTTTTATTTTCTATAATTTCTAAAGGTATGTAAGTATTCAATAATTTATTAACAACATCAAAACGAATATTTTTTATAACATCACTCATATTGGATATACTCAACAACTCATTCCTTTGTGCGTAAATAACTTTACGTTGATCATTAGCTACATCATCATACTCTAATAATTGTTTTCTAATATCAAAATTTCGATTTTCTACTTTTCTTTGAGCATGAGCAATAGCTTTTGTAATCCAAGGATGTTCTATTGATTCACCTGACTTCATACCTAACTTTTTCATTAACCCAATCAATTTATCAGAAGCAAAAATACGTATTAATGAATCTTCCATAGACAAATAAAATCTAGATGAGCCAATATCACCTTGTCTTCCAGATCTCCCTCTAAGCTGATTATCAATACGACGGGATTCATGTCGTTCAGTTCCAATTACATGTAAACCTCCAGATTGTAATACTAAATTATGACGATTTTCCCAATCAGATTTAATTGTATTATTATTAGTACGTAATTTAACATACTCTGCTTGCCAATTTCCACCTAACACAATATCAGTTCCTCGACCTGCCATATTAGTAGCGATAGTTACTGCTCCAGGATATCCTGCTTGAGCTATAATTTCTGCTTCTGCTGCATGAAATTTAGCATTTAAAACTTTATGAACAATTCCCAATCTTTTTAAAGCATGAGAAATCATTTCAGATTTATCAATAGATATAGTCCCAACTAAAACCGGTTGATTTCTTTTGACACAACTTCTTATATCATTAATAATAGCATCAATTTTTTCATGCTCAGTCATATAAATCACATCGGGAAGATCATTACGAATCATAGGTCTATTTGTAGGAATAACAATAGTATCTAATTTATAAATAGATCTAAATTCAAAAGACTCAGTATATGCAGTACCAGTCATCCCAGCTAATTTTTCATATAAACGAAAATAATTTTGAAAAGTAATCGAAGCCAATGTTTGATTTTCATCTTGAATTTTCACACATTCTTTAGCTTCTATTGCCTGGTGTAGGCCATCTGACCAACGACGACCAGGCATCACTCGCCCTGTATGTTCATCAATAATCAATATTTCTCCCTTTTTAACTATATAATCTACTTCACATATAAATAAAGTATGAGCACGTAATGCTGCATTAACATGATGCATTAATATAATATTTTCGGAAGAATATAACGACTCACCTAACTTCATTAACCCAGATTCAATTAATAATTTTTCTATTAAGATTAATCCTCTTTCAGTTAAAATAACCTGCTTAATTTTTTCATCAACTGTAAAGTATTTTTCCTTTGAAGAAGATAAAATAACATCTTCATTTTTTTTAATAATACTACATACTAACTCATTAATTTTTAAATATGATGATGATGGATTATCTGAAGGGCCAGAAATTACTAAAGGAGTACGAGCTTCATCAATTAGAATAGAATCTACCTCATCTATTAGTGCATAATGCAATGTACGTTGTACTTTATCTTTAAGAGAAAATACCATATTATCCCGCAAATAATCAAATCCATATTCATTATTCGTTCCATATGTAATATCGGAGTTATATGCCACACGCTTTAAAGCTGCAGATTGTCCTGGCAAATTTACTCCAACACTTAATCCTAAAAACTCAAATAAAGGTCGATTATATGTTGCATCTCTGTTTGCTAAATAATTATTTACCGTAACAATATGTACTCCTTTTCCACTCAATGCATTTAAATATGCAGGTAAGGTAGCTGTTAAAGTTTTTCCTTCTCCAGTACGCATCTCTGCTATACAACGATTATTTAAAACAATACCTCCTAATAGTTGTACATCAAAAAGTCGTATATTAAAAATTCTCTTACCAGCTTCACGAACTACAGCAAATGCTTGAGGTAATAATTGTTCTATATCAATCCCAGATTTAATAAATTCACGAAATTCATTGGTTTTATTGGATAATTGATCATCACTTAATCTTTCTATATCTTTTTCCAAAAAATTTATCATATCTACTATTTTTTTCATACGCAATAGCATGCGTTCATTTCTACTTTTAAAAAATTTTCTTAAAAACTTAAACAAAAATACCATAATAATTTGATCTTAATATAAAACTTAATATTTAATTACTATTTATTCAATTAAATAAACTAAAAAATATTTAAAATACTACCTTAAATATTAATAAACAGCTACCTATATATTACATATATATAACACAAATTAACATACATTACATATATACTGTAATCTAAATCTATTTTTATTATACAATGAAAATAGATTTCATATATAACAACGTACTATTTAACTTTAAAACCTCACTAAAATACCTTAATTAAAATTATTTGTATTAATACAAGAAATGATTTCCCATGATTCTTGACGTGATAAAACAGTTCTAAGTAATTTATTATGCAAAGTATGACCGGATTTGAAAGCAGAAAAAGACCCAAGAATATTATATCCACAAACAAATAAATCTCCAATAGCATCAAGAACTTTATGCCTTACTAACTCATTATCAAAACGTAACCCTTCTACATTCAAAACTTGATTATTATCATCTATAACAATGACAGAATTTAAATTACCTCCTAAAATAAATCCTTGACTTTTCAAATCTTTGATTTTATTCATAAAACCAAAAGTACGAGCTGAACTAATTTCAGATATAAACGATTTAGTAGAAAAATTAAAAAAATAATGCTGATATATAGGATCAACTATTAAGCGTTTGTACTCAATAGTAACATCTAATGTAAAACCATCATTAGGCTTTAACTCAGCCCATTTATCTTGTTCTTCAACTCTTACAATTTGTTTTAATTTAAAAAATTTTTTAGAAATATTCAGTTCCTGTACACCAGCATTCACTAATAATGATACAAATGGACCAGCACTACCATCCATAATTGGTATCTCAGAAGCATCTAATTCTACAATAACATTGTCTATTCCTAACCCTGATAAAGCAGCATTTAAATGTTCAATAGTACAAACTTGATGAATACCATACTTATCTTTTAAACATGTACATAACATAGTATTACCAACAGACTTTACATTAACTTTAAAATCTACAGGTGGATTTAAGTCAACTCGACGATAAATCACTCCAGTATCTGCTAAAGCAGGATACAAATTAATAGTAACTGTTCGACCAGTATGCAACCCTACTCCAGTAATACGAGTCATTCGTTTTAATGTCCGTTGTTTAATCATCGCCTATTTAAGATAATATTCTTAAAACCAAATAAAAATAAATCTTTATGTTATACACAAAAAGATAATCATATAATCTACACTTATTATTTCCTCAAAAAAGCTGGAATATCTAAATAATTTGTCTCTTTTTCAGAAATCAAATTATCTTGAGTTTCTTTGATATCTAAATTATGTCCAGATCCATTAAAAAAATCAGACGAATTTTTAGGAGAACGATTATGATAATTATGTTCTTTCGCTGTTTTTATCATATCTTCCTGAGTATTATTAGATAATATTGTCTCCGACCGCTTATCAATTCCAATTCCAGTAGCTACTACGGTAACTCTTAATTCGTCATTAATATCAGGATCTAAAGATGTTCCTATCACTACCGTTGCATTATCAGACGCAAATGAACGTATAGTATTTCCCACAGTTTCAAACTCATCTAATCTTAAATTCAATCCTGAAGTAATATTTACCAATACTCCACGAGCTCCAGATAAATCTATATCTTCTAGTAATGGACTAGCAATAGCTAATTCAGATGCTTCTTCTGCTCTATCATCACCACATCCTATTCCAGCGCCCATCATAGCATACCCCATTTCAGACATTACTGTGCGAACATCCGCAAAATCTACATTCATTAATCCTGGTCGAGTAATTAATTCCGCAATACCTTGCACTGCTCCTTTTAATACATCATTAGCCGCACTAAACGCATCTAACAAAGATATACCACGCCCTAAAACTTTTAACAATTTATCATTTGGAATAGTGATTAATGAATCTACATATTTTGATAATGCAGAAATTCCCTGTTCTGCAAACATCATTCTTTTTTTTCCTTCAAAACTAAAAGGTTTCGTTACTACAGCTACAGTTAAAATTCCTAAATCTTTAGCTACTTCTGCTATCACAGGAGCAGCTCCTGTTCCTGTTCCTCCACCCATACCTGCAGCAATAAATACCATATCAGCTCCTTCTATAGTAGCTTTCAAGACATCTCGATCTTCTTCTGCAGAATTTCGACCAATTTCCGGATTAGCACCAGCTCCTAACCCTTTAGTTATAGAGCTACCAATTTGAATAGTTTGTCCCACTATCATTTTTCTTAGCGCTTGAGCATCAGTATTAACCGCAAAAAAATCAACACCTTCAATACGCTCTCTCAACATATGATCCACTGCGTTACTACCTCCACCTCCAATACCAACTACTTTAATTACAGCATCACTAGTTAATTCCATTGGTTCAAACATAATTTTCTCCAGATTACCATTTATCCCTTAATTAATTTAAATAATTAAACCACATATTTCTTTTATATTTTATATACCAATTCAATAAATATTAAAATTCTCTTTTTAACCAATTACTTATTTTTTTTATCCAATTTTTAATCTTTATTCTTTTATCTATATCTAGATTATTATTTAAATGAGACTCTTTACCATAATGTAATAATCCTATAACAGTAGAATATCGTGGCCCACCTATTCCATCTATTGATCCACTAATATTTATAGAAGATGCAACTCTAACTTGCATGTTAAACACTTTTTGTGCACATGCTACTACACCTTCCATCAAAGATGCTCCTCCAGTTAATACGATACCTGCTGCAAGATGATGCTTAATACTAAGCTGTTTTAATTGTAATTGTAATTGTAAAATCTCTTTATTTACTAATTTCATTAATTCAATATATCTAGGTTCAATGATTTCTGCTAACATATGACGTTGTAAAACCCTTGATGGTCTACCTCCAACACTTGGCACTTCTATATTTTCATTTTTGCTTACTAAAGATTCTAAAGCACATCCATAACGCACCTTTATAGTTTCTGCATCAGATAATGGCGTTCCAAATGCATAAGCAATATCACTTGTTACTACATTTCCAGCATACGGAATAACCTTAATATGACGTAAAGCTCCATCAATATATATCGCAATATCCATTGTACCACCTCCTAAATCTACAACACATACCCCTAATTCACGTTCATCCTGAGTCAATACTGCATAACTTGAAGCTAATCCAGAAAAAATTAGTTGATCTACTCGCAATCCACATTTTTCTACCGCTTTTACAATATTTTTAGCCATATCATTATGACAAGTAATTAAATGAACTTTTGCTTGCATCCTCACTCCAGATAAACCAACTGGATTTTTTATACCTTCTTGATAATCAATAGAATAATCTTGAGGAATAACATGTAATATTCGATGTTCATCGCGAATTTTTACTGATTTAGCTATATGTACTACATTATCTACATCCAATTGAGTAACTTCCTCCGCCAAAATAGGGACCATACCTATTTCATTCTTACAACTAATATGTTTGCCAGATAAAGATAAATAAACAGATGCAATTTGGCATCCTGCCATTAACTCTGCTTGATTAATAGAATATTCCACACATTTTATTACCGACTCTAAGTTATTTACTCCTCCTTTATCCATTCCTTGCGAAGAGCAACAACCTAAACCAATAATATTTATTATCCCATCTGGTAAAATTTCTCCTATTAACGTAGCAACTTTATCTGTTCCAATTTCTAATCCTACTAAAAGCTTTTTATTATCCACAGATTTCATCATTCTTTCAATTGCCTTATTTGTATGTATCACTTCTTATCACACAGCATAGATTTACCCAAATTATCTATCCATTTTACAGCAAAACCAGAATAATAACGCAAATCAATATAATCAATATATATATCTTTTTTATTAATTTCTTGTAATAAAATAGGATAAATTTTTATAAAATAACATAATCGATCTATTGGATTATTTCTGCCTAATTTTAATTCAATATTATTCCTTAATTTTAATTGCCAAGAATAATGTATATCCATTTTTAATGACGCTATCTCAAATTTATTAGATCGAAGTATTGCATTAAATATTAAATAATTATTCAGTACATCTTGTTCTTTATTATGCGGACCATATAAAAATGGTAAAGATTTAATATTATCACCATCATTACAATCATTACTTTGGTATTCAGGTAGATGAAATATAATACCTGTCGTGCTGATAATTAATTTATCATTCCAATATGCCATAGGAATATACTCGATTAAATGAATTTTTAATGTATCTGGCCATTGCTTCCTAACACTAACTTGTTTAATCCATGGCAATTTTTGAATTTGTTTTTGAATTACATCAACATCTTGTGTTATAAATGATCCTAACTTTTCTAATTTTAAAATTAAATAATTAATATCATCATTAGTAGTAAAACAACGATTTCCAGTAACTACAACATAAGATATAGGATAATAACAATAATGACACATCCAACGAAAAATCATCTTATACACAACCCAAATACTGATAAGTATAAAAATAGATACAAAAATCCAACTTATTATTAATTTAAAATTAATATAACACTTTAATTTTGATACATACTTAATTAACATTACATTTAATGTAATTAAAATAACTATTTTATTTAACTTATATAATTTCTCTAATGAAAAGTATCATATTCAAAAAATATAAACTATCACCGTACAATATTCGTGTTATTATTGTGCTGAAATGTACAAAACTTTTGATTTTTAAAAAATAAATCGCGTATCTCGTTTCCTATTGTACCAGCTCCCTGAAGTAAGAGCAAATCTCCATTTTGAAGTAATTTTGACAAAATTTTTAATAAAATATATTTGTTAGGCACAAATACGGGTCTAATTTTACCATATTTAATAATTGCATTACATAAAGATTGACTATTTATATTTAAAATAGGTTCTTCTCCGGCAGAATAAATATTTAATATTAACAGCACATCTACAGTAGAAAGTACATGAATAAAATTATCATACAACTCATACGTACGAGTAAATCGATGTGGCTGAAATATCATTATTAATCTTTTATCAGGCCATCCAGATCGAGCAGTCATAATAGTTGCTTGTAATTCAGTAGGATGATGGCCATAATCATCTACTATCATGAACTTACCAATTCGACCATTTATTTTATTTAAAGAAAAATATCCTAAAATCTCAAAACGTCGATGTACTCCTCGAAAATTCAACATAGATTTTGAAATAATTAAATCATGTATACCTTCTTCAATAGATACACCTATAGAAGCTGTAGCATTTAATACATTGTGATAACCAGGAATATTTAAAATTATTTGTAATTTTTTATTATTTTTTGTTAAAACAGTAAATTTACTTTTCCCCGTATATTGATAATAATTTAAAATACATAAATCTGCATCTTTACTAAATCCATAAGTAATAATTTTTTTGTTAATATTAGATAATAATATACTGCGAATTGCTGGGTCATCAATACATACTACAGCATAACCATAAACTGGTAAATTATTTAAAAATTCAATAAATGCTCGTTTAAGAAGTTTAAATTCTTTTTGATATGTATTCATATGATCAAAATCAATATTAGTAATTATTTCTACTGTGGGATATAACCACAAAAATGATTTATCACTTTCATCTGCTTCTGCTATTAAATAACGACTATATCCAAGTCGAGCTTGAACCCCTTCCGATTTTATTATTGCTCCATTTATAAAAGTTGGATCTAACCCTGCTTCAATATAAATATTAGTTAACATAGCAGTAGTTGTAGTTTTTCCATGAGTTCCAGCAATAACTATTCCATATTTATCTCTCATCAATTCAGACAACACTTCCGCTCGTCTCATAACAGGAATTTTTGCAAATTTAGCTGCTTGAAGTTCAGGATTGTCCCAACGAATAGCGCTAGATATAACCACAACATCTACATTATTTACATTACTAGAATAGTGACCTAAAAATATTTTTATTCCTAATGTTAATAAATACTGAGTTATATCACTTTTTTTTATATCAGACCCAGTAATTTTGTATCCTTGATGCATTAATATCTTTGCAATACCACACATACCAGCGCCACCTATTCCAATAAAATGAATTCGTTTAATATTATAACGATTAATTACAGGTAAAATATTACTTTTTGATGGTAATAAATGCATAAGAATAATATTTCAATAATTTTTTTTATGTAAATGTTGTATTATTGTCTGTGCAACTAATTTTGTTGAATCAGGTATTGTAAAAGATTTAGCTCTTAGAGCCATAATAAGTAATGTCTTTCTATTCCAAGATTCTAAAATTTTACTAACATAATCACTAGTAAATTTCTCTTGTTCAATAATGATTGCTGATCCTGATTGTACTAAAGGTAAGGCATTCCAATATTGCTGTTTATCCTTATGATAAGGAAATGGTACAAATATTGCAGGTAGTCCAACACACATTATCTCACTTACTGTTAATGCGCCAGATCTAGATATTATAATATCTGCCCATGAATATGCTTGTGCTATATCATCAATAAATGGCATTATTTTATAGTGAGTTTTTTGTTTTATCTGTTGATAAGCTTCTATTACATACTTGAAATCTTTTTCACCAGATTGATGCCATATAATCAACTTATTAAATAATCTTTTAAAAATTTTTGGTACAACTTTATTGAATATATAAGCTCCATTACTTCCACCAATTACCAAAACTCGAATTGGACCAGTACGATTTTTCCATCGAACAACTGGATCGGGAATAGAAACAATAGTACTTCTTAATGGATTTCCTAATGTAACAGCATTATCAATAACATTAGGAAACCCTTGTAATATTTTTTTAGCAAAAAAAGATAGCAATCGATTAGTTAAACCTATAACTCTATTTTGTTCATGTATGATTAATGGAATCTTACATAATAAAACTGCTATACTACTAGGACCAGCAACATATCCTCCCATACTTAAAGCAATATCAGGTTTCCAATATTTTATAATCTTTAAAGCCTGATACATTGATAAAAAAATTATAAATAACAACTTAATTAACCTCTTATATATTTTTGTTCCACGCCATCTTTCAGCATGAATAAATTTAATATTAATTCCATACATTGGAACTAATTTAGATTCAATATTATTTTTTGATCCTAACCAAACTACTTTATATCCATGCTTTATTAAATAACGCGCTACCGATAATCCTGGAAAAATATGCCCTCCACTTCCACCTGCTATTATCAAAACCGTCTTTAATTTTCTTTTTACATTCATTTATTATGCTCATTCCCTTTCAAAAAGGCCTGATTTTTAATTAAACGTATTTCAAAATCTATTCGAATTAATAATATACTTGCCACTGTTGTAATCAAAAAACTAGATCCTCCATAACTAATAAAAGGAAACGTCAAACCCTTAGTAGGTAAAATTCCACTTACTACTCCTACATTAATAAATGTTTGCACTCCTAACCATATTCCAATAGAATAAGCTAAAATACTAGAAAACTTTTGATGACAATATAATGCACTAGTACCAATAATCATAGCTCGAAATACTATCACAAACAATACTAACAATACTAAAATTGATCCTATTAATCCTAATTCTTCTGATAAAACAGAAAAAACAAAATCAGTATGTGATTCAGGAAGATACTCTAATTTCTGTATAGAATTTCCTAAGCCTCGTCCAAAATATCCACCTCGCCCAAAAGCCATTAACGATTGAGTTAATTGATATCCATTTCCAAATGGATCTTCCCAAGGATTCCAAAAAGACAGAATTCGTTGAATACGATAAGGTTTGACAATTATGGATAAGGTGATTAAAAATATATTTAATATAAATATTAACATCAGCTTCCACAATTTTGCTCCAAATAAAAACAACATATATAAAGTAATAATAAATAAAATTATAATACTACCAAAATCTGGTTGTCCTAATAATAATAATGATAACGATAACATTATTATAATAGGTTTACATATACCCCAAAAAGTATTTCGTACTTCTATTAACTTACGTTCCAAATAATTAGCAAGATAAAAAATAAAAGATAATTTTGATAACTCCGAAGGCTGCATACAGAAAGATCCCCATATTATCCATCTTGAAGCTCCATTGATAGTATTATTAAAAACTAATACTATTATCAACATCACAAAACTACACAACAACATTATAAAATTATAACTTTTCCAGGTAGTTATAGGTAATCCTAATATTATTAAACATAAAACAAAAGTAATACTATAATAAATGATCGCTCGTTTTATAAAAAAATAAGGATCTCCTGATATATTTATACCTATTGGAATAGATCCAGAACTAGCTATAATAAAACCAATACAGATCATTCCCAGTAATAATCCAAATAATACCCGATCATATAACAACATCATCTATAATATAGATCTTATTTTCTTGCTGAAAAATTTTAAAATTATCATTTTAGTTAAAATATACATTTCTATATATTATCCTAATCTTTGAGCCAAATAAGTAAATAAAATTCCTCTAAACTTAAATGATAAAAACTGATCTAAACTGGAACATGCCGGAGATAATAGTACTATATCTTTTCTTTTTACTCTTCGCGCAATAATATACATCGCATCAATTATATTCTTAGTTAAAACAATATTTCCAGAACCAAACTCCGTCAAAAATAATCCATCTTTTCCAAAACAATACAAATGCACTTCATATTTTTTAATTAAATCTTTTAATTCATCAAAATTAGCTAATTTTTTATCCCCTCCCAATAATAAATGAAGATTACCTGATAACATGGATACAGCAGTATTAATTGCTATTTTAGTAGCTCCTATATTAGTAGCTTTAGAATCATTAATCCATCGTACATCACGATTTTCATAAATTAATTGAAAACGATGCGGCAATCCAAAAAAGTGTTTCAAAGATTTTAAAGATGCTATACGCGGAATATTAACGCTATCTGATAAAGCTAAAGCAGATAAAACATTATTATAATAATTAATATGATAACTCACTTTTAATTCAAGACAATTTAATATATATTTATCATATATAACTATCCAATTACTTCCTCTATAATATTCTATACGATAATCTGAAGAATCTGAATTTCTACCAAAACTTATGAGATGCTCATAATTGCAAGATAAAGACGGATACGTTAAAGGATCTAAAGAATTTACCACACAAGTAATAGCATTATTATAAATTCTATTTTTAGAACGACTATATGATGAAAATCCATCTGAATATCGATCCATATGATCTTCACTAACATTTAAAATAGTAGCAGCTGTAGCACATAAACTATGCGTTACATCTAATTGAAAACTCGATATTTCTAATATATATAACTGATATTTCTTATTTAACGAAGTAAGAGCAGGAATTCCAATATTCCCAACAACTCCAACTTTCCATCCAGCAGATTTAGCCATATTATTTACTAATCTAGTAACTGTACTTTTCCCATTTGATCCAGTAATAGCAATTATTGGAACAGTTATTTCTCGAACAAATAATTCAATATCTCCAATAATTTCTATTCCTATCCTTCTAGCTTCCATTAATATAGGATTATCTAATCGAATTCCAGGACTGACTACTATTAAATCAGCATTTAATATCCACGAACTACATAATTTTCCAAAACAAAATTTAACAAAACTAGGCAACCTATTCAGTTTAGGAGGGTATAATCTAGTATCGATAACCTTAGGTAAAACTCCTCGCATTAAAAAAAAATTTAAACAAGATAGTCCAGTAATTCCTAATCCAATAATTACAACTCGTAATTTTTTATAATCTCTTCTATTCATAACTATACTAATTTAAAATAAAAATAGCTAATCCAAGTAACACTAAAACCAAAGACACAATCCAAAATCGTACAACTAATTTTGGTTCTGAATATCCCTGCAATTCAAAATGATGATGAATAGGAGTCATCTTAAATATTCTCTTCTTAAAAATTTTAAAACAACTCACTTGAAAAATTACAGATAATGATTCTAATACAAATATACCACCTATCACTAATAACAAATATTCTTGTTGTAGTAATACAGTAATTACTCCAATTGCACCACCAAATGATAAAGAACCTGTATCTCCCATAAATATCTGTGCTGGATAACTATTAAACCATAAAAATCCAAGTCCTGTTCCTACAATTGCAGCACACACAACTATTAATTCTTGAGCAAAAAAAATATATGAAACATTTAAATAACCTGAAAAATATACACTACTACTAATCCATGCTATAACAGCTAACCCAATAGTCGCTAATATTATTAAAACAATTGCTAATCCATCTAATCCATCAGACAAATTAGTGGAATTACTTGTACCTACAATTACAAAATATGATAATAAAATACTCCAAATATCTAATTTAGATATAATATTTTTAAAATAAGTCCATCCCTCTAAATTGGTATTTATACAATCCATTCTTGTAATACACATGATAATACTTAATAATAAAGCAATTAATGTCTGCCAAAAATATTTATTTAAAACATTCACACCTAAAGTATTTTGTCGTGTTACTTTTAAAAAATCATCAATCCAACCTAATAATCCATATACTATAAATATACATAATACATACCACACATATACATTTGATAAATCAGCCCATATTAATATCGACGTAATTGACGATATTAACATGATTATACCTCCCATTGTAGGAGTATTACGTTTTAATTGATGAATTTCAGGGCCTTCCACTCGAATCATTTGAAACATACAGAAATGACGTAACCATGAAATAATAATAAATCCTATTCCTAAAGAAATAAACAAAGCAAAAAATAAACTAGCAATACTCCTAAAAAAAACAGAATATTCAACACTAGACATAAAAAAATACATCATTACGCAATTTCTCTTATATTATTTAACAACAACATTATGATTACTTTTAATAGCATCTACTACCTGTTCCATTTTAAACTTTCTAGAACCTTTTATTAAAATACTAACAGGCCGATTTTGAAATAAAATTTTATTTAAATAAAAAATTAATTCAGTTTTTCTTTGAAAATGTCTTCCTTTCTTGAAAACTTTTAATATACAATAACTAAAATCTCCTATAGTCATTATTTGATCAATATTACTTCTTTTTAGAAATTTACCAATACTAGTATGATAATATTGTGATGTTCTTAAATCTCCCAATTCCAACATATCACTTACTACTAATATACGATAACCAGGCATCATGTTCAAAACATTAATCGCAGCAATCATCGATCCAACATTAGAATTATAAGTATCATCTATTAATAATAATTTACCTTTATTTAAAACAAATGGAAATAATCTCCCAGGTAAGGCATGTATTTTTTGCAATCCATATACAATATCAAATAAATTAGCTCCTACAGAAAAAGCGAGTGCACTAGCAGCTAAGGCATTAGATATATTATGCATACCTAATACTGGTAAAAACACAGGAGAAGATCCGTATGGACTATGTAAAACAAACTGAATTCCATATGTATATAAAATAATATGACTTGCAAAAAAATCAACATCTGTATTTTTGTATAAAGCAAAATTCCATATTTTTTTAAAATTCAATAATGCTGAACGCCATATTAAAATAGCATTATTATCTAAATTTATAACAGCTTGAGCATCATTACTTGATGCACCAAAAAAAATTTCTCCTTTCTCTTTTTTTATTATATCTAATGAATTAAATCCTGATAAATGAGATGAAAAAATATTATTTACTAAAGCTACGTCAGCACAAATAATCTTTCCTAACTTTTTTAATTCTCCACACTTATTAGATCCTAATTCAATAATTGCAAATTTAATTTTATATGTTAATCTTAATAATGTTATAGATACTCCTATAAAATTATTATAATTTTTATGAGTGGCTATTACTTTTCCACAATTTCTTAATATAGATGCAGTCATTTCTTTCACTGAAGTTTTTCCACTTGATCCAGTAATAGCAATAATTTTTGAAGATACTTGATGACGCATCCATTCAGCTATTTTTAACAAAGCATCACAAGTATCATGAACTATTAACTGAGGTATATGCAATAATAAATAATGATCTACTAATAACGCTTTCGCTCCAGCAATAACTGCCTGATTTGCAAAATTATGCCCATCATAACGCTTGCCTATCAATGCTATAAACATACATTGTTTTTCAATTAAATCAGAATGAATACTAATAGTATTAATCACAACGTTCATGCCAATAACTTTAGCATTTACAATAGATGCTATTTCATAAAGTTTTAATGGAATCATAATCACATAGCTATCATAAAATATAATAATTCATCAAAGCATTTATCACTACATCTTGATCAGAATATTCTATGTAATTATGACCTATAATTTGATATCTTTCATGTCCTTTTCCAGCAATTAATATTAAATCTTTTGAATTAGCTTGATAAATAACAGTCTTTATTGCTTGAATACGATCTTGAATAATTCTTATTTTTTTAGAATATTTTATTTTCACAATAATATCATTTATAATTAGTTGAGCATTTTCAGTACGTGGGTTATCATTAGTTATAATTACATAATCAGAATATTGCTCTGCCAATTCTCCCATTTTTGAACGTTTTATTGGGTCCCTATCACCACCACACCCAAAAATACACCATAATTTTCCATTCTTACATAATAATGTATTTAAAAATATTAAAACTTTCTCTAAAGCATCTGGAGTATGAGCATAATCAATTATAATTGTAGGTCTATTATGCAATTGAAATTTCTCTAATCGCCCGCATACAGGTTTTAATCTAGACGATATTTTTAACAATTCTGTTAAGGGATATTTTAAAATCAGTAAAGCTCCCAAAGCTAGTAACAAATTACTAACATTAAACTCCCCTAATAATTGACTATGAATCACCCCTATTCCCCAACTAGAATCAAAAATAATATCAGATCCATAAGAATGATAATTTGCTTTAATTAATTTTATCCATTTGCCTTTCCAAAATTTAGGCAAATTATTTTGAACAGTTACTGCCACTGAATCAGGTAAACGTGATAACCATTTATATCCAACATAATCATCAGCATTAATTACATAATGATTGACATATAAATCATTAAACAATCTCCATTTAGCCATTTCATATTTATGAATATCACCATGATAATCTAAATGATCAGATGTTAAATTTGAGAATATTGCCACGTCAAAATTTAACGCATCTACACGATATTGAGCTAATCCATGCGATGATATTTCCATCGCAACAAATTTAATCCTATTTTTAATAAATTGACTTAACATTTTTTGAACATCAATAGCAGAGGACGTAGTATAATTAGACGCATATATATTACTTAACATACCATTCCCTAAAGTGCCCATTACAGCACTTTTCTCTCCTAATAGTCCTACCCAATTAGCCAATAAATGACTAATAGTAGTTTTTCCATTAGTTCCTGTCACTCCAATTAAATTTAAATATCGTGATGGATGACCATAAAACCTTCCTGCTATACTAGATATATGTTTATGTAACTTATTAAAATGAATAATAGGTATAAGTGTATTAGCATTATAAATAATATTTTGCACGAAAAAATTAGCATTAGATTCTAATAAAACAGCAATTGCTCCTTTTTTAAGAGCATGACGAACATATAATCTTCCATCAGTTTTATATCCCTTTATTGCTATAAATAAATCTCCAAAAGTAACACTTCTACTATCTAATTTTAATTCTGTTAAAGTTAGTGTAGATGAAATTAACTTATTAAAAATCCATGGCATAAGAAGTTCATTCAACTCATGTATAGGAAACATATAACAATTATTCAAATATTTTATCCTACATATTATATCATTTTAAAAAATCTGGACTTATGTTCATTAACCTCAATGTATTACTCATAATTGACTTAAATACTGGAGCAGATACCATTCCACCATAATAAACTCCATTTTTTGGATCATCAATTACTACTACTAATGCAAATCTTGGATTACTAGATGGAGCTATACCTGCTGTACATGCAATATATCTATTAACATATTTTCCTTGAGATCCAACTTTTTTAATAGTACCTGTTTTAACTGCAACTCGATATCCCTCTATTGCAGCTTGATAACAACCACTATTTGAGATAGTCGTAACTTCCATCATATCTATAACAGTACGCATCAATGATCTTGAAAATACTCGATTTTCAGAAGATATTAAAGGAACCACAGATTGATTTATCTTAATAATAGAAAGTGGATGAGATAAACTCAATCCCCCAATAATAGCGTAAATCCTAGCTAACTGTAATGGAGTTATCATTAATCCATACCCATATGAAAGAGCTGCATGCTCTATAATAGAATCATATCGCTCAGGTGAATATATTTTTCCCCTATTTTCTCCTACTAATCCAACATTTGTTAATTGTCCTATACCAAAACCCAAATATGCATCAATCAAAGTAGATACAGGCATAGATAATGCTAATTTAGAAATACCAACATTACTAGATTTTCTTAAAATTTCACTAATAGTTAACTGACTATTATATGAAACATCTTTTACCTGATGACCATTAATCATATAAGGTAACGTATTAATTATACTATCTTTATTTATAATATTATTTTTCAATGCTGTCATCACTACAATAGGTTTGACTGTTGAACCTGGTTCAAAAATATCAGTAATAGCTCTATTTCTCATCATTGATTTTTTTACAGTCGAAAAATTATTAGGATCATATGATGGACTATTTACCATAGCCAAAACCTCACCAGTACTAATATCTATTAATACTGCACTACCAGATTCTGCTTTATGAAAATTAACCGCATTATTTAACTCATTAAATGCTAAATATTGTAAACGTTCATCAATACTTAACACAACATTTTTAGACAGTTTTCCTTGATTCAATAAATTAATATCTTCTACTACTCTTCCCAATCGATCTTGATAAACTAATCGTGTTCTAGGAAATCCAGATAACCAATTATTAAAACTTTTTTCTACTCCTTCAATACCTTGATTATCTATATTAGTTATTCCAACAAGATGAGCTGCTGCAGATCCAACAGGATAATACCGTTTTGACTCTTGCTGTACATATATTCCAGGTAATTTTAATTGATTTACCTGTTGTGCTATAGCGGAATCTACCTGACGTGATAAATACAAAAAACGTTCTGAACTATGATTTTGTATAAAACACAATAATTTTTTTAAAGGAAAATTTAAAAGACTAGATAATGCTGTCCACTTTAAAATATCAGCATTAATTTCTCTGTGTCTATTAACTACTTGAGGATCAATCCAAATAGAAGTAGTTGGAACATTAATTGCTAATAATCGACCTATTCTGTCAGTAATAATTCCCCTAGATTCTGAAATACTTTTTATTCTTAATGAGCGTTTATTACCTTCATGAATTAAATAATTTGAAGATACAATTTGTAAATAAATTAATCTTAAACTTAAAATAAAAAACATTAAAAAAACACTAATATATAATATATATAAACGCTTTTTGCTAAAGAAACCCATAAAATTTATATCTAGTCTTATAATTAATAATTGAAATATTATTAATTACTATTATATTGTTCTATATTAATTTATCCATAACAAAAAAATTTACATACATATGTTGCTCTTTACTCACTTATATCAATCCTATCTAAAATAGGATTTGTATAACGCATTTGTAAATTATTAACAGCAATATATTCAATTCGCATATGATCAGATAATTTTTTTTTCTTAAGCATTAAATCATTCCACTCTAAATTTAATACATTTTTTTCTAAAAATAATTGCTCACGCTTCATAACCATACATCTAGTTTGGTAAGTTATCAAAATAACTGCAATAGAAGACATTACAATCAATAATAATAAGATTAATTGTAATTTTCCATAAATACATAAATCAGTATAAATAATTCTGATAAGATTAAATCGTTTCTGATTACTCATGTGTATACATATAAGTATCTATTTTTTCAGCATAACGTAAAACTGCAGAACGAGCTTGTACATTTGATTTAATCTCCTGTTTAGTCGGTATTATCTTTCCCATATTTTTAAATTGATATTTATTTGAATAAATATCAATTATTTGGGCTTCAGTCAAAGCTAATTTAGGAAATTCTAAAGAAATACGGCTATGCTTACAAATAAAATTTTTTACTAAACGATCCTCTAAAGAATTAAAACTAATAACTACTAATCTACCTTTATTGGATAATAAATTATATACATCTTTTAATATATTTATTATTTCTTTTAATTCATCATTAATATACATACGAATTGCCAAAAAACTACGAGTTGCAGGATGCTTATTCCAACTATATTTTTTTGTACGATTTGATACAACTACATCACTAATAATTTTTGACAATTCACTCGTTCTGGTAATAGGTCGAGTTCTTCTATGAAATAGAATAGATTGTGTAATCTTTCTAAAAAATCTTTCTTCTCCAAAATTTTTTAAAACCCATTCAATATTTTTTTGAGACGATACAGCTATCCATTGAGCTGCAGTCTTTCCCATAGTAACATCCATACGCATATCCAATGGACCATCTTGAGTAAACGAAAAACCACGATTAACATCAAATAACTGAGTTGAACATACTCCTAAATCTAATAAAATGCCATTAATAGAACCTATAAGGTTCATATCATGAATATAATCCGATATTTTAGAAAATGAAGTATGAATAATAGAAAATCTACGATCATGTTTAGCAATCGTTTTTCCAATTTTAACAGATAACTGATCTCTATCCAATGCTATCAATCGACCTAATTTCGATAATTTAGATAAAATTAATCTTGAATGACCTCCTGTTCCAAATGTGCCATCTATATATATTCCAGAAGGATCGATATTTAGAGCTTCTACTGCTTCATATAATAATACACTTTTATGATTCATGAAAATAATCAAACCACCTTGCCTTATATCAAAGGTTTAAATATAACCTTTATTTAATTATTTACAACAATTTACATTTATATTGTATATGTGATACACTATCACTGCTATTTCCTCAATAGAAGCCCACAAATACTTAATATAAAAATTTAATTTAAATTAACAATAATAAACAATTATATCGTGACAATATACAAGCCTCTTTACTATAAAGTAAGAAGATTATTTTATTTATCAAACATATTTGTTATATACTTTGCATATTCATTACAATACACTATAATATACTCATTATTATTAAAATAATAGTATTTTATATGATTTATAGTTGACAAATTATATTTAATTAGATTAAATTAAGTTTAATGTAATAATTTATTATTGTACAGATATCAAATACCTTAACATTAAAAATTAACGCTATTATATTAGTAGGTATTTACCCTGTTTCTCAACACTACATCAAAAATGAATATTTTAATCCTATGAAGAAACAAGTAATTATTTTTGACACAACTTTACGTGATGGGGAACAATCTTTACAAACTAGTTTAAAAGTTAATGAAAAACTTGAAATCGCTTTTGCATTAGAAAAATTAGGAATAGATATAATAGAAGTTGGATTTCCGATATCTTCTCCAGGAGATTTTAAATCAGTACAAACAATAGCACAACAAATAAAAGATAGCACAATATGTGGTTTAGCAAGATGCGTAGAAAAAGATATTGATATAGCAGCTGAAGCTTTAAAAATCGCACAAAATTTTAGAATACATATATTTTTACCAACATCTAATATACATATTACATCTAAACTAAGAAAAAATTTTGATCAAATTATAGAAATGACTATTCATTCAATACAATATGCAAGAAAATATACTGATGATATTGAATTTTCTTTCGAAGATGCAGGACGTACCCCAATAGATAACTTATGCCGTATAGTTGAAATTGCTATACAAGCTGGAGCTAAAACGATTAATATCCCAGATACTGTTGGGTATACTACTCCATATCAATTTGGAACAATTATTACTTCCTTATACAATAAGGTACCTACTATTGATAAATCCATAATCTCTGTGCATTGTCATAATGATTTAGGAATGGCGGTTGGAAATTCTATTGCTGCTATACAAGCTGGAGCCCGACAAGTTGAAGGTACCATTAACGGTATTGGAGAACGAGCAGGAAATGCTGCTTTAGAAGAAGTAATTATGGCTATCAAAATACGTGAAGATCTCCTGCATGCATATACTAATATACACCATGAAGAAATTTACAATACTAGTAAAACAGTCAGTCAATTATGTAATATACCCATCCCATCAAATAAAGCAATAGTTGGATCCAACGCCTTTTCTCATTCTTCAGGTATTCATCAAGATGGAATTTTAAAAAATAGAGAAAATTATGAAATTATGACTCCTGAAAGTATCGGATTAAAAAAAATGCAATTAAACTTAACATCTAGATCTGGAAGAGCAGCAGTAAAATACCATATGAAAAAAATGGGTTATCAAGATAAAGATTACAATATGGATAAATTATATAATGTTTTTTTAAAATTAGCTGATCAAAAAGGAAGAGTATTTGATTATGATTTAGAAGCATTAGCTTTTACAAATAATTCCTATGATCAAATGGAATATTTTAAAATAAAATCGTTTAATATTCGTACTGATTCATCTGGAGTATCTGAATCGTTTATCGAACTATATTGTGGCAATCAAAAACACATGTATTCCTGTTCAAAAATAGGAACCGGACCAATTAGCTCAATCTACGAAGCATTAATAAATATCACAAAACTACCTATAAGTTTAGAAAAATATACGCTTCATTCTAAAGGTTACGATCGTGATGCTTTAGGACAAGTCAATGTTGTAATATCATATAAAAATCGAAATTTTCATGGTATGGGATTGTCTGTAGACATTATTGATGCATCAATTACAGCTATAATTCAAGCTTTAAATAATATTTGGCGTACAAAACAAATTATGAAAAACCGCGTATATGATAGACAATATAATGAACAATAACTAACATTTGAAAAAATTTAAACATATTTATGAAAGATAACTACCGAATCGCAATATTACCAGGTGATGGTATAGGACCAGAGATTATAAAGCAAGCTCTTAAAGTAATAAATACAATAAAAAACAATTTTAAAATTAATATTATTACTACAGAGTACAAAATAGGAGGAAATGCAATTGATTCAGAAGGTACTCCTCTTTCCGACAGTACTATAAAATGTTGTGAACAATCAGACGCAATATTATTTGGAGCAGTTGGAGGGCCTCAATGGGATCATCTAAAAGGAGTAGAAAGACCGGAATACGGAGCATTATTAACCTTAAGAAAACATTTTAATTTATTTGTTAACTTCAGACCTATATATTTACCTAAAAAATTAATAGATTTATCTCCTATAAAATCAAAAATTATTTCTAATGGATTAGATATTGCATGTGTTCGAGAATTAACCGGAGGTATTTATTTTAGTCAACCTCGAGGAAGATTTGGAACAGAATTAAAAGAACGTGCATTTGATACTGCTGTATACCACCGATTTGAAATTGAACGCATTGCTCATTTTGCATTTAAATTGGCTCAAAAAAGACACAAACATGTTACATCTATAGATAAAGCTAATGTATTAAATACCTCTATTTTATGGAGAGAAACAGTATCAAAATTAGCTACACATTATTATCCAAATGTTCAATTACAACATTTATACGTAGATAATGCTGCTATGCAATTAATTCGAAATCCATCTGGATTTGATGTTATTTTATGTCCAAATTTATTTGGAGATATTTTATCAGACGAATGTGCCATGATTAGTGGATCAATAGGAATACTACCTTCCGCTAGTCTTAATGAACATAATTTTGGATTATATGAACCAGCCGGAGGATCTGCGCCAGATATTGCTGGAAAAAACTTAGCTAATCCTATAGCTCAAATTCTTTCTACTGCTTTATTATTTAGATATAGTTTACAGTTGGATCATATCGCTAAAATTATCGAACAAGCAGTATATTCTGCATTAGCATTAGGATATCGTACTCCAGATATATCCAAAAAAAATGGTCAAGAAAATGTAATAGGCACTAACGAAATGGGTGACATTATAACTTCATTAATACATAAAAATACAAAATAAATAAGAGGGTATTATTATGGGGCATTCACTATATCAGAAAATATATAACACACACATAGTACATGAAGATAAAAATGATGTACCTATATTATATATTGATCGTCATTTATTGCATGAAGTCACATCTCCTCAAGCTTTTGAATCTATTAGAATCAAAAACCGTAAAGTTAGAAAACCTAGTAAAAATTTTGCTACTATGGATCATAATGTTCCTACTATTTTAAAAGATTTTAATTGCATTAAAGAAACAGCTCAAATTCAACTAGATCAGTTGACTAAAAATTGTAAAGATTTTGAAATTAAATTATTCGATTTAAATCATCCTAATCAAGGAATTATTCATGTTTTAGCTCCAGAACAAGGTATTGTGTTACCCGGAATGACAATTGCATGTGGAGATTCACATACTTCAACTCATGGAGCTTTCGGAGCTTTATCTTTTGGTATTGGAACATCAGAAATAGAACATGTATTAGCAACACAAACTTTACGTCAACCTAGACATAAATCTATGAAAATTAATTTATTCGGAGTAATACCTCATAAAATTACGGCAAAAGATCTTATTTTATTTATCATTGGACAAGTAGGAAACGGAGGAGCATTTAATCATATAGTAGAATTTTCTGGAGAGATTATTAAAAAATTAAGTATGGAAGAAAGAATGACCTTATGTAATATGTCTGTTGAAATGGGAGCTGTTTCTGCTTTAATAGCTCCAGATTCAATTACTTATAATTATTTAAAAAACAGAAAATTCTCCCCTACTCACAAAAATTGGGAACAAGCTCTCATATATTGGAAGACTTTATATTCGGATGAAGATGCTTATTTTGATAAAATATTTAACTTTGATGTATCCTATATCAAACCTCAAATAACTTGGGGAACCAATCCTAGCCAAGTAATTTCTATTGATCAACCTATACCACAATTAGAATCTTTTAATGATCCTGTAGAGCGACAATCTGCAGAACAAGCGCTATACTACATGAAATTAAAACCTAATACTTATTTAACAAATATTCCAATAAACAAGGTATTTATAGGGTCATGCACTAATTCAAGAATTGAAGATCTACGATCTGCCGCTAACCTTATTAAAGGTTATAAGATTTCTAATCATATTCAAGCAATCGTAGTTCCTGGATCTAAATTAGTCAAAAAACAAGCAGAAAAGGAAGGATTGGATTCTATATTTTTAAAAGCAGGATTCGAATGGCGTTTACCTGGTTGTTCAATGTGTTTAGCTATGAACGATGATCGATTAAACAAAGGAGAACGATGTGCTTCTACAAGTAATAGAAATTTCGAAGGAAGACAAGGAAGAGGAGGATTAACTCATTTAGTAAGCCCAGCAATGGCAGCAGCTGCTGCCATTGCTGGGCATTTTGTTGATATTCGCACATATTTTGTCAATTAACACAAACTGCTGAGAAAAAATATGAACATCACTACACCATTTAATCAACATACAGGAATTATACTACCTCTAGATATTGCTAATATTGACACTGATTGTATTATTCCTAAACAATTCTTACAAAAAACTACCAGAGATAATTTTGGAAAATATTTATTTTTTAATTGGCGTTTTCTAGGAAATACAACTAACACTCTTAATTATAATTTCATACTTAACAATTTAAATTATAAAAATGCTAGCATTTTATTAACCCAAAAAAACTTTGGATGTGGTTCATCTCGAGAACATGCAGTATGGGCTCTTACTGATTATGGATTTCGAGTAATTATAGCTCCAAGTTTTGCAGACATTTTTTACAAAAACAGTTTTAATAATCGACTACTACTTGCAATATTAACAGAACTAGAAGTAAATTCTTTATTTAAAGAAATAAAAACATACACTAATAAAGTAATGAATGTAACTGTCAATTTGCATACCAAAACAATAATGACCGAAAATACAAAATATTCATTTCAAATAAGTGATTTTCATAAAAATTTTATGATTAACAATTTAGATAAAATTAATCTAACATTAGAACATCACTCAACCATTCAAAAATATGAAGATAATCAACCCAATTTCTTAAAATAAAAACTCAAATAATAAATTTTTTATGCTGCATGCTCATAAAAATTATATTACTTTATAAACCCTATTCCGTTCATATTAACATAATTTATTAAAAATATTAATATATCAAATAATATTATAATAAATAACACATTATATTTAAATTTATAAATAAACTTATATAAATCAACATTTTTATATTATGTATAGCTTAACAATAAATTAATGATATTAAAATTATACCGTACAATACAACTTATTAGTTTAAGTTATTTAATACTCTATACACAAACATCACTAACTCACAATTCTCAAAATAATCTATATTATTTAAACACATCACAAATTTTACAAAATAACAATGTTAATACTAAAACACACTTATATACAACAATACATATTCACTCCGATAAAATAGAAATTGATTATCCTAAAAAAATTCAATTTTTTGGCAATATTAATATTAAACAAAATAATAATATTATCAAATCCGATAAATTAACAATTTTTTATTATCACAATAATTATAAATTATACAAACCCATACTATATGCTGAAAATAATGTACGTTTTCAAAATAATTATATTCAATTAAAAGGGTCTTCTGCTCAATTTGATTTAAATAACAAAAAAATAAAATTTTACAACAGTGAATATTATATATTTAAACCAAATATTCGAGGAAAAGCAGCATATATTATCCAAAACGAACACTACCGCTATACCATTTTAAATCAAGGAAAATTTACTACATGTTCTTCTAATGAAGATACTTGGAACATAATAGGTTCAAAAATAGTTTATGATCACCATAAAAATAACATTGATATTTGGGATGCATGCTGTACAATAAAAAAAATTCCGATATTTTATAGTCCTTACTTATCTATTTCTCTAAATAAAAAAAATATCCTAGAATCTTATATTCCTAATATAAAATACAACTCAAAACATGGAATAATATTAGAAATACCATATCCTTTAGTTTTTTCAAAATATTATTCTGGAGTTATTTCTCCATGTTTTATATCTAATTCAAAAATTAAATTAAAAACTAAAATACATTATTCATTGAAACCAGGATTCGGATTCATCATTGCAAATATTATAAAAAATAATGCGACATACCCTTCGCATGCTTCTTATTCCAATGTATTCTATAAATTATACTGGAAACATAATGGATTTATATGTAACAAATGGCATTGTGATATTGACTACACAACAAACAACAATTTTAATTTTTCTTTAAATAAGAAGACCTCCAAAATAAATATTAAATTACCCGACAATAATATTATAAATCAGAAAATTCTTTGTTACTACAATAATAAACACTATAAAATCAACCTATTTTATCTAGGAAACGATAACTTTTATGAAAACAAAACAAACCAAAAAAAATACCCAATTTATAAAGCATCTCCACAATTAGAATTACATGTATACTCTAATCTTTACAAAAAATTACTTTACTTTCAAATATTTAATCAATTTTCAAAATTTATTCCATCCCATCATATTTATCCTACATCAATCAGAATGCACACAGAACCAACAATAAATTTTATAATAAACAATTTCTGGGGAAAATTAAATGTAGAAACAAAACTTAAAATTACACATTATCAACAAAATAATATTAATTATTATAATTTACAACAAGATAAAATAAATTATTTACACAAAAATATCAATCGAATTATTCCTCAATTTAAAATACAAGGAAATGTAATTTTTCAAAAAAAAACAAATATCTCTAAACAATATAAATATTTTTTAGAACCAAAATTTCAATATTTATATGTTCCTTATCATTTTCAAAGAAATATTGGAATATACGATACTAAAATGATTCATACAACTTATAATAATTTATTTTATAATTCCATATATAGTGGACTAGATCGCATAGAACCTTCTAATCAAATTACAAGCAGTATAATCACTCGATGCTTTAAAAATCATAATGAATTATATTATTTATCTATAGGTAATATTTTACACATAAAACAACATAACTTTTGTATACATTACAATAACGCCTATAAATTTTGTTTTCATCAATTTATTCAAAAATTTTTATTAGTTTCCGGAATGGGACATTGGAATATAAATAATTATTGGAATATACATTCTGAAGTGCAATACTATATTCCTATTAATGAATTCTCTTTTGGCAACATTATATTAGAGCATAACAAAAAAAATAAACATATATTTCAAATAAACTATAAATATATTAATTCAAAGTATCTGAAGAAACACTTAACTTATCATAATTCATCAATATATTCTCAAACAATTTCTCAATTAGGAGCTATTATTTATTATCCACTATTAAAAAATTGGACAATAAGCTATTCACAATACTATAGCATAAAATATAATCATGTTATTAATCAAACTATAGGAATACAACGACTTAATCCTTGCTGGATTTTTACCATATTTTTCGAACAAAAAATTATTAACTGGAATGATTTATTAAATACTGGACTATATGATAAAAAAATACAATTTTACTTCAAAATAAATAATTCAAAATCTAAATTTTATCTAAATCCCTATAAACTTTTACAATCTAGTATGATACCCTATATTAATAATATGTAATGCAATACATATTATTACAACATTAATTCATAATCATTTGTATATACAATGAAATACATGCAATTATTATTTTTAATTTTATTTTTATTGCAAACCAATACAACGTATTGTATTGAACAAACCACAGATAGAATTGTAGCTTTAGTCAATCATAATATCATTTTACACAGTGATGTTTTAAATAAAATTAATATTATTAAATTAAATCCATCCAATTTTACACATTATCTTATTCAAGATAAAAACTTGTATCATACAATATTAAACCAATTAATTATAGATAATCTAATTACTCAAATAGCAAATAAAAAAAATATTAATGTAGACTACAGTCAAATTGACAGTATAATTGATTATATAGCTTCTTCTAGAAATATGACAACAAACCAATTTCTTTTCAAACTAAACAAATACGGATTAAATTATAAACAATATTCCTCAGAAATACGTCAAGAAATACTCAATAAACTTATATGTAATCAAATTACATATCAACGTATTGATATTTCTTCATACGAAATAAATGAAATAATTCAACAATCAAACTTCATTGATATAAATAAACAATTCAAACTAATACACACTATTATTGAATTACCTATACATCCATCATTAGATCAAATTAATATTTCAAATAATTTATCAGAATTATTAATACACACAATAAAATCTAAAAAAAATACTCAAAATTTAATACACACATATTACAATAACAGTATTTTTCCAAGAATTACAGTAAATAAATCATCATGGATTTCGTGGAAAGATATCCCAATGATTTTTGATCAATATTTACAAATAGTTAAACCAGGTGATATTATTGGACCAATTCACTCGAACGATGGCATTCATATCTTGGAAATTCAAGATATACGTTTTAAAAAAACTATCTTTCCAATAACTAGAGTAAAAATAAATAGTATTTTATCTAAAAATACATCTAACATACAAGATGTAAAAAAACAATTATTCAATATTAAAGAAGAACTTAACAACCATTATATCACATTTGATCTAGTAATTAAAGAAAAATCAAAAAATTTCTATTCTGAAAATTACGGTATTTCAGAAAAATGGATAGATTTGAACAACTTTAATTTATCAGTACAAAAATCCTTACTTTCTCTAAAAAAAAATCAAATCAGTGATCCTATGTATATTTTTGATACATGGGGTATAATAAAATTAATAGATATTGAAAAATTAAACTATTCTGAAATAATACGAGAACGTGCTTACTTGTATTTATTATGCCAAAAATTTAATGAAAACTTAAATAATTGGATTTATGAATTAAAATCTGAATCATACATCAAAATTCTTAATAAAAATGACTAATTACAACAATAAACACCATAGAATTGTCATCACTCCAGGAGAACCATCTGGTATTGGTCCAGATATAGTTGTTATGGCTATCCAAAAAAAATGGCCTGTAGAATTAATTATATGTGCTGATGCCAATTTATTACTAGATAGAGCAAAAAGAATCAATCTACCATTAAAATTATGGCCATACCATGTCAAAAAAAAAATACTCCCTTTCAAACCTGGAGAATCATCTATACTAAATGTATCATTATTCAATTCTGTTATCCCAGGAAGATTAAATATAGCTAATAACAATTATGTAATTAATACTTTAAATAGAGCTGTCAAAGGATGTATAAATGGAGAATTCTCAGCTATAGTTACCGGTCCAATAAATAAAGCTATTTTAAACAAAGGAGGAATACCATTTTATGGACACACTGAATTTTTTGCTAAAATTAGTGGTATAAATACACCACCTGTAATGATGTTAAGCAATGATAAATTAAAAGTAGCATTATTAACTACACATATTCCTATATCTTCTGTATCAAAATCTATTACTCAACAATCTATCCATAATACTATGACCGTTCTTGTAACGGGATTACAAAAATATTTTAATATTTCACGTCCTAAAATTTATGTATGTGGTTTAAATCCACATTCTGGAGAATCAGGATTCATTGGTTCAGAGGAAATTGAAATTATTATACCTGCCTTAAATAATTTAAAAAAATCAAATATTATTTGTGATATTACTGGACCTTTATCTGCAGATACTATTTTTCAAACACAATACTTACGTCATGCAGACGTAATCTTAGCTATGTACCATGATCAAGGATTACCTGTACTAAAATTTTCTAGGCCCGGAAAATCTGTTAATATTACATTTGGATTGCCTTTTATTAGAACCTCTGTTGATCATGGTAGTGCTTTAAAATTAGCTGGGTTGGGCATTGCAAATGCCAATAGTATAGATATAGCTATCAATACTGCTATTAATATGATAAAAAACTCTAGTAATTATGCAAAAAATACAGTACAAACAACATATAATTAAAAAAAAATGGGGACAAAATTTTTTAAAAGATCAACATATAATTGATTCCATTATTGATATATTTAAACCTCATCCAAATCAAATTATAGTAGAAATTGGACCAGGATTAGGAGCTTTAACTAAACCAATACTAAAAATTGTTGATTTTTTAACAGTAATAGAATGCGATTCTCTTTTAACTAAAAAACTTTTAAAAAATTTTAAAACTAAAAAATTAAAAATTTTAAATACAAATGTCATGAAAATAAATTTTTTTCATCTTATTCCTCCAAACTCTAATCAAAAAATTCGATTAATAGGAAATTTACCATATAACATCGCTACAAAACTAATCATATATTTATTTAAATATACTGATGTCATTTTTGATATGCATTTTATGTTACAAAAAGAGGTAGGTAAACGAATTATAGCGCAACCTAATAATAAAGCATACGGAAGATTAAGTATTATGACTCAATATCACTACAAAGTATCACCTTTATTGGAAGTATCAAAATCATCATTTATACCTATTCCAAAAGTAGAATCTATGATGATAAAATTTATTCCTTATCATACATATACTCCTTATCCAATTACTGACATAACATCACTATCTTTAATCACTCGAATTGCTTTTCACCAAAGACGAAAAATAATTAAAAATAGTCTATCTTCCCTATTTAGTACAAAAGAAATAAAACAATACGGTCTTGATATCAAGTCAAGACCAGAAAATTTAACTATTCAACAATTTTGTCTACTTGCAGATATCTTACATAACAAACGCTAATAAGGTTGATTAAAAAAACAAAATTGTTATAATTGATACAAATATTAATTGTTTGTTTTATACAGTAACAAACAACATTATATATAATTAGTATTATAGGTAACAATGACTACTTATTTTATTGGGGATGTACATGGTTGTTATACGAACTTAAGAAATATATTAGATCATGTAAACTTTGACCCAAACATTGATTTTCTTTATCTTACTGGGGATTTAGTCTCCAGAGGTCCAAATTCGTTAGAAGTACTGCGTTTTATTAAAAGTTTAAAAAAAAACGCTTGTACAGTACTAGGAAATCATGATTTACATCTATTAAAAACATATTTTTCTGCAACAAATAAAAAAAAAAATAACCACTTTGAAGATATTCTTAATGCTGCAGATATAGATGAATTAATAAATTGGTTACGTTATCAACCCATACTTTATATCGATGACAATAAAAAAATATTAATGAGTCACGCTGGCATTCATCCTAAATGGAGTATTAATCAAACAAAATTATATGCTCAAGAAATAGAAAATATCTTAATTAGCAATCAACCTATATTATTATTTTTAAACGATACACAAAAAAAAGATACAATAGAAACTTACAATATTCACATAAACCAATTAGAAAAAATACAAAACAATCTTACTGTATTCACTAGAATGAGATATATTTATTTAGACGGAACATTAAATTTGAAGTATAAAGATCTTCCTCGATTTGCCCCACCGAATATATTTCCTTGGTTTAATTTATCAAAATTAACAACTATTACTGGATATAGTATAATTTTTGGACATTGGGCATCATTAAAAAATATTAAAATTACTGATAAAATTTATGGATTAGATTCTGGCTGTTGTTGGGGAGGAGAATTAACTTTATTAAGATGGGAAGATAAAAAAATTATACAAGAGTCCTGTATACCTACTTCATAATTCTAATATAACATTAACATTAATACGTTAATAACGATCAAGAATTTTAAAATTCAAATTGTAAACCCGATTACTTTTAGATTTAAATGTTTTATAAATATTATATATTATCTTCCAATCTCTTCTTTTATAATTAGGAAACCATGTATCACCATAATTATAAATAGTATTAATATATGTCAAATACATCCTAGTACATTGAGGAAAAAATAAATTATATAATGACTCTCCACCTATAATCATAATTTCCTTATTTTTATTCATTAAAGACATTGACAATGCCTTATAAGGACTATTTACAAAAATAACACTATTTTTATCTCTATCTAATAACTGACTACTTAACACTACATTCAACCTTTTAGGTAATGGTTTTTTTCCTATAGATTCAAACGTTTTTCTCCCCATAATAATTGCTTTATTAATAGTATGATATTTGAACCAATCCATATCTATAGAGAAATACCAAGGAATAATATTTTTTCTGCCAATAACATGATTAATTGTCATTATAGATATTAAACTTATCATCATACTCATTATTATTATATGATATAACTAGCTTCGATCAGAAATTACTTATACTTATATAAAAAATTTTTACTTTTTATTATAAAATTTGATTTCAATATCAAAAACATTATATAAAATCATAATATAACCAAGTTAAATATAATTTTTAATTAATTAAACTGATATGTGTATCTCTTGAATAGACTTAATATATTTTGTTGGATCTTCATCAATAGACATAACAATAGCTGCTCCTCCTTTTACTGTGGTACTATAATGAATAGTACTTTGTAAAGCCATACTTCTTAATAAAATAGAAGAATCATTATTAATCTCATCACAACATATTGTAGGGTTATTGTTTGTTGTGTCAATTACATAATTATATTTTCCGTCCTTCATTTTACTAAATAAACATGAAAAATTCATTACATTTATTTTTTTTATCATTTTAGAAAAAATACCTACATTTTTTAACATATCTGCAGTTTTTTCAGTTACTTCTAACATAAAACCTTTTTTAAGAAATTTAACAACCAAATCTCTTATTTCAAATTTTAAATCCTTCTCAGAAAAAGATAATAATACACAACCTTGATGACAATTATTTTGTTTCATTTTAAATTGACTGCTGCTTAGCACAGCTTTAGCAAAAGCTTCTTCAAAAGTACGTCCAATTCCCATCACCTCTCCAGTAGATCTCATTTCAGGACCTAATTTCGGATCAACATTTAAAAATTTATTAAAAGGCAACACCACTTCCTTTACTGAAAAATAAGGAGGAATAATTTCTTTTACAATTTTTTGATCTGACAGAGATTGACCAATCATTACACGAGTACCAATTTTTGCTAATGCTATATTAATAGCTTTGGAAACAAATGGAATAGTACGAGAAGCCCTTGGATTAATTTCTATAATATAAATTTCGCTTTTTTTAATAGCTAATTGTACATTCATTAGCCCCTGAATATTAAAATATAAAGCTATTCTTTTTACTTGCTGACGTATTATATTTTGGATATCTTTATTCAAAGTATATGCTGGTAAAGAACATGCTGAATCTCCTGAATGAATTCCTGCATACTCAATATGTTCCATAATACCACCAATAAATACTTGAATTCCATCACACACAACATCTACATCTACTTCTATAGCATTTTCAAGAAAATGATCTAATAATACCGGAGCATTATTAGATACTTGGATAGCATTTTTTAAATAAAACAATAATTCTTCTTCATTATATACTATCTGCATAGCTCTTCCTCCTAATACATAAGAAGGTCTCACTACAATAGGATATCCAATATCTTCTGCTTTTTTTAAAACTAAATCTATAGAAGTAACCGTAACATTTTTTGGCTGTTTTAACCCTAAATATTTTATTGCGCTTTTAAAACGTTCTCTATTTTCTGCTTGATCTATTATATTTGAACTAGTTCCAAGAATAGCAACCCCTCCATACTCTTCTATAAATTTAGCTAATTTTAATGGAGTCTGACCACCATACTGCACAATTATTCCTTTTAATCTATTAATACGTACAATTTCCAACACATCCTCTAACGTAATTGGTTCAAAATATAAAATATCAGATATATCATAATCAGTAGAAACAGTTTCTGGATTACAATTCACTATAATTACATTATATCCTTCTTCATGTAATGTCATTGCTGAATGCACACAACAATAATCAAATTCAATACCTTGACCAATACGATTTGGTCCACCTCCTAAAATCATAATAGTTTCCATATTATTATTAATAACACTATGTTCACATTCGTCATCATAAGTAGAATACATATATGCAGTATCTGTAGAAAATTCTGCAGCACAAGCATCTATATGTTTATATACAGGATGTACATCATACAAATTTCTTAATTCTCTAATTTTATTCTCTGATGTATTCGTTAATTGTCCTAATCTAACATCAGAAAATCCTTGTTGCTTAAGAAAAAATAAATTTTTTCTATCAAGACACGATATTCCTTTAGATGCAACATCATTTTCTAATTGCACAATTTCTTTAATATGACTCAAAAACCATCGATCAATATGAGTTAATTTAAAAATTTGATCTAAAGACATACCATAACGAAATGCATCAGCAATATACCATAGTCGACTATCACTAGCATATTTAAGTTCATGAGTAATAATTTCAGACACATTAGGATCATTTATATCGATTTTAGAATTTAATCCAAATATTCCAATTTCTAAGGCACGTATTGCTTTTTGTAATGATTCCTGTTGATTCCGTCCAATTGCCATTACTTCTCCTACTGATTTCATTTGTGTTGTTAATAACCTATTATTTTGACCTGGAAATTTTTCAAAATCAAAACGAGGAATCTTTGTTACTATATAATCAATAGCAGGTTCAAAAGATGCTGGAATTCGACCATTTGTAGTATCGTTTAACAATTCATCTAAAGTATATCCTACTGCTAATTTAGCAGCAATTTTTGCAATAGGAAAACCAGTAGCTTTAGAAGCTAAAGCAGAAGATCTCGATACTCTTGGATTCATCTCAATAACAACAATACGTCCATTATTTGGATTTACCGCAAATTGTACATTAGCTCCTCCAGATTTTATTCCAATTTCTCGTAATACCATAAAAGAAGCATCTCTCATAACTTGGTATTCTTTATCAGTTAAAGTTTGAGCAGGAGCCACAGTAATAGAATCACCAGTATGAATACCCATAGGATCTACATTTTCTATAGAACATACAACAATATAATTATCTTTAAGATCACACATAACCTCCATTTCAAATTCTTTCCATCCAATCAAAGATTCATCAATAAGTAATTCATGGTTAGGTGATAAAAACAAACCACGTTGACAAATATTTTTAAATTCTTCTATAGTATAAGCAATACCACCTCCACTGCCTCCTAAGGTAAAAGATGGACGAATAATACACGGTAATCCAATATTTGTAAGAATTAACATTGCTTCCTTAATATCATGAGCAATATCAGACTTAGGAGTGTTTAAACCAACTTTTTTTATAGACTCTTGAAATTTTTGTCTATTTTCTGCTTTATGAATAGAATCTACCGTTACTCCAACAGTAGTAACATTGAATTTTTTTAAAATCCCTTGTTGATCTAAATCCAAAGTACAATTTAAAGCTGTTTGACCTCCCATAGTTGATAATAATGCATCTGGTCGTTCTTTTTGTATGATTTTATGTACAACTTCCCATTGAACTGATTCTATATAGGTTACATCAGCCATATCAGGATCTGTCATGATTGTAGCAGGATTGGAATTTACTAATATTAAACGATATCCCTCTTCGCGTAAAGCTTTGCATGCTTGAGTCCCAGAATAATCAAATTCACAAGCTTGCCCTATAATAATCGGGCCTGCTCCTAAAACTAAAATACTTTTTATATCAGTACGTTTCGGCATAAATAGCACTCTCAAACATTACTGTTAAGATAATTTTTAATTAATTTAATAAAATAATTAAAAATAAATATTGAGTCACGTGGACCAGGACTAGCTTCTGGATGTCCTTGAAATCCAAAAACAGGTTTATTTACACATTTAATACCTTGCAACGTTCCATCGAATAACGAAATATGAGTTACCTTTAATATACTTGGTAAAGTTTCCATATCTATCACAAAATTATGATTTTGGGTAGTAATCATTACCTTGTTGGTTTCTAAATCTTTAACTGGATGATTAGACCCATGATGTCCAAATTTCATTTTTACTATTTTAGCCCCTAGAGCTAATGCTAATAACTGATGTCCTAAGCAAATTCCAAAAATCGGGATCTTTGTTTTAACTAAAAAAGTTTTAATAACATTAATAATTTCTGAATATTTATTAGGATCTCCTGGTCCATTTGATAAAAAAATACCATCTGGATGCATATCAATAACTTCTTGAGCTTGAGTGTGCGCTGGAACTACAGTTAACAAACAACCCAAATCCACTAATATACGCATAATATTATACTTAATACCAAAATCATATACTACAACATGATAAATCAATTTTTTAGAAGCAATCAAAGAAGAACTATAATTATATTGAATATTTACACAACCAGTTCCTTGATTCCAAATATACTTCTGAGATGTACTTACCTCATACACTGATCTAAATTGACAATCAACCGAATATTCATAAATCTTTTGAATAGCTAATTGAACTTCTAATAAATTAGAAGAAGTTATAATACAAGCACGTTGTATTCCCTTTTCCCTAATTAACCTAGTTAATTTACGTGTATCTACATTAGAAATACCAACAATATTATGCTGTATTAAATAATCAGATAAAGATATTATAGAATGCAAATTACTAGCAATAATTGATAAATTACGTATAACTAATCCTGATACTTGAATCCTATCTGATTCATTATCAAACTTATTAATACCTACATTACCAATGTTAGGATAAGTCAATACAACTATTTGTCGAGCATAAGAAGGATCAGTTATAATTTCTTGATATCCTGTTATTGAAGTGTTAAAAACAATTTCTCCTGTTGATTCCCCATATGCCCCAATCGACTGTCCATAAAACTTATTACCATCTTCTAACACTAATAATGCGGTTCTCAACCAAACACCTCTATATTTTTATAAATTACGGCTATTATTTTACAAAAATTTCGGTTCTTTAAAAACCTTATAATTTATATTAATAAAATAATGTAAGTACATTATTTTATAATGTAATAATTATAGTTTAATAATATTGAAAACACAACAAATATTATCAAATACAATACTATCAATTGTATAATTATATATTACACTCTAATACATCATCTAACCCAAATAATCCTATTTTTGATCGTCCTAACCAAATAGCAGAAAGCACTGCTCCATTTGCAAATATTCTTCTATCATATGCTTGATGAGTTATTTTTAAATACTCTCCTATTCCAGCAATCAAAACTGAATGTTCACCAACAATATCTCCAGAACGTATTGAATGAATCGTGATATCTTTACACATATTATTACTAAACTCAGATTTTTCTTCATATAACTTATTATTGCACTGCATATCTTTAGTCAATGATGATTTATCACATAAATCATTTTTAATAATAGTATTGCGAATCATTAACGCTGTTCCAGAAGGAATATCTTTTTTTTTATTATGATGAGTTTCAATTATATCTATATTTGTAAAATTTCTTATAACTTGCATCTTCATCAATTCTAATAATTTTAACATTACAGCCATTCCCACGCTAAAATTAGAAGAAAACACAATTCCTATATTCTTAGATGCATCTTTAATTATCTCTTGTTGAATCTTATTAAATCCAGTAGTACCAATAACCATCCTTTTATTATTTAATATACAAAATTTTAAATATTCCATAGTTGATTCAGGAGAAGTAAAATCAATTAATACGTCAAAATCTTTTTTCACTAACTCAATATCATTCGTAACATATATTCCAACATTAGCAATTTTAATAAGTTCTCCTACATCTATATTATAAATCCCAGTTTTTGCTCTACTTATTGCTGCTCCTAAAATAAACTTTTTATTAACTTGATAATCTTGTTTTTGAATAATACACTTTATTATTTCTTTTCCCATTCGACCTGTTATTCCTGTGACAGCAAGTCGAATAGGGGTATCGTTTATCATAATTAAAATACCTGCAATTAAAAACTTTAATAACATCAATATTATTTCATCTATATTCCAAACAGAGGATTATAACATAAATAAAATAATAGTCCTTTCAAACTATATGTAAATTTATATATAATCTAACAATAAATTATTTACATACTTTCATTACTTATCACTTATCTTAATATTGTTGGTATATCAAAAAACATATTTTCTTGTTTCCCGAATATATTCTCAACTATTACATCATACGCATTGATCTCGCGCAATTTTTCCAACACCTGTTGTACTAAAATTTCCGGAGTAGATGCTCCTGCAGTAACTCCAATGCTATTTACATTAGATATCCAACTTTTTTGAATATTATTAGTATTACTAATTAAATAAGCAGGTTTTCCGATTTTATGAGCTAACTCTAACAATCTATTAGAATTAGACGATTGAGTTGATCCTACTACTAAAATTACCTCTGTAAGTAATGCTAAATTTTTTAGTGCATCTTGTCTATTAAATGTTGCATAACAAATATCACTTTTTTTAGGTTCCAACATATTAGGAAATCTTTTTCTCAAAATTTTAATAATTTCTAAAGTATCATCTATCGATAAAGTCGTTTGTGTAACACAATAAACATTGTCTGGATAATTAATTTGCAACGACCAAGCATCTTTTTTAGATTGAATCAAATGTATACTTGTATTCGCATCACTAGTATATTCATACTGTCCAATAATCCCTTCCACTTCTGGATGACCAAAATGTCCTATTAAAATTACTTCCATTTTTTTTCTGCTAGCACGAAATACTTCCATATGTACTTTTCTTACCAAAGGGCAAGTTGCATCAAATACTATTAATTTTTTATCTTTTGCTTGGATTTTTATTTGCTTTGAAACACCGTGAGCTGAAAAAACTAATACAGAACCATCAGGAACATCATTCAAATCTTCAATAAAAATTATACCTAATTTTAATAATTCAGAAATTACATAATCATTATGTACTAATTCATGCTTTACATAAATTGGAGCTCCATAAATATTTTTTACTTCCTTTACAATATTAATAGCTCTAATTACTCCAGCACAAAAACCTCTGGGATTAGCTAATATAATTTTAATAATAGACAATTACCTCCAATATTTAATAAAAATAAAAAAATTCTTTATATATTTCATGCGCTCAAGCTCAATCTTTTTTTTGACATTTACTAAACAAACGATTAATTAATTATATTTATTTTTTATCATAAAAACATCTAACAGATAAAAATGTAACTCCTATACAAATTTCTATATCTGCTATATTAAAAATCGGCCAATGCCAATAATTAATATAAATATCTATAAAATCAATCACTGCATTATGAAGTATTCGACTATATAAATTTCCTACAGATCCTCCAACGATCATAGCATATAACAAACCATCATAAAAATGGCAATATTTTTTTAGTTTATAAACTATTATAACTAATACAAAAAGTATAAATATTATTATTCCAATACATGTCCATCTGAAATAAATATTATTACCAATACTAGAAAATAATCCAAATGCTAATCCCGAATTTTGAATATGACAAACATTAATACCAGGTAGTATATGTTGAATCTCCCCAATAAAAAAATGAGTTTTTATCCATTGTTTAACACCAATATCCAATAATGCTAAAAACACAGAAAAAGATAACCACACACAATATTTATAAATAAGTTTAATTTTCATTACTAAAAAAATCGACGATTTTCTCCTAATCCCATTATATTTTGAGCACAACGAGAACAAATATTAATATAATTAGCATATTGTTTCACATTTAATGTATAATTCCAGCAACGTAGACATTTTTTTCCTTGAAACTTTTCTAAAGTAACCTTCAACTCAATAATATTTTCTTTTTTTTTCTGTTCAATTATATCAATATCATGAATATCTTCTGATATAATAACAGAAGATGTTATTAATCCAAATGCCAATTCATCACTTAATATTCGTAATTTATGTGCTAATGTTGGAGTAACATTTAAAATAATTTTAGCTTCTAAAGATCCTTTAATAACACCGTCAATTCGTGACTTTTCAATGACTTTATTTACTTCCTTACGAACATAAAAAAAAATATTCCAAAGCTCATTATTTACAATTTGATTTCCATCTAATTTAAATAATCCATTATACCATTCTTCAGTAAATACATACTTTGAACGTTTCCCTGGAATATATTTCCAAATATCATCTGCAGTAAAAGATAAAATAGGAGCAATCCATCGTACCATAGCTTCTAAAATATGATATAAAGTTGTCTGACAAGAACGTCTAGCTACACTATTTTTTTTTAAAGTATATTGTCTATCTTTAATTACATCTAAATAAAATGAACCCATTTCAATTGAGCAGAACTTCATAATATTCTGAATCACATTATGAAACTGATATTTATCATAATTAGATATAATTTTTAATTGCACTAATAAAGTATGATCTATCATCCAGCGATCTAATTCAACCATATTTTTAGGCGACACTAAATTCTCATCTGGATTAAAATCATTTAAATTTGCTAAACAAAATCGCATGGTATTTCGAATACGTCTATACATATCAATTACATGTTTCAAATTACTATTTGATATCGTCATATCTCTAGAATAATCAGAAGAAGCAATCCATAACCGTAAGATATCTGATCCGAATTTATCTATTATATCTTTCGGTCTAATAATATTCCCAAGAGATTTAGACATTTTATTTCCTTGAGAATCAACAGTAAATCCATGAGTTAATACTTGTTTATAAGGAGCTTTATTATTAATAGCAACAGATGTAATTAAGGAAGACATAAACCATCCTCGGTATTGATCAAACCCTTCTACATATAAATCAATTTCTAGTTTTTCTTTTATAAATTTAAATTTTTCCGAAATTACAGAATCATGAGTAGATCCAGAATCAAACCATACATCCAAAACATCATTCAATTTCCTATAACAACTTGCTTCCTTCTGATTTGTAATAAACTCTTCAACTTTTAAATCCCACCATACTTGAATACCATTATTTTCTACAAGTTTTTCAATCTTTTCCATAAATTCTAATGTTTTAGGATGAAAATCTTCTGTTTTTTTATGAACAAAAATAGGAATTGGAATACCCCAAATACGTTGTCTAGAAAGACACCAATCTGGTCTATTAATGATCATTGATTGCATGCTAGAACTTCCATTATTTGGAATCCACATTACCTTTTGAGATGCTTTCAATAATTTCTCCCTTAAATTCATATGATCCATATTAAGAAACCACTGTGAAGTAGCTCTAAAAATTAAAGGTATTTTATGTCTCCAACAATAAGGATAACTATGTTGATAATTTAAATTAACATTTAAAAAATTTTTTGATTGATATAATAATTGGATTATTGTTGAGTTAGATTCAAATATATGTAATTTATTTAAATTATTGTGAATATTAGGTAAATAACATCCCTTTTCATCTATAATATTGCTAATATTATTTTTAAATTTATATTTTTTAAAAAGAATATAATCGTCTAATCCATGATTTGGAGCAACATGCACAATTCCTGTTCCAGAATCTAATGTAATATGTCTGCTTAAAATTACAGGAACATTAAATAACATAAATGGATGTTTTACCTGTAAATATTCTAAAGTATTTCCTACAACTTGACCTAAAACTACCCAAGTTTCATATTTTATATATTTCATAAACATATTTATTAATTCAGCTGCAATAATTATATATTTATCATCAATTGTTTTAATTAATTGATAAACATAATCTGGATGCACGGAAATAGCCCGATTAGCAGGAAGAGTCCATAAAGTAGTAGTCCAAATTACTAATTCAACATTTTCTTGATGTATATTAATATTAAATATTCTATTAACATCAATATTATTAACAACAGAAAAACCAACATAAACAGCAGTAGAGCAATGATTATGACAATATTCTACTTCAGAATTAGCTAAAACAGAGCGACATTTAACACACCAATGCACTGGTTTAATGCCTTTATAAAAATAACCATTAGATATAATCTTTCGTAACGTTCTAATAATATTTGCTTCAATTTTAAAATCCATCGTTAAATAAGGATACTTCCAATCTCCTAATACTCCTAATCTAATAAAATCTTTTTTTTGTATTTCTATCTGTTCTTCGGCATATTTTCTACAGATATTACAAAATTCCTTAAAATCAGTATCATTATTAAAATTAGCCTTATTAATCTGTTGCTCTACTTTTAATTCAATAGGTAATCCATGACAATCCCATCCAGGAATATAAGGCGCATTATAACCAGATAATCCCTTATACTTAATAATAATATCTTTAAGTACTTTATTAATTGCATGTCCTAAATGAATCTTACCATTTGCATAAGGAGGTCCATCATGTAATAAAAAAAGTTTTTTATTATTTTTTTTTGTACGAATAATTTGATATAAATCATTTTCATACCAATCTTTCAAAATTTTAATTTCAACACTTGGTAAATTAGCACGCATAGGAAATTTAGTATAAGGCAAATTCAAAGTATTTTTATAATTCGTCATATTATTTGCTCACTTTACTATCTTATTATAATTAGAATATTTTTTAAAATATTCGCATACTTGCAACATATCGTTTTGAATCTGATTTTTTAATATATGTATAGAACTAAAATATTGCTCATTACGTATTTTCTTAAGAAACACTATAGTAATATAACGACAATATAAATCTACAGATATATTTAATATATGTACTTCTAATTGTTGTGTTGATGATCCAGAAACTGTCGGTCGTATCCCAATATTAGCCATACCCGGTAATGGAAAATTAAAAATTCCATGTACTATTACTGCGTACACGCCATGAATAGGTAATTGTTTTCCTTTCAACAATATATTAGCTGTCGGAAATCCAATAACACGCCCTAATTTATTACCATGCACTACTTTACCAGAAATACGATAAGAATGACCCATTAATAACTCAGCATCCATCATTCTATCTTCTATTAAAGCAGTTTTTATTGCAGTGCTACTTATTTTTTGTCCATCTTGATCTAAACAAGTATCTATGCATACTACTTTAAATCCTTCTCGTTTTCCTATATTTTTCAAAAATTTACAATCTCCCTTTCTAAACGCTCCAAACCTAAAATCATTTCCAATGCAAACAAATTGCACTCCTAATTTATATATTAGGATTTTTTTTACAAAATTATATGCCTCAATACAAGCAAATTTCTCATTAAATGCTATACATAAAATTATATCAACTCCAGCAGTAAATAAATACTGAATTTTATCTCTAAATTTACTTAGTCGAATTCTCACTACTTTAGAAAAAAATTCTTTAGGATGTGGTTCAAAAATCATTACCATCACAGGTAATTTATAATTTTTATTTTCATGTAATTTTGAAATCAATAATTGATGTCCTTTATGAAACCCATCAAAATTTCCCATTGTTAATATACATCCTTTATGACAAGGTTTTATGTTATGTAATCCACGTATTAATTTCATAATAAATATTATCAAAATTATAGAATATTTATTTAATATATTTCTTATTTTTTAGTAAATTCATTGCACGTATATAATAATATATATATTATTATATACGTGCAATATAATGATTATTGCATATAAATAAACAAAACTTTAAACAACTTTTATAAAAGTTGTTTAAAGTTTTGTTTATTTATGCTAATATAACTAAATGAAATTATGTTAATACTGTACAGTTGCTAAGGAAAATGAATTGGCTAATATTAAATCTTCTAAAAAATCTATCAAAAAATCAAGAACCCAACGAAAATTTAATGTCAGTAAAAAATCCATGCTACGAACTTTTATAAAAAAAGTAAAAAATTCTATTCAAAATCAAGAAAAAACTATTGCAATGAATCAATTCATTGTTATGCAAAAATGTATAGACCGACAAACCTCTAAAGGGTTAATTCATAAAAATAAAGCTGCTAGATGTAAATCAAAAATCTTTAGACAAATAACAGAAATCTCATCATAACCTTATTCACAAACAACAGAATAACCTAATTGTAATCACTGATCTTAATTGCCTTTAATTTTTTATTTAGCAATAAAACAATCTAATTACCTAGTAAGATCATCAAAAAACTTCCTGACCCCCTCAAAAAAATTCTTTGATCTAGGACTATTTTGATTTCCACAAGGTCCATCAAAACTATCTGATAGATCTTGAAGTAATTTTTTTTGTCTCTCACTCAATCTAACTGGAGTTTCTACCACTACTCTACATAACAAATCGCCATACCCCCCACTTCTAACAGATTTTACTCCTTTACCTCTCATTCGAAATAACTTCCCAGTTTGGGTTTCCGGTGGTATTTTTAATTTTACTCTACCATCTAGTGTTGGAACTTCGATTTCTCCTCCTAATGCAGCCATAGAAAAACTAATTGGAACTTCACAATATAAATTTTTTTCTTCTCGATCAAAAATTGGATGTTTTTTAATCTGAACTTGTACATATAGATCCCCAGATGACGCTCCATATTTACCAGATTCACCTTCTCCCGATAATCGAATCCGATCTCCTGAACTTATTCCAGCAGGAATCTTAACAGATAAAGTCTTAGTTCTTTCTACTCGACCATTACCCCGACATTCATTGCAAATTTCTTTAATAATCTTACCATGACCTCGACATGAAGGACAAGACTGTTGCACAGAAAAAAAACCCTGACGCATCTGTATCTGTCCTTGACCACGACATGTCATACATGTAACTATTGACGCACTTGATTTAGCTCCACTACCTCTACATTTCATACATGTTGATAAAGTTGGAACAAAAATTTCCTTAACAACTCCACGAACAGCTTCTTCTAAAGTTAATTCCATATCATACCGTAAATCAGCTCCTCTACTAGAACGATTTCTTCTATTACCGCCAAAAATATCACCAAATACATCTCCAAAAATATCACTAAAATCTGATCCTCCAGAATTTGATCCTGATCCCATTCCTCCGCTTTGTTCAAAAATTGCATGTCCATATTGATCATATGCAGTTCGCTTATCGGGATTACTTAACACTTCATATGCTTCTTTAATCTCCTTAAATTTAGTTTCAGCAGAAACATTACCCGGATTTCTATCTGGATGAAACTTCATCGCTAAACGCTTATAGGACTTCTTTATTTCACGATCACTTGCATTTCTAGAAACCCCTAAAATTTCATAATAATCCGACTTCTTGCCCATGATCCCTCTATCTTATACTTTCAATAATAAATTCCAAAAATCAATAATTACATATTTTTACTATTCTTAACATTTATTAATTTATATACATACAAAATATAATTATTTCTTATTTTTTATCTCTTCAAATTCAGCATCTACAACGTCTTCATTTGAATCAGTAGAAGTATTATTTTTATCAGAGCTTTGAGATTGAGTAGAAGAATTTGATTCTTTACTCTTTTGAGTACTTGCTTCTAATAATTTTCCAGAAACTTTTATCAAATCTTGCACTTTAGATTCAATCTCATTTTTATTTTCATTTTTCATCACTAATTCTAATTCTTTCAAGGCATTATTAATAACGGTTTTATCATCTACAGATAATCGATCTCCTAATTCTTTTAGTTGCTTCCGAGTACTATGAACTAGATGATCAGCTTGATTTCTAATTTGCACTAATTCTTCAAATTTTCTATCAGACTCAGCATTGGCTTCAGCCTCTTGAACCATCTTTTTTATTTCTTCTTCATTTAACCCAGAAGAAGCCTTAATAGTAATTTTCTGCTCTCGACCACTATTTTTATCCTTTGCAGACACATGTAAAATTCCGTCTGCATCAATATCAAAAGTTACCTCTATCTGAGGTATTCCACGCATAGCTGGAGCTATCCCATCTAAATTAAATTGACCTAAAGATTTATTATCATTTGCTCTCTTACGTTCACCCTGTAAAACATGAATTGTAACAGCTGATTGATTATCTTCAGCTGTAGAAAAAACCTGACTATGTTTAGTAGGGATAGTGGTATTTTTAGAAATTAAAGGAGTCATAACTCCACCCATAGTTTCAATACCTAAAGACAAAGGTGTAACATCTAACAATAATACATCTTTCACATCACCAGATAACACTCCTCCTTGAACAGCTGCTCCAATAGCTACTGCTTCATCAGGATTAACATCCTTTCGAGGTTCTTTACTAAAAAACTCAGATACTTTTTTCTGAACTAAAGGCATTCGAGTTTGCCCACCTACTAAAATGACATCATGTATATCAGAAACAGATAAATTTGCATCTTTAAGCGCTAATTTAAGAGGATTCATAGTGCGATTAACTAATTCTTCTACAAGAGACTCTAATTTAGCACGAGTCACTCTTAAATTCATATGCTTAGGACCAGTATTATCTGCAGTTATATATGGCAAATTTACATCAGTTTGATGTGATGTTGACAATTCTATTTTTGATTTTTCTGCTGCCTCTTTCAGTCTTTGCATTGCCAAAGGATCATTATATAAATTAATACTTTGATCTTTTTTAAATTCATCTACTAAATAATTAATTAAAAGACTATCAAAATCTTCCCCTCCTAAATGAGTATCTCCGTTAGTAGATAGTACTTCAAAAGTTTTTTCTCCATCAACATCATCAATCTCTATAATTGAAATGTCAAAAGTACCCCCTCCTAAATCATATACAGCTATGATTCTATTTCCTTTAGTTTCTTTATCTAAACCATATGCTAACGCTGCTGCTGTAGGCTCATTTATTATTCGCTTTACTTCCAGCCCAGCAATACGACCAGCATCTTTAGTAGCTTGACGTTGAGCATCGTTAAAATAAGCAGGAACTGTAATAACTGCTTCCGTAACTTGGCTTCCTAAATAATCTTCTGCAGTTTTTTTCATTTTTTTTAATATTTCAGCTGAAATTTGAGGAGGAGCTATTTTTTGTCCCTTAATATCTATCCAAGCATCTCCATTATCAGCAGAAATTATTTTATATGGCATAATATTAACGTCCCGCTGTACTTCTTTATCCTGAAAACGACGACCAATTAAACGCTTTATAGCAAATAAAGTATTTTTAGGATTAGTAACAGATTGACGTTTAGCCGGTTGACCTACTAAAATTTCTCCATCTTGTGTATAAGCAACAACAGAAGGAGTTGTTCTATCTCCTTCACTATTTTCTAATACACGGGGCTTATTACCTTCAATAATCGCAACACAAGAATTGGTTGTGCCTAAATCAACACCAATAATCTTTCCCATCTAAACATCTCCATTATTTTATATTACATAAATAAAATAGACAATTTAACCAGACCATGAACCTGATATGCGGTCAAAACTACACTTTTCAACCTTCAATAAACTTGTTTTTCGTAAACTTTTTTAAACAGAACACGTATATGTATTCACTATATCAAATAAATTATATGAACTCTTCACATTTATAACAAATCTACTATTATATTTTTACCAAACATAAAATCATATACCAGTGATCATTTATATTTATATATATTATTATATAACTCTATATTTATTAAAATCTTTACACACATTATTAATTTTATTAATAAAAAAATCAAATAAATAATTATAGTACTATTGAACAAATTAAGTTACGCAATTCAGAAAAACATCCTGATATTTTATAAGATAAAATAGGTAATTTTATTTGGCTTTTTAAAGAATCAGGCAACAAAATACTTATTTTACCTTCTAACAAATACTCTATTAATTCTTTAAATTTAGCTGGATGAGCAGTACCAAGACATATTCCAAATTCATTAGAATTTAATTGATCATTTAATAAGCTATATGCTACTGCAGTATGAGGATCAGCAATATATCCTAATTTTATAATTTTAAATATTGTTTCTTTAGTTAACTCATTATTAACAGAACCATATCTTAATTCTAAAAAAGATTTATTCTCTCTCCTAAACAATTCTTCTATTCTACTCCAATTACTAGGACAACTCACATCCATTGCATTAGAAAAAGTTGAAATAGTAGGTAAGGGATTCCATATTCCACATTTTAAAAATCTAGGTACTGTGTCATTTGAATTGGTGGCAGCAATAAAACATCTTATTGGCAATCCAGAAGATTGAGCTAATAGTCCTGCTGTCAAATTTCCAAAATTTCCACTAGGGACAGAAACTACTACCTTATTATTGATTCGTATTCGTTCAGGAAGTTGAGCCAATGCTTCAAAATAATAACAAATTTGAGCTAATATTCTGCTAATATTAATAGAATTTGCAGAATTTAAATATAATCTTTTTTTTAAAAAATTATCTTCAAAAGATTGTTTAACTAAACTTTGACAAACATCAAAATTTCCATCAACTGAAATAGTAGTTATGTTTCTTCCTAATGTACAAAACGATTTTTCTTGTAATATACTAATTTTATCCTTAGGATATAAAATAATAACATGTACATTATTTAATCCATAAAACGCATGAGCCACTGCAGCTCCTGTATCTCCTGAAGTAGCTGTAAGAATAACTAAAGGTTTTTCTACTAATTCATATTTTTTTTTAACTTGTTGCATTAACATACGTGCCATCAACCTACTACCAAAATCTTTAAAAGCTAAAGTTGGACCATGAAATAATTCTAAAATTGCAATATTCTTTTTGATAAACACTAATGGAACAGGAAAATTAAAAGCATTCTCAACACACGTCAAAATATTTTTGTACGATAGCTCAGATCCTATATATTTTGATAAAATATATGTACTTCGTTCTATAAAATTCATGTCTAATAAAATATTAATTTCAGATATGGAAAATTTAGGTAAATCACAAGGAAAAAATAATCCTTGATTTTTTCCTAAACCTCGTATAAGAGCATCAGAAAAACTAACTTTTTCATCATGTTGTTTAATATTATATAGTTTCATTAATTATTCCACTACAATATGAGCGCCTATTTTATTTAATAAGCAAACTTTTACAAAGCCTAATTTACTTTTTACATAAAAATTAGATAAAAAATTGCAAACATCATCTATTACATAATTAACATTACATAACGCAAATATGGTTGGTCCTGAACCAGAAATACCACAAGACACTACTCCTTTTTCTATAAGACACTTTTTAATAAAAGATAAATCTACCGGTAATAATTTATTTCGATAAGGTTCTGCAATAATATCGTTCATACACTCAATTGCTAAAGATTCTTGATGAGTATGACAAGCGTGTACAAATCCAGATAAATATTGACTATGATTGACACAATCTTTTCTACTATATTGTTCAGGTAGTACTGATCTAGATATTGAAGTTAAGACTTTAACTCCCGGGTATGCTATAATCCATACCCAATTATTAAAACTGGGAATCAGTTGACTTATATTTTTACAAACCGCAAGAGAAATACGCATGCCTCCTAAAAAACAAGGAGCCACATTATCTAAATGAATAGATCCAGAAATTTTTCCTTCTATTTCTCCCATGAGTTTAAACAATTGTTCATTATTCAATGGACATCCGTAATAATGATTAATAGCAATTAATGTTGCTACAACAGAACATGCACTCGATCCTAATCCAGAAGAAACAGGAACATTTTTTTCTAATTGAATAATCACAGGAGGATATTTTTTACACAAAAATTCACAAAACCTTTTCCAACACTGAAAAACAATATTTTTTTCTAATTGAATAGGTAATTGATCATGAAATAACCCAACATTCTTCACAACAAAACTATCAGATTTTTCAATATTGACAAAATCTCCTAAATATTCTCCATTACTAGGAGTAATTGCCATCCCTAAAGTATCAAAACCAACCCCAATATTACCTATAGATGCTGGAGCATACACTCGAACCATATTTTATATCCCTACTATTATTAATTTCAGATAAATTAAGATAAAGTACGTAACAAATCAGCAAACACACCTGCCGCTGTGACATCATTTCCTGCGCCATATCCTCTTAATACTAGAGGTAATGGTTGATAATATTGTGTAAAAAATGCCAGAGCATTCTCTCCATCCTTCACTTTAAATAAAGGATGACTATTATCAACAGATTCTATTCTAACATAACATTTACCTTTTTGTATATTACCAATATAACGCAAGACATGACCTAAATTTTTCGCTTCGTTAACTTTATTTATAAAGTACTCATCTAAAGATGATAATTTTTCTAAAAAATCATTAATAGAATAATGATTATTATTTAATATATTACCAGGTATTACAGACTCAACATATACATCTTCTAATTCTAATTGATATCCTACTTCTCTAGCTAAAACTAATAATTTTCGAGCTACATCTATACCAGAAAGATCATCACGAGGATCAGGTTCAGTGTATCCATTTTTTTTAGCTAATAAAGTTGCTTCAGAAAATAATAATCCTTCATCTAATTTTCCAAAAATATAAGATAAAGATCCAGATAAAATTCCAGAAAATGTTATTAACTCATCTCCAGCATGTAACAAATTTTGTAGATTTTCTATTACCGGTAATCCAGCTCCAACATTAGTATCATACAAAAATTTCCGTCGAGTTGCATGAACAACATTTCTAATTGCATTATAATATTCCATAGAACCAGTATTAGCTTTTTTATTCGGAGTAACTACATGGCACCCTCCTAATAAAAAATCTACATAACAATTTGATACTTGAAAACTACCAGTACAATCAACAATTACTGGGTTTAATAAATGATATTGTTTAATGATAGTGATTAATTTTTTTAAGTTACAAGGTTCTTTCGATTGCATTAACAATACTTTCCACTCATTTAAACTAATACCATCTGGATTAATCAACATACATTGAGAATTAACAATACCACATATACGTAAATCTATACATTTATTCTTTAACCAAAAATGTTGTTTTCGAATTTGTTCTATTAATGCGCTACCAACACCTCCTATTCCAATAATAAACGCTTCAATTACCTGATCAGTACTAAACAACACTTGATGAACTGCTTTTACACCAATAGCAGTAACATTATTTTTAACTACCACAGAAATAGAACGTTCTGATGATCCTTGAGTAATAGCAATTATATTAATATTAGCACGAGCTAAGGCTCCAAATAATTTACCTGCTAATCCTAATTGAGTCCTCATTCCATCACCTACTACTGAAATAATTGATAAATTTGGCATTGAATCTATTGGTTCTAATAATCCATTTTTTAATTCTAAATAAAATTCTTCATTTAAAGCATCACAAGCTTTTTCCAGTTCCTGATTCGGCACACAAAAACTAATACTATATTCTGAAGATGATTGAGTAATTAATACTACCGAACACGCTGCTTTATACATTGAAGCAAATACTCTCGCTGCCATACCAATCATTCCTTTCATACCTGGACCAGATACACTCAGCATAACCATATTTTTTAAATAGGTAATTCCTTTTACTACATTATTATTAATATTATCAGGAGAACTTATCAAAGTTCCAGTACCATCAGGCTTAAAAATATTTTTTATTAAACAAGGAATATGAAATTGTGCAATAGGCACAATAGTACGTGGATGTAAAATTTTAGCTCCAAAATAAGAAAGCTCCATAGCTTCTGTATAAGATAATGTATGTAATAATTTAGCATCAGGTACTTGATGAGGGTCACATGTATAAATTCCATCCACATCTGTCCAAATCTCACAAAGATCAGCACCTACACAAGCTGATAAAATAGCAGCTGAATAATCCGATCCATTACGACCTAAAGTAACTAATTCTCCATATTTATTACCTCCAGTAAATCCAGCCATTAAAATTATCTTATCATCAGAAACAGAAATATTTTTAATACGACGAGTTGATTCTTCAATATTTACTATAGATGTAGAATAACCACCTTGAGTTAAAATTACTTTTACAGGATCTAAAACCATCACTTTTAAATTTTGTGCAATTAAAACTTCCTTCATTAAAACTACAGATAATTTTTCTCCTAAACAAATAATATTGGCATTTATATTTTCTGGACAAAAATTTAATAATGAAATCCCATGTAATAATTTTTTTAAACAATTAAATTCTTTTTCTAATATTACATTAGCAACCAAATAATTAAATTTAGATTGAAATTGAGTTATATCTTTTATCAAAATAGTAAAAACATTTTTTATACTAAAAATACTTTCTGATATATTTAAACCATTTAATGTATTATTAATAGCTAATACTAAATAATTTGTAATAGTTGCAGGAGCCGACAATACTACTGCTATTTGTTCTTTTTGAGCATTTTTTTTAATGATATTAGCTACATGTATAAATTGTTGTGCATTAGATAACGAAGTTCCCCCAAATTTCAATACTTTCATATTACATCTCCTAAATGTAACTTAATCTAATCTTATACTTCATTACCTATTATTATAATAAATTCTAGGATAGAATATGTGCTCAGATCAAGTCATACACTATTTATACTATCATTTACAATATAAAATATAATCATCACGAAACAATATAAAATTAGAACAAACACAAATTAGAACGAATTATATCATCAATCAAGTAATATTAATATCATTAAAATAATTTTTTAACAATCAATTAATTATTTATAAAATTTAAATTTACTACAAAATTTTAATGCAAGTATTTAATTAAAATAATTCATATTACATATAGTAAATGATATTATTTATTCTTTATTCTCATCATATTAATTTTTAACCAAATTTCTCATAATACTAATCAAATCAAACTTTTTCTAGTTATTATATATATTAATAATATTGCATTATTTATAAATAACTGTATTAATATTATTTTACATCAATACTTTTATCAACAAAAAACTTACACCTATTACTATTGAGAATTTAAAAAATAGTTTCGATAGTATTAGTAAATATTATTTAAAAAAATATTTTTAAAGAGTAATATAAAAATGATGAGTAAAATAACTAATTAATTTTTAATAAAATTACTATTAAATGTTTTTGTTATTAACTGAAAAATATTTCAATACATAATAAAAAATTGCAATGCAACAAATGAAAAAGATAAAATATTTATATAATAGAAACTATATTAATTTTTATCAGAATATCGATAAATTTGATCCCACAAATTACGTTTAGCTTCAAGATTATTTTTTAATATCTCTAATGATGGAGTACATAACGTTATACATCTAAAATTACATAAGATTTTTACGCCCATCCACCAACAACAGTTTAAAAAATTTTTTGGTAAGAAAAGATTATGCATTTGCTCTACAGTAATTACATATGATTCTATAACATCTATATTTATTGCTCTAATAACATCCTTAATAAATCTATCCTCTACAAATACAGTAGTATCTGATATTATTAACAACTTCAGTCTAGTTAACAAACAATAAGTTGGTACTTTATTTGTTAATACAACAGGATACCTGAACTGCCATAAATGAATACCTAATTCTTTTGCAATTAAACTCCAATTTAATTCCATAAATACTACTATTAATCAATATTAAATATCTACATAATTTATTTCATTCATTACTAAATTTAACACAGACATTTTCAATAAAATATAAAACTATTCATTTCAATATCCTTAAATACCGAAATTAATCAAATTTATTTGAACTTTCAAATATAATTAATCTACTAAAATTTAATGCTCCAATACATAAATGTACAACATTAACAATATATGAATTATAATATATTCTTTAAAAATTATCAGAACTTATAATACATCATTTTTTAGAATATATTTTATTAGGTCGACCAAAAACTCGCTGTCCTAAATATTTTATACACACCTTTTTATTTAAAACTTGCATATTTGATAATCCAATATCCATAAATTTTTTATTAAATAAACTAGTTGTATAAATCTCAATAATAGAATATGAAGAAAATAATTTCACATTACCAATATTACAATAATTAATATCTATTTTATTCAAAACTGCTTGAATTATATGCTTTGTTTTAACTCCATCATTTTGTCCTATCGACATATGATATAACAACATTCTTGAATTAACTGTATTAACAGAAACACTATTACTGTCTTTTTTATTATCATTAATACTATCATTATACTGAGTTCGACGACAATTTGAAGTATGACTGAACTTCTTCTTATTATTATTCTTTATATTAGTTTTTTTTTGAAAACAAACTATTTTATTTTTTATAACTGAATTTGAAGGTAATACTAATGGCCGATCTCCCTGAGCTATTTTTAACAAAGCAGCAGCAAGATTTTCCATAGTTAAATTCTTTTCAGGTTTTACTTTGTTCAATAATGCACGATATACTATTAAATCATCAGAATTTATATGCTTAGCTATTTTATTAGAAATTTTAATCAATCTAGAATGAATTAAATCATTATATGTAGGACACTTAACTTCTGAAATATTAAATTTTTCTCCCCTCTTAATAGTATGAAATATATTATATTCTCTCCTTTCTACAAATAATAAAGATCTTCCACTTCTACCAGCTCTACCTGTTCTTCCAATACGATGTATATAGGAATCATGATTATTAGGAATATCATAATTAATTACCAAGCTTATACGATGAATATCTAAACCTCTAGCAGCAACATCAGTAGTTATTAATATATCTAAAGTACCGTATCTTAAACGAGATATAGTTTGATGACGTATAGATTGATGCATATCTCCGTTTAATGCTGCACTATTATATCCAAAATTCTCTAAAATTTCTGCAATTTTCAAAGTATCAGATTTAGTACGTACAAAAACAATAGCCGCATCAAAATTTTCTGTTTCCAAAAAACGCATTAAAGCTTCATGTTTAGTAGTCATTCCTTTTTTTACTAACCAATAACTTTGTTTAATATCAGAACAATACATATCCGTACTATCATTCATATAAATTTCTTTCGGAGTATTCATAAACTTATAACTTATTTTCTTTATAGCAGCAGGAAAAGTAGCAGAGAAACACGCTGTTTGTCGATTCAATGGGATTTTATTAACAATAAGCTTTATATCTTCAATAAAGCCCATACGTAACATTTCATCCGCTTCATCTATTATTAAAGTCTTTAATTGTGCTAAATTCATAGCTCCTTTACTTAAATGATCTAATAACCTACCAGGAGTCCCTACAATAATATGTGGATTTTTTTTCAAATCATTTAACTGAATATTATAACTTTGTCCTCCATATAAAATAGCAACATTAATTTTAGTCATATTTTTAATAAAATTTATACAAACCTGACCAATTTGAATAGCTAACTCTCGAGTAGGAGTTATAATTAAACCTTGCACAAATACTTGATTAATATCTATGTTTTGAATTAAAGGTAACAAAAATGCAGCAGTTTTACCGCTGCCAGTACGTGCTATACCTAAAACATCATGTCCCTTTAACAATAATGGAATGCATTTCTCTTGAATGGGTAAAGGTTTTTGATATCCCATTTTTTTTAACATACTAATAACACATGAACTCAATCCTAAACTACCAAAAGAACTTTCATACTGGGACATCTATATACCTCAATTATACTTTAATAGTTATATGAATAAAATTCACTTATATATTATTAATACATATCATTACTGTAATCTTGATTAAGATAACAATTTATTCTACAAACGCTGTGATTAAAACATATTAAACTAACATAATACTATTTATTGTACTAAGCTAATATATTTATAATTTATACAATAGACATAAAACACAAAACTACACAATATTAATTATATTCTTATCATAAATCTATATAACATTATCTAATAATTATAATAAAAATAAAAACCTTAAATTTCATATCATAGTTAAATATCGTTTATTCCACGCATACTCAAACGAATCCTTCCTTGTCGATCAATATCTAAAACTTTTACCAATATTTCTTGTCCTAATTTTAAATAATCAGATACCTTACTTATTCTTTTCTCTGAAATTTGAGAAATATGCAGTAATCCTTCTTTTCCTGAAAATATAGTAACAAATGCACCAAATTCTACAATATGAGTAACTTTTCCAGTATAAACAGAACCAATAACTATATTGGCAGTAATTTCTTGAATTCGAGATATAGCTTGTTTTGCTTTATCAGCACTTAAAGAAACTATTTTTATTAATCCATCATCTTCAATATCAATAATAGTATCTGTTTCTTCAGTTAATGCTCTAATAACAGAACCACCTTTGCCTATTATGTCTTTGATTTTGTCTGGATTAATTTTAATATTATATATCCTAGGAGCAAACTTAGAAATATTTTTACGAAATACTCTAATTTTTTGGTCCATAAGATCTAAAATTTTTAATCGCGCTAATTTTGATTTCTCTAAAGCAACTCGAAGAATTTCATAAGTCACTCCTCCAGTTACCTTAATATCCATCTGCAATGCCGTTATACCTGTTCTACCTCCAGATACCTTAAAATCCATATCACCAATACGATCCTCATCACTAATAATGTCAGACAACACCATAAACTTATTTTCTTCTTTAATTAATCCCATAGCAACTCCTGCTACAGATTCTTTAATAGGTACTCCAGCGTCCATTAACGCTAAAGATGCTCCACAAGTAGAAGCCATAGAAGATGACCCATTAGATTCAGTAATTTCTGATACCACTCGTATTGTATATGGAAACTCATTGGCATTAGGCATAACTGCTAACATTCCTCTTTTCGCTAAACGACCATGACCTATTTCACGTCTTTTTGGTGCCCCTACTATACCAATTTCTCCTACACAATATGGATTGAAATTATAATGCAATAAAAATCGATCTACACGTTCCCCTGTAAGTTCATCTAAATTTTGAGCATTACGTTCAGTTCCTAAAGTCACAGAAACTAAAGCTTGAGTTTCTCCCCTAGTAAATAATGCTGATCCATGAGTCCTAGATAATATTCCAACTTTTATATCTATCTCTCTAATCATATCTTGAGACCGACCATCAAAACGTAAATTATCTTTTAAAATACGTCGACGCAATAATAAAGCTTCTAAATCATTTAAAAAACATACCACTTCGCTTTTATTAAAAGTATCATCGCTATATTCACTACAAATAATATCAATAAGATCTTGCTTTATATTATTTAACTGTTCTTGACGATTTTTTCTATCTATAACAATAGAAGTAGAATTTAAACGAGATTCATACAAACTAGATAAATATTGTTGCAAATCTATATCTAACTCTTTTTTTTTCCAAATATATTTAGATTTCCCAACTTCTTGTACTAATTTATTAATGTTTTGGATTACTATTTGTTGTTGTTCATGTCCAAACATAACAGCATTCAATATCTCTTGCTCATTTAATAAACGAGATTCTGATTCAACCATCAAAACATTAGATTCTGTTCCTGAAATAACTAAATCTAGTTTACTATGAGACAATTCTGTAGTAGTCGGATTTAATACATACTCATTATTAATATAACCAACTCTTGCTGCTCCTATAGGCCCTAAAAAAGGAATATCAGATAAACTTAATGCTGCAGATGCTCCTATTATAGCAACAATATCTGGAGATATTTGAGGATTCACTGAAACTACAGTAGCTATTATCTGAATATCATTATAAAAACCTTTTGGAAACAACGGGCGTATTGGTCTATCTATTAATCGAGCAGTTAATATCTCACCTTCACTAGGCCTACCTTCTCTTCTAAAAAATCCTCCTGGAAATTTACCAGCAGCGTAAGTACGTTCTTGATAATTTATAATTAAAGGAAAAAAATCTTGATCCATTTTAACTTGATCAGAGCTTACTACAGTAACCAGTACAGTAGTATCATCCATACTAATCATAACTGCAGCATTAGCTTGACGAGCTATAGTACCAGTATCCAAAATTATAGTATGTTTACCATATTGAAATTCACAAATAGTCGACTTTATCAAAATAATATCCTTTCTTTTTTCTTATAAAACAAAACTAACTTTTAAACAAAAATCAGAAGTTAATCTCTTACTAAATAATATAACTTCACTTCTCTAAAAATTTATACATACAATTTACTTCATAAAACCCTACTCAACAACAATTTACGTTAATTAGCTATTATTTATTTATTCAAATTAATTTACTATTTTTTATTTAATGGCGTAACCCCAAAATTTTAATTAAATTATTATATCGTAATATACTATTATTTTTTAAATATTTTAATAATTTCCGACGTTGAGCAACTATTTTTAATAAACCATAACGACTATGATGATCATTTTTATGTTTATCAAAATGATATTTTAGGTGATTAATACGCTCGGTTAATAAGGCAACTTGTACTTCAGTAACTCCAGTATTTTTACTATTGTTTCCAAACTTTAAAATAATTTCATTTTTTTTTATATTACAAGACATTTATATTACCTTTCATAAAGAATAAAAATTTCTAATATTATACTTTTATCATATATACACTATAAATACTAATTAATCTCTCTATAATGCTAATAAAATATAATTTTTATTCTTTAATCTAATTAAAATAATTATTAACAATAATATTTATTAAAATAAATAAATTACTTAATTTTTATAAAAATATTTTTAATTTTAACAACCTATTTCATCATCACGTACACCATGTTACATCATGTACATAAATATGCATACATTACAAAAACTATTATCTCTAAAAATTCATTTTATACCATCAATCACTATGATTGATCTATTAATAATTTGTCAAGCTTATTTAATACCTCTATATCACTTAAAACTTTATTATAAAAAATATCCTCAATAGTTTTAATATTTATCATAGACGAAGAGACATATTTAGATACCATTAATCGACGCAATCTCACAACATGCGCTCCACACCCCAATTTCTCTCCAATATCATTAATTATACTACGTATATAAGTACCTTTAGAACAATAAATATTCAACTCAATAATATTATCTATTCTATTAATACAAGATAAATAATAGACATAAATTATCCTAGGTTCTCTAGGTACAACAATACCTTGTCTTGCATATTTATATAAAGGTAATCCACGATATTTTATTGCTGAAAACATAGGAGGAATCTGATAAGATTTACCTACGAAAGATTTTAAGCATTTTTCGATTTTTTTTTCGCTACATTGCACAGATTTAGTACTAACAATTACTCCATCTGCATCAAAAGTGTCAGTACTTTCTCCTAATTTAGCTGACACTATATACCGTTTATCAGAATCTAATAAATATGTAGAAAATTTTGTTAATTTTCCAAAACAAATAGGCAGCATTCCTGTTGCTAATGGATCCAGAGTACCAGCATATCCAACCTTTTTAACATAAAAAAATTTCTTAATTCTATTTAATACAAAACTGCAAGACAATCCAGCTGGTTTATCTAATAATAAGATCCCATGCACATCCCGTTTAAATAAATTTAAATATCTTTGCATTCATTTACATATACTCATATTAATTATATGCGTTTATTTTTATTTAATTGTGACACTAAATCATCTACTTTCAATCCTGATATCAAAGAAGAATCATATTTAAATAACAATATTGGAACTACTCGAAAATTTATAGAATGAGCCAATACAAATCGAATAAAACAAGAAGCTTTTTGTACAATTTTAATAGCACTATTTATTTCTTCTAAATTATTTTTATCTAAAAAAGTAATAAAAACTTTAGCATATCTTAAATCTTTAGATACTTTCACTCCTGAAATTGTAGTAATTCCTATACGAGGATCCTGTATTTTACGCTGCATAATAACAGAAACTTTCCTTTGTATTTCCTGAGAAATACGTTGAATACGACTAGATCGCCTTGTATACATTTTAAAAATGCCTTAATAAACAAAATTATATCGGTTACTACATATCATCTGCATATATTTTAATTATCTTCTCTGTTTTAAAAAACAACTTTATCATCTTATCTAATCTTTTTACTATAATAAAAAAAAGAATAAAAAACATATATAATAACTAAAATATTTAATATTTATAATTCATTATACACGATAATTTATTTTTAAATCCAATACTTCAATTATATCTCCGGCGCAAATATCATTATAATTTTTTATTCCTACACCACATTCAATGCCACTCTTAATCTCATTTACATCATTTTTAAAATGACGTAATGATTCTAATTCCCCTTCATGGATCACTGAGTCATTACGTATTATTTTGACTTTTTTATGAAGTTTCATTATTCCTTGAGTCACTAAACAACCAGCTATCGTTCCATTTTTAGGAGATCTAAAAATATTATAGACCTTAGCTAATCCAATTATTTCGTATTTATATTTTGGAACTGATTTGCTACGTATTAATTTTTTTACTTCATGTAATAAATCATAAATCACAGAATAATAACGTACATCTACATGATGTGATTCAATAATATTCCGAGCAATAAGATCTGATTTAATATTAAAACCTAATATAGTAGCTTCAGAAGTTAATGCTAATATAGCATCTGTTTCAGTGATATTGCCAATAGAAGTAGATAAAATTTTTACTATTACTTCATCGTTGGTTGATAATTTTTTTAAAGATTCACAAATAACTTCAGCAGCTCCACAAGTATCAGATTTCACAATAAAATTTAATTCAGGAATTCTATTCTCAGCATTAATATTATTAAACACATTCTTTATTACAGAAGATTTGTCAGCATTATTTGCTAACTTTATTTCACGTTTTTTTTCTTTTCTATATACAGCTACTTCTTTAGCTTTTTTTTCATTATGCACTACAATTAACATATCTCCAGCATCAGGAGTTCCTGATAAACCTAATAATTCTATCGGCATTGATGGACCAGCAGCTGTAATGCTACATCCAAATTCATTACGCATAGCTTTAACTCGACCGTATTCTGTACCACATAAAATAATATCACCGCATTTCAATTCTCCTTCACGAACTAAAATAATAGCAACCGGTCCCCTTCCTTTATCTAAAAAAGAATCAATAACGACAGCTTTTGCTATTCCACAATGAACTGTTTTTAACTCTAACATTTCTGCCTGTAATAAAATTGCATCTATTAAATCATTAACACCTGTTCCTAAAATAGCCGAAACATTTACAAATTGAGTATGCCCACCCCATTCTTCTGGAACTAAATTATAACTATTTAATTCATTTTTTATTCGATCAATATTACTGTTAAGCTTATCAATTTTATTTATAGCTACTATCACTGGTATATTAAATTTCTTAATATGATTAATAGATTCAACAGTTTGTGGCATCACTCCATCATCAGCAGCTATTACTAACACAACAATATCAGTTAATTTAATTCCACGTATTCTCATTGTAGCAAATGCTTCATGACCAGGAGTATCTAAAAAAGTAATCATACCATTTTCAGTATTTACACAATACGCCCCTATACCTTGAGTAATTCCACCAACCTCAGAAGAAACAATAGTTGTAGAGCGAATGTAATCAAGAAGAGAAGTCTTTCCATGATCAACATGTCCCATAATTGTTACTATCGGAGCTCTATTTTTATAATTAATTCTATTATTTTTAAAATTAACAGTATTATCACAAATATTATTTACGTACCCATCGTTCATAATGAACTCTTCTAATTCATTTTCACGACGTAAAATTGCTCGATGCCCCATTTCTTCCACAATTAATTGAGCAGTTTCTTGATCTAAAATTTGATTAGCAGTTATGATCAATCCTAATTTCATCATATTCTTAATCATATGTGAACTTTTTACCGACATCTTATTAGATAATTCTGATACACTAATTGTTTCATCTATAATAATATTACGAGAAATTATATTGACAGGTTTATTAAAATCTTGCACTAGGACACTTTTTTTTCTTTTATTTTTATTAATACGATACACAGTAGAAATCGACAACTTTTCTTCTTTATCAGAGTCATTCATTATATCTATATATGATCTAGATTTATAATGCCGTTTATGTTTAATTAATTTTCCAAAATTTTTATATCTCAAACGAATCCGATTACCATTATTCCTACAATCATTTTCTAATTTTTTATCATCTTTTTTAGCATTTTTTGATGTAATATTTTTACCTAATTTATCATTACTATTACCAATAACACTACTCTTGTTTGTTATAAATACATTTAAATCTTTTTTATTATATAATTCATCCTGTTTATTGTTTAATTGTTCTTTTTGACTTACATTGATATCTTTTTGAATTTTATTATCTGCAACATCAAAAACTTCTGTTTCTAATTTATTTTTAACAGAAATTATATCTATTGAGTTAACACTATTTTTTCCAATAATACTTTTTTTATCAGTAAAATCCTGTTCCTTATTAATATTCGAAAAAAATAACTTATTATGCTGTGAACTACATTCAATTAATTCATTATCGTTACTTTTATGTTCATTATTTCTTTTTCTATCTTGCAATACAACATGTGATTCATTAGAAGAATAAGAATCTTGAACAGCACATTTTACCATATATACACGTTTTTTACGTACCTCTATTTGTATTTTTTTATTTTTACCGCTAATACTAGATACATTTAAAGTACTACGAGTCTTCCTTTGTAAAGCAAACTCATTAAATACTGCTATCCTATTACAATCCATATGTTTAAATAAAATTTCTCTTTCTTTTTGAGTAACAAAATCAAATGCAGTTTTAATAATACCTGCATTTAAGAATTGCTGTATTAAATGATTAACAGACATCTGCATTTCTATAGCCAATGTCTGAATTGTCACGTGTGATGATATCATAATAATCCTTTACATTTTATTTTAATTTAAAACATTATTATCTCTATTTATGATTACAATTAAACCAACAAATATTTCGAGCTTCCATAATTAAATCTCCAATTTCCTTTTTTGTTAACTCTTGTATTTCAGATAAACTTAAAACATCTTGTTCAGCTAAATCTTCTAATTTACAAATTCCACGATCAACTAATTTTAATGCTATTTCATATTTAAGACCAGACAATTGTAATAATTCTGACACTGAATTTATACTGTTATCATAATTATTTTTTCCTGTAGATTTATCAAATCCAGAAAAATTTTTTAGGGCCTGTTTTGCTCTAAATCTTAAAAGTTCTACTGTTTTTGAATCAAATACTCCGATCGATAATAATTCTGTTATAGGAACATACGCTAATTCTTCTAAAGAGGAAAATCCGGAATCAATTAACACCTTAGCAGATTCCTCATCAATATTTAATACTTGAACAAAAACATTTATCGTATTACACAATTCAAATTGACGTTTTTTATCTAACTCATGAGTTGTCATGATATTCAGTTCCCATCCACTTAACTGAGATACTAATCGAATATTTTGACCATTTCTTCCAATAGCTTGAGCTAAATTAGACTCATCAACTGAAATATCCATCACATGCTTATCTTCATCTACAATAATCGAAACTACATCAGCCGGGGACATAGCATTAATGACGAATTGAACAGGATTATCATCCCACAATATAACATCAACCCGTTCGCCTCCTAATTCACTAGAAACAGCTTGTACTCGTGCTCCTCTCATTCCAACACATGCTCCTATAGGATCAATACGATTATCATTTGTCTTAACAGCGATCTTAGATCTAGAACCAGGATCTCTAGCAGCTGATTTTATAGTAATAACTTCTTCTCCAATTTCAGGAACTTCGATACGAAACAATTCAATTAACATTTCTGTACAAGTACGACTTATAAATAATTGATGACCTTTAGAATCGGGTTTAACTTCATATAATATTCCACGTATTCGATCTCCTAATCTAAAATTTTCTCTAGGCAACATATCTTCTCTTTTAATTATACCTTCAGCATTATTACCTAAATCTACATGAATAGCATTTCTATGTATTTTTTTTATTATACCTGTAATAATATTTCCTTGACGACTTAAAAATTGTTCAATAATAACCATTCGCTCTGCTTCACGTAATTTTTGAATAATTACCTGTTTAGCTGTTTGAGTTGTAATTCTATCAAACCCAATTGATTCAATAGTATCTTCAATATAATCATTAATACTGATTTTAGAATTTTCTAAACGAGCAGCCTCTAACGTAATTTCCTTAGTAGGATGTATCACTTGATTTACTACAATCCACCGACGAAAAGTATGTATTTGACCTGATTTCCGATCAATTATTACTCTTACATCAATATCCTGCTCAAATTGTTTCTTAGTTGCAGTGACTAAAGCTGTTTCTAATGCAGCAAAAATCTTTTCTTTTGGAACTGCTTTTTCATTAGAAACTACTTCTACTACAGATAGAATTTCTTTATTCATTCCAAATAATCTCAGTCAGTTATTATACTAATAATAATATAACAATTTAATTTAATTTATTTTTTATTTATATCTTGAACAATATTATATTATCTATACAGATAGAAAGATACAATAAACATTACATTTCCATCAAACCACTTGTGTATATTTTATATATTAATTATTATTAATATATTGTAAAAAAGTTAACTTTAGTATCATTTTATACACATATCTTAAATATTTTAAATAACGACTAAAACAACAACTATTATAAACAATATTCACAAAATGCAATGAAATATGAATTTTCCTTAATTCTTTACAATTAAAACTAAATATTATTTTGAAAAACAAGACTACCAGTTTTCCATTTTTATTAAAGGAAAACTAATTTATATTGAAACTACATAATCAAATCAAAAATATCATATATTACCAATTAATGGTTGCGGGGGTCGGATTTGAACCAACGACCTTCGGGTTATGAGCCCGACGAGCTACCATACTGCTCCACCCCGCGATTTTTTAAAAGCCAACTGTTTCAGTTTACTTGAAATATTCAAAAAAATCAACTAATTAATTTATTACTGTCTAATGCCGAGAACGGGAATCGAACCCGCAATCCTAATACAAGGAACTATCCCCTCAAAATAGCGTGTATACCTTTTTCACCATCTCGGCATTAGACAGTAATAAATTTACTTCTTGAGTATATACAAAACACTACATTACAATAACAAAGATTCAAATTTCTCTTAATAAAATATTGTATTCTACTAATAAATAATTACTAAACTATTGTCATATTTATTGCATATATTTATTATACTCGTCGTATAGTCTTATCTTTTCTGTTTACTGCTACTTTGAAGATACACATGATCATTATATTTACTATTCATATTTCCCAATATTAAACTAAATAAAAAAAACAATACAGCTAATATAACAATCATACGAGTCAAATTATCGTTAAAAGATCCAGAATTTAACATATCTCCCAAAGAACGATGATCAAATCCTCCTATGCTATTCCCATTATTTTGTTGTAACATAATTAAAATAACTAAAATAACAGCTATTATTACAAATGTAACCAAAAAAAATTGATACATAATTCGTACCATTCCTATTTATAATTAATAATTTTTATCAATATTTCAACAAAAATTATCTCATATTATTAACTTGTTAACTTTATTTATTTCTTCTTTAATTACTGAAGCAATTCTTTTAGCTAGACATAAAATTTTACTATATTTTCTTCCTTCCACCATAATTCTGATATATGGTTCGGTCCCAGATTGACGTAACAATATTCGACCTTGATCAGACAATTCCTTTTTCACTACTTTTACTTCTTTTTTTATTAAACTAGACTGTAAAAGATTTGATAAACCAAAACAATACACATTAATCAAAATTTGAGGTAACAAATATATATCATGACATAACTCATATAAACTAACATGATTAGTTACCATCGTGGATAGTATTTGTAAAGCTACAATAATTCCATCTCCAGTAGTAGTTTTATTCAATAAAACGATATGACCTGAATTTTCTCCACCAATATACCATCCTTTTTTTTTTAACATAGACAATACATTGCGATCTCCAACATTAGCACGTACAAAAGGAATATTTAATTGTTTCAATGCTAATACTAAACCCATATTACTCATAAGCGTTCCTACTATACCTCCATTTAATTTTCTACCATACAAGTATTCTCTAGCTAATATATATAACATATGGTCTCCATTTACTTTATTGCCAATATGATCTACCATAATTACTCTATCTCCATCTCCATCATATGCAATACCTAAATCTGCTTTCTTCGATAAAACTTTTGCTCTTAATTGACGAATATCCATGGCTCCGCATGCTTTATTAATGTTAATTCCATTAGGCTGACAAAAAATAGGTATTACATCCGCTCCTAATTCTCGAAATACACTTGGAGCAATATGGTAAGTAGCGCCATTAGCGCAATCAACAACAATCTTTAATTTCTTTAAACTAAGATGAGTAGGAAATGTGCTTTTACAAAATTCAATATAACGCCCGACAGCATCTACAATACGACTAGCTTTTCCTAATAATTTAGGCTGAGCACATGTTAAACATTTTTTCAGTTCTATTTCAATAGAATGTTCTACATAATTATTTAATTTGGTACCTTTTATAGAAAAAAATTTAATACCATTATCATAAAATGGATTATGTGAAGCAGAAATAACAATACCAACTTCAGCTCTAAAAGTACGAGTTAAATACGCAATAGCTGGAGTTGGCATAGGTCCAGTTAATGAAGCAGATAAACCAGCAGCAGCTAATCCTGACTCCAATGCTGATTCCAACATATACCCAGAGATACGAGTATCTTTGCCTATAATCACTTGATTAAATCGACTTTTACTACAACAATTTAGCACTTTTCCAACAGCCCATCCTAATTTTAGCATAAAATCTGGAGTAATTGGAGGTAAACCTACTCTTCCTCTAATCCCATCAGTTCCAAAATACCTCAAATGATTCATATAAATAATTCCTATTTCCATTAAATTCTTTCTTTTTCTTGTACAAATTTAACTACTTGTAATGCCTCCACTGTTTCTTTAACATCATGAACCCGAATAATTTGCACTCCTTGCATTGCTGCAATGACAGCACATGCTATACTTCCTGCCAATCTATTTTTTGAAGAATCAGTACGATTGTTATAATTTAACATTGACTTTCTAGATACTCCTATCAGCAAAGGTAAACCAAAATGATGAAAATATTTTAAATTTGATAACAACTGATAATTATGCTGATTTTTTTTTCCAAAACCAAACCCAGGATCAAGTAATAATCGAGTTTTACTAATACCTGCTAATTCACATCTTGCAATCTGAGCACTAAAATAATCATTTACCTCATGTAAAACGTTATGGTAATTAGGAAACTTTTGCATAGTATTTGGATTGCCTTGCATATGAGTTAAGCATACCGGCAGATTAGAACATTCTGCAGCCTGTATTGCTCCTTTAGTAGTCAATGATCTTACATCATTAATTAAATGTATCCCGATTTCAGCACTTTCTTTCATTACTAATGCTGATGATGTATTTACTGAAATAAAAATATCAAAACGATCTACAATGGCACGTATTACAGGCAAAACACGTTCTGCTTCTTCTTCATCACTAATTCCATTAGATCCTGGTCTGGTAGATTCTCCTCCAACATCAATTAAAGTAGCTCCATCATTAATCATATCAAATACATGATTAATTGCTTTAGGCATAGTATTATATAATCCTCCATCAAAAAATGAATCAGGAGTAATATTTAAAATTCCCATAACTTGCGGGTAAAAAAGATCTAAAACTCGATTATTACTAATTAATTTCATAATATTTTTGCTATATACAATAAAAAATTATTATTAACAATAGCCCTTGATTAACTACGTACACAATAGTACATACAAAACTTATATATAAATACAAATATTTATTACTTTAAATAAATTTCTATTTATTATGATGCTATATTTGGATTATTATCATAAGATTCTTTACTTGTAGATTGTACTTTTTTTGAAGTATCAGATTGTACATTATCTACCTTATCGATTTTTTTTTGTATACCTTCTTCATGAAATGAGCCTTTCATACTTTTCCTATTCATTAAATCATCTATTTGAGATGCATTAATAGTTTCATATTTAATTAATGCATCTTTCATAGCATGCAAAATATCTATATTTTCTATTAACAACGTCCGAGCTCTTAAATAATTTCTTTCAATTAACAATTTAATTTCTTGATCAATAATACGAGCAGTTTCATCAGACATATGTTTTGCTTTAGCTACTGATCGACCAAGAAATATCTCTTCTTCTTCTTCAGCATATAATAATGGTCCTAATTTTTCTGAAAACCCCCACTGCGTTACCATATTACGAGCAATAGATGTAGCTATTTTAATATCATTAGAAGATCCAGTAGATACTCTATTTACTCCATAAATTATTTCTTCAGCCAATCTTCCTCCATATAATGTAGAAATCTGACTCTCCAATTTTTGCTTACTCACGCTAAGAGCATCTACTTCTGGCAAAAAAAACGTTACTCCTAAAGCTCGACCACGAGGAATAATAGTCACTTTATGTACAGGATCATGATCTGGAACTAACCTTCCAATAATAGCATGACCTGCTTCATGATATGCAGTAGACTCTTTTTGAATTTCCGTCATCACCATAGAACGTCGTTCTGTCCCCATCATTATTTTATCTTTAGCTTTTTCAAATTCTGACATAGATACTGAATTTTTCATTTCTCTAGCAGCAAATAAAGCAGCTTCATTTACAAGATTAGCTAAATCTGCTCCTGAAAAACCAGGAGTGCCCCTCGCTATTACCGATATATTAACATCCGAAGATAATGGAACTACTTTTATATGCACTCTTAGTATTTGTTCTCGACCTCTAATATCTGGCAATCCTACTATAACTTGACGATCAAATCTTCCAGGCCTTAATAATGCAGGATCTAAAACATCTGGTCTATTAGTAGCAGCTATTACAATAATTCCTTCATTTCCTTCAAATCCATCCATTTCTACTAACATTTGATTTAAAGTTTGTTCTCGTTCATCATGTCCTCCTCCCAATCCTGCACCTCTTTGTCTACCAACTGCATCAATTTCATCAATAAAAATAATACAGGGTGCTGATTTCTTTGCTTGTTCAAACATATCTCGTACTCTAGATGCACCTACTCCAACAAACATTTCTACAAAATCAGATCCTGAAATAGTAAAAAAAGGAACTTTAGCTTCTCCAGCTATTGCTTTCGCTAACAAAGTTTTACCAGTTCCTGGAGGTCCCACCATTAAAATTCCTTTAGGTATTTTTCCACCTAATTTTTTAAATTTATTCGGTTCACGTAAATATTCTACTAATTCTTTTACTTCTTCTTTTGCTTCATCACATCCTGCAACATCTTCAAAAGTAGTTTTGATTTGATTTTCGTTAAGCATCTTCGCTTTACTTTTTCCAAAAGACATCGCCCCTTTACCACCTCCCTGCATTTGACGCATAAAAAAAATCCATACTCCTATTAACAACAACATAGGAAACCAAGAAATTAATATAGAAGTAATTAAACTAGGTTCTTCTGGTGGTTCTCCAACTACTTTAACTTTTTTTGTCAAAAGAATATCAAGTAATTTTGGATCATTTACTGGAATATAAGTAATGTAACGACTGCTATCTTTTTTTATAACAACAATTTCTCTTCCGTTAATATGAGCTTCTCCAATTTGATCTTGATTTAACTCATACATAAAAGTAGAATAATCTACCTTACGATTATTTGAGTCATTAAATCCAAAGTTTTGAAATAAAGAAATTAATACTACCGCAATAACTAACCAAAGAATTAGGTTTTTTGCCATGTCACTCAAAAGAATAACCCCTCTTCCTAACCAATTTTAATAAATCTCATTAATATAATTCATAATATATCAATTGCCTTGTATCTAAATCTTTTTGCTACAATATAAACTTCACGAGAATTATATCTTGAAGAACTCGGTTTACGAATCTTTACATTATAAAATAAAGATTGCACATTATATAAATATTGCTCAAAACCTTTTCCCTGAAAAACTTTTACTAAAAATGATCCTCCTAACTCCAAAACATTCTGACACATATTTAATGCTATATCTCCAAGACGTATAGATTTACATACATCAATTATTGATATTCCAGTTGTATTAGGAGACATATCAGATAAAATAATCTGAACCTTTTTATCGTTTGCCCAAAAACATATTTTTTTAATAAAATCAGGATCTTCACAATTGCCTTGTAAAAAATCAACACCTTTAATTTTTTTCATAGGTAATATATCACATGCCATAATACGTCCTGTATTACTTACCTTTTTTGACGCATAAATAGACCAACCCCCAGGAGCAGATCCTAAATCTATTACTGTTATACCTTTTTTAAATAAAATATCAATTTGATCAATAAATTGTAATTTAAACCAAGAACGCGATCTCAATCTTTGAACTCGTGCTGCACGTGTATATTGATCTGTATAATATTTTTTCGTCCATTTTGATGTACGTATAAAACGTTTTTTATCGAACATATGATTCTATATAAAACCTATTTATTACTTACATATAACGGTAATAATCTACTAAATTGATTAACAACAAATTTAAATTTCATTAAATTAACTACTTATTAAAGATGTCACAAAATAAATACAATTATTATATACCTAATATATAATATTTATTATAAAATGACCATATGCATAAATCTATTTATTCTATCAGTATTTATTACATAGCATTTTGTTCACTATATTTTTTAGATACCACATAAACCATACAATTACCTGTAATCATTAGAAATACACAAATTACTCTTCTGATGAATATTCAATTTTAATAATTTTATATTTTATTTGTCCTTGTGGAGTATTAATTATCACAATATCTCCTTCCTTATTACCAATCAACCCTTGAGCTATAGGTGAGCTAATAGAAATCATATTTTTTTTTAAATTAGATTCATCATCCCCAACAATACGGTACATCTTTTTACATTGAGTTTCCATATTTTCAATAAAAACGGTCGCGCCAAATACAACTTTTTTATCAGAAATTATTTTAGTTACATCAATAATATATGCATTTGATAATTTATATTCTATCTCTTGGATACGGCCTTCACAAAAACCTTGCTGTTCTCGAGCAGCATGATATTCAGAATTTTCCTTTAAATCTCCATGTTTTCGCGCTTCAGAAATATTCTTTATAATTTCTGGACGCAATACATTTTTTAAATAATCTAACTTTTTCCTCAACTTTTCTGCTCCACGTAAGGTCATAGGAACTTGCTTCATTTTCATAATCATCACATCAATTGTATTTTATCAAAATAAGTTTCAAAATATAAAGAATATATAATCTTTCACTAATATTCATTGTATTTCTTAATACACTTAAGAATTAAATTTATTTCTAAAACTATCAACCAATAAATAACAATAATCTATTACTACTAACTAACACACACAAAACATAATATGCATGAATTATACTAATTATAAAAATAATACTGACAATTATGACATCACAATCACAATCTACCTGTTTATAGCAGATACAATACTATTACTGCCAATAAATTTCATAATATCCCAACATAATAACGATAAATTTATTTCATGTATAACAGAAATAGCATAATAACGATTATTCCATCCTAAAGATCTAATTATAAAATTTATCTTATTTTCTGCTTCCAATTTATCCAATAAATCTATTTTATTAAAAATTAACCATCTAGTCTTATTAATTAATTTTTTATTATAAACTTTTAGTTCTTTTTCAATATCTATAATATTTCTCACTGGATCAGATTGGTCTGCTGGACTGATGTCAACAAAATGCAATAACATTTGACAACGTTGTAAATGTTTGAGAAATTTTATTCCTAAACCAGACCCTATAGAAGCCCCTTTAATTATACCTGGAATATCTGCTATAACAAATCTATTATTGCTGTTTAAAACATTATTATTAGTATCCATCTGCACAACTCCTAAAGTAGGAGTTAGGGTAGTAAACGGATACTCTGCTATTTTAGACTTAGCTTTAGATACCATACTAATAAAACTAGACTTTCCAGAATTAGGTAATCCAAACACTCCTACATCTGCTATTAAAATTAAATCTAGAAATAAATGTCTAATTTCTCCAGGCTCTCCTTTTACTCTCACTTTATCAAAATATTCAATATCTTTGTTATTCTTATTACACTTTTTTTTAAAATATTTAACACCACTATTACCTATGCCATGACGACCACCACGAGCTACCATCAACAAAGTTCCACTTGGTTGATTTACCATATCTCCTAAAAATTTATTTGTTTTCTGACAACTTACACGAGTACCAATAGGAACATGTATTATCAAATCTTTTCCACGCTTTCCAGTACAACCCCTAATCTGACCTGATTTTCCATTACTAGCTCTAAATATACGATTATTACTAAAATAATTTAAAGTGCTAATATTAGAATCAGATAATAACCAAACACTACCACCATCTCCTCCGTTACTACCATCAGGTTTGTTTAAAAAAACACTTTTTCTCCATTTTTTAAAAAAACTAACATATCCATTACCGCCATTACCAGCTATTACAGTAATATTTACTGAATCAACAAATTTCACCTCTCATCCTTAATTTTTTAATAATAAAACATTAATGTATTGCATTATATCATGATATATCACATTATAATATATCACTATATACTATCAATCTTAATCAATGCAAAATTATTAACAAAACGCATAACACCATCAACGACTAAAATACCATAATTATTATTGTATTACATTGTTGTTTATCTTAGTAAAAACAAAAATTTAAACAATAAATATTTATTTATATTTACCTTCAAGCAATAATATAAACTAATTTACGATTTAATTTACCTTTCTTTTTAAAAAATACCTTTCCATTTCTTAAAGCAAAAAGAGTATAGTCTCTTCCACAGCCTACATATCTGCCAGGATGAAATTTACTTCCACGTTGTCGAACAAGAATACTACCCGCAGAAACAAACTCTCCTGCAAAATGTTTCACCCCTAACCGTTTCCCTTGTGAATCCCGACCATTACGAGTAGAACCTCCAGCTTTTTTATGTGCCATATATTCTATTTTCCTATATAAAATAATACACAACATCCTTCTATTTCTATATTAAGAAGAAGTTACAATATCTATAATTTTTATTTTTGTAACATATTGTCGATGTCCTTGAGATTTTTTAAAATGTTTCCGACGACGAAATTTAATAATCTTTATCTTTTTACAACGATCATGACTAATAATACTAGCTATAATCCTGACAGCACTGATAAACGGAGTACCCACTTGAATGCAATCATTCTTTTCCAGAAAAAGAACTTGATTAAATTCAATTTGACTTCCAATGCTAATAACCATCCTATCAATATAAATTACTTTTCCTATATGAACATGGTACTGCCTACTTCCACTTTGAAAAACCGCATACATAAATAATAATCCATCTCTTGTTATAATCTGATATTATCACACTTTATCTAAATTAGATATTTATACATTATAATATCATGTTTCTCAACACAATTAATAAAATTAAACACACTTATTACCATATTAATAAAAATTATTACATTTAATAGTACAATTAGCATAATGCCACTAACAATTATATAAAAACATAACCACAACTAATCGTAATAACATGAATATAAATCAAATAAATAAACTTATCCAACAAGATATGACTAGTGTTAATTTTGAAATTTGTAGAAGATTAAAATCAAAAACAACTCTAATTAACAAATTAGTTCACCATATTATCAATAGTGGAGGAAAAAAAATTCGATCAATTATGATTTTATTGATTGCAAAATCATTAACTTATAAAAAAACACAACATATTATTATTGCTACATTAATAGAATTTATCCATATAGCTACTTTATTGCATGATGATGTTGTAGATACATCAGAAATGAGAAGAGGAAAAATAACTGCTAATGTAATTTTTGGAAATTCTGCTAGTATATTGGTAGGTGATTTTATATATACCCGTGCCTTTCAAATGATGACAGAATTACAATCTTTACGAATACTTTCCTTAATGGCTAATGCAGTTAATATTATTTCAGAAGGAGAAATATTACAATTAGTACATTGTCATGATCCTACCATTACCATTAATAATTACATGAAAATTATTTATAATAAAACAGCTCGTTTATTTGAAGTAGCTTCTCAATCGTCAGCAATTGTAGCCAATGCTAATCTTAAACAAGAACAAGCGTTAAGTAACTATGGAAAATATATAGGAATTGCATTTCAATTAATTGATGACTTATTAGATTATGGAGCAACCGACACTATTTCTTTAGGCAAACACACAGGAAATGATTTAAATGAAGGTAAACTTACACTACCTTTGTTACATGCTATTCACCATAGCACACCTAAAGAAGCATCAATTATACGACAAGCTATTATACATGGCAATAGTCGTCATTTTTTTAATATTATTTTACATACAATGCAACAATATGGTTCTTTAGAATACACTAAAAAATGCGCTGAAACTAAAATTAATAAAGCTATTTCTTGTTTAAATGTTTTACCTACATCTCCATATAAACAAGCTTTAAAAAAATTAGCTCACTTTATAATACAAAGATATCAATAATAAAAATTATTATCAACAAATTTATACTTGACAAATAAAAAGTCTTTTGTATGATATATTATTTAGTATTATTGTATGTTGTTTATTTTTTTTAAGAATAAGTAATTTTTGTAGTTATTTTTAAAGTAAAACCAATTAAATTATAGATTGATTAAGTTTATTAATTAAAAACAGTATGAATCTACAAAAAGTTTCAGCTGGAGATAATATTCCAGAAGATATATATGTAATAATTGAAATCCCGTCAAATTCATCTCCTGTAAAATATGAAATTAACAAAGAAACTGGAGTAGTTTATGTTGATAGATTTTTGTTTACCCCTATGTTTTATCCATGTAATTATGGATATGTAAACAACACATTAGCTCCAGATGGAGATACTATTGATGTCTTGGTATTTACACCTTATCCCTTATTTATCGGATCTGTAATTCATTGCAGACCTATAGGCATGCTAGATATGATAGATGAATCTGGGGAGGATTATAAAATCATAGCAGTACCACATAAAAAAATATCAAACCAATATGATTCTATAAAAGATATAGATGAATTACCAGTTCTTTTACGTACTCAGATTACTTATTTTTTCGAACATTATAAAGATCTAGAGCCTAATAAATGGGTAAAAATAAAAGAATGGAAAAATGCTAATGTAGCTAAATCAAAAATTTTTAATGCCTTTCAACGCGCTAAAATTGAAAAATAAAAAATACAAACATAAATAATAAAAAATTGATTTTCTTTAATACAAAATCAAAATCTATAACACTAGACTTGTTGTATAAATTTAATCAAAAAGATTAAATTTATACAACAAGTCTAGTGCATAATCGTAACCTTTAGATGTAGCCTCTAAATATAACTGATGATTTATACAATATCTTATTGTTATTGTAGTAAACAAATCAAAAATACTCACACCGTATTTAATTTGCAATCCAGGAGCTATATATCCGCTCAACGCTACTACTGGTGTAGTTCCAAAATCTTGCGCATTTACTGTTAAATCTTGGACTCCTAAAACTCTACCAATTTTCCCAATAAATTTTTCATATCGCTCTATACCCATCCCTATTAATAGAGATGTTATTCTATTGTTATTAATTATATTTAAATTAGATAAAGTTGTGTTATACTCTCCTAGCAAATAAGAAGCTATTTCTTGTTGAGATAATAAAGCTGAATTAGATAAAAACTCTAATTTTAATTGTTCTAATATGCCAGTAATATGTATACCTACAGTAATAGGATCCTTTGAGTTATTCAATACACAAGAAGTATTTTTAATTGCTTCAATATCAAGATATGCTTCATTAATTGCTCCAGAAAATAATATCTGACCTTGTTTTAGTATTAAATTTATACCATATGCTTTAAAATAACCAGATGATGTTCTAACATGTCCTACTACTAATAAATTACTTTTATCATTATATGTAATTTCTAAATCACCTTTTAATTTAGTATATAATCCTAATCCATTAAAATTTACATCATGACCTAAATGTATAAAAAGATTAGAAATAGTAAATATACTTAAATTTTTAAAATTATTTGTAGAAATAGGAGAAAATTGACTATCTAATAAAACCTCTTCAGATGAAATTTCTATCGAATTCTTTAAAAATTCTTGAAATTCAATTTGAGCATAAGGTATATCTAAATTACCTTTAATATCAATACCATTTATAGTTATTGTACAAATAAGATTAGGAGATATTTTTGCATATGTTGTTGGAGATACATGTATATCAATCTGATCTCCTTTTACATTTAATAATAAGTAAAAATTTGTCAAAGAATTAAATTTAATCAATTTTCCATCTAGATTCAATTGCCCTCCATATTCTGTTTTCATTAAACCACTTAATAATGCGTAATCTCCAAAAAAATTAACTTTAAAAAAACCATCTTTCATATTAAAAAAAGTATTAGATTGATTAAAGTTACAATTTTCAAATTGAATAAATCCATAAAAATTAATCGAATTTAAATATCCATGAAAATTCAAATCCATATTCATCAATCCATTTATACATTCTTTTAATTGAAATAATAAATAAAAAAAAGAATTTACTTTCATATTAGAAATTGTTACATTCCCAGAAACCTTAGGAATATTATGAAAATCAGTGATTGAAAATCTCCAACAACTTTTATCATTTTTTATTTTTATTGATCCAATACAAGAAAAATTAATTGGAGTAAATATTGTATTTAAAATTGCATCATTAATTTCAACACAAAGATTAGTATTATCTTTATTAAATAATTCAATATTTAATTGAGTTACAGAAAAATACATAGAACCTTGAGGTAAAATATCAGTAATATTCCAGCATATATCTGTAAAATATATATGCGTACCACACGCATTTATAATATTTATTAATTTAAAATTTAAAAATGAAAAATCAAAGTACTGATTTATTTTGAATATTTTTTTTAAAAAACTTTTTTGAATCATATCATCCATTGAGATTTTACATACTTTACTTTCCCAACAATGTGATTTGAAAATAATTTTTTGAGGTATATACTGATAAATAAAAACAATATCATTTATTAACTTCCATGTTCCTATAGGGGTCACAATGTTTGTTTTATCAATTTTTCCACTCCAAATTTGATTAAATAAATCAAATTTTCCATTTATATTCATTACTCCAACTAATTCTTTTCCATATAATCCCACATTTAAAAAGTGTTTTGAAAAATTTCCTATTCCTTTTATCAAAAGTTTATGTAATAAAAACTCTTCATATTGCACTTTATCTAACTTCACAAAAAAATTACTCTGAACTAACTTGCCATAATGAACATTACTATTAATTCGAATTTTTTTAATATTAATATTTTTATTTTTCCAATTTAAAGATTGAGCATCAATTTTAAACAACATAGAAAATGAACTAATTGATCTATATAATTTACAAGAAATATTTAAATGACTATTTGATTGAGATGAAAAAATAGAACAATCTATTACCTTAAGTTTTAAAGAAATATCAAAAGTACGATTTTGTTGTATGTTTTCTTGTATTACTAAAAAATTATCATATTTTCCTTTACTCAACATAGAATCAAAAATATCATATTTCCCATTAGTTTTTATAAATACCCATTCATTGTGTACAATATCATTATCTTTAACACCCTCAAATACATTAGCATACGATACTACTAATCCCAAAAAGTTTTTATCAAAATACTCTTGAATCATATTTTTCTTCCATATTAACTTCTTCGTTGAATATTTTACATACTCCTTTATATTCATTTTGTTGAAAAAACATACATTATTATAATTAATTAAATCTTTCCATTTAATTATGCCTTCTATGTTATAATAATCGTTTGGTGTTTTTATTTTTAATTCAGAAATAATACAACTATTCAAATTTCCTTGAGCATTCATTAATACTGATACACGTGTCATCTTAATTTTTGAACAAGACAGTTCAGATTGCATTTGAATATAATAATTACTCATATTTCCTATTAAAAAAAAATTTATTTTTTCAACAATAAAATTGTTACTTCCTAAAAGAAAAATTGGAATCTTTTCTCCAGTAATAAACAAGTTAATTGGGATAGAAGGACACATCAATTTAATTTTCATTAATATATGCATTGTAGGGGAAATAATATTAAAAGTAGTACAATCTATACATAATTCATCAATTAATGATCCTGTCACCACTAATTTAATTTTTCCCAAATTTTTTTCTTCTAATTTATTACTATTACAACTTCCTTTATAATTATAATAATGAACATAATTAGCTACTATACATACTGGACAATGATTGCGTAAAATAACATTACTAATACCATCTAAATGCCCTAAAGATAAATCAATATGAAATTCTGTATTTATTATCTCTTTAATATAAGAAAAATGTATTTGAAAATAATTAACTACATATTTATTTTGATTATTGAAAAAAAAACAAAAATTTTTTCCTTGAACATCTGTTAATATAAAATTTATAAAAATTCCATGTTGCTTTTGAAAAACTACTAATGTTTTATCAATTAAATTGCGTAATATATCTTTTATATAAGAAAAATTTTTTACCCAATGCACTGAATGAATTGTTATATTATTTTTTTTAATTAAATTTTTATCTAAAAAAAAATTATATACAAAAGATCCTTCTACAATATCAGAAGATAATATTTTCAATAAATTATTTTTAAAAATACAACTAGTATTAATCTGTTGAAATTGTAATTCTATATTACTCAATAGCACAGAAATATTATTAAATATTACATTTTTAAAAATAATTGAATAATTCTTTAAAATTTTTTTAAAAATCTTATTTTTTTTAATATTTTTTATGTCATCAGGTACTAAATTAACTAATCTCCCATCTATATAAATATCTGTTAAAAACAAATGATCTATATATATTCTTTTAAGCAAAAAATGTTTAAAATTTATTGAAATATCACATTTATGAATCTTTATTACACCTAACGAAGGTGTCTTATATTCTACATGAGACACATTAAAATTACCCCAACACCCAGAAACAGAATCAAAAGTTAACCCAGAAATCTGACTTGTTATTCTCGTAAATATTAAATTAGTTCCTATATTCGTTCCAAATAAAAATATAAATACTCCACATATAGCGATTATTCCTAATAATAAAATTAAAAACATTTTTCGTATAAACATTACAATTCCGGTCCTAAATTTACGTAAAAATGTAAAAAATTATAATTTATTTTAATTTCATGTATTAGTGGAATTGCTATATCTAATCTTACAGGACCTATTGGTAACTGCCAACGTATTCCAACACCAAAACCAGATTTAAAATCCTTTCTCCAATTAATATTATTACCAATTTCTCCAAAATCTATAAAAATAGCACTCCATAATCTACCACAAATATTGTATTGATATTCAAAAGTATTTGTTATTGACTTTGTGTATTGAACAGAATCATGAAAAGACGATATGATTTTATACTCATATCCACGAATACTACAGTCTTTATCAAAAAACAAACGAAACATTGGGATAATATATGCTAAATTATTTACTTCCATCCAACTTAAGTTACTTTTAACTACAATACGATTTTTTTCTAAAAACGTACGAATCCAAATATTTTGGGCTCGTACAATTATAAAATCAATATCTGATTTCCAATAATTTGCTGATATATTTATTGAATAACGTTGACTTTTTCCCCAGTATGGTATTATTTCACCTCGTTTTTGTACTCGATTTATATTAATTCCAGGACAAATTAATACTGTAGTTTTAGTAAATTTATTTTTATACACACAATGATTTATATACCAATATAAATTAATCACTCGTTGCCAATTATCATCTATGCACTTCCAATATCGTGCTATATTGAACATAATAACTCGAGACTGCAGGTCATATACATTATTTTCATATATACAACCTCCTTGACATAAGTAATATTCTTCTAAAGGATTACGCAAAATAGGGATTTTATAATTTATATCTATAAATTGTTCTAATGCTGATATACTAAAACTATTCTCTAAACTATGTCCATATGAATTTATCCATGGTTTTTTCCAAATAATCTTAGCGCGTAAACCTGTCTCATTAGTATATCCAGATCCAATCTCAAAATTATCTTTAACATTAGGAGTAAGTAAAACGTTTAATACCAGTTTTTTTTTTGAACACATGAAACGGCATTCGAAGATGTAAATATAGATCCAAACCAATTAGTAGAAGATAATCGACGATTTAATTCTATTATAGATTTAGTAGAATAATAATCTCCAATATTTATATTAGATATATTTTCTAAATAATTTTCTTGAATTTGACTACCTTGAAATTTTACTGTTTTTACAATATATCGATGTCCACTAAAAAATTTAATATCCCAAATACTTTGATATAAATCAGGAATAACAATCAACTGACTTTTTAAAAATTTGGCATCTAAATATCCTTTGGACACAGCTAAACTATAAAGCTTATTTTTAATCTGTTCATAATCGTGATGATTTAATTGTTTCCCAATAAACAACTTACTATCTTCAATTATATTATGAAAACCGATATCATTTTTTCCTTCTCCATCTATGTCAATAGTTACCCGAACAATTTTAATAGGTATTCCAGGAAAAACTTTTATAACTAAAACTTTCAATTTTTTATTTTCTATACTTTTAGTAAAAAAATCAAAACTGACTCTAGGAGAGTAATAACCACAAGATCTTAAACTAGATTTAATTACGTCATCTATTTCTTTTTTAACATTTGAATTAAGAAAATTAATATTATATGTTGTATAAAAATCAAGCTTTTTACGTATATTATGTTCTAATTTTACATCCAGGCCTTCTAATATTATTTGCAATTCTCCTTTACAGTATATTGGAATTAAAATCCAAAACATAATAATATACAATTTTATTATAATAATTTTTCTCATTATATATTATAAAAACATAACATATATACATTACTTCTAATTTTAATGATTATTATTTATATTGTCGATAATTCTTTTTTAAAAAATATTATTAATATGTATTGTTACATAAATTTAAACAAATAAAATCAAAAAATCACTTCTCTTCTATTTCATTTCAATTATATACCACTAATATAAATATCTATTTATATGTAGATCATCTCATTTCAAACATATATTAAAACATCATGATCATAATGATACTTGAAATCCAGGATTTAAAAAATATTTATTAATATTTTTATAATTCAAAGGATATCCATTCCAATCATTAATTAAAGCCCCAGCTGATTTAGCGATAATATGCCCTGCAGCTGTATCCCAAATTTTAGTAGAAGAAAATCTAGGATAAAATTGAGCAATTCCTTCCGCTACCAAACAAAACTTAAATGAAGATCCAATATTAACAATTTTATAATTTTTTATATTTATTAAATAATTATTTAAAAGTTTCTGTTGATAAGCAGTAACGTTGCTTCTACTCATTACTATAATAGGATTTTTATAAATTTTATATTTATTAGAAAAAACATTTAATGATTCTAATTTTCCAGTGGAATTAACTTTCCATGCTTTATTATTACTTGATGCATATAATATATCATATACTGGAACATATACTACTCCTATTACAGGTTCACCATATTTAATAAAAGCAATATTCACTGTAAATTCCCCATTTCGAGATAAAAATTCCTTAGTGCCATCTAACGGATCAATTAACCAAAAATAATTCCATTTTTTACATTCTTCCCATACCGGAAGATGTTCTTCTGATATAACAGGAATATTAGGAGTTAATTTCTTTAAAAAAGATACAATTATTTGATGAGCGAATAAATCAGCATTCGTAACAAAAGACTGATCTATTTTTTTTCTTACATTTATTCTAATATGATTATTTATAGAATAAACTCTCATTATTTCCTTACCAGCTACACGAGCAATATAGCTAATTTGATCAATTATTTTACAATTATTTTTCATAATTACAGATTATATCTGTTTTTCTTTCCATCTTGAAAGTATTATTTTTTATATTTAACTTATTAAACTACAACATAAAATCAATTTTTTATATTAAATAAAATAATAAGTTTTAATTTGTTATAACTTAAATAAATCAATAATTACAATATAGATGTTTTTCTTCCTAGGAAGATACAGCAATTATTTTAACTATTAAATCAGCATATATATTATTATATATATGAATCTTAACTTTATACTCACCTAATGATTTAAATGAATTACAATCAATTAATCGAACTTGAGATTTATAAATCTTAAAACCTGATAATTCTGATATTGCTCTAGCAATTTCCTTTGACCTGATCGAACCAAAAAGTTTTCCTTGAATACTTGATTTAGCCGTCATAGTAATACTACCCAATTTATTTATTGATTCTGCATAAACCTCAGCTTCCATTTTTTTTTGGACGAGTTGATTCTCATAATTCAACTGATTTTCTTTAAATAATTCAATATTTCTTTTTGTAGCTAATATTGCCTTAGATTGAGGAATTAAAAAATTTCTTGCGTATCCTGATTTAACAATTATCTCAGACCCAGCAACACCTAAATTTTTTATATCATCTAATAAAATAACTTTCATCTTATATATCTCTATATATCATCAAATTTAATTGAACCCGTCTCATTAATAATATTTATTAATATCTATCGATATATGGTAATAAAGACAAATAACGTGCTATCTTTATAGCTCGAGCCAATTGTCGTTGATATTTTGAACATGTTCCTGTAATTCTACTAGGAATTATTTTTCCATTTTCTATTATGGAACTTTGTATACTAACAAGATCCTTATAATCAATATATACATATTTTTCTGCTGTAAATCGACAAAATTTCCGATGACGTACATAACGTTGAGCCATTTTCTTATTTTATATCTCCCATATATAAAATTACATTAATTTAATTGATAAATATTTATAATATTAAACTTAATTTATCTGATGTATTTCATTTATATTGCAATTTTTACTATCTTCTTTTTTATTCATCATAGGAGATGGATCAGTTTTCGCATGTTTAGTTTTAATTATGATATTTCTTAAAATCCTTTCATTGAATCGAAAAATATTACTTAATTCATTAAGAGTATTTAAAGAAACTTCTATATTCATTAAGACATAATAAGCCCTATTCAATTTTTTTATTGAATATGCTAATTGTCGATCTCCCCAATTCTCTACTCGATGAATCTTACCTCCAGAATTAATAATCATTTCGGTATAATGATCAATCATATTAGAAATATTGCTACCAAAATCAGGATGTACTATTAATACTATTTCATAATGACGCATGAATTTTTTCCTTTATTAACAAATTGTAGAATACTGTAAAATATATCCTTATACATATCTTCATCATATACAAATTATAATACTACGATTTAATTAAAAACAACCAGAAGTAACAAAGAATTTTCTATAAATAATACACATTGCCATTACAAACTATTATACTTTAAAATATCATATGTATATTCTTCATTCATACTGTATAAAAACTCACAATATAATAAATAAACATAGCACTATATCTGCTTTCTCTGTAATATTTATTATATACTACTTACACATTATTTACGATAACTACGACGTTGTCTTAGTACCTCAAATAAACATATTCCAGTAGCTACAGAAACATTCAAAGACGCTATTCTTCCTAACATAGGAATACTAATAAGTTCATTACAATTTTCTCTAATAATTCGACGTATTCCAGACCCCTCACAACCCATAACTAAAGCTAAAGGCCTAACTAATTTAGTATCAAAAATTACTTGATTAGATTTCTCTGATGTTCCTATAACCCAAATATCATGTTGCTGAAGTAACTTTAAAGTCCTTGATAAATTTGTCACTCTTAAAATAGGTATATATTCTGAAGAACCACTAGAAATCTTCCTTACCGTGCTATTTATAGGCGCTGAACGATTTTTAGGAATTATTACCATCTGTACTCCAGCTGCATCTGCTGATCTTAAACAAGCTCCTAAGTTATGCGGATCAGTCACCCTATCTAATATCAAAAAGAATGGAGTTCCATTACAGCATTGTAATAACTTTAATAAATCATTTTCTCCTAAGCAAAGCTTTTTAGGTATTCTACTAATTTCAGCAATAATTCCTTGATGCAAAAATCCAGACGATTTAATATCTAGCCAACGACGAGACTTTTCTTGTATTTTAATTTTTAAAATAATGCTACAATTAATCAAAAATTCTAATCTTGAATTTCTTGGTTTTTCAATAATAAATATTTTTAATACAAAATCTGGATTATTATCTAATATGGATCGTACTGCGTGTATTCCATATACTATTTCACTCATCTTATTTTTCTAATATAAACAAAATAACTTTAAATTAATAATTTCTCACATTACATCTATATATGACGATGTGCATAATATTAATTATATAACAATTCTATTTATTTAATTTTAAATACACATATTTCACATAAAAACAAAACTAATACAATACTTATTAGTTACTGTATTGTAACTAATATAGTGACCATAGTACAAATAAATTACATACATGAATTATAATTCCATGGATTTTTTACAATAATATTCATAGATCGATCTGATCCAGTAGAAATGATATATATTGGAATCCCTATAATTTCTTCGATTCTTTTAATATAATTTTTAGCTTCTATAGGCAGCTGATTAAATTCTTTAACGCCAGCCGTACTTCCATAAGTCCATCCAGGTAAACTCTCATATACTGGAGTAACACTTAAAATTTTCTCTAAAGAAGATGGAAAATGATATACTAACTCTCCACTTGAATATTGATATGCAACACAAATTTTAATTTTTTCTAACCCATCCAATACGTCAATCTTTGTCAAACACCCAGAATCAATAGAACTAATTCTAATAGCATGACGTACCAACACTGAATCAAACCATCCTGTTCTTCTACGTCTTCCAGTAGTAGATCCAAATTCTTTACCATGTACACACAACCAATCTCCTGTATTATTCAATAATTCGGTAGGAAAAGGACCATATCCAACTCTAGTAGAATATGCTTTTATTACTCCTACTACATAATCAATATAGTTTGGACCAATACCGGACCCTACCGTCGCACCTCCTGCAATGGTATTAGTTGAAGTTACATACGGATAAGTACCATAATTTAAATCTAATAAACTTCCTTGAGCGCCTTCAAATATAACATTCTCTCCTCTCTTGCGAGCATTTATTAATAACTCTGAAACATCTGTAATCATATTTATTAAAGCACCAGAAACTGACATAATTTCGTCTAAAATATTTTTATAATCAATAGGTTCTACATGATAATATTTCTCTAACTGAAAATTATAATAATCCGCTACATTTTTTAATTTATTCTCAAAATCTTTATAGTTATACAAATCACTTATACGCAACGATCTACGTGCTGCTTTATCTTCATAAGCAGGACCAATTCCACATCCAGTAGTTCCAATAATTGTATTATCAACAACCGACATATCTTCAGTAAAAGTATTAGATAACTTTTTTTCTCGTGCTAAATCTATTGCTACATGATAAGGTAATACCAAAGAACAAGATTCTGAAATAAATATTCGTTTATCTATGGAAATATTCAATTCTTTTAATTTTTCTATTTCTTTCATAAAAGCAATAGGAGATAATACCACCCCTCCAGCAATAATATTGATAACATTCTCATTAAGTATTCCAGAAGGAACAACATGTAAAGTTATTTTTTTACTATTTATAATAATGGTATGCCCGGCATTATTCCCACCTTGATAACGAACCACATATCTAGCTGTAGAAGTTAATAAATCTACTATTTTTCCTTTTCCTTCATCTCCCCACTGAGTTCCTAACACTACAATATTCTGTATCATTCTGTATTTTATTACCTGCTATTAAAATAATTAAACACTATATCATTTATTAATGCAATTTTATTGCATTAGTTCAAAGTAAATCAGTTCATCACATCAATCAGTTGTTTCTTAATATTATTCTAACACACTATATTTGATATATAGTAAATCTTATTTGTGTGAAGATATATTCTTTGGTGACCTCATAAAACGTAAAAAATCAGAATCTGAACTTAATACCATAAGATTATCATTGCTCTTAAAACTATTTTCATAAGCTTTCAGGGTACGTATTAATGAATAAAAATTAGGATCCTCATTAAAAGTTTTAGCATACAGCCTAGCAGTAGCAGCGTCAGCTTCACCCCTCATAATAAGAGCTTGACGCTTAGCTTCTGCCAAAGTCCGAGTAGCTTCATAGTCTGCTGTTGCCCTTAATTTTTCTGCTTCTTCTCTTCCCTGTGAACGATGTCTTCTTGCTACAGCATCTCGCTCTGCACGCATACGTTGGTAAATAGCATCAGATACCTCCGTTGGTAAATTAATTTGTTTAATTCTTACATCTATTATTTCAATTCCCAAAGCAGTCATACTATTTGGATTCATATATTCATAAGCATTATTATTGCACTGTGATTTTTTTGACATATTATATATGTTCGAATTTACATTATTCGATGAATATACATTATTATTCATCGAAGATTCTAATACTTCTTCTCCAGCGGTTCCATAATTTAAAGATATTCTCACATCTGTCATTAATTGATTTCGAGAATCAGTTACAATCCCTTGAACTTTTAATTTTCCTAATTCAGATCTTAATCTATCCGAAAACTTACGTTTAATTAAAACTTCTGCTTGCGCAACATCTCCTCCTCCAGTCGCTAAATAATAACGACCTAAATCACTGATACGCCATTTAATATATGAATCAATAATCAAATCTTTTTTTTCCATAGTAACAAAACGATCAGCTTGGTTATTCATAGTTTGAATTCTGGAATCAAAAATTTTCACTGTTTCTATTCCAGGAATTTTCATATGTAATCCAGGATAATAAATCAACGGATTTTTATCCTCATCTCTCAATACTTTTCCAAAACGCAATATTATCCCTCTATGTCCTTCTTGAATGGTAAATAAAGAGAAAAACAATACTGACAACACACATATTATAATAAATAATAACAAATTTCGTATCATTTACAACTCCACTCCTTGTCCCTGTCTAATAACATCAACACGTTTTGCCGCATTCAATTGGCGTTTATCCAAAAATCCCTCGGCAGAATTACTATTAATATGACTAGAAGGTAAATTATGTTCAGAATTAAATGCTGAAGAACTTTTTTTAATACTCATATTAGATTTTTTTTTATTAGAATTGTTTCCTAAATTACTACTAATACCATCTTTACGATCACTATTATTCAAGATCATTGGATCAGAATTAAGTAATAGTATATTATTAGTATTCTTTAAATCTACAAAAATTTTTTTAGTATTACTTAAGACTCGCTCCATGGAATTAATATACAATCTTTCTCTAGTAATATCAGGAGCAGCTTTATATTCTGGTAAAACCTTCAAAAACCTCTGTACTTCTCCGCGCGCCTCTAAAATCGTTCTAGCTTTATACGCACGTCCTTCTTCTAAAATTCGTTGAGCTTGACCATTAGCTTTAGGTTGTATCTCATTAGCATAAGCTTCAGCTTCACGAATATACTGTTGTTCATTTTCTCTAGCTGCAATAGCATCATCAAATGCAGCTTTCACTTCTTCTGGAGGTCGAGCAGTTTGAAAATTTACATCTAATAAACTGATACCCATATTGTATGGATAAATTGTTTTTTCTAAAATTCTTCTAGTGTCGCTACGTACTACCGTACGTCCTTCTGTAAGAATTCGATCCATATTATATTTTCCAATCACTCCGCGTAAAGCACTGTCAGTAGCTTGACGTAAACTATCATCTGCATTAATTACACTAAATAAATAATTTTTAGGATCAGTTACTCGATACTGTACATTCATCTCTACTCGAACTACATTTTCATCAGAAGTTAACATCATTCCAGATGCTGCTAATTCTCGAACTGACTCAACATTTACAGGTATTACGCAATCAATAAAATTAGGCTTCCAATTTAATCCTGGCTGTACTAAACAATGATATTTACCAAACCTTAAAATTACTCCTCTTTCTGCTTCTCTAATAGTATAAAATCCACTAACAGCCCATAAAATAATTGCCATTATCATTAAAATACTAACAATAATTAAAGGAGACATATTATTAGAAAATTCCTTATCATTATGATAACTACTAAATTCATTAGAAGTAAAAAACATCTTATTTAAATATTTGCATACATCAGAAATATTAAATTTTAATCTATTTTTACATTTAATTGCAAAATTTATAATAATTTTACTAAAAATATAATTGTGCCAACAATTATAAACATGTTTACACCAATATAAAAAACAATTACATATCATTTTATACCCCAAATTTATAATGCTTATATACCTTACTTTAAACCATTACATTATTCAAACAATATAACTAGATAAAGAACCGTAACATTTAGTTAAATAATTCCAATCCTTAAAAGATAAATGTACCTTCAATTTTGCAATATTCTCATTTTCATAACAAAATTTCTTAACTGCTTGTAATTTATATAACTCTTGATACAAACTACTATTTATTGGTACCATTAATTTTCGTGATATTATATGATTCGGCAATATTTCATCAATAGCTTGATTTAACAATTCTATACCTATACCATTATAAGCAGATAACCAAACTCGAATCGGATATCCATCGATATTTCGATCAATGTGAGGTTTTATTTTACCCATTAAATCAATCTTATTCATAACTAAAAGAATAGGAATATCCTGAACATTCATCTCCTTTAAAATATCATGAACTATATTAATATTTTGTTCAATTTTTTTACTAGATACATCTACCACATGTAATAATAAGGCTGATTCTGATGTTTCCTGTAATGTCGATTTAAAAGAAGTTATTAAATCTTTTGGTAAATTTTGAATAAAACCTACCGTGTCAACCAATATCATATGTGGTTTTCTTTTTTTCATAATTCTCCTAAATGTCGGATCAAGGGTAACAAATAATTTTTCAGCTGTATCTACATTTGCAGATGTCATTGAATTAAATAATGTAGATTTCCCGGCATTAGTATATCCTACTAAAGAAATAGTAGGAATTCCAACTTTAATTCGACGGTACCTATTTTGTTTTCTTTGATTCTCTATTTTTTTTAAATCTGATAAAACTCGAAATATACGTTTACTTAACAAACGACGATCATCTTCTAATTGCATCTCCCCTGGCCCTCCTCTGACTCCAATTCCACCTCTTTGACGTTCTAAATGATTCCATTCATGCGTTAAACGAGAGTTTAAATAACGTAATTGTGCTAATTTTACCTGTAATTTACCTTCATACGTACGTGCTCTATCAGCAAAAATATTAAGAATTAATTGATTTCTATCTATTATCTTACAACATAAAAATTCGGATAAATTACGTTCTTGATTAGGAAATAAAGTGCAATTAAATAAAACAATAGATGCTAAATGTTTCTTAACTATACATTCTAACTCTAATATTTTTCCTTTTCTAATAAAATATTTAACATCAATTATCCTTAAATTTTTAATAATTAGAGTGCTTGACACTTGAATTCCAGAAGAACATGCCAAATTCGAACATTCTTTAATATTCCAATTTATATCTTCTGATTTAGAAAGCATCACATAAACTAATATGGCTTTATTATCAAATTTGTTCAAATCAATTATACAACTCTATTCATACATATAACATAGATTTTAAATATTAATTTAAAAACACATTATTTTCTATATATAGAAAAATTACTTATCTGATTCGTTAAAGATGTTATTAAAATAATATACTCAATTAACTTCACTCCTTTTTAAAAAATTCTTATTGATATAATTACATCTATAATACATATCATGATACATGATTAAATACTAATCCAGTATAACATTACTTATAATATCACTCCACATATTAATTATTTCAATTAACATAAATACATTTTAATAATTATTAATTTTAACTAAAAACAAAAAATAAACTTAATTATAAAACCCTTATTGTCATAAATACATTATATTTACATTTTGTCTATATTTGTTGACATATTAGTCACACAAAAATATAAATAGATTTTTTAATCAAAACTATTCAAAATTTTATTTTTATTTCATAAAAATTAATATTATAAACAAACGAAATACATTAATTCACCTGTAATAAATTTTATATATCAATAAATTTCTGATGCAATATTATTAATATATCATTAACTGCTTTAGACTTATTATCACTATTTATCCAATGTAAATTAGGCCATGCTCGAAGCCATGTAAGTTGTTGTTTAGCTATTCTCTTAGTTTCAGAAATACTCTGATATATCATATTATTATACCCAATTTCACCTAATAAATACTGCCACATTTGACGATAACCTACGCAAGAAATTGATGATTTCAACTTTTTATCATGTAAATTTGATCTAGAAAATAACTCTCTTACTTCCTGTTCAAATCCCATTTCTAACATTTTATAAAAACGTTGCTCAATTCGATCATTTAAAATTTTTCTATTTGATGGCATCACAGCAAACTGCAACACCCTATTTTTTGAAATATAACAAGTAGATTGATGTTTTAATTCTGTCAAAGTCTTACCTGAAATTAAAAATATTTCTAGTGCTCTAATTATTCTATGATGATCATTTAAATGAATAATTCTAGATGATTCTGGATCAATATATCCAAGCATTTTATGCATGTTTATCCATCCTGTTCTTTGAGCAATGCATTTTAAATTATCACGAATATTTTGATCAGATCCTGGTAATTGAAATAACCCCTGTAATAAAACTTTAAAATATAACATACTCCCTCCTACTAACAAAGGGATGTAACCAGATTTAATAATTTCCTTTATTTCAAAAACTGCATCATGATAAAAATCTGATACAGAATAACAATCAGCTGGATCACGAATATTTATAAGTCTATGAGGAGCAATTTGTAATTCAAAACAAGAAGGTTTGGCTGTGCCAATATTCATATCTTTATATACTAAAGCTGAATCCACACTAATAATTTTTATTTTTAATTCTCTTTTTTGCAAAGCAATAGCCAAATTTGTTTTCCCAGAAGCTGTAGGGCCCATCAAAAAAATAATTTGCGGACAAGAAGTATCTTTATTCATTTATAACGACATCATTTTTTAATTTTTAATTGACTCAAAATTATAACATCTTTAATATAATTATTTATTACATAATAATAGACATTATATGTCTACATTACTTTATATAAAAAGTATATTTAATTTCAAAATTAAATAACGTATTATATTTTATTAAAAATATTTTATATATCTTCTTAATAAAATATTTGTTATACACAATTTGATATTCTATTTTTTTGATGCTGATGAGAAAACAAAAAATATGAACGTAACCCTGTATATAAAGCTTGTGCTATTTGTTCTTGATACTTGTCAGTTGAAAGCAATTGACCTTCTTTAAAATTACTAATAAACCCTGTTTCTACTAAAATGGATGGAATATCAGGAGATCGTAATACACCAAAACTAGAATACTCAGGCATATTTTTATGTAAAAAACCAATATTTTTTAACTGATGTAACATATGTACTGCAATATCATATCCAGCCTTTTGTGCATAACAAAACTGTAAATCTAATATTAAATATCGAAAATATGGATCATTTTGATAATGATTTAATATCTGTCCGACTCCTCCTAAAAGTTCTGCATATTTCTCTTTACATTTTAGCCAATGAATCGTTTCTATATGAGCTCTATTTTTAGATAAAACCCAAACTGAAGCTCCTTTAATATTGGATTTAGTAGAAGAATCCGCATGAATAGAAATCAATATATTTGCTTTCTTTTTTCTAGCTAAATCAGAACGATCCATAACTGATAAAAAATAATCCCCATTTCTAATCATAACAGCTTTAAATCTTAAATCCTTATCTAATAATTTCTTCAATTTTTTTGCGATATTGAAAGTAATATTTTTTTCGTACACTCCATAATAACCTGTAGCCCCTGGATCTTGACCTCCATGACCTGCATCAATAGCTACAATTATAGGTAATGATTGTTGCACTTGATCACCACCACTATTAGAACAACATTTAATATTATTGCTAATATTGTTGTTGTTAATTACTCTTACCGGACAATTGGTATCATTATCTATTATGGGTTTTGAAGACGCAGTAAGACACGATTTTTGATGTGTAGTAGAATTATTACATGCACTATGATGCATCATATTCAAACGAGATTCAATTGGCATTTTTTTTTCAATTTTTAAAATAACTCGATAATTTTTTTTTATTTTTTTTTGAACTACTGCCTTAATATCAGATAGATGATTTAAATCACAAACTATACGTGTACTATTCCCATTCACAGCAGAACTTGTACGAATACATTTAATTAAATTGTTTTTATTACAATTTACTGGAAATACATTTTTTTGTATATTTGAAATATTAAATAAATCTATCACTATTCTTTCTGGATTATGTAAATAAAAAATTGTATACATAGGAATAACACTGCAATATATAATCACTGTAGATTGATACGTATTGTTTTGTATATAAATAGAATTAAATACCGTCGAGGCATGAATTATATTGAAAAATAAATATTTAAATAAGATTAATATTAAAAACATTATTTTTTTATACTTTAACTTCATATTTAAAGCTTCCAGTATATAATGCATCATCTACTATTGTTTGCCCAAGACTACTAAAAGTGGTAATAACTACTTGCCGAGACTTCTCATACTTATAATACTTAACATGTATCGAAATATCTGGATCAGGTAACATATGAATTTCTGGTTTTGGCCATTCTATTAATAATATAGATTTTCCGTTAAAACAATCATAAATACCTGTACTTATTAATTCTTCCTTTGAATGTAATCGATATAAATCTATATGATAAATATGTTTATCAGATAAAGAATAAGACTCAATTAAAGTATACGTTGGACTTTTCACGTATTCTTTACATCCTAAAGCTTTTAAAAACCCCTTACATAAAGTAGTTTTTCCAGATCCTATACATCCATATAAGTAAAAAATACAATTTAACAAACAAACTTCAGCTAAAACAGATCCTAATAATAAAGTTTGAGATTTATCAAGTAAAACAAACACATATTGTTTCATTATTAATCAACATTATCATTAATATAATTCTATTAATTTTTAAATCATCAATTGTTAATATACTTTTATTTATATGTAAAAGTTATTTTTCTAACAAAAAAATAACTAAACCAACAATCTTAATGCACAAAAATATTTACATGTAATATCACTTTGATATTACATGTATCAATTATACAATAATCAAAAATACACATATAAGCGGGAAACGAGATTTGAACTCGCGGCCCCAACCTTGGCAAGGTTGTGCTCTACCAACTGAGCTATTCCCGCTTACTCTTATTATATTAGATAAAAACTTTTATATTACATGTATATAATATTCCAGATTGTAATAATGTTGTTTCTCATGCATCATTATCAAAAACAATACCCACCCAACATATTAACGTAATTTTTATCTATAAAAATAAATCACATTTACACACATATATAAAAATTAATATTCAAACCTTAATGATTTTTGTAATTTATAAAACATTCACGATAATACAATAATTCTTCAATTGATCTACGAATATCTTCTAAAGCGCGATGAGTTTTTTTATTTAATTTTAATCCTGACATTAAATCTAATCTCCATCTAATCATTAATTCTTTAATCGTACTAACATCTAAATATCGATGAGTAAAATAAGCCTCTAATTGAGGCATATATTTAATTAAAAATCTACGATCTTGAGCAACACTACTGCCACATATAGGGGATTTTTTAGAAGATATCCAGTTTTTTAAAAACTTTATAGTTAAACTGGATGCATCATCTTCATTTAACTGACTAGAACGAACTTCTTTTAATAAACCATTCGCATCATGAGTACTTATATTCCATGAATCCATTGCTGATAATTGCAAATCATTTTGATGAATCACTAAATTTGGCCCTTCTGATAAAATATTCAATTCACTATCAGTGATCAATGTAGCTATTTCAAGAATACGATCCCTCTCTGGATTTAACCCAGTCATTTCTAAATCTATCCAAATTAAATTTTTATCCATACATAATATATATTCTGATTAATTGTACTCATGCATATTAAATAATTAAATAACACCATCTAAAATAAAACTCAGTTATCAAACAATTTAAACAATCAAACACAATTGAAAATTATTATTACTAATAATATATAATATATAACATTTTTTCAATTACTTTTAATTCTAAAAAAGATCAGTTAACTAAAATAAACATATATTTAAAACAATTCAATTAAGCACTTAAATAAACATTACCAATATGAGCAAGTACTATTTATTAATAATACTTTATGTAAATAAATAACTTAAATACAAGTTATCTAATAAATTAACATTTTATTTTCCAAAAATAAAACGGCACATCATATTTATTTTATGATAGAATACAATTTTGATATTAATTACTATTATGAATAATTTAACGAATTAAATTATATACATGTAATTTTATTGCTAAAGTTTAACACCATGAAAATTTAAATTTTCAAGAAAAAGATACTTCGTTAATTAAAATTGAATTAAATAAGAATATCTTGAAAATTATATTAAATTAATATAAATTAACTTCATACTTACATTAGGTATGATAATATGTCCGAAAAAATACAAGTTATACTACAATATTTGTTGCCAAAAAAATGGATTACTTATTTAGCAGGATTAGGAGCATCTTTAAAAGGAGGACTAATAACTCAGTACTCCATTAGATTGTTTATTAAATTTTATAATATAGATCTAAAAGAATGCTCTAATCCAAACATAAATGATTATGCAACATTTAATGACTTTTTCGCTAGAAAATTCGATATAAGTTCTAGGCCTATTAATAGAGACCCAGATACTTTAATAATACCTGCAGATGGAATAATATCTCAAATTGGTAAAATCAATGATACTCATCTTTTCAAAATCAAAAATTGTTCTTATTATTTAGATGAATTACTCGCAGGACACGACACAATAATTGATTATTTTAAAAATGGGAATTTTAGCATCATATATATACCTCCTCAGAACTGCCATCGGGTTTATATGCCTTGTACCGGAACATTGAGAGAATTATTATATATACCAGGAGAACTGTTTTCTGTACATCCTAAAATTTTCAAAAATATCCCCAATATTTTATCTAGAAATGAAAAAATAATCTGTTTGTTTGATACAAAATTTGGGTATATGGCTCAAATTTTGGTAGGAGCTGCAATGGTTGGTAGCATTGAAACTACATGGTGTGGAACAATCATTCCTCCTAGAACAGGAATGGTCAAACATTGGCACTATCCTCCTTTAGACAACAATAATAAGAAAATGACTACGACTGATAATAATGCGCCTGTTATCTTATCTAAAGGAGAAGAAATGGGTATTTTTAAGTTAGGGTCTACTGTTATTAATTTATTTAATGGCGATACAGTATTTTTAAATAATCAATTAAAACAAAATGATACTGCTAGGATTGGAATGTCTTTAGCTCAAGGAAAACAATTGTCATAAATAAATAATTGAATATATGCAGAGCGCAAACATATTTTACAAACAGAACATCAAGAAATCTTTAAAAACAAATAAGATTTCTTGATGTTCTGTTTGTATTTACCTCTAGTATTTATAACATGTAATTTAATAACTCTATTTATCAAATTATAGCATGATCCTAAAAAAATATATATTTACCTCCTTTTTTACAATGATATACATAAGTATTTGTTTGTTTGCTATAGAAGTGCTTTCTTATGATCTTTTAGATGAAGAAAAAATTAAAAAAGATTTACAACAAATTGAAAAATTAAATTATATTAATAATAATCAAAAAACTACTATAGATCTTTTAAAATCTGCTTTATATTTTATTGCTGAAAAAAAATTATCTAACGAAAAAATTAAAGAATATCAACATGTTATAAACAATTTTTCTTATATAATTCTACAATTACAAACCGAATATAACAACATACACGAACAACCAACAAATATATATCAAAATCTAACTATTCATGAATTACAACAAAAAATATTCCAAATTAACAATCAATTAATAAACTTATCTGAATTTCTTGTGCAAGAAGAAGATCAATTACATTCTATTTATGTAACATTAAAACTATTACCACAACAACAAATTACTATTAAAAATATATTAAATAATTTAGAACAACAACAAATTTTATTTACTAATACTGATACAGTATATGCCAAATTTATTTCATTTCAAGCAGAACGCTCTGCTAATCGATTAAAATTAGTTGAACTAGAATTAGCTCAATTAAGTGCTAATAACCGAAAGGAATTAATTAAATTAAAAATAGCACTGATAAAAAAAAAATATAATTATACAAATAATTTATTAAAAATATTAAAGAATGAATTAATTTATCTTCGTCATAAAGAAGCTGATCAAGCTATTGCTTATACTGAAAAAATTTTAGAAGAACAACATAATGCATTGCCAAAGTCTATAAAAAACCAATTATATATAAACCATGATCTCTCATTATTAATCACTCAACACACTCAAGATATGAATAATATTATCTTAAGACAAAGAGAAATTGAAACTCATATTTTACAAGTAAATCAAGTTTTTTCGAATTTAGTTGAACAATCACAATGGATAAATAAATCTCCAATTCTTGGAGAAACATTACGTTCTCAAGTTGCTAATTTACCTAAAAAACCTAAAATTCAACAATTAGATAATGATATGGCTAAACTAAAAGCAAAACGATTACAGTACGAGAATTATATAAATAAAATTCCTAATATTATATTAAGTAGCAAACAAGATGATGAATTAGCATTAACACTTACGCAAAAAAATATTCTTGAAAAACAATTAAACATACAGAAAGAATTAATTGTATCTTTATTAAATAATTATGATAATCAAATTCTCGAGCTAACAAAACTAAAATTACTTTATGATCAACTTAAAGATTCTATACAAGCAGTACAACAAGCTACTCATCGTTACTTATTTTGGGTAGCTGATATTTGTCCTATTACCATATATTATCCAATACATGTATATCAAGATATATGCAAACTACTAACCAATAATATTTTTTATAATCAAATTAAATCTGCATTATGCATGATTTTCACAAATCCTAAAACATTAATACCAACAACATTTTGTTTTATGATGTCATTAGGACTACATTTCGGAGTACGCCGTTGGTATTATGAATTTTTAGAAACAACCAGTAAATATGTAGGTAAAGTTAATCGAGATAATTTTTTAATAACCTTTCACAACGTATGGAGTTCTATGTTTATGGCTTTACCTATACCAATTTTATGGATTAGTATAGGATATAATTTAAACCACGCTTGGCCATATCCAATCATTGTCTCTATCGGTGATGGAATGCACGCTACAGCTTTTATGTTATGGATATTCATAGTAAGCAGTTATTTTGCATCTCCTCAAGGATTATTTATCATTCATTTTGGATGGCCTAAAAAAAGAATGCAACAAGTCTTTTCTAAAAATTATTTTTGGTCAGCAACTTCAATTACAATTTTAACAACATCTTTAGTTGTATTTAATAATTATAACAATAGAGAATTCTCTAATACTTTAGGCCGAGTATGTTTTTTTATATTGTGCATTTATTTAATATATCTCACTGCTAATTTAAAACGTTCAGGATTGCCTTTATATTTAAATAAATACAATTCTTCTGATAATATAATTAATCAATTTTTATGGAATATTATGATAGCTGCTCCAATTGTTGCAGCTATTTCTTGTTCAATTGGCTACTTATTTGTTGCTCAAGAATTGTTAATTCGGTTAGAAACATCACTATTGATTTGGATTATATTATTAATAATATATCATTTAATTCGAAGGTGGATGTGTATTCAACGTAGACGTATTGCATTTAAACGATCTAAAACAAAACAAGAAATTCAATTAATTACTGAAAATTATAATGAATCTAATTTAGAAAAAAAATTAATAAAAAAAGAACAATTCGTTAATAATAATAAAAAATCTTTAGATCTCGAAGTTATAAGCACACAATCATTACAACTTATAAGATCTATTATTACTTTAATCGCCTTAATTTTAATGACTTTATTATGGTCTGAATTACGTTTTGCTTTTTCTTTTTTAGAAAATATTACACTATGGGATGTAAAATCTACTATTAAAGGTATTGAAAATATTCAACCTATAACATTAAATAAATTTCTTACTGTTATTGTAGTAATGATCATTACTACAATAACAGTAAGAAATTTACCAGCTTTTCTAGAATTAACACTATTACAATACTTAAATTTCACTCCAAGTACAGAATATGCCATTATTACATTAACTAAATATATTTCAATGTTATCAGGTGGATTAATAGGATTTTCTCTAATAGGAATAGAATGGGTAAAAATTCAATGGTTAATCGCAGCATTAGGGGTAGGATTAGGATTCGGATTACAAGAAATTTTTGCAAATTTTATTTCTGGATTAATGATTTTATTTGAAAAACCAATCCGTATTGGAGATACCATAACTATTCACAATTTTACTGGAAATGTTACTAAAATCAATATTCGAGCAACAGTACTTACTGATTGGGATCATAAAGAAATTATCGTTCCAAATAAAGAATTCATTACAAAAAAATTTATTAATTGGTCACTCTCAGATACAATGACTCGAGTAATCTTTAGAATCCCTGCTCCATTACAAATAGATACAAAAAAAATGATACAAGCACTTACTAAAATAATAAAAAACTCCTCTTTATCTCTAGATACTCCTTCCCCAGAAGTATATTTAATAGATTTTCAACAAGGATTATCTATTTTTGAAATTCGAATATACACTGCAAATATAAAATCCCGAGTTCCTTTACGCCATCAAATTAACACAAGTATTATAAAATACTATAAAGATAATGGTCTAGAATTACCATGTTTTCCCATTTATTTATATAAAGAACATACAACTGCTGTTGACTTAACTTCTTATATTAAAAATACCACTCACTTCAACGAAATTAAACCAACATACTAATCAAACCAAACAAAACCTTCATATATACAAAAAATCATTACATTCTGATTTTTAAACATGTAAAATTTTATTTAAATGATTATTTTACTCTAGAAATATAAGTTCCTGTACTAGTATTAACTTTTATTAAGTCTTCAGATTTAATAAAAAAAGGAACTCTTACTACTGCTCCTGTACTTAAAGTAGCTAATTTATTTCCAGAAGATGTTGACAACGATGAAGCACTCTTCAGAACTGGACCTGTTTTGACAACTCGAAGACACATAATATCCGGAGGTACAACAAGAACCGGATTATTATTCCAAAAAGTAACAAAATAACCCAATTGTTCTTTCATCCATTTTTCAGATTCTCCTATTAAATTTGAATTAATAGAAATTTGGTCAAAATTTATTTCATCCATAAAATACCATAAAGTATTATCCCTATACACGTATATTAATTTAGTTTCAACAACATCAGCTAATTCTAAATATTCCCCGGATTTTAATGTTCTTTCTAATATCTTTCCAGATATTATGTTTTTTAAACGTACTCTATTAAACGATAATCCTTTCCCAGGTTTGACACATTCATTGCCGATGATAACACATGGTTCTTTATTTTGAATCACTTTTAATCCAATTTTTAATTCATTAATCCCATAGTGTATCATAAATTTAACTTTCTATAACCTTACCACTTACTTAATAACAAGTACTTAACTCTTTTTTTTTGCACCTAACCAACCCAAACGCTTGATATACTATGGTCCATAGTATATCAAGCGTTTGGGTTGGTTAGGTGCAAAAACACACTTCATTTACTATTATCTATGTGGAACAATAATACAAATAACAAAAAATAATAATTATTCCAACATTACATCATGCCACCCATACCTCCAGCTCCAGGATTTGCTCCACCTAAATCAGGCTTATCTTCTTTAGGAAGTTCTGTAACCATACATTCCGTCGTAATCATTAATCCAGCTATAGAAGCTGCATATTGCAATGCAGACCTAGTCACTTTAGTAGGATCTAAAATACCTAATTCTATCATATTTCCATATTTCTCAGTTGCAGCATTGTAACCTGTATTTCCTTCTCCAGATCTAACATTATTAGCTATTACGGATGGTTCTTCCCCAGCATTTGCCATGATTTGACGTAAAGGAGCTTCCATAGCCCGTCTTGCTACTTTAATTCCAACATTCTGGTCCTCATTATCTCCACACAAATTTCTAATAGCATTAGCTACTCTGATCAAAGCTACGCCTCCACCAGCAACAACACCTTCTTCTACTGCAGCTCTAGTAGCATGCAAAGCATCCTCAACTCTAGCTTTTTTCTCTTTCATCTCAACTTCAGTAGCAGCTCCCACTTTTATCACTGCAACACCACCAGCTAATTTAGCTACACGTTCTTGAAGTTTTTCACGATCGTAATCAGAAGTAGCCTCATCACGTTGCTGATTAATTTGAGCAACACGACTATCTATTGCTAACTTATTTCCTACTCCATCAATAATAGTAGTTGCATCCTTAGTAATCACCACACGCTTAGCTTGACCCATATCATCTAATGTGGCTTTTTCTAATTCTAATCCAATTTCTTCAGAAATTACAGTACCTGCAGTTAAAATAGCAATATCTTGTAACATAGCCTTACGTCTATCTCCAAATCCAGGCGCTTTTACTGCGGTAACTTTTACTATTCCACGCATATTATTGACCACTAAAGTAGCCAAAGCCTCTCCTTCAACATCTTCAGCTATAATCAATAAAGGCTTTCCAGCTTTCGCCACAGATTCCAATATCGGTAACATTTCTCTAATATTAGATATTTTTTTATCAGCCAATAAAATAAAAGGATGTTCTAACTCAACAGCTCCACTTTCTGGTTTATTAACAAAATAAGGAGAGAGATACCCTCTATCAAACTGCATGCCTTCAACTACATCTAATTCATCTTGCAATCCGGATCCTTCTTCTACGGTAATAACTCCTTCTTTACCAACTTTGTCCATCGCCTGAGCTATTAATTTGCCTACAGTTTCATCAGAATTTGCAGAAATAGTCCCTACCTGAGCAATAGCCTTAGGATCTGAACACGGAACAGATAGTTTCTTCAATTCTTCCACCGCTGCTACTACTGCTTTATCTATGCCACGCTTTAAATCCATTGGATTCATTCCAGCAGCAACTGCTTTTAATCCTTCATTAACTATAGATTGAGCTAATACAGTAGCAGTTGTAGTACCATCCCCAGCAGAATCATTTGCTTTAGAGGCTACTTCCTTTACCATTTGAGCCCCCATATTTTCAAATTTATCTTCTAATTCTATTTCTCGTGCTACAGACACACCATCTTTAGTGATTACCGGAGCTCCAAAAGACTTATCTAATACCACATTACGACCTTTTGGTCCTAATGTAACTTTCACCGCATCGGCTAAAACATTAACTCCTCTAAGCATCTTAACACGAGCATCATTACCAAATTTTACATCTTTAGCTGCCATTTCATTTTCCCTTAAAAAATTTTTAGTTAAATTAATAAGTTAGTCACTAATTATTTTTCAACGATAGCAAGGATATCGTTTTCTGACATAATTAATACCTCTTCATTATCAATTTTCTCTACTTTTACACCATACCCGTCATTGAAAATAATTGTATCACCAACGCGTACATCTAAAGCTTTTACTTCCCCATTTTCCAAAACACGGCCATGACCAACAGCCAACACTTCACCTCGTGTAGACTTTCCAGCTGCAGACCCGGTCAATACGATACCCCCAGCAGACTTTGATTCAACTTCTTTACGTTTTACAATTACACGATCATGCAATGGACGAATTTTCATTTAACGCTCCCTAATTATTATAATATTACATCTACTTACAATATCTCATTTAATCATAATTAAAAAATAAAACTTTATACCATTATCTTCTCAAGACAATATGTAAAATGGGGGCATTCATCATTCCTTCAAGGGGTTATAATAAAAACTTTTATATAAAACTTAATTATTCTAATTTTTCAGCAATAAAAAGACTAACAAAACATAATTTATCTAATTTTTTTACAAATATCAACATACTCATTACATTAAATTTTATTAAAAATATCATCGATCACATGCTGATAGATAACAAATATACTGTTAACTCGTTTAAAACAATTTTTTTATTGTATTTAATATATTGTTACAATACCGTATAATAATAAATTAAATATTTTAACTCATTATAATAGGAATTATTAGTTTTTACAATGACAAACAAAATGATTATTATTCTATGTACTTTACCTAATAAAAAAAAATTTGCTTTAGAATTGATACAAATATTATTACATCTAAAATTAGCAGCATGTATAAGCCTATTAAATAATGTACACTCTTACTATTACTGGAACAATAAATTAGAAACTTCCAATGAATTACAACTTTTAATCAAAACAAAATCTGATTTACAGAAAGAAATTTTTAATAAAATTAAAGAACTTCATCCTTATTCTATACCGGAATTATTATCAATACCTATAATTAATTCTGAATTAAATTACTTAAATTGGATGATCAACACTTTAAAATAAAAATATCTTCTTACTTTACTTCATGCGCAACAATTTATCTTTACATCACTAATATAATAATCAACACAAAAACTCCTGCTGTTCTCTTTTAAGATTACATTCATTTTCTAATTCATATTCAATTGAATTTTTAAAAATCTTCATCAATTTTTTCAGTATTTATTGTATACTACATATATTATATAGTATTATCCTAACTAAGATTATCATAATTTTCTGCCCGGATAGCTCAGTTGGTAGAGCAGAGGACTGAAGATCCTCGTGTCCTTGGTTCGATTCCAAGTCCGGGCACATTGCATATTAATATTATATTATTATAAAAATATATAAACATCTTAAATATATTTAGAATAAACTTAAATTAAAAATTGGTACGAATTTCAATTGATAATTTATACTTCCTTCACACAAAAACTCACAGAAAATTACACTACTATTAAAAATAATAATACTAAATAAACTATAGATTTTTAAACATTCTGTATATTAAACATCAAATATCTATATATTTTATATATAACATACTATCCATGCATGCATAACAAACATATACTAAACCTTTGATTTAAAATATAAAAATCTAGATAAATATATTGTGCATCAATAATGTAATGCTATACTTATAAAAAATTTGTATATAACCTAACAAAAATTATAAGTGTATTAATATCATGAGAGATGCAACTAAACTTATCATATCTGGAAGAAATAAAAATTTTACACAAGGTGCGGTAAATCCTATCATTCAAAGAGCATCTTCAGTTATTTTTCATTCCGTCGAACAAAAAAAAGATGCCTTTAAACACCGAATGAATAGAAAATTATTTTATGGAAGATATGGTACTCTTTCTCATTTTTCTCTACAAGAATCTATGATGGAATTAGAAGGCGGATCAGGTTGCACATTATACCCATGTGGTACAGCTGCTATTACTCATACAATTCTTGCATTTATAACTGCAGGAGATCATATTTTAATTACAGGCTCAGCCTATGAACCAACTCAAAATTTTTGTCGAGTAATTTCTAAAAAAATGAACATTCAAATTACTTGGTTCAATCCATTAATTGGTATTAATATTACCAGTCTTATTCAAAATAATACTAAATTAATTGTTCTAGAATCTCCTAGTTCTATTACCATGGAAGTACAAAATATCCCCGAAATAGTTAAAGCAGCACGTACAAAAAAAAAAGATATTATTATATTGTTAGATAATACTTGGTCAGCAGGAGTTTTTCTGAAAGCTTTAAAAATAGGAATAGACATATCTATTCAATCTGGTACAAAATATATTCTAGGACATTCTGACGGTATGCTCGGTACTGCAGTATCTAATGCCAGATGTTGGGACCAATTAAAAGAACACTCTTATTTAATGGGGCAAATTATTGATGCGGATACTGCATATATGGCAACTCGTGGACTACGTACATTACATACTAGATTAAAACAACACGAAGAAAATGGATTGAATATAGCTCATTGGTTGTCTACACATCCAAAAATACATCAAGTTAATCATCCAGCTTTATCTAACTGTAAAGGTCATGAATATTTTGTAAGAGACTTTAGTGGATCTAGCGGACTATTCTCTTTTATTTTAAAACAACGTCTTACTAATATGCAGCTATCAAATTTTCTTAATAATTTTAAATATTTTAAAATGGCATATTCTTGGGGAGGATTCGAGTCGTTAATTATAACAAATCAGGCAGAAGAATTACACGCTATCCGTCCTGTTGGATTATTAGACTTTACAGGCACATTAGTGCGAATACATATAGGACTAGAGCACTATAAAGATTTACTTCAAGATCTATCAAATGGATTAGATCGTATCTAATTTTTAATATAAAGTATTATCTTAAATCATTAACCACAACAAACTAAACAAAACTAATGCAATCATTTATGAAATGAATATACTCAATTATGAATTTTAAAGATGCTTAATTTTCTCTAAACATTACCTCCTTATTAAGTTCATCAATTTTCAATTGCATAATTTTATGGCAATGTGCAGTTACATTACGAACTTGATTGAGCTTATATCGACATGTTTCTACAGGAGGCATAATTTCAATTATTACCAATCCATTTGACCAACGATTCAATTTAATTTTATTATTAGATATATTGGATACACAAATCGGAATAATAGGAACTTTAGCAAAAATTGCTGTATAAAAAGCTCCTGTTCTAAAAGGTAATAATCCTTTTCCACGGTTTCTCGTTCCCTCTGGGAAAATCCATACTGACATACCATAAACTTTAATAATATTAATAATTTTTAATAAAACTTTACGAGTTTTCTGTATACTACAATGCGATCGATTGATCAATATATTTCCACTTAACCAATACAATTGACCAAATAATGGAACCCATAATAAACTTTTTTTTCCTATTGTTATAGTATTCGGTTGTACTGCATTAGATACTGTTACCATATCATAATTATTTTGATGATTAGAAATATATACATAATTTTTAAACTTAGACAAATCTTTAGATTTACGTACTTCAATCTTCACTCCAATAATAAAAGCCATATATCCAAATAATTGACTAAACACATTAACACAACATAACTTTCTAGAAACACATAAACAATAAACTATGCCAAACACACAAATATTAATTGATATTATCAAAATTAAAACTACACGAATTATAGCAATCATATATCAACAAACATCTATCACTACTTTTGGTAAAAATATACCAAATATATAATACTTATTTTACAAAAAAATAAATCTTCAATATATATACAACAAATATAATAATGCAAACATTATTTTATAAAAACATATCTTTATCAAAAAAAAAGATATTAATTACTCTAATTTAGAGAATAAATATTATACATATATTGTATATATAATACTATATTATAATTTATTATCTTTTATTTAATAAATATACAACTTTAAAGTTTACTTCTACAACTAATATAAGTTACTAAATCTAAAATAGTTAATACAGGCATACCATACTGTTTTGAAAATTTAACTATTTCTACAGTACGAGCCATACTACCATCCTCATTAGTAACTTCACATAACACTCCAAATGGTTTTTTTAAACCAGCTAATGTAACTAAATCAACTGCAGCTTCTGTGTGACCTAATCGCATTAATACTCCTCCATTGTTCGCTTTTAAAGGAAACACATGTCCAGGTCGATTTAAATCAGAAGGTTTTGCGCAATCTTCTATCGAAGTCTTGATAGTAGTTAATCGATCCCTTGCTGAAACACCAGTAGTTACACCTTTTGAAGCTTCTATAGTAACAGTAAAAGCAGTTTTATAATTATTGCTGTTATTTTCTACCATCATCGGTAAATTTAACTGCTCACATCTATCTTCTGTTAAACATAGACAAACTATACCACTACCATGTCGGATAGCTAAAGCCATCTGATTAACAGTCATATTTTCTGCAGCAAATATCATATCTCCTTCATTTTCTCGATTTTCATCATCTATCACTAAAACTCCACGACCCTCATGCAACGCATCTAATGCATTTCGAACACGTTCTATCGGAGTTCCAAATTCAAGTAAAAGATCTTCTCGTTGGTACATAATTATTTAAATTCTCGATAAATACTTTACTAAAACTTCTTATAATGTTAAGAAGTATATATTAAAAATTTTAATTAATTTAATAAAATAAAAATTTAATACAATACTTAATTTTTTAATACATTATCAACATCAACTGTTCTATTCTTTAACAACTAATAAAATATTATAATTTTATTTGTAAAAATACAAATTCAACCGAAGGATAAATTTACAATATCATTTTAAAATTGTATAATTTTATTTCTGTTAATTATTACCTAATTACCTATAAAGTAAATTTAATTACAATATTTTTATATTAACAACATGTAGAATAAAATTTAAGAATATTTCCTATGTTTGATCCTAAAACTATTGAAAAATTTGCTCGATATTTACATGAATCCATTCCTAAAGCTATTTCTAACTTTACGTGCGATTTAGATTCCAAAATACGAAAAATATTACAAAGTCAACTTGATTGCATGAATATTCCTAATAAAGAAGAATTTGATGCACAATCTCAATTTCTTTTTGAAATACAAGAAAAAATAAAAAAACTAGAAAAAAGAGTAGAAATATTAGAAGAAGTATGTAAACAAAAGTTTAATAAAAATTAATAATACAATAAACATTATAAAACAAATATAACATATAAATTAACACAATATATTCGAAAATTTTTATCTTTACTTTATTTTATTTGTCATATAAATATTTTTAAAAAAACATTCCAATAACAAAAAATAAAATTTTATTAACTTAACTAAATTTGTTCATATTAATTTTATTTACCGTATTATTTTGAATAAAATTAATTATTCTACTACTAGAATAACCAGCATGAAATTTTAATACACATACTTTTCCTCCTTTACTAAAAACTTCTTTATTTCCATCAATTTCACAAACACTATAATCACCTCCTTTTACTAAAAAATCAGGAGATATTTCTGAAATTAATCTAGCAGGAGTATCCTCATAAAAAGGAACCACCCAATCCACCATAGATAAAGCAGACAAAACAAACATACGTTTTTTTAGAGTATTTATAGGTCTTTCTTTCCCTTTTAATCTTCTGGTAGATTCATCGCTATTTACTGCTACAATTAACCTATCTCCAAGTTTCTTTGCTTTAGTTAAATAATTAACATGTCCATAATGCAATATATCAAATACACCATTGGTCATTACTATTTTTTCTCCTCTACTACGTGCTAAAGATACAATTCTTTTTAAAGTATTTTCTTTTAATATAATACCAAATGGTATTTTTTCATATTCATATTGTTGAACAATATTTTTCATTTCATTTATATCAACAGTAGAAGTGCCATATTTACCTATCACTACTCCTGCAGCTAAATTGGCTAAAAAACACGCTTTTTCCAAGCTAATACCAGATGATAGAGCTGCAGATAATACCCCAACAACTGTATCCCCAGCTCCAGTAACATCATATACCACTTTTGATTGAGCTTCTAAGTATAACGGATCTATTATTTTTTTTCTTAATAAAACCATACCTCGTTCAGCTCGAGTCACTAATAACGCCGAAAAATCATAATCATTCATAATCTCTCGAGCACGATTAATTAAAATTCTATCATTACGACAAAATCCAGCAACTGATTCAAATTCTGACATATTAGGAGTTAATATAGTTGCTCCTTTATAACGAGAAAATTGTATCCCCTTCGGATCTATTATTACTGGAATACTCTCTAAACGTGCTAATTCTATTATTTCTTCTATTTTATCTAAAGTACCTTTTGCGTAATCAGATAACACTAAAATTTTATGTTTTTTTAAATGTAATTTAACTTGATTCATCAACTGAGTTGTATCAATATTTCTAATATTTTTTTCAAAATCTAACCGAATATATTGTTTATTCTTAGATAATACTCGTAATTTTAGGGTAGTAGAGTATTTATTTAATGCAATAACATTCCACTTTACCTTAAATTTTGTAAGCTGTTTTTTTAAAATATGAGCAGATTTATCTGTCCCTGTTAATCCTATTAATCTTACTTTTCCTCCTAACGAAGCAATATTCATTGCAACATTAGAAGCTCCACCTGGTCTATTAATCACTTTATTAACTTTAACTATCGGTACAGCAGAAGATGATGATGATTCTAAAGAAACTGTATTAGTAGGTCCTATCCAATACCGATCTAACATTACATCTCCAACTATTAATACATTAGACTTTAAAAAATTTACAGAACAACAATTATAATCTTTCATTAACATACCTAAATATCATTAATAAATTGTAACTTAATTTTTTAAAACATTATTATTACATATTAATTAATATTCTTATACTACACATAATAAATAAAATTTGTAGTATTATTTTTATTAACAAAAATCAATGTTCATAAATATAACATTAATAATTATTATATATATTTTACATAAAAATTTTGATTTAGATTCAACAAAAAATATGAAAAAATATTTAGTAGGAGGTGCAGTACGAGATTCATTATTGAATTTACCCATTGTAGAAAAAGATTGGGTTATAACAGGTACAAATCCTCAAAAAATGTTAGAAATAGGCTACGAACAAGTTGGTAAAGATTTTCCAGTATTTTTACATCCTGAAAACCATGAAGAATATGCTCTAGCTCGTACTGAACGTAAATCTGGATTAGGATATACAGGATTTACTTGTTATACTGATCCTTCTGTTACTATTGAAGAAGATTTGTACCGTAGAGATTTAACTATTAATGCTATGGCATATGATATGAATGGAAACTTGTTGGATCCATATCATGGACAGAGAGATATTAAACTAAAATTACTAAGACATGTTTCTAATTCATTCCATGAAGATCCATTAAGAATTTTAAGGGTTGCAAGATTTGCTGCAAAATTTAAACATATGGGATTCGCTATTGCTTCAGAAACATTACAACTTATAACTCAAATGTCTTCTTCCAAAGAATTACAATTATTATCCTCAGAACGCATATGGATGGAAACTAAAAAAGCTCTCCTCACAGAGAATCCTCAAGTATATTTCCAAGTTTTACAAAAATGTGGTGCATTAAAAATATTATTCCCTGAATTATATACATTATTTACAATATCCAGTTCAAAAAAATGGCATTTCAATTGTAATAACATAGGTGATCATACTATGTGCAAATTGTTTAATATCTCTCGTTTAACTAAAAATATTGCTGTACGTTTCGCAATATTATGTTGTAATTTAGGTGAACAATATAATTTATCCAAACAATCTCACTATAACAATATAACAACACAATCAACACATTCATCAGTATATACTTTATGCAAAAGATTAAAAATTCCAAATAATATTTTAAAATTATCAACAATAGTTTCTATTTACTATAATTATTTATATGATGTTACGAGATTATCTGAAAGAATGATTATGACAATATTTAAGGAATTTAATTGCTGGCGTTGCCCAGAAAACATTGAATTAATTATTTATATGAATAAATCTCATTTATTAGATAATAAATCTTATATTCAATGCTTATATTATCAAGAAAAGTTTTTACGAACGGCTTTTACGTTAACTAATCAAATAAAAGTCAATGAAATTATAAACGATGGATTTTATAAAATTCATATAGGGCGAGAATTATACAACAGAAGATTACACCTTTTAAGAACATGGAATAAAAAAGAACTATAGATAATTTATTTATTTTTTTACTGACACAATATTTATATTTTTATTTAAAACTTCACAATCATCCTTAATAAAAATATTATACAAAATCATGTTTAATCTACACAAAATATTACACACTTTTTAATCCTAAATATATTCCTAAGGCTAACATAAATCTATACATCGCAAATGGAATTAAAGAAATACTCTGAATTACTCCTAATAAAAATCTAATAGAAAATATTGAAATAACAAACGTTGTTACACATCCCACAACAATTATATATATATCAGTAATATCATTAATATCAGCCTTATAACGACATATAGCAAATATAACAGATCCAAGTATAATTGGAACAGCTAAAAAAAATGAAAATTGAGATGCTACTCTTCTATCTAAACCTACTAATAACCCACCCCCAATAGTTGCGCCAGATCTAGAAAATCCTGGAAAAAAAGCTAAACATTGAAATAATCCTATTAAAAAAGCTTGGTAATAAGTTATATTATTTATATTTAGTGTTATACTATATTTTGACAATAACGATAACTTATACCAACGCCATTCTCCAATGCATAAAAATACTCCTCCTGCCACTAAACCATACATAATAATAATTGGATTACATAGCAACAATTCAATTTTTGAATAACATAAAAATCCAACGATTATTCCTGGAATAGTTCCAATAAATATATGTAACACTCCTAAACAAGAAATACTATTATATCTTGAACCAAAAAAACTGAGTACACTATGTTTAATAACACAATACAAATCTTTCCAAAAAACTATTAAAATAGCTAAAACGGCTCCTAATTGAATAGTTATTGTAATAGTTTTTATTACAAGATCGTCCATATCACAATTTAATAATAACTTTTCAATTAAAATTATATGTCCTGTCGAAGAAATAGGAAGAAATTCAGTTATACCTTCCACTACACCTAAAATTAAAGCGACAATTAATTTAAACGTATCTAACATTATTTTAAATCTCTCATAATTTACGTAATGGTAAATACATACATAATATAAAATATAAACAAATTCTAAAAATTAATATTAAAACTACATATAGCTAATATTAATAAAACAATTAATTATCATTTTTATCTATATAATATTAATTATTTTAATCCTGTATATAATTTGAATTTCTTAGAACTATTCATCTTGCTTCGTGAAATACAAAACCCAACATTATACGCATTACGTATCGCATTTGGTTTGTTGACTTTTACTTGGATCCAGGAAATTATAGGAAATCTACTCATTAAATTTTCTATTATTATTTCTGCAACACTTTCAATTATTAAAAAATGTCTCGAATTTATTATATCTAATATTACTTTATTTATTTTAGTATAATCTAAGTAAATAAGTGTACTTGAATCAAATTCAAAAATTTTATCATCATAAGTTAATTGTAAGTCAAAAACTAATTTTTGTAAGCATTGCTTTTCCCAGTCGTATACGCCAATTCTAGCCATTACTACTAATTGATCTATATATAAAAGTTTCATAAATTAAAATTCATATTTATCCAATAATAAAACAAATATTAATATTTAGTTTACACCAAACCAAATATGTATAATAATTGTTATTTAACTTATTACTCTAAATTCTCATGATCATAATTACTATATTAATAATACTTGCTTATTTATTAGGATCAATATCTGGAGCTATTTTAATATGTAAAATTTTTCATTTATCCGATCCCAGAGATAACGGTTCTAAAAATCCTGGAGCTACTAATATATTTAGAATATTTGGTTATAAGTTAGCAATTTATGTAACATTCTTTGATATATTAAAAGGTTCTATTCCAATTTGTATAGGATTATATTTTAAAATTCCTTCTATTTATTTACACATAATAACTATTTTTGCATGCATAGGACATATGTATCCTATATTCTTCCAATTCAAAGGAGGAAAAGGAGTTGCTACTGCATTTGGAAGTCTGTCTACAATAGATATTAACTTTTTTATTATTATGATTAGTTCATGGATTGTTACTGTATTACTTTTCAAATATTCATCTGTAGGATCAATAACTACTTCATTAATAATTCCACTTTATGCATGGTATATTCAATATCCACACTTTTTATTAATTATATTATTATCTTGCTTGATATTAATTCGACATATTAATAATATTAAGCGATTATGGAAACATCAGGAAAAACGTCTTTAAATTCATAACTACTATTTTAATATTTACATAAATTTATGTACGTAAACAAATAAGATTAAAATTAAATATATTTCACTTAATTTCTACTTTAGACAACGATTCTAATGACCAACGAGGTTTTACTGAAATAGATAAATCAGGATTAGCCACTAGTCCTGATTTTAACCTGATCAAACCAGCACAAGCTACCATAGCTCCATTATCCGTACAAAATTCTAATTTTGGATATAATAAATTACCTTGAATAGAATTTACCATTTTCGACAAATGTGATCGTAACACACAATTAGCACTGACTCCTCCAGAAATTACTAAATTTTTTATTTTTGTTTGTTTTAAAGCGCGATAACATTTAATAGTTAAAGTTTCAGCTACAGCACGTTCAAATCCACATGCAATGTCAGCTTTAGTTTGATTATCGTTAATTCTTAATGACATAATTACTCGTGATACAGCTGTCTTTAGTCCAGAAAAACTAAAATTTAAACCTGGTTTATTAATCATTGGTTTCGTAAAAATATAACGATCTTGTATGCCATCTCGAGCCATTTTTGATAATGCAGCTCCACCAGGATACTTTAATCCTAATAATACCGCAATTTTATCAAATACCTCCCCAACTGCATCATCTACTGACTCTCCTAAAATTTTATATTCTCCTATTGTATTTACCATCACAAGTTGAGTATGTCCTCCAGATACTAATAAAGCAATAAAAGGAAATTTAATAGTATTAGCATAATTACAATAAAAATTAGCATCAAAAACTATATTTTTCAGATTTAATATAGGTGCTAACAAATGAGCTTCCATATGATGAATATCAATAACAGGTATATTCCATGAATATGCTAAAGAACGAGCAACAGCAGAACCTACTAATAACGCCCCTACTAAACCTGGACCAGCAGTATAAGCAATCCCATGTATATCGGATGAATTTAATCCAGTTTCTTTTAACACAGACAAAATTAAAGGGATAATTCTCAATATATGATCTCTTGCTGCTAATTCTGGCACAACTCCTCCATAATTTGAATGTAATAAACTTTGACTATATATCTTATTTATTAACAATCCTTCGTTTTGATCATATACTGCTATTCCAGTTTCATCACATGAAGTTTCAATTCCCAAAACACGCATATATTATATTACTTTATTTATATACATTATTACATTTAGATAACAATAATAATTAATCAAATATTTTGAAAAATTAAATATTCTGCACTATAATAAAAAAATTGATATTATCGCTATGAATTATAAAATAACGTCAATTATATAACAATATAATAATACAAATTAATAAGAGGAAAATATGCCAATAATTAAGATACGTGAAAATGAACCATTTGATGTAGCATTACGTCGTTTTAAAAGATCATGCGAAAAAGCAGGTATATTATCAGAAGTACGTCGTAGAGAATTTTATGAAAAACCTACCACAGAACGAAAAAGAGCAAAAGCATCAGCTATAAAAAGACACATGAAAAAAATAATCAGAGAAAACTCTAAACGAATCAAATCATTTTAATATACTATTTCAATAATTATTTCATCATTCAAAATAAAACAAACTTTTTATATTATTATTAGAATATAATTATCCATATAATTAATTGATTTTTATCATCATTAACAAATAACAACCGATATGAATATGATACAAGTATGATTATTCGTATTCCAACAACATTAATCGATACATTAATATCACGTACTAATATTGTTAATATAGTTAATCAACAAGTACCTTTACAAAAAAAAGGTTCAAATTTTGTTGCATGTTGTCCATTTCATTTAGAAAAATCTCCATCTTTTACTGTAAGTTTTAAAAAACAATTCTACTATTGTTTTAGCTGCGGAGCACACGGTAATGTAATAAATTTTTTAATGAATTATAATCAATACACGTTTATTGAGTCTATACAAAAATTATCTACTATTCATGGAATTTCTATAAAACATTTTTTACACCACAATCATTATGATCAAATCTATTATAAAAATAATTTGCATAAATTTATGTATGATTTATGTAATTACTACCAAAATAATTTAACAAATGAAAAATATTCTTATGCTTATAAATATTTAAAAGATAGAGGATTAACCGATAGTTCTATTTTAAACTTTAATATCGGTTTTGCTCCTACAGGATGGAATAATATCAACTATAACTTAAATCTTAAAACATATGATCATAAATCAATAACTCAGTCAGGAATGTTAATAACAAATAAACAAAAAAACAAATATGATCGATTTCGTGAACGTATTATATTTCCTATGAAAAATCAATCAGGAAAAATAATCGGATTTGGTGGCCGAGTTATTCATCAAAATCATAAACAACCTAAATATCTAAACTCTCCAGATACTGATATTTTTAAAAAAAATCAGTATTTGTATGGATTTTACGAAACTTGCAAAAAACACAAAAATATTCCTTACATATTATTAGTAGAAGGATATATAGATGTAATAATTTTAACACAATTTGGAATAGATTATGTAGTCTCAACACTAGGCACATCTATTTCAGTTAACCATATTCGCTCAATATATAATGTTACCGATCAAATCATTTGCTGCTACGATGGTGATGATGCTGGGAAAAAAGCCGCTTGGCGTACACTTAAAATTATACTACCATATCTTACTGACAATCGAGAAATATGTTTTATGTTTCTACCTAATCAAGAAGATCCTGATACATTAATACGTAAAATAGGAAAAGATAATTTTTTAAAACATATTATGAAAGCACATAGCTTATCCTATTTTTTATTTGAAACTTTATCTAAAGAAACAAACTTACATACATTAGAAGGTCGAGTTAAATTAAGTAGTTTAATATTACCTATAATCGATAAAATTCCAGGTCAAGTATTAAAATTATGTTTAAAACAAAAACTCAGCAAAATAATTGGAATATTAGATGAAAACAAACTAAATCAACTACTTACACAAAAAAATAAATCTATCAATAATATACAATATAAAAATTATATCCCATATAACACAGAACATATTTTAATCGGATTATTGATACAAAACCCAAAACTTGCTAAATTAGTTCCAACTATACAAGGACTAGAAAAACTTACATATAATAAAATAAAAATATTTATAGACTTGGTGAAATTATGTAAATCCTATCCGACTTTAACTACTGCACAATTGCTAAATTTTTATTATAATAAAAATGCTAAAAATGATTGCTTTTTTATTACTCTTAAAAAATTAGCACATTGGAAACATGCAATTAAAAAAGATATGATTGTCGTCACTTTTATCAATTCTTTAACCAAATTATATAATTTAGTTCTCGAACAAAGACAAAATATACTTATTGCGCAAGATCGAGTCTATAGTTTAACAAAAGAAGAACGCCAAGAACTTTGGACATTGAACCGAAAGTTATCTTTAACACATATATTGAAATAAGTAATGATATCATATACTAATAATATACTACTAATAATAGTTATCAAAAAGATACTTTGTTTTACTTTTCATTTGTTAACATTTTAATTAAAATTATATATGAAGATAATCGTTGTTAATTTGAAATATTATTTTTTACACTCGTGGGAGTCGTTTTATGGAACATAACCCACAATCACAACTAAAATTACTTGTTACTCGTGGAAAGGAACAAGGTTACTTAACTTTTTCTGAAGTAAATGACCATTTACCAGAAGATATTATTGATTCTGACCAATTAAACAATATTATTCAAATGATGAATGATATGGGTATTCAAGTAATGGAAGAAGCTCCTGATTCTGATGAATTTTTATTAACAAAAAATTGTGATACAGTTGTTAATAATGATGAAGAAGACGCAACAGAAGCTGCAATGCAAGCTTTATCTAATGTAGACCCAGATTTAGGAAGAACTACAGATCCAATTCGCATGTATATGAAAGAAATGGGTGCTGTAGAATTATTAACTAGAGAAGGAGAAATAGATATTGCTAAAAGAATTGAAGATGGAATTAATCAAGTACAATGTTCAGTAGCTGAATATCCAGAAGCAATCACTTATTTACTAGAACAATATAAACGTGTAGAAACAGGAGAAACTCGTCTATCAGATTTAATTACTGGTTTTGTTGATCTTGATATAAATCAAAACATTAATACAATACAAACAACACAACCTATTAATCATATTTCATCCAATGTTATAACAGATGATGAAGATAATACAGAAAATGAAGATGATGATAATAATATTGATCCGGAATTAGCTCGAAAAAAATTTATAACTTTACAAAAACAATATGAAATCACTCGAGAAACAATTAAAAATAATGGCCGAAACCATAATAAATCATTATCTGAAATCTTAAAACTTTCTGAAGTATTCAAACAATTTAGATTAGTTCCAAAACAATTTGATTATTTAGTTAATAACATGCGCACTATGATGGACCGAATTCGTTTTCAAGAACGATTAATCATGAGATTATGTGTAGATATGAGCAAAATGCCAAAAAAAAAGTTTATTGATTTATTTTCAGGTAACGAAACTAATAAAACTTGGCTAATTAAAGCATTATCTATAGATGAATCATGGTCTAAAAAATTATATACAGTTAATGAAGAAATACAACAAAGCATAAGGAAACTATATCAAATAGAAAAAGAAACAGGATTAACAATAGAACAAGTAAAAAATATTAACCGACGTATGTCTATTGGTGAAGCTAAAGCCCGAAGAGCTAAAAAAGAAATGGTTGAAGCTAATTTAAGATTAGTTATATCTATTGCCAAAAAATATACAAATAGAGGATTACAATTTTTAGATTTAATACAAGAAGGTAATATTGGATTAATGAAAGCAGTGGATAAATTCGAATACCGTCGTGGTTACAAATTTTCTACTTATGCGACTTGGTGGATCCGTCAAGCTATTACTAGATCTATAGCAGATCAAGCTCGTACTATTAGAATTCCAGTGCACATGATTGAAACCATAAATAAACTTAATCGTATTTCAAGACAGATTTTGCAAGAAACAGGATGTGAACCTACACCAGAAGAGCTTTCAAAACGTATGTTAATATCTGAAGATAAAATCAGAAAGGTATTAAAGATTGCTAAAGAACCTGTATCCATGGAAACTCCTATAGGTGATGATGAAGATTCACATCTTGGAGATTTAATTGAAGATACCAGTCTTGATTTACCTTTAGATTCAGCAACATCAGATAATTTAAAAGCTGCTACAAACGATGTCCTCTCTGGATTAACTCCAAGAGAAGCAAAAGTATTACGTATGAGATTTGGTATTGATATGCATACTGATCATACTTTAGAAGAAGTAGGTAAACAATTTGACGTAACACGAGAACGTATTCGCCAAATAGAAGCAAAAGCTTTAAGAAAATTAAGACATCCTAGTCGTTCTGAAATATTAAGAAGTTTTTTAGATGATGATTAATAATAATTAATCTATTTACAATTGATGGTAGAAATAAAAATAAAAAATACATAATAATATCAATAAAAACTATAGACAAATCTAATCAGTATACATGATAATCAACACAGAAAATTTTCATATATCAATTACTTCTATTGCTCTTTATGATCAACAAATATTTAATCATTATATATTCGTAACAATATATACTTTATAAATTTTATTATACTTATAAAGTATTACACATGTTTAATTCATTATACTTTTAATATAAAATAAATATTATTTTTTAATTTTATTGCTTGTATGTATTATAGATTATATATAGTATAATCTGTTTTGTAGAATTAACTTTGGTAGATAAAAATGGCCCCTTAGCTCAGATGGTCAGAGCAAGCGACTCATAATCGCTTGGTCGCTGGTTCAAATCCAGCAGGGGCCATGCATCATCATTATGATGTAACAGTTTTTATTTGTATTTGTTGTTATAAAATTTTTATACCTTATCTTATGAATATAATTCTTATAAAATCATAAAATAAAATTTAAACAATATTCTATATGTCCCACACAACACCCTAAAATAATTAAAATTAATACCCACATAAATGAACTAATCCAATTAAATAATTGAAATTTAAATGAATTTAATCCAGATATTCCAGCAATAATTGGCAAAACTGTTCTGATAAAAGCAACAAAACGACCCATAAACAAAGCCATCAATCCATGTTTATTAAACATATTGCTTGCTTTTTGATATGATTGTCTAGGTAAATATGATACCCAATAATTCAATATTCTTTTATTTTTTAATAAAAATCTTCCTTGCAAATAACTTACCCAACTACCTAAACTAGAAGCAGTAGTTAAAATACTTAAGGTTATAAAAAAATTTAATATACCTTTTTCAACTAATATTCCTAAAACAATTAATAAACTATCTCCAGGCAAAAAAAAAGCTGGAATAATAGCATTTTCTAAAAATAATACAATAAACACCACTATATAAAAAATTAAAATTAATTTAATATTAGAAGATAATGTTAAACCATTTTGAGTCACTACACTTAATAATTCTTTTAATATATTCATAATTTTTTATTTAATATACAATAAATATGTATATTGGTTTTAACATAATTTTTTAAAGATAAAAAACCCATAAACTTTAATAATATCAGTAAATTTGCTTATCAAATATCTTATTGTAATACAATAAAAAAATAAAATTAAATTTGGATTTAACATGCAATTCCATTAAAAATTTAAAAAACATTACTAATATGCTATATCTTATAAAATCATCTATTATTTTTTACATACATTTATATCTGTAATCATTATAGTTTATGCATGATATAAAAGTTGATCTTTAAGCCGGGTTCTGTCTAGGGCAATCATTTATCTATATTTATATTCACATATAAATTAAAGCGGCTTACCCAAATTCAGCACGGACCATGCTATAGAACTTTTATTTAGCCTTGCTCCAAGCGGAGTTTACATTACTACAAATTGTTACCAATTGTATGGTGCGCTCTTACCGCGCCTTTTCACCCTTACCATTTTCATTCTGTACATATTACTTTTACTATAAATTATATTAATAATGTGTATAATAATATATATTATTAAAAATGGCGGTATCTTTTCTGTTGCACTTGTCGTAGATTTACATCCCCCAGGAATTATCTGGCGCTTTGTCCTACGGAGCCCGGACTTTCCTCTCCTTTTATTTTATTTCTTTTATAATTCAAAAAAAAATTAAAAGCAGCGATTGCCTAATCAACTTTTATATCTAAAATACTTACAAATATTACATAATTAATTGTATATCATTTATTTTTATTTAATTTTTCATATAAATACCTTTGATATAAAATATTTTTCTTAATACCATATATCTTTCCAACTAAAGTCGCAGCCTTCTTTATAGACAATTCTGATGCTAACAACCTCATTACATCCCATACTCGTGGAGATAATTTATTATAATTTTTATCACTATATCCTGATATAACCAATACTATCTCTCCTTTTATACGAGATGTATCTTGTTGTATCCAAAACAACAATTTATCTACTGGCGCTCCATAAATACTCTCCCAAATTTTACTTAACTCCCTTACTAATACAACATAACGTGTTTTTCCAAAAACAGATACTATATCTTTTAAACTATCTATGATCCTGTATTTTACATCATAAAAAATTAAAGTTCTTGATTCTTTTGATAATTCTTTCAAACGATGTATTCGTAAACTTTGTTTAGATGGAAGAAATCCTTCAAAACAAAAACGACTTACAGGTAATCCAGATCCACAAAGTGCTGCAATAGCAGCACATGGTCCAGGCAATGAAATTACTTTTATTTTCTTTTCATGACAAGTTTGTACTAACCTATATCCTGGATCACTAATTAAAGGGCTTCCTGCATCAGAAATTAAAGCTAAATTATATCCTTCCTGCAGTTTTGAAATTAATAAAGGAATTCTGCTTTCTTCATTATATCTATTCATAATATATATAGATGATTTAATAGAAAAAAAATTTAACAGAACCCTAACTCGACAAGTGCTTTCCGCAATAATACAATCTACTTGACGTAATGTAGATAACGCTCTATATGTAATATCTTGTAAATTACCAATAGGAGTAGGCACAATATATAACGCATTATTTAAATTCACTTGAATATATATTCACACTATCTATCAAAATAAATCACACTAAACACAATCAAAAACACATTATATTTAGACAATAAATTCATTATTATATAATGAATTGCACTATTATATTAATTCAAATCTTTACTAATTATCGTAACTTTTCAAAAACTTACTACTTAAATAAAATATATCTTAATTTATCAATATTCACTATATAATAAATCCTATTCTATCTACATAAAACAATATTTTAACAATAATTGTATATACTACTAATACTAAATTATATTATAAAAAATAGTATTATTTTTATAATATACTATACATATATACTGCATATACGTAATTATATTAATATGAAAAATTATACAACACTTTTTACATTATTAATCTTATTTGTCTTTGTATTATTCTCAGGATGCACTAGTCTATTAACTATAGGAACTGCCACAATTATCACTACTACATGGTATGATACCCGAACTATAGGATCTCAAATAGATGATAATATCCTTAAAATAAGAATTTTTCATGCTCTTAATCAAGATAAACAAATTAAAGAATCCACCAGAATAATAAATACAGTATATCAAGGTAATATATTATTAACAGGACAATCTCCTTCTTCAGAATTATCCAAAAAAATTATAACAATTATCATGAATATTAATGGAACAAAAAAAATTTATAACGCTATCAGAAAAAAACCACCAATATCTTTACAAGACATTTTATTTGATTCACTAATTAGCAACCAAATACGATTTAACTTACTCACCAATAAAAATATCCATATATCAAAAATTAAAGTTATTACAGAAAATAGAGAAGTATTTCTGTTAGGTCAAGTCACTCATAAAGAAGGTCAATATGCTGAAAAAATAGCAAAAACTATAAAAGGTGTAAAAAATGTATTTCCTATTTTTACTTTTATGTAAAAATTCATTCAATTAAAATATTATTAAATTCAATTACACATTCTTCTATTTTTTAACTATATTTAAATATACTACTACTAACTAATAACACGATACTTATATTTATTACATAATTTATGTTTCATATTCTATCTTTCTTTCAATCAATATACAAGATAACATCAAATAAAAAAAAGATAACGATACACTCTATTACAGAATTCTACTAACGTTTAGAAAATTGTGGTCTTCTTCTTGCTTTACGTAAACCAATTTTTTTTCTCTCTACTACTCTAGAATCCCTTGTCATTAATCCTACAGAACGTAATATACTTTTTAAATTGGAATCATAATTTAGTAATGCACGAGAAACCCCATGAGATATAGCTCCAGCTTGACCTGAAATACCACCTCCTGTTACAGTAATATATGCATCCAAAGAACTTAACAATTTAGTTAATTCTAATGGTTTTTTTACTATTGTCTGCGCATTAACTTTTGGAAAATAACTATCTAATAAACGATTATTTACTACGATTTTTCCAGAACCTAATCTTAAAAACACTCTAGCAGAAGCATTTTTTCTTCTTCCAGTCCCATAATATTGATTAAATATCACATTCACAACTAAACATCCTTACTTTATAATTTTATCAATTAATTTCAAAGATTTAGGAGATTGTGCTATATGATTATGTCCAGGATCTGCATAAACCTTTAATCTACGAAACATAATTCTACCTAACTTATTTTTAGGTAACATTCCTTTTACCGCCATCTCAATTATTCTATTCGGATTAGTAGAAATAAGTTCTTTAAATTTTAAACTTTTAATTCCACCGACATAACCTGTATGTCTATAATAAATTTTATTTTCGTATTTTCGTCCACTTACATAAATTTTTTTTGAATTAATTACAATAATATAATCACCTATATCTAAATTAGGAGCATACTCAACTTTATGCTTACCAATTAAATATTTAGCTATTAAACTAGACAATCTACCAAGAACTTTATTAGTGGCATCGACAAGATACCATGATCTTTTCGTCATATTCAATTCATTCATAAAATTTTTTAGTTTGCAATACCCTATTAAATCAATTGTTTAATAAAAATAATTATACCCTAACTTAAACCCAGTATTTTAACACAAATAACATCATTTGAAAAATTTTATTTAACAAAAATACAAAAAATTTTATTACTTTATAAAATTTAACCTACTTAAGATAATCATCTTTTAAAAATATTAATACACTTATTTTATATACAAATTTTATATTATTTGCCAAAATATATAATTCTATCTAGTATAATAAACAGAAATCTTAATAAAAAATAGTATATTATATACTTTTAAACTACTATACTAATATTTTTAAAAAGTGACACAAAGTTAAAATTATATAAATTCAATATAAGAAAGGAGATTAATATTATTATGATTTGGATTATTGCAATATTTTTAAGTTTACTAACAGGATGTACTATAGGACTGGGCTTAATGTATTATAAAGATCGTAATCTACTAAACAAACATAAAACCTTATATAATGAACTTCAAAACAATAAAATGAAACTAAATGAATATCAAAATAAACTCAGAGCTCATTTTGAATACAATATAAAGATTTTAAACAAAATTTCAGAGCATTACCAAAATTTATATCAAAATATTACAAAAAATGCGAATTTTTTCTTACCTAATATATACGATCAAGAAAATACATATCCTGATCGTATTAAAAATATATATAAGAAACATGCAGAAAATTTACCTACTGAAGTTCCTAGAGACTACTCAGATGACTCAAACACACAACATGATGTACAAGAAAAAAATAATTTATAATAAAAAAGATATTGTAATATATCTTTAATAATCTTCATGTAACTATTATACTAAACTGTATAATTTTACGATCTTAAAATATAATCAAATTAAACACAATACATAATAACTTTAATTATAAATTAATATTATATTTTGCTAAAATAGTATCAAATATAATTTTGACCTTATTAAGAATACGAATAATGAATCAATTACTTATAAAGATAATAATAAATTCAATAATTATATTAAGTACAATATTGGGATTAGAAATTATTATAAATTTTAAATCTTATACTTACAACTACAATACGCTGTTGTTTGCAGACACTTCACACTCCTCCATGCCACTTAGCTTAGCTCCAATGTTAGACAAAGTACTGCCAGCTGTAGTAAGTATACACGTAGAAGGTACTCAACCTTCAAAAAGACTAACTTTACCTAAAGAATTTAGATATTTTTTTGGACCAGATCTTCCCCCTAGTGGAAATTTTGGAACTAGACAATTTGAAGGATTAGGATCTGGAGTAATTATCAATGCTAATAAAGGCTACATTATTACTAATAATCATGTTGTAAATGAAGCTGACAAAATTACAATACAACTTAACGATGGTCGAGAATACAAAGCAAAAATTATAGGACATGACGAGCAAACTGATTTAGCATTATTACAAATATTAAAATTTAATAAAAACTTGTCTGAAATAAAAATAGCAGATTCTGATACTTTAAAAGTCGGAGACTTTGCTGTTGCTATAGGAAATCCATTCGGATTAGGTCAAACTGCTACTTCAGGAATTATTTCAGCTCTAGGAAGAAGCGGTTTGAATCTTGAAGGACTAGAAAATTTTATCCAAACTGATGCTTCCATAAACCGAGGAAACTCCGGAGGAGCATTAGTTAATTTATATGGAGAATTAATTGGAATTAATACCGCTATTTTAGCTCCTGGAGGCGGAAATATTGGCATTGGTTTTGCTATTCCTAGTAATATTGTTAAAAATTTAAGCCAACAATTAATCGAATTTGGAGAAGTAAAAAGAGGTCAATTAGGAATTAAAGGTACAGAATTAACAGCTGATATTGCAAAAGCATTTAATATTGATATACAAAGAGGAGCGTTCGTTAGCGAAGTTTTACCAGGATCAGCTGCTGCTAAAGCTCGAATTAAAGCAGGAGATGTCATCACATCTGTAGAAGGAAAACCAATAAAAAACTTCGCAGAATTACGAGTAAAGGTAGGTACTACTACTCCAGGTAAAACTATCAAAATAGGACTATTAAGGGATGGGAAAACACACATAGTTTCTGTTTTACTAGATGATAGTACTAGCATTAGTACTAGTGAAGAAATATTAACTCCAGCCCTTCAAGGAGCTTCTTTAAGCAACGGATATTTAAAAGATGGAACAAAAGGAGTGCAGGTAGAAGATGTAATTAAAGACTCTCCTGCTGCTGCAATAGGATTACAAAAAGGAGATATAATTATTGGGTTAAATAAAACTAGAATATATAATTTATCTCAATTACGAAAAATTTTAAAAGAAAAACCAACAGTAATAGCGCTTAATATTATCCGAGGAGGCGCTAGTATCTTTCTATTATTAAGATAATAATAGAAAGATACTTTTTCTATATTATGTACTCTTTCTTCTATAAATAGATCTCTATTTATTTAGCAAAGTCTATCCTATAAATATATCACAATCACATTTCATTTATATCTTTTATTTTATCAGTAATACGCTGAATATGAGCGCCCATAATTTCTAACTTTTTTTCAAAACTATCATATCCTCGATCAACATGAAATACCTGATCAATAATAGTCAATCCTTCGGCGATGCATCCAGCTAATATTAAACTTGCCGCTGATCTTAAATCAGTAGATATCACTTGAGCACCTACTAATGAATTAACTCCATAACATATAATTGTATTATTTAATATATAAACTTTAGCTCCCATTCTAATTAACTCTGGAACATGCATAAAACGATTTTCAAATATAGTCTCTGTTATTTTTCCTACGCCTTTTGATATTATATTTAATAAAGTAAATTGTGCTTGCATATCGGTAGGGAATCCAGGATACGGACTTGTACACACAACAATAGCTTTTGGTCTTCTACCATGCATATCTAAACTAATCCAATCTTTTCCAACATTAATTTCTGCTCCAGATTCTTGAAGTTTTTTTAAAACAAACTTTAAAGTATTTGGATCAGATTTTAAACATACAACATTCGCGCGAGAAATAGCTGCTGCAACCAAAAATGTACCAGTTTCAATTCTATCAGGGATAATATGATATTTTCCTCCTTTTAATTTTTGGGATCCTTCAATAATAATTCTACTACTTCCTGCTCCTGTAATTTTAGTGCCTAACATAATCAAAAAATTAGCAGTATCAACAATTTCTGGCTCACGTGCAGCATTATCAATAACTGTGATACCTTTAGCTAACGCAGCAGCACTCATGATAGTTACTGTTGCCCCTACACTAATTCTATTCATAACAATATGTGCTCCACGAAGCTTACCATTTGCAGAAGCTATCACATAATCTTTTTCTACTACTATTGTTGCTCCTAATTTTTCTAGTCCATCAATATGTAAATCTATCAACCTTGCTCCAATAGAACATCCTCCTGGCAACCACACTTTACCATGTCCAAATCTAGCAACCAGTGGACCCAACATCCAAATAGACGCTCTTATGGACTTTACTAAATCATAAGGAGCACAATAATAACGATGCACTTTACTCGTATCAGAAAATACTATAATATCTTGGCGTTCTACTTGAGCTCCTAAATAATTTAACAGTGCAATAGCAGAGTCTATATCCTTTAATCTAGGAACATTATAAATTTCCACAGGTTCTTCAGTTAAAAGCGTAGCAAACAAAATAGGAAGAGCAGAATTTTTAGCTCCTGATATCATCACCTCTCCACTTAATGTAGTAGGCCCTTGAATATAAAATTTATTCATTCTTCATATTTAACTTTAAATTACAATTAAACTAATAATACAACAATATAATATTATGTGAATTGATATCTTTTATTTATATAAATAAAAGATATCAATTCACATTGTAAAATCTATTGCTAGTATTCCATTCTTCAGGATTAAAAGCATAAATGGATAAAGAATGAATCTCATTATTTACAATATATTTCATAAGAGGAGTATATATAATTTTATGTCGTTCTACTTTACTTTTACCTATAAATATAGGATCTATAGCAATTATTTCATAATGTCCATTGCAATCAAAACAAACATATACTTTATTTAACTTTAAGCATTTTAATAATATTTCTTTAATTTTATTTGCATTCATTTTTAACTATTAATTTTTCATATTTAATCTATTTAAAATATAAATTCCTAATTTCTTATTTTTTACTATTAACAAATAATAAGTATTCTTATACAGAAAAATAAAATAAAAATACAACACCACAATATTCAAAATTTAATCAAATATAAAAAATATATTATGCTCAAACTAACATATTTTTTATAAAACCAATACACACAAACATTTATTCATATGAAATTATTATACGATATATATTATACTAACAATATATCTATATCAAAATAAAAAATTATTTATTTAAAACATGACAAACAGTTCTTATAAATCAATAAATAATAATTTAAAAATAAAAAATGTATTTTTTAAAACTTTGCTAACATTAATTTCTATATTGTACTGGCACTGCAATATAGTTAAATCAATAATACAACCAGATATTTCTTTATTAAATAATAATACTGATATTCAGTATGGAAACAATATCACTATTTATTCATACAATATTAATGGAAATCTTAAATTTCAATTAACTTCTAATTACGCTCAACATTCATTAGATAAACAAATTACTGAATTTACCAAGCCTTATATTATCATATTTAATAAAAAAAACATCGCAACATGGATTATTCAATGCAATAAAGCTCAATTAAATCACAAAAAAATATTAAATTTATCTGGATACGTTTTTATAAACAAAATCTTAGAAAATACTCATAATACTCAATTCATTATTACAAATCAAATATTAATTAATTTTATAAACCATAGTATGATTTCAAATAGTAAAACTATTATCCATGGATATTATTTTTATTCTATTGGCTCAAAAATGCATGCATCACTCAACACAAACAAAATAAAACTTTTAAATAACACATACACTCGATATGAATATGAAAAAATACAACCGACATGAAAGAATAATATTTACTTTAATACACATATTATTTTCTTTTTGCAATTTAATTTATGCTAATAATCATTCAATAGAAATTAGCTCCACTTCCCAACTTATTAATACATTAAGCAATACAGTAATTTTCAAAGATCATGTAATTCTTAAATACAAAAATATTAAATTACATGCAGAAAAGGTAATTATAAATCATAATAAAAATAATTATAAATTAATAACATTTATTAAAGCCTATGGAAACCCTGTTATTTTGAATAATGTTCAAAGAAAAACTGACAATAATATCATAACATCTGCTAAATCTAATACTGTATGTTATAATATTGAAAATAACACAATTACATTCAATGGAAACGCCTATGTTGAACAACTAGGTAACTCTATACATAGCGATAATATCGTATATTTTATAAATGAACATAAACTCCAAGCTACTTCTAAAAAAATTGGAAATACCACTACAACTCTATTAATACATCCTATATACAATTATAAACAAAAAAATACATAAAATAAAAAAAATAATTATTTTGATTATTGATCAAATACATAATATTTTTATAATAAACAGATGGAAACTTTAATCGTACAAAAACTCTCTAAACATTATAAACAAATACATATAATCAATGATATTAATTTATATATACATTCTGAAGAAATTATAGGACTACTAGGACCAAATGGCTCTGGAAAAACTACAATATTCTATATAATTTTAGGTATTACTCCTCAAAATTCCGGAAAAATATTGCTAAATGATACAGATATTAGTAAATTACCTATTTATGCTAGAGCCCGACTAGGAATTGGTTATTTACCTCAAGATAATTCAATTTTTAGAAATTTAACTGTCTTTGAAAACTTAATGTCTATTGCTCAACTGCATCCTTATATCAACAAAAATGCACGCTACCAACATGTAATAAATTTAATGGACAATTTTCATATTCGTCATTTACAAAATAACGTTGGTCGAAATTTGTCTGGAGGAGAACGAAAACGCGTAGAAATAGCACGCGCATTAACCGCTAAACCTAAATTTTTATTACTAGATGAACCTTTTTCTGGAGTAGATCCAATTTCAATAAAAGAAATTCAAAAAATTATTAAACAATTAAAAAAACGCAAACTTGGAATCTTAATTACCGATCACAATGTGCAAGCAATACTAAATATATGTGAACGAATTTATGTAATCGATCAAGGGCTCATTGTTGAGCATGGTACTCCTCAAGAAATTTTAAGTAGCAAACACGTACAAGAAATATACTTAGGAAATTCATTTCAATTTAATTTGATATCAAACAACTAATCTAATAGAATTCTAGTTATTAATCGACTTATCTAAATAAAATAACATTCAATAAAAAATTATTACTACTACTAACGTAGTCATTAGTATACATATCAATAATAATATAATTTAAATCTGATATTTTTTATAATCATATTACTTATGATTAAAAATAAAAAATTTTTAACTTTCTATAAATTTGAATATGTTATTTAATACCTCATTTTCACATTTTATCTTGTTAATGCAATTAAAATAACTAAAAAAATAACAAAAACTCACAGACTATATAATGATAACTCTTAATACACTTTTAGACTATTTTTTTATTTGATATAATATATATTCTATATATAAAATACATAAAATTTAGAAAAAATTTTACTCATCACTTTTCTATTTTTCCTTTCGACGCATAGAAAATATAATTCCATGATTACTACCAAATAAAACTGAAATAAAAAAAAATATACTACCACACAATACTATAGTCGGTCCTGCTGGTAAACACATATAAAATGCAACCAACAAACCTATCCAAGAACATAATAAAGCTATACATACAGATAACAACAACATATTTATCAAACTATTCACCCAATATCGTGCAGATAAATTAGGCAATATCATTAAACCTATTGACATTAAAGTACCAGTAATTTGAAAACTTGCTATTAAATTCAGCATTACAATAAATAAAAAAACTATTTGAATACTCTTAAATAAAATAATATTATTACTTTTTAAAAAATCCGGATCAAACGATTCTATAATCAAAACCCTATAAAATAACGATAAAATAATCAATGTTATTGTACTAACTACTCCAATACATTTTATATGAAACATACTTACAGATAATATAGAACCAACTAATAAACCTAACAAATCAATATCAGAATGTTGCAATGAAATTAAAACTATACCTAATGCTAAAGCCCCAAGACAAAATCCAGAAAAACTAGCATCTTTTTGCAACGTTGTTTTTTCGCTAACCCAAATAGATAAAATCGATACAATTAATCCTGCAATAAAACCGCCGATACTCATCACAGTTAATGATATTCCTGAAAAAAAATATCCTATAGCAACTCCTGGCAAAATAGCATGAGATAAAGCATCACCTATTAAACTCATTCTCTTTAATAATAAAAACCCGCCTACTGGAGTAATACTAATACATAAAGCACAACAAGCTACTATTCCTTTACACATAAACCCAAAATGAATAAAAGGATCAAATAATGCATATAAAATCATATATAACCTTATTAAAGGTTTGCTGCATATATTTTAAAAATACAAACATAATAATCATTAATATCTATACTCATATTAATACAAAATATAATATTCACTCAAAATAAAAATATCACCTATTTTAAGAAGATGTAAACCAAATACTATCTGAATGAGTTAACAATAAAGTATTATACACAAAATTTTTAGGTACAAATTGATTATCATGTAATACTATAACTACAGTACATCCATCATAACGCAATTCATTAATAGCATCTATTACAATGGTACATGTTACCTGATCTATTCCTTGAAATGGTTCATCCAATAAAATAAATGATGCTTGTTGAACTAAAATACGAGCAAGAAGCATTCGTTGAAATTCTCCTCCTGATAAACTATCTACATACTGATTTATCAAATCTAATAATCTCAACTTTTTTAAAGCCTTCCATACTAAAAATTTCTGATAATCATTAATTCTCTTTAAAAAATTTACTCTCGGCCAACAACCCATAGACACTACATCAAATACAGTAATTGGAAAGTTATAATCTATATTTTTTTTTTGCGGTAAATATCCTATTATTTTAGATTTTTTTACTCCTAAAAATTCTAATTTACCTGAAGTAGGAGGTAATAATCCTGCTAATGTTTTTAAAAATGTAGATTTACCTATTCCATTAGGTCCTATAACCACTAACACACTACCTTTAGTAATATGACCACTAATTGATGGAGTAATACTTCGACCATGATAACCTGTTACTAAATCATGCATGATTAGCATAAACATTACACTTATTTAAATGAAACAGATACCCAAATAATTATTAACCATAAACAAATTAAAATTATTAATACTGCTAACACTCGTATTAACCCTGAAGTTATTAAAATTTTCATTCCAACTGATAAACTTTTTTTATAATTACAATTATAAAATCTCATAAATTCAAAGTATTTTTTGTTCTGCATATGTTATAACATAACATATGCAGAACAAAAACACCATAAACCAATAAATTATCAAATACATAATACTTTTAAATATAATCAAAATATAATAAATATTTTGATTATAATGAAAAATCAATATATGCCGAAGATCGGATTCGAACCGACATACCTGTTACAGTGATTGATTTTGAGTCAATTGCGTCTGCCTATTTCGCCACTTCGGCATCAAGATATAAGTAAAACTAAAAATGTAAATAACTCAATTATTAAAACTTAATAATAAAAAATAAAAAACCACCCGTTACACATAATAACACTTAAACCAAAAATACATTCACAATCTTATCATAATTATAAAACTATAATTTATTCATTGCACAGAATAACTATAAAAAAAATAACAAAAAAAAAATTTATTTAATTAAAAACATTTAAATCATAACAACATAAAAAAAATTAATATATGTTAATTACATTAACATATATATTTTAATCTATGTAAAAATTTTTATCAATATGTAGATATATTTTACTATTATACGTTTATACATTATAATACTTAGTAAAATACTATACTACATGAATTTTATCATATGAATAACTTTGATTTTAACTTATTAATAGTTTTAAATGCATTGCTAGAAAATAATAGTGTCAATTTAGCTTCAAAAAAACTTAACGTTACTGCACCTGCCATCAGCAAATCATTAAACAAAATACGAGTCCTATTTAATGATCAAATCTTAGTACGTAGTGGAACTAAATTAACTCCTACTCCTAAAGCAATATCTTTAAAACAAAATATTAAAGAATTAGTAAACCAAATTGAATCAATAATCAATACACATATTATTTTTGAACCAAAAATAACTAATATATCAGTGACCATCGCATCAAATAGTTCTATTTTTTTTGCTCTTAGCACTATCTTATTTCAAGATATTCAAACCAATTCTCCTAATGTATTCGTGAATTTCGTGAATGATTCTGACTATGATGACGATTTTTTACGAAATAATAGCATAGATTTATATTTAGGAGAAATGCGTTCACTCAATCCAGAAATTACCATTCGTACCATTCATATGTCTAAATGTTATGTAATCTGTAGAAATCATCACCCCATTTTATCTAAACACAAAAATATAGATAATCTACTAAAATATCAATTCATTCAAACTAAACATGAACATTTAACAAATTCAGATGAAACTAATAAATATTTTTGGACAGAACGCAATATTATTGGAATTACCTCGGAATACATTACTACTATAAATTCTGTAGCACATTCAAATGCATTAGCAATAATACCAAATTTTATATTAATACTTACACATGCATTACATATTCCAATAACCTACTTTGATGCGGATTTTGATTTAGGTAAACGAAGTATTATCCAAGCATGGCACTCTAAACACAATCAATCTACCTCCCATAAATGGTTAAGAGATCATACTAAAGATATGTTACTTAAATATATAAATGAATATCTGACCGTATATTAAAAAATTTAAAACTAAATAGTTTTTAAAAAAATAATGATAATATTAATTATCATAAACAACATAATTGGAATTATCGATCCTATCAACGGATATACATTATATATAACACTAAATATACTAAAAAACTGATGTAAAACATAAAATAAAAAACTAATTATACTTCCGAAAAATAATCTTGTACTTATTTTTTTATTAGAAAATGGACCAAGGCTATACAACAGTGCTATCACTAACATTATTACTCCCATTATAGGAGATAAAACCTTATTCCACAGTATTAATTCATAATATTGAGAATTTTGATGCACTCTATTTAAATACTTTATACAAAATATTAACTTAGATACAGATAATACTCGAGGATTTGTAGTAATTGTTGATAATAAATACGGAGTTAATCTTGTATCCCATTTGTATTGAAAAATTTTCTTACTAACTATGTTGGTAATATCAAAAAAATTCAATTCAATTGCTTCAGATACAACCCAACTCTTATCACAATACATTACACGTTTCATATATACAATCTTTTCTATTTTTTTCTCTTTAGTTAAATGATATAAATTTACCCCTAACAAATTATCAGAAGCAATCATATGTTCAATAGAAATAATACTATTGTTATCCATCAACCATAAATTTTTTTCCTTTTCAGGAAAAAAATAAGTATTATATTCCTTATGACCTTTGTATAGACAAAACATATATTGACTATATGGCAATATCCATTCATTAAAAATTATGTGAAATATTAATATAAAAATAGAAATTTTAGCCACAGATATAATAATCTGAAAATTACTTAATCCAAAAACTCTCATAATTGCTAATTCATTACGTACTTCAAGAATACCTAAACCTAACAATCCTCCTAATAAAATAGATATCGGAAAAAACAACTCACAATCTTTTAGTAAACTGAAAAAAATATAAAAAAAAATTTCTACAATAGAACAAGTTTTTTTTTCAAAATCACGTAATCCATCAATTAATTTAATAATACTTGATAAAGATATCAATATTAAAAACACCATTAATATATTTGATAATATAGATTTTTTTATATAAAAATTCAAAATTTTATACATACATTTTACTACTTGTTAAAAAAATAAATAAAAATTAATTATATCCATTATAAACATCGATATTTACACAAATTCATTAATAATATCATGATGCAATAAATAAAATTAATCCCCCACATACCCAATATAGGTTCTACATAATTTATATTAGTAGAAAAACGTAATAAAATATGCAATATAAAAAATAGTATATATAATAAAATTGCTAATAAACCATTTAATAAATGATTATTTGAAACAGTTATTGCTAATAATAAAGCTATTATTGGCATAATAATAATAGATACTAATAAAACAAAACGCCAATTTAATTCTATATATTTCTCAAATAATGAATCATGGCATAGAAGTTGATTTATAGACATATATTCAACTGTCTTATGAGCTTTTTTAAAAAAATTAACATGATAATCAATCAAAGCGTTGTACTGAGAAAAATTACTTACATATACATCTGTAAAGCTTAATCGAGCACAATCATAATGTATTTCATAATACATTCCTGATCTTAAAGTAACTGATTTTAGTTTATTAGAATAATTATACAGATCACCTTGATTTGCTATAACAATCATAAAAACAGCATTATCATTAATATCCCAATTTTTTTTTAACACAAAAACATACTGCAAATTTTTATTCTTAATTTTTTTAATAAAAAAAACTGTACGTTCACTGAATATTAATAAAAACTTTTTTTCTACTAATTTAATAGAATCAATACTCTTACCAATCTCAGATAACATTGAATATCGTAACCATGCACAATATGGAGATACCCACATTATATTAACTAAAGCTACAATAAATACAATCACACTGCACAATAATATGCTTTTTACAAAAAAAAATTTATTTATAGCACAAGAATACATTACTAAAATTTCATTATGTAAATGAAATCTATAACAGGTAATAAGTACGCTAAGAAATAAACTAAAAGGTATAAGTAACTTTCCTAATTCTGGAATATTCAAAATAAGATATAAACAAATTAAATATACTGGTGCAGGATTTTCTAAATCCATAGTTTTAATAAATTTCTGACAAAAACATACTAAAAACAATAATGCTAAAATAATTAGTTGATTTTTTAATATTTCTTTAACAATATATTTGATTAAAATCATTATTTTTATTAAAACCTTGTTTTACATATCAAAAAATGATACTATTGTCAAAATTGTAGTATATAACATCTCATATTTTGTAAATATGAATTAAATAAGTATATTTGATCAAAATTAGTTAAATCAAAAGGGGTTTATTTTATATTAAAATTTTTAGTTAATAATTATGTTAATAAACGAACAAACTGTAAATTTTAAAATTATTGATGATTATTTAAAATCTGATGAAGATGCTTGTATTATAACTGGTATATTTGAACATTACCGTTTATTTCCTTCGACAGAACATATAAATAATATTAGTCAGGAATACATTTATTCTTTATTACAACGAAGCAAATTTAATGGATCTTTGAATCAAAACTTATTATTATACGATATTCCCTATTTTTTAAATAGACAAATTTTATTGGTTGGATGTGGTAAAGAATTTGAATTTAATTCCAATATTTACAAAAAAGTATTATGTAACTCCGTTGAATTTTGTAAAAAATTTAATATTAATAAAATTATATTTTTATTAACTGAACTAAATATCAATGGATACGACCCTTATTGGAAAATAAGACATAGTATATCAATAATTAATGATCAATTTTATACTTTTAATAGATTTAAAAATCATCAGAATTCATCAGAAAATATTTCTTCAATTGAAGTTTATATGTATATAAAAAATCCAAATGAATTCAAAATTTGTAAACAAGCTGTAAAAGATGGATCAATTATTTCCAATGGGATTAATATAGCAAAAAATTTAAGCAACATGCCTCCTAATTATTGTACCCCAAATTATCTATCTGACCAAGTTTTAAAATTACCTAATTATTACAATAACTTAAGTGTCGATATTCTTTGTGAATCAAATTTAAAAAAAATAGGGATGAATTCTTATCTAGCTGTCGGAAATGGATCAAATTACCCAGCTATAATGCCTGTCATTAAATATACAAACCACCCTGGCGGAAACAATATTAATAATCCTATAGTTTTAATAGGAAAAGGGCTCACTTTTGATTCAGGTGGGATATCTATCAAGCCTTCAAACAATATGGATGAAATGAAATATGATATGTGTGGGGCTGCTGTAGTATATGCAATCATGTGTATAGTATCTCATCTAAAATTACCATTAAATATAATTGGAATTCTTGCTATATCTGAAAATATGATCAACAGTAAATCCTTAAAACCAGGAGATATCATCACTACTTTATCTGGACAAACAGTAGAAGTCTTAAATACTGATGCTGAAGGCAGATTAGTATTATGCGATGTTTTAACATACGTAGAAAAATATGACCCATCAATAGTGATTGATATAGCTACATTAACAGGAGCATGTGTTGTAGCTTTAGGAAGACACTTTAGCGGATTAATGACCAATAACAATAATTTAGCCAAAGATTTAATACTAGCATCAAAGCAAACTCAAGATTTTCTCTGGAGATTACCTCTTCATGAATTATTTGAAAAACAATTACAATCTACCATAGCAGATATGACTAATACTGGAGATAAATCTGGAGGAGGAGCTATTACAGCAGCATGCTTCCTTAATAAGTTTACTAAAAAATATAATTGGGCTCATTTAGATATTGCAGGAACTGCATGGATATCAAATAAAGAAGTTAAAAGTTCTACAGGAAGACCTGTAGAACTTTTAACTCAATTTTTGATTAATAAAACTAAATCTGATGAAATTAGATAACTAAATTATATCCATACCTCTTAATATAATAGAAAATATATCTTAAATATCTCTAAAAATATATATGGAATATATATACTTACAATAACAAAATTAATAAGGTTAATAGAAGTGCCACATAAAAAACAAGGAGTATTTTATATACTGCCTGCAACAGATTATAAAAATACACTAAATTTTCAAGAAAAATTAGCATGTTATTTAACACAAACTAAATGGAGACTGGGAAAAAGCATTTTAATAGCTTGTGAAAATAAAACTCAAGCTTTGAAGATAGATGAGTTTTTATGGGATATAGACAAAAATTCTTTTCTACCTCATGATTTATTTGGAAAAAATATACATAAAATACCAATCATTATACATTGGAAACAATGTTATTTTAATAACGCTTTATTAAAAGACATCTTAATAAACCTAATGCAAACAAATAAAGATTTTTTTTTCAATTTCAATGAAATTATTGATTTCGTTCCTTCAGAAAATTTTTTAAAAAAATTAGCTAGAATACGATATAAAATGCTAAAAGATATCGGATTTCATTTAAAAGTACTAAAAACATTTAATTTTACGATAGGTGATTAATATATGATAGAAAAAATATATAATCCTAAACAAATAGAAGAACCAATTTATGAATTTTGGGAAAAATTAGGTTATTTCGAACCTGACACGATAAATTTTAAAAAATCTAGATTTTGCATCATGATGCCTCCTCCCAATATTACTGGAGAATTGCATTTAGGTCATGCACTTCAACAAACTATTATGGATATTTTAGTTCGTTATAATCGTATGAACGGAAAAAATGTATTATGGATTACCGGTTTTGATCATGCAGGAATCGCTACACAAATACTTGTAGAAAATAAAATTTTTAGCAACACAAATACAATAAAAACAAGTAATACAAAAAAAAAACTACTACAAGAAATTTGGATATGGAAAAAACATATTGAAAAATTAATTAGCTATCAAATAAAGCGATTAGGATGTTCAGTATCCTGGAAAAATAAACGATTTACTATGGACCCACAAATATCTTTTGCTGTAAAAGAAGCATTTATTCGTCTATATGAAGATAATTTAATTTATAAAGGAAAACGATTAGTAAATTGGGATTACAAATTACAAACTGCTATTTCTGATTTAGAAGTAACACATAAGCAAGTAAAAGGCTCTATGTGGTATATAAAATATCAATTAGAAGAACATAATAACAAATTTAATACCGACACCACTACTAATAATGTTAGTAATTATATAACTGTAGCTACAACAAGACCGGAAACTATATTTGGAGATGTTGCAGTTGCGGTAAATCCACAAGATTCTCGTTATTATGATTTAATTGGAAAATATGTATTGATACCTTTAATAAATAGAAGAATACCCATCATTTCTGATAAATTTGTCAATCCCAATGTAGGGACAGGTTGTGTTAAAATTACTCCTGCACATGATTTTAATGATTATATCATAGGTAAAAAACATGATTTACCGATAATTAACATCTTTTCAACTCATAGAAAAATTCTTGAAAAACCTGAAATTTTTCATAATCACAATCAAACTCATAATCAGAATAGTCACTACCATATTCCAAAAATATTTCAAAATTTAGATTATGAACAAGCTAGAAAAATGGTTATTTTAAAATGCACACAATATAACCTTTTAGAACAAGTAAAAGACTATAATGTAACAATTTCATATAATAATCGAACTGAAACAATTATTGAGCCTTTGATCACCAATCAATGGTATATTAAAACTAAACGTCTAGCTAAACAAGCAACAAATATTGTTAAGGAAGGAAAAATAGAATTTATTCCTAATACATACAAAAATATATATTTTGAATGGATGAATAATATTCAAGACTGGTGTATCTCCAGACAAATATGCTGGGGGCATCAAATTCCTGCTTGGTATAACGATAAAAATGAAATATATGTAGGGCACTGTGAATCAGATATCAGAATAAAACATCAATTAAATAATGATACAATATTACGACAAGACAACGATGTATTAGACACATGGTTTTCTTCCAGTTTATGGACCTTCTCTGGCTTAGGTTGGCCTAAAAGCGATAATTTATTAAATTTCTTTCATCCCACTGATATTATAATTAGTGGATTTGATATTATATTCTTTTGGATTGCTCGCATGATCATGATGACTATGTATTTTATCAAAGATACAAACAACAATAGTCAAATTCCCTTTAAAAAAATATATATTACCGGACTAATAAGAGATAAACATGGACAAAAAATGTCTAAATCTAAAAATAATATAATAAACCCAATGGACATAATTGATGGAATATCCTCGAATAATCTACCAAGCAATAATATAAACAATAATTTTGATTCATTACAATCACCACAAAATGCTTATAAAAAAAATGAAAATAATTCAAAAAAACAATTTTTACATGAAATAAAAGCATATGGAGCTGATTCTTTAAGAATGACTCTAACAGCATTGTCATCTTCTGGACGAGATATACATTGGGATATACATAGATTAAAAGGATATCATAATTTTTGTAATAAATTATGGAATGCTAGTAAATTTATTTTATTACATACCAATAATCAAGATTGCGGAATAAATTCTAAAACAGAAAAAATATTCTCTTTACCAGACCGTTGGATCATTGCTAAGTTACATCAAACTATTCAAATTTTTTACCAGGAACTAGAAAAATACAGATTTGATAAAATTGTAAACTTATTATATGAATTCATTTGGCATCAATTTTGTGATTGGTATATCGAACTTATCAAACCTACACTTTACTCCGATACTAATATTCAACAATTGACAGGAACTCGTTATACTTTAATCACATCTTTCGAAACTTTACTACGTCTATCTCATCCCATTATTCCTTTTATTACAGAAAAAATTTGGCAACAAATCAAACCAATAATACAAGTTAAAGACAATACTATTATGTTGCAATCATTTCCTAATTATCATATTCCTTTCATCAATATAGAAGTTATTACTGAATTTGAATGGATAAAAAATATTATTTCTGAGATAAGAATGTTTCGAACTTATATGGGGATACCATATAAAATTCCTTTAAGCATAGCATTTCGCTATTCTTCTGATCACATAAAAAAATATATACTAAATAATAACTATACGCTTACTAAAATTGCACGACTAAACAAAATTGATCTTTTAAAAAAACATGATAATCCTTCTAAAATATCATTTAGTTTTAATATAAACGAATCAGAATTATTAATTTTTATTCCAGATATATTTAATAAAAAAATTGCAATAAATAAATTACATAAAGAAATAGAATTATTAACTCGTAAAATAAATGATATAAAACAAATCCCAAATAATAACAACTCAAATTTTAAAATTTACTTAGTTAAAAAACAAGAAAAGTTAATTTATTATGAAAACATTAAAAACAAATTAATTAATCAACTTTCTACAATCTTAGCACTATAAAAACAAACACTTATATACATGAGATATAAGTCTTAAATTTTAAAAATTAGTTACATATTTTATTTACAACTATTTCATAATATAAAAATTTAAGTAATAATAGTTTATTTATTAAATTTATACTTTATAAAGATATATAACTAAATATATTAATAATATTCATTAAAAATATTATTAATAAATCAAAGGATATTTTATGAATAAATTATATCAACGGTCTTTCTTAAGATTAAAAGATTTTAACGTAAACGAAATTAAATATATATTACATTTAGCAAGTAATTTAAAATATCAAAAACATAATCAAATAGAAACGCAACAATTAAATGGTAAAAATATTGTACTTATTTTTGAAAATAATTCAACTCGAACAAGATGTGCATTCGAGGTAGCAGCATTTGATCAAGGTGCCCGAGTAACCTGTTTAACTCCTAATATTAGTCAAATCGGACATAAAGAATCTATTAAAGATACTGCTAAAATTTTAGGCCGAATGTATCATGGAATTCAATATCGTGGATATAATCAAGACATTGTTAGAATATTTGCTCAATACTCTAATGTACCAGTATGGAATGGTCTTACTGAACAATTTCATCCAACACAATTACTTGCTGATCTAATGACTATGCAAGAACAAATATCACATAAATCATTTGATAAAATGAAATTAGCTTACGTTGGAGATGCTCGAAACAATATAGGAAACTCTTTGTTAGAAGCAGCTACAATAATGGGATTTGATTTGAGATTAGTATCTCCTAAAGAATTTTGGCCAAAAAAAGAATTATTTTTAGAATGCCAAAAACTATCTAACCAACTTAATTGCAAAAAAATTTTACTTACTGAAAATATTGCTGAAGGAGTGAAAAATGTAGATTTCTTATATACTGATGTATGGGTTTCTATGGGAGAAAATGAAAAAGTATGGGCTCATCGAATTTCTTTACTATTTCCTTATCAAGTTAATCAAAATATGATAAATCAAACTGAAAATCCAAACGTAAAATTTTTACATTGTTTACCAGCATTTCATAATACTGAAACTGTTATTGGAAAAAAAATTGCTCAAAAATACAATTATTTAAATGGATTAGAAGTAACAAATGAAATATTTGAATCAAAACAATACAGTGTAGTTTTTGAGCAAGCTGAAAATAGATTACATACAATAAAGTCTTTAATGCTTGCAACATTACTCCCTAATTTAAAATGAAAATACTATAATTATTTTATCAATAATTTTACGTTAATGAGATATTAATTCTAATTAATTATTACACTAAGCATGATACAATAAATAAATTTTATATATAAACTATTATACCAAACAACTTAATTATAGTTTTACATGAAAGAAACAATTCAATCTATTTATACAAAAAAAGCTCCTGGTCCTTTTGGTCCATATACTCAAGCTATAGATACTGGCAGTATCATATATATATCTGGTCAAATTCCTATTATTCAACAAACAGGAGAAATTCCTGATAACATTTATGATCAAACATACCAAACATTAAAAAATATACAATATATTTTGGAATCAAAAAATCTGGAAATTAAAAATCTTGTTAAAACTACTTTATTTATAACAAATATCCACGATTTACCAAAAATTAATGATAGTTATAATGATTTCTTTAATACGAATTTTTTAAAAAAAACTCAATATAAAAACATACCTTTAAATTTACCAGCTCGATCCTGTGTAGAAGTCTCTAAACTACCTAAAAATGTAAAAATAGAAATAGAAGCTATTGCAATACGTTATTACTAAATAATAAATTTAATTCATTTTTACAATATAAAAATTTTTAAAATTTAGCATCTCTATTTTCTATACAATAATACTTCATATCTTTAAAAGAAAAAATAAAAAAATAAACCACTAAATCTCTTCAATAATAAAATAACGACTTATTACTGAAGAGATTTAGTGGTTTATAAATACATCCCTCTATTCATTAATTTCTTTTATAAAAAGAAAAATTTTTCATTTATTACTCAACATTTTTAATTCATATGCTAATGCTTGTTTTGTATCATATTGATTTTCCCATTTAGCAATTACTAATACTGCTAATGCATTTCCTACTACATTTAATGCAGTACGAGCCATATCTAATATTCGATCAACTCCTGCAATAAATGCTAATCCTTCCAATGGAATTCCTACACTACCTAAAGTAGCCAATAATACAACAAAAGACACTCCAGGAACACCTGCAATACCTTTAGAAGTAATCATCAAAGTCAACACTAAAATAATTTCTTGACTTAAAGATAATTCAATACCATACAATTGCGCAATAAAAATAGCTGCAATACTTTGGTATAAAGTAGACCCATCTAAATTAAACGAATATCCTGTCGGCACTACAAATCCAGTAATAGTAGACGGAGCGCCATATGCCTCCATTTTTTTTATAATACGAGGCAAAACAGTTTCAGAACTTGCAGTAGAAAAAGATAAAATTAATTCTTCTTTTAAAATACAAATTAAATTCCAAATCTTTAAATTACATATTCGAGCAACTATTCCCAACACTATTAAAGCAAAAAATACTATAGCACCGTAAACTAACAAAACTAATTTAGTAAGAGGTAATAACGAACTAAATCCAAAAGTTGCAACCGTTACTGAAATTAATGAAAACACTCCAATAGGAGCATAACGCATCACCATATTTGTTACCTCAAACATAGTATCTGCTATAGAATTAAACACATCCAATAATGGTAATTTAGTTTTATCTGGTAATGCAGCTAATCCAAGACCAAAGATCACCGAAAAAAAAATAACCGGCAACATATCTCCTTTAGCCATCGAATCTATAATATTTGATGGAATTAATGATAACACAGTATTTGTTAAATTTGATTGAATCTCAGATGTTGTTTGTTCATACATCGATATATCCGTCTTAGATAAAATAGACATATCAATTCCATATCCTGGATGAAACACATTAGCAAGTGCTACACCGAATATTATAGCAAGAGTCGTAATAATCTCAAAATAAATTATAGTCTTCAGTCCAATACTTCCTAACTTTTTAACATCTCCTATTCCAGCAATTCCTATAATTAATGTAGCCATCACAATAGGAACAACAATCATTTTAATCAATCTAATAAACACCTCTCCAGATGGAGAAAGCAGTGTATTTATAATCCAGTCTTTCAATTCCATTTGATCATGTAATACAATTCCTACAATAATACCCAAGTTTAAAGCAAAAAAAATCTTCCAAGCAAGGGTAATTTTAAAATCTCTAATCATCATAGTTACCCCTTAATAAAATTAATATTTCTATTCATATATACTTTATTTTAAAAAAATATAACCTTTGTGCTCATTGAAAAAGGTAACTTCAAAAAAATATTTAAACATATAATAAAATATACTCAACTTTAATATAATTATCATAATTATGATATAGTAAAACTTAATAGTTAGTATAATTAATTATTTATATTAAAAATGCTTATAATCACTTATTTAACATTATTTTACGCCACACTATAAAACAATGATATTCTAACACAACGTCCTATACTAAGAGAACATCAATTACTACTTTTTAAATCTTCATTAATGAAGATTTAAAAAGTAGTAATATAGAACCTACATTAAATAATAAAATTTCCAATTAAATAAATGAAACCTAATAACTATATTTTAATCATGCTCAATTAATAATGCTTCTAGTAAATCTAAATCACGTAATAATTTCACTAATGTTTCATTAGTAATTTTTTGTTGAGCACGTAAATGATAGTACTCACTTCGCTCAGCTCTTAACGCATTTAATCTCATACGCCTTTCTAAATCTTCCATTAACATAGAACGTAAATCATTATTTTCATCAATACGTCTCCTAAAATTACCAATGACTCTAGCACTTACCTCATTAATTAATTGACTATCAATATTTTCTTCCGTACTATGTGTCAATCTCTCCTCAAGCTTATATAAACTATCTATAGCTACTTCAGCAGCTATAGAACGAGCCATTCGTTCTTCTGAACGTTGTAATGATTTGTCTGATACTTTCACTCCATGAAGCAACCATGGTAAAATTACGACACTACACAATAAAGAAAACAAAATAACTCCAGTAGCAATAAAAACAAGTTGATAACGACATGGAAATGCCGTTCCATCCTTTAAAAAAATTGGTATCGACAATACACCTGCTAATGTAATCGCACCTCGAACTCCTGCAAAAGAAGCAACCAAAATTTCACGTGTACTATATTCACTAAATACCATAGGTCTATTATACATGTAATGTACACTAATATATTTCATTAACCACAACCATATAAATCTTAAAACAATTAACGCTATATAAATAATAATTACATACACAAATAACATCCATGTTTTTATAGTTGGGTCTAACTCCGCTTGAGAAATAGAAGTAAATAAAATATCTGGCAATTGCAAGCCAAGCATGATAAAAACCATACCATTAAAAATAAATTCTAACATAGTCCATACACTATTACCTCTCAAACGCATAGCTAATGGAGCATGTCGAATAATACCAGATTGACCAATAGTCATCCCTGAAGCAACTGCTGATAGAATTCCAGATACTCCAATATGTTCAGCAATTAAATACACAGCAAAAGGTAACAATAACAAAAGCATTGTTTGAGTAGCTGGATCCTCACTACTCAAACGACTAATTAATCTTAATGATTTACTATAACCCCAAGTTACAGATATCCCTGCTAATAATCCTCCTAATGCCACTTTAATAAATTCTACAGATACCCCACCAATACTAAATATCATAGTTCCCATAGCTACAGCAATAGCAAATTTTAAAGACACTAATCCAGATGCATCATTCATTAAAGCTTCTCCTTGTAAAATATCCATAATCTTTTTAGGAATACGGCCTTCCCCTACAATCCCAGAAAGAGCTACTGCATCAGTTGGAGATAAAACTGCTGCTAATGCTAAAGATGCAACTAATGGTATCTCCGGTATCATCCAGTGAATTAAATACCCAATTCCTACTACAGTAATAATAACTAACACCAGTGCTAATATTATAATTTCTCCTCCATGACGTAAAAATTCTTTCATTGGAGTTTTCCATCCATCTGAAAATAATAATGGAGGGATAAAAAGCAATAAAAATAACTCAGGATTAAAATCCACATGTAACCCAAATTTTGGCCAAGCTAATGCTGCTCCTAACGAAATTTGCATTAAAGGCAATGGTACTTGAAATGGTAAAATTTGTTTTATTATTCCTGAAATAGATACAGCCAAAGTAAGAATAAGAATTGTAAAAAAAATCTCCATGATTTCAATCCTATCTCTTAATATACAGATTTATATATATAATCTATTTAATATTATATATTAACACTTAATAATATAAATAATATGCTGTACCCTTTTTTAATCAAAATTTTCAGAAGTATATATAAATAATCCAAAAATTCTTATAACTTTTAAATAAAAGTTGAATCAACTTGTTTAATAAAACTTGAATATTATGCAGCAATAATACAAATACATTATTTCAATCAATTATATTACATATGTAATTTCAATCTTAAATTTACACATAATCTATATACAAACCAGCTTCTTTTATAAGAAAGAATTTAATAAATTTAATATTTTATATGCCTAAAAAGGAATATCATCTTCATTAAAATCTGATACAGATTCATTATCTGACTTTGAATCATTTTGAATATCAACTATATCATTATCTTCTAATCTCATAGTTTCATTTTTAGATGAATCATGGTCTAATCCTGTAGAACGATTATTTAACATTTGCATAGTTCCACTTATACCTACAATAACTTCAGTAATATATCTATCACTTCCATCTTGACCTTGCCACTTTCTAGTTCTTAAAGATCCTTCAACATACACCTGAGATCCTTTACGAAGATAGGACGACGCAATTTCCGCTAATTTTCCAAACAAAACTACACGATGCCATTCTGTTCTTTCTTTTACCTCGTTAGTTTGTTTATCTTTCCAAGATTCAGTGGTAGCTATTGACATATTGACCACTGCATTTCCATTAGTCATATAACGGATTTCTGGATCTTGACCTATATATCCAATCAAAATAACTTTATTAATTCCTCTAGAAGCCACACAAAAACTCCTTCATTATTAACTAACCTAATAAATTAATCAAAAAAAATATTAAAAATCTACAATTTATAATTTAATATTGTACTATACTTAATTGCAAGGACAAATACTACAGAATTATATTTTACCCCATAATTGTACCATGATTTATTTTATATTTCATTATAATAATCTTATAGACTTATTCAATAAATTTTAACTTAATTTTTCAATATTGATTATTATCAATGTAATTATCAAATCTAGCCCATTGACCATTAAAAATTAATTTTATTGTTCCTATTGGCCCATTTCTCTGTTTACCCAAAATAATCTCAGCAATACCTTTCATTTCACTATTCTCATGATATAACTCATCTCTGTAAATAAATAAAATAAGATCTGCATCTTGTTCAATTGCTCCTGATTCTCGTAAATCTGAATTAATAGGATGCTTATCGACTCGTTGTTCTAAACTCCTATTTAATTGAGAAATAGCAATTACTGGTACTCTTAATTCCTTAGCTAAAGATTTTAATGATCTAGAAACCTCAGAAATTTCTAATGTACGATTATTTGATAGTGATGGTACTCGCATTAATTGCAAATAATCAATCATTATTAAGCTTAGTCCATTATGTTCTTTAAACAATCTTCTAGATCGACCTCGAACATCAGATGGAGTCAAATATGAAGAATCATCAATATATATATTACGCTTTTCTAATAATAATTCTATAGTGCTAGAAATTCTTAATCGATCTTCATTATTTAATTGACCTGTTCTAATATTCATATAATCTACTCTAGATAAAGAAGCTAACATCCTCATAACTATTTGATTTCCGGGCATTTCTAAACTAAATATTAATACTGGTTTACATTCATTCATTGCTACATGCTCACATAAATTCATAGCAAATGCAGTTTTGCCCATAGAAGGACGAGCCGCAATCACAATTAAGTCAGATTGATGTAATCCATCAGTTTTTTTATCTAAATCTCTATATCCACTAGAAATTCCAGTAATACCAAATTTGGAATTAATACATGATTTTTCAAGATGGGAGATAGTATCCGATAAAATACAATCTATATTCTTTAAATTATTATTATTATTATATTTATGATGTGAAATCTTAAAAACAAGAGATTCAACAAAATCTAATAATTCATCACTATTTCTTCCTTGAGTATTATATCCAGCATCAGCTATTTTATGAGCTGTACTAATAACTGATCTAGTTATTGAGCGTTCTTTAACTATATTAGCATACTCATTAATATTAGAAACACTAGGAACATTTTTTGATAATTCAGCTAAATATCCAAATCCTCCTACTAAATTCAATTTCCCCCGTATTTCTAAAGATTCGGACAATGTTATTAAATCAATAGGTTTATTCATATCTAATAAACGTTGAATTTCAGCAAAAATAACACGATGTTCTGGATTATAAAAATCATCAGAAGTAATTTGAGTGGATATATATTCCCACTGTTCATTATCTAGCATTAAACTACCTAAAATTGATTGTTCAGCTTCCAATGAATACGGTAATATCTTTACATTATCAACATATCCTTTGTGCGCTCCTATCGAACTATCTTTAATATTTTTTTTTCTAAACATAAATATTTTAATTTTCCATATACAAAAAACGCATAACCATATATCAATATATCTAATAATTATTAAATTAAAACCATTGATTAATAACTATTACACATATATCTATAATATAATTTTTAAAAAATAAATAATTTATTATGATACATAAAATAATTATATATATAATTCTATACTAGAATTACATCCTATAATTAAATCTATTTATTTATCTAAAATACATCTATACTACCTTTTATTTAAAATCAATAATTAAATAAATTTATTAATTAATCAATTATTTTATTAAAATTACAGGAATAAAGATATGAATATTAATATTCAAACACTCTTAATACAAATAAAAAAAATATGTATACATAGACATGTGCGATTAACCCCACAACGCTTAGAAGTATTACGATTAATTTCTCAGCAACATTATAAAGCAATTAGTGCATATGATTTGTTAAATTTATTACAAGAATCTTCATTACCCCATGCAAAACCCTCTACTATTTATCGAGCTCTGCATTTTTTATTAGAACAAGGATTTATTCATCGTATTGAATCTACTAATAGTTTTATGTTATGTAAATATTTTTTAGAATTATCTCATAACTTTGTTTTTTTTATTTGTAATCATTGTAAACAAGTAACAGAACATACAGTTAAAGGAGTTGATGAAATATTACAAAACACAGCACAATTAAGCGGATTTATTATATCTAGCAATATCGTTGAATCTCATGGATTATGCTTTAATTGCACTAACTTAATACATATTAAAACATAGTTAATTTTTTACTAAAAAATAAGTAACAATTTATATTACTTATTATTAAGTAATATAAATTATTTATTCTAAACACTATTACTATATCAAAAAGATAAATAAACTATTCAAAAATATTGTTACAAAGGTACTACATGTGACAAACATAAATATTACTAATATCGTTTATATATTAAACGATTTTCATTACATAATTAAATAAAATTTAATAAAATTCCTATAAACACTAATAAACCTACATAATTATTATTTAAAAAAGCTTTAAAACATCTTGCTTTATCTCTATCATACATTAATATTTGCTGCCATATAAACAATGTACCAACTCCAAATACAGAAAAACAATAAAATATCATAGATAAACTTTCCTTCCATCCAATTAATATAAATATGAATATAATAATTGTTTGTAAAATTCCTATAATTAATTTATCCATAGATCCAAAAAAAAGAGCAGCAGATTTCACACCAATTTTACGATCATCATCCCTATCTACCATAGCATATTCCGTATCGTATACTATGGTCCAAATAATATTAGCTACACATAACAACCAAGTAGTACTATTTATAACATGATAAGTTGCAGTATATGACATTAAAATAGGCCAACTAAACAAAATTCCTAAAAATAACTGAGGTAAATCAATATATCTTTTAGTATAAGGATATATTAATAATAATACTAATACTAAAAAAGCCAACAATATAGTCGTAATATTAAATGCACAAATTAATCCTGCTGCAATAATTATTAAAAATAAAAAAGTCAATAATGCTTCTTTTTTTGTAATTGTTCCACTGGAAATGGGACGACATTTAGTACGTTGAACATGTGTATCAATATTACAATCAATGTAATCATTAATTATACAACCAGCAGACCTCATACACATTACCCCTACAATAAATACAATTAAAACAAAAGTATCAGGAATACCTTCATTTGATATCCATAAACCCCATAAAGTTGGCCAAAGCAATAAGAAAAAACCAATAGGTTGATTGATACGCATTAATTTAATTAAATTAACAATTTTATTGTATATAGCAAAAATATTATTCATTTAATTAAATATTAATTCTTATTATGTTATATAATCTTTTTCTATTTATTTATATTTAAGTACAAAAATATCTTATAGTATTGCAACAATAATTTTTAAATTTAAAAATAACATTCATTTATTTATGAAGACTCTATTATATAAAAATTATTTTTACTTATTGATTAAAAATTAATGCATAATATTTTATATACAAGACAATATACTATTGTATATCATACAAACATAATATATCTCAGTATTTAAAGGTAAAATACTAATTTTTAATCAATAAGTAAAAATAATTTAAAAAATTAATTGTTTTATAATAAAAGCGTATTTCTTATGTCATATCTATTCTATGATTTAGACATACATATCAGAATCATGTTAATACTTGCATTATGCTTTGTTTTCATTTACGAAGCTATTAATGGATTTCATGATACTGCTAATTCTGTAGTTCCTGTAATTTATACTTGTGCATTACGCTCTAGTAGCGCAGTTGTCATGTCAGGAATATTCAATTTTTTAGGAGTAATATTAGGTGGGGTTAGTGTTTCATATACTATCGTTCATTTAATTCCTACTTATTTTTTCATAAATACTAGTGCTAATCATATTTTAATCATGATTTTTTCTATGTTATCTGCAGCAATCTTATGGAATCTTAGTACATGGTATTGTGGTTTACCTACATCAAGTTCTCATACTTTAATTGGGACACTAATTGGAATAGGATTTGCTAATTCATTCATTATGCACTGTTCGATAAATCAAGAATTAAATATTTCACAATTAATTAATATCTTTTTATCTTTAATAATATCTCCAATAATAAGCTTAATTGTAGCTAAAATAATAATGTTTCTACTATTTCAATGTCGAAATAATAATAAATATCAAGAAATTCATACCACTCCATCTGAGCAAGCTCAAATATGTGGAAAACAACATCCATCATTATGGATTCGTATGATATTAATTATATCTGCTGCTGGAGTCAGTTTTTCTCATGGTGCTAATGACGGTCAAAAAGGTATTGGGTTAATCATGTTACTGTTAGTAGGAGTAGCACCTGCTAGTTTTGTGTTAAATATGCATGCTAATAATAATGATATTATCAATACTCGAAATGCAATTAACAACTTCCAACGATATTATATTCAACAAGATGATCATTTTAAAAATGTTATTCCTTTAGAAATTATGTCTATGCCTATATCCGTAGCATTAAATCAATTAACAATTATCGATCCAGCTATTCAAAAAATCACAAAGAAATTAATTCGAGAACATAACCATCAGTCTAATTGTAACTGTCGAATATCAGAAATATATACGAAAGATCAAATAAAAAAAATTTTTTACGATTTCTCATTAACCTTAACTATTTTGCAAAATTCTTTATTATTACTTGATAATTTAAATAGCTATGAAGAATTAAATTTGAATCAACGACTGCAAATGAGGCAATTATTAATATATATTGCTGATATTTTGGATCAAATAATGACTCAACCAGAAATTTCAACCAAAAATAAAAAATTTTTAAAGCACTTAAAGGTATATTTATTAAATACTGTTGAATATGCTCCAACTTGGATTATTATAGCAGTAGCTTTGTCCTTATCTTTAGGTACAACAATTGGTTGGAAAAGAGTTGCTGTTACTATAGGAGAAAAAATAGGTACAAAAAAAATGACTTATGCACAAGGTTTGTCTGCTCAACTTACTACTGCTATATCCATTGGCACAGCTAGTTATATTGGCATGCCTGTTTCCACTACTCATGTGTTATCATCATCTATTACTGGAAGTATGCTAATACATGGATGGAAAGGAGTACAATGGAAAATAATAAAAAATATTTTAATGACTTGGACTTTAACAATACCTATATCAATTATATTAAGCGGAGGATTTTATTTATTAGCTTTTAAACTATTTTATAAATATATTTAATATATATAAGTATATATTATAATATGTCGAATTACAATAAAACATAAAAAACATCTTCCTAAAAAACTATTCTGTAATATTTCATATTTATTTTTATAAATAAAAAGATTAAGTTAAATATTAATTACTGAAATAAACATGCTAAATCTAAAATAAACTAAAAAATACATTATTTTTTACAGGAACATTATAATATTCTAAAATAGATTTCGTTGTGATCACACGATTTTTAAATTGAGTAAAACATCTTTTAAAATTTATTGATTTACTTATATTATCCATATAATAAAAAAGTACGTTCCCTGTTTGAGAATCAGTTAATTTTAAATTTTTACAATATAACCAAATGTTTGATGCTAACATATCTGACCATAAATAACTATAATATCCTGCTGCATACTCATCAGAAGCAAAAATATGAGTAAAAACATGAGGAAATCTTTCTTGACCCACAGTAGGATATACTGACATTTTTTTTAAAATTTCGTTAAATATTTCTAATACTGATTTTTTTAAGTGCGGATGATATTCATAGTGAATCTTAAAATCAAATATTCCATATATAATTTGTTTTAATAAATTATATGATATTTGATAAGATTTTAATTTTAATAATCTCTTAATTATTTTATCCGACAAAGGTTGTTTTGTTTTATAATGCATAGAAATAGATTTTAATATATCAAAATCCCAACAAAACTTTTCCATAAATAAGCTTGGAATTTCTATAACATCTAATTCTGTTTCATTTATTCCAGAAATTTCTGGAATATTCGCAGATATTAAAATATGATGTAATACATGCCCAAACTCATGAAATAAAGTAATTATATTCTCATGTGTCAATAAACATGGTGTATCTATATCTTCAGTAGGATCAAAATTACAAGTAAGATACGCAATAGGACGCTGATATTCTATATCATCTTCGTATTTTATATCCGTATATGTATCCATCCACGCTCCATCATATTTATTTTTTCTTGTGTAAAGATCTAAATAAAATCCTCCTTTCCACTCATTTTGATCATCAAAAATATCAAAAAATCGTACTCTTGCATGCCATACATCTACATGTTTACGTTCTAATATAGAAATGCCATACATACGATTTGCTATGGCAAATATTCCAGATAAAACTTTTTCTTCAGGAAAATATGGACGTAATTTTTTCTCTGAAATACAAAAAAGATGCGATTTTTGTTTTTCTTGATAATAAGCTATATCCCATGGCTTTAAACATTGAGAAGAATAATATTGTTTAGCAAATTTTTGTATTGTTAAAAAATCTTTTTTTGCATTATCATGCACATGATCAAATAAATTTATAAGAAAATTAAATATTCTTGCAGGATTTTGAATCATTTTTGTTTTTAAAGATTTTTCAAAATAATTGTTAAATCCTAAAATTTTAGCTATTTCATAACGTAATGATAAGATCTCATCCATAATTATAGTGTTGTCCCACTTTTTAGCATTAGGACCTTGATCAGATGCTCGAGTATTAAAAGCCCAATATAGTTCTTCTCTAAAATTTCGATCATCACAATGCGATAAAATTGATAAATAAACAGGATATTTCAATGTAAACAACCACCCTTTTTGTTTATTTGTTTTAGCTAATAAACGAGCTATATTTAATTGATCATCTGGAATACCCGACAACACATTTCTATTGGTAATTACTTTTGTCCAACCTAATGTAGAATCTAAAACATTATTAGAATACATTACACTACACTGAGATAACATAGAAACCATTCTACAATATTTTTTTTTCTTATCACTGCATAAATGAATACCGGATAATTCATAACGAGACAAAATTTTTTTTAATGCTATTTTTTGAGCAATATTTAACGATTGGTAAAAACTACTATTATTTTGAAATAATTTATACAATTGATACAATCCTTCATGATGGTGTACCCAATGTTTATACTGTAGTATGGCCATTAAATTTTGTTGATATACAGAACGTAATTTTGTATCATGATGCACTGCGTTTAAATGAGCTATTGGAGACCAAACCTTTTTTAATTTATTTTCTGCAAGTACTAATGGTTCATGTAAATCTTTCCAATAAGTAATCGATTTATTTGATGATACAATTAACTCCACCGTATTATAACAATAATTTATTCGTTTAGTTATTATGTCACTAATACGATTCATCTTAATTACAGAGAATTCAGGCAATTTAAAATTTAAAAACTTCTTATTCATTGATAATTAATTATAACCTACTCCTATTTTTTAGGATACACCATTAAATTAATAACATATATTGAATGATATAAAAATAAACATATATAAAATTATCCTGTATTTATTATATATTATTGATTAATTATCCTGAAAATTAATATATTTATCATTAAATTTTGTAAATTATGCTTTACTTATATAAAACAACAAAGTATAATCGGGCCCAAATACTAAAATATATAATTCTAAAGAGAATTTAAAATGGTTTTTACTTTACCTAAATTATGCTACCCTTATAATGCTCTAGAACCCTTCTTTGATGAAAAGACTATGAAGATTCATCATACTAAGCATCATCAAGCGTATATTAATAATACTAATTCTATTTTAAAGGAATTACCAGAATTTTCAAATATTTCAATAGAAAATCTAGTTAAACAATTAGATTCTATTACACAAGAAAAAAGAAATATATTACGTAATAATGGAGGCGGACACATTAATCATAATATTTTTTGGAAATCTCTTAAATTTGGTACAGAGTTAAAAGGATCATTAAAAAAAGCCATAGAGAGCACTTTTCTAAATTTAGATAACTTCAAAAAAAAATTTGAGAGGGTTTCTATGAATCATTTTGGATCAGGTTGGACTTGGTTAGTGCAACAAGATAATAATATAAAAGTTGTTTCTACAGCAAATCAAGATAATCCGTTGATGGGAGAAAAATTATCTGGTACTTATGGATTTCCAATATTTGGTTTAGATTTATGGGAACATTCATATTATCTTAAATATCAAAATAGACGATTAGATTATGTTCAAGCTTTCTGGAACATAATCAACTGGGATGAAGCCTCTAGAAGATTCGATGAGTCTTTTTATTATCAATAATAACTAATACAAAAGTATTTTTGATGTGTCTGTACTGCAGCAATAAAAAAGTTGATTTGTGATTTACAAATCAACTTTTTTATTGCTGCAGTACAGACACATCAAAAACCTGTAAAATTAAATCTCTCACTGCTTTTAATAAAAGCAAACGATTTTCTTTAACTTTTTGATTTTTATCAAGTATCACAACGTGATCTAAAAATTCATTCACTAAACTCAATAAACTTAATAATACTTCTAAAGCATCTTTATAGCAATCTTGTTTTAAAAAATAATTCAAATTTATTGTAGTATGCATTATTTTATCGAATAACTGTATTTCTTCTGAAGTTTTTAAAAGAAACTTATCAATTTTCGATGAATGACCATAAAATACATTTTTATTTTTAACAATATTTGATATACGTTTATATACTGAATTTAATAATGTACTTTTTTCTTTTTGAATAGTATAAAAATTATTAATAGAATCTACATGAATTCTAAGATTAGTAATATCTCCAAATTTAGTATTTAAAACAGATTGAACCATATTTGATTTATAACCTAATGCACTATAAGATAAACAAAGACGTTTACACATAAAATTATAAATATTATTTTTTACATTTATCACATCATCAGTTAATTTTGATTCATATAATTCAACTGATTTATTTATCAAATTTAGTAAATTTAAAGATATTTTCCTTTCAATAATAATATTTAACACTCCTCCAGCTAATCGTTTTAACCCAAATGGATCTCTACTTCCTGTAGGAAATTCTTTAATACCAAAAATACCAGATATTGTATCCATTTTATCTGCAATAGATACAATGCAGGAAATGCGTTCTACAGGCAATTCATCTGCACTATATCTAGGTTGATAATGTTCTTTCTGAGCTAACACTACTTCTCTATCTTCTCCATCACGTTGAGCATAATACATACCAATAATTCCTTGAACTCCAGGAAATTCTAATACCATATCAGTAACCAAATCACATTTACACAAATGTCCAGATCTCCTAGCTTTGAATTCATTTTCATGAATCTGATTAGCTATCCACCCAGATAATTCTGTTATTCGAATTGTTTTATCTTTTAAACTTCCAAGTTGATGATGAAATACCACCGAGCTTAATTTAGAAAAATAATCTTCTAAACGATATCTATTGTCATTTTTTATAAAAAATTCTGCATCTATAAAACGCATTTTAATTATATTTTCATGACCCTGAATTATCTTTTTATAATCATATGTAATTGTATTAATTACAAAAATAAAATATGGTAAAAGAAAACTTTTATTCTTATCATACACAGGAAAATATTTTTGTTTATCTTGCATAATATGAATCATTAATTCTTTTGGTAATTTTAAAAATCTTTCATTAAATTTACCAAATAAAATAACAGGCCATTCTATTGAAGAAGTAATCTTATCTAAAAAAATATTATTATTTTGAATATCAACTACACCGCCAAGTTCTGTAGCCTGATTCTCAACAGCTATACGTATTGCATCTTTACGCACATTATAATCTACAATCACACAACCTTTTTTAAATAAAATATCAGGATAATCATTTGCATTACTCAGAATAATTTTATTATTTTTTATATATCTGTTTCCATATATTACTCTATCTACATTTTTCTTAAAAAGACGACCAGGAACTACATAAGTATCTAATAATATTGTTATAGTATTAACTGGTCTAATAAATGGAACCTGTATATCCCCCCATCTCATCATCTCATAATTAGTTAATTTTCCTAAAGCATTTTTAACAACCTGAACTAATAAATCCCCTACATCTTTATTAATGACATAATTATCTTCCAGTATATATTTTATTTTACATTTTTTTAATTTTAAAATACCAGTCTCCACTGATTTATTTTGAAATAAATCAGTGTTCTTCTCTGTATTTAAAACATTAGTATTCACAGTTTTATCACTGATACTATTGTTACGCACACAAGATTTAAATAAATTTATATTCCTTTCCATTAAAAAAATATATGATTTAATTGCTAAATGTCTAGGAGAAACAAACCAATCAATTGTATCATAACAAATATTGTTTTTTTTAAATTCATGTTTAACATAAAAATAAAAATCCTGTCCTATTTTTTTTAAAAATCTAGCAGGCAATTCGTCAGTACCTATTTCTACTAAAAAAGTATATTTTTTCATATTTTATATATCTTAACGTATACTATATATTTTTTTTAGAACACAAAGGAAACCCTAATGTTTTACGAAATAAATAATACATTTCTGCTATCATTTGTGATAACCTTTGAATACGCAAAATATAATTTTTACGCTCTGTAATAGAAATTACTTTTCTTGCGTCTAATAAATTAAAAATATGTATTAATTTTAAAATCATTTCATAAGACGGAATTATTAAAGGTTTTTCTAAATTAAGTAAATAATGCACTTCATTTTCATATTTATTAAAATTTTTAAATAAAAAATCAACATTAACATATTCGTAATTAAAACTAGATTGTTCTAATTCATTTTGATAATACAAATCCTTATATGTAAGGACATTAGCAGTAGTATCCCCCCAAATTAAATCATATATATTATCCATTTCTTGAATAAACAATGATAATCTTTCTAATCCGTAAGTTATTTCTCCAGTAACAGGAAAACATTCTAATCCACCTATTTTTTGAAAATAAGTAAGTTGAGTTATTTCCATTCCATTTAACCATACCTCCCATCCTAACCCATATGCCCCTAATGTAGGATTTTCCCAATTATCTTCAATAAATCTAATATCATTTTCCAAGTTATTTATGCCAATCTCTTTTAATGAATTTAAATATAACTGTAACATATTTTCTGGAGATGGTTTAATAATTACTTGAAATTGATAATATTGCTGCAGTCTATTTGGATTCTTCGCATATCTGCTATCAGATGGTCGTCTCGATGCTTGTATATAAGCTACAGATATAGGTTCTGGTCCAATCGCTCTAAAAAATGTTATAGGATGAGAAGTAGCTGCACCTACTTCCATATCTAAAGATGGCACTATAATGCACTTATGATTCTGCCAATACCTTTCTAAAGCAATTATTAAGTCTTGTATAGTTTTTATATTAAAATTACAATTCTGTTGTTGCATATTAATTGATTTATTAATATTCATTTATACGAATAAATATATTTAAATAATCTAAACAAAATTTTATTTCAAAATTTCAATATGAAAATTTCAGTATCACATTAATAAGTTTTTGTACAAACTAAATTAATGCTCTGTATTAGAATTATTAATACATTGTATATATTTTAAAATTTTCATATACTACATATATGATACTATTTTAATAAAAATATTAATATATTGTATCGAGTTTATTACTAAATTATTTAATTATTACAAATTAAATTTTTATATATAAATTATTTTATTGCAAATTAACAATAAAATTAAATTTAAGTATTTGATTATTATAATAATTTATGTGTTAGGACATTCATAATGTTTTCTACAAAAACTTATATTATAATCAGTTCTTACGTAATAATGTTTGTATCTATTATTATGATTATTCCATTAGGTTTATTTCCTTGTTTCTTTTCTGGGTTTTTAACTTATGAAATTATTGTATCCTTAGCATCATATTTTGAACGATTTATATCACCTTATCGAGCTAGGCAACTTTCTATTTCAATAATAATTATTATCATTATTTTCACTATTACAGTAAGCATTACAAGTTGCACTAATTTTTTTACAGAAGATATAAATAAAATTAATATACTTAATGAAATTAATCGAATTTTTTCTGATTTTAAAAAAAAACTCCCTGATACCTTACCCAAATTCTTTCCAAATACAACATCAGAACTAAAAGAACAAATATTCTCATGGATTGAATTAAATTTAATTCTTATTCGTAATATGGGACATATTATTTTACATGGTTGCATTACTTTACTAATAGGATTAGTAATTGGCACTATAATTGCTTGCCCTAAATATACAAAAAAATATATAGAAAATAATACATATTTTGTTAACCAGTTATTAGAACGCATATATAATTTATCTCACGCATTTCATAATATAGTATTTGCTCAAATTAAAATTTCTTCTATTAATACGTTATTAACATCAATTATGATTTTTATATTACTTCCTTTACTTGGAGAAACTCTTCCATTAGGAAAAACTTTAATTATCATGACTTTTATTTTAGGATTATTACCGATAGTTGGGAATTTAATTTCTAATATTATGATAACTATTTCAGCTTTATCTGTTTCATTAAGTATTGGAATAATAATGTTAATATATCTAATTTTAATTCATAAATTAGAATATTTTTTAAATGCTGAAATTATTGGTAACAAAATTAATTCTAATACGTGGGAATTGATTATTGCTATGATTTTTTTAGAATCAATTTTTGGTCTAGAAGGATTAATAGCAGCTCCTATTTTTTATGCTTATTTAAAAATAGAATTAAGCTTGAAAAAAATAATATAATTTTATTAAACTTAAATAAATTAAACTTAAATACAGGAGATTTATATATTTCATTACAGAGCCACTTGTATTAGATATCTAATACAAGTGGCTCTGTAATGAAATATATAAATCTCCTGTATTTAAGTTTAATTTATTTAAGTTTAATTTATTTAATCTCTATACGTCTTGGTTTTAACATATCCGGCAATACTCTAACCAAATGTATATAAAGAATTCCAAGTTCTAATTTAGCACCAGTTATTTGAATATGCTCAGCTAATTGGAATTTTCTTTCAAAATCATGATCAGTAATACCTTGATATAAATAATTTTTATCACCTTGATTTTCATGATCAAGATTATTAGTATGTGTACCTTTTACAATTAACATATTATCATGAGTGGTAATATCTAACTCATCATTTGTAAATCCAGCTACCACAATAGAAATACAATATTTATGTTCACTAACTAATTCCACATTATAAGAGGGATAACTCCCATTACCCTGTCCAATTTCTAAAAAATTTACTAATCGATCAAACCCAATAACAGATCCATACAATGGCGAGAAATCAAAATTATGCATAAACACCCCTCTTTTAAAGATATATTTAAAACAAAAAATAATCTAACTCATAAATATGGATAATACTAACATATAGTAATACTTTAAACAATTTTTTATTTAAAAATAACACCATTAACTAAATAAATTTAACACAAATCCATCTTATTCAAATAAAAAATAATACAATATTAAATAATTTTTTACCTGAAATTCTATAAATTTACTTATCAATAATCTATATTAGTAGCGCTTAACGCATTAGTTTCTATAAACGCACGCCTAGGTTCTACTATATCCCCCATCAAAATGGAAAATAAATTATCTGCTTCCAATGCATCCCTGATTGTTACATGTAACATACATCTATTTTGAGGATTCATAGTAGTTTCCCATAATTGCTCTGGATTCATTTCTCCTAAACCTTTATAACGTTGCACAATCAATCCTTTTCTTGATTCTTTCATCAACCATTCTATTGCCTGATTAAAAGAACTTATATTTTTACGCTGACCTTCATATTCAATATATCCATCTGATAATAACAATTCATTTATTTTCCTTCCAAAAGATACTAATTTTTTATATTCATAACTTTGAATTAAATCTATTCCTAATAAATAATCTTTATCTATACCATATGTTCGTATACGCAAAACAGGAAAAAAATATTCTTCTGTACAATCTTTTTTTATTGAAAAACTATAATGACTACCATATATTTCAAATTGACTTAATGATTTAATTAATAATTGCATCCAAATTGCTACATCTTCATAACTTAAACATTGCTCTTTAGATAAAGGAGGGTGATATATAAATGTATTTAACAAAAATTTAGGAAATTTACGTTCCATTCTTACAATAATTTTTTGTATTATATGATACTCCAAAATCAACTTTTTTAATCTTTGTTCCGACAATGGATTGGTATCACGAGAATTTAAATAAAATCGTGCATTACGAGCTGCTATAGATATTTGATATTGATACATTTCTTCTTCATCTTTTAAATACTTCGATTGAGTCCCTTTCTGCACTTTATATAAAGGAGGTTGTGCTATAAATATATGACCTCTCTCAATAATTTCAGGCATATAACGATAAAAAAAAGTCAATAATAATGTACGAATATGTGCTCCATCAACATCTGCATCTGTCATTAAAATAATACTATGATAACGTAATCTATTTAAATTATATTCACTTTGACCTATCCCACAACCTAATGCCGTAATTAAAGTCATAACCTCTTGAGAAGACAACATTTTGTCAAATCGAGCTTTTTCTACGTTTAATATTTTACCTTTTAACGGTAAAATCGCTTGATTTTTTCGATTTCTACCTTGCTTTGCAGATCCTCCTGCAGAATCTCCCTCTACTAAATACAACTCGGAATATACTGGATTTTTTTCTTGACAATCTGACAATTTTCCAGGTAAAACAGAAAAATCTGATAATCCTTTTCGTCGACTTAGATCTCTAATTTTTCTTGCTGATTCTCGAGCTCGAGCTGCACTAATTACTTTTCCTATAATATTTTTAGAATCAGTTGGATTTTCTAAAAAAAATTCTGTTAATTTTTCATAAATTAACGATTCAACAGCAGTCTTTACTTCTGACGATACTAATTTATCTTTAGTTTGAGAAGAAAACTTAGGATTTGGTATTTTAACAGATAAAATTGCAACAAGTCCTTCTCGAGCATCTTCTCCAAGAGTAATAATTTTAGTCTTTTTATTACTACATCCTTCTTTATCTATATAAAAATGCATCGTACGCGTGATTGCAGATTTTAATCCTGATAAATGAGTACCACCATCTCGCTGAGGAATATTATTAGTAAAAGAATAGATTTTTTCTTGAAAAGAATCAGACCATTGTAAAGCAGCCTCTACACTAATTTCCCCTTTATTTCCAATACAATAAAATATATTAGAATGAATCGGTATTTTGTTTATATTTAAATACTTAATAAATGCTTTAATTCCTCCATTACAACAAAAAGTTTCTTCTTTATTATTTCGATAATCACATAAAACGATTGATATTCCAGAATTCAAAAATGCTAATTCCTGGAAACGCCGTGCTAATATAGAATATTGAAATTCAGTTTTATTAGTAAATATTTTAAAATTTGGCCAAAAACGTATCGTAGTTCCACTTTTTTCACTCTTTCCTATCACAGATAAAGGTGATTGTGGTTTCCCAAAACAATAAGTCTGTTTATAAATCTTACAATCTCTCTCAATAACTAATTCTAATTTTTTAGATAATGCATTTACTACTGAAATCCCTACTCCATGCAATCCTCCCGATACTTTATAACTATTATTATCAAATTTACCACCAGCATGTAATATAGTCATAATAACTTCCGCTGATGATATACCTTCCTCTTCATGCAATCCAGTAGGAATTCCCCGTCCATTATCTTTAACAGAAACTGAGTTATCTTGGTGAATAATTACTACTATTTCTTGACAATATCCTGCAATCGCCTCATCAACAGCATTATCTACAACTTCAAATACCATATGATGCAATCCGGTCCCATCATCAGTATCTCCAATATACATGCCTGGCCTTCTTTTAACTGCGTCTAATCCTTTTAAAACTTTAATACTAGAAGCATCATACAAACTTAACATAATTTTGTCCTATATATACCAATATATATAAATAAATTTATACAAAATATAACTATTATATTACATATAAAACTTATTATTAATGATGATATCAATACATCATAAATATCCTTTCAAAATATGTAACCTATATTAAGTGATTGCTCTACTACCTTGTAAATAAACAAATATAATTTATATATTATTATAATTAAAACTTATATTTTGATTATCACTACAATACACACTTCTAGACACATACTTTATATCTTAATTCTTCAAATATATATAATACTACACAATATACCAATAATAAAACATTAAAAAATAAGTACAATGCATATTGTCTGCAATATAAAAAGTTAATATCATATTTTTATAGGCATTACGACATAAGTTGCTCCATAATGTTTAGGAACTCCTTCAATTTGAACACTAGATATTGAATTCGTTAAAAAAAATTTTACAATTTGACTATCTATCACATTAACTATATCGATTAAATAATCTACATTAAAAGATATCTCAATATTTTCACATTCATATAATATCTCTAAAATTTCCTCTGAAGTTTCTTGTTTAAAGTTATGAGCAGTTATTTTTAATTGATTATGTGTTAAATTAAAATTAATAATTCTAAGTTTTTCATTAGATAAAATAGACACTCGTTTTAATGCTTGCTTTAACATAACGCGTTCAATCTCAAAAAATAATTTCGGTTTATTTGGAAATACTTTTTTATAATCTGGAAACGCAGAATCAATCAATTTGGTATAAATAATATAATTATCAATTTTCGCACAAATACTACTATCAAAAATTTTTATCTTAACTGAATCCTCAACAAAACTTAATAAACGCAAAATCTCTATAACTCCTTGACGAGGTATAATTATTGAATGCAATGGTAGCAATGTATCCATCACTACTTCACACATTGCTAATCGATGCCCATCAGTTGCTACAACTCGAATAACATATTCTCTAATTTCAAAAAAAATACCATTTAAATAATAACGAGTATCATTACATCCCATAGAAAATTTTGTTAACTCAATTATTTTCTTTAAAATTAATTGAGATATAATCACATGATATTCACAATCATCTTTCCATTTGTTTTTTTTAGGAAAATCAGAAGCAAGTAAAGTAAATAAAACAAAATTACTAGATCCAGAATTTATAAAAAGTTTATTATTTTTAAATTCTATAAAAATTCTTGAACATTCTGACAAATTACGAAAAATTTCATAAAATTTATGACCCGATACAGTAACAGGTTGAAAAATATATTTTTTATCTAAAAGAATATGAGCTGTAATTTCTATTTCTAAATTAGTAACAGATATAAATAAACAATTATCTTTAATTTCTAATAAAAAGTGGCTTAAAATTAGTAATCTAGGCCTATTATTAATAATAGAAATAATTTTTTGTAAAATTGGATATATAGATCGTCTTTCAATACAAAAGTTCATAATCAAACAATTAACTAGTTCCTTGTATTAAACTATACAATACACCTATACTAAAATCAAAACAATTACTATTGTATCATATATACAGCATCATAATACTCATTTAAAAATAAATAAATCTTAATTAAATACAATTGACTTTACCAACTTTAGTCTATATAATGGAGTCCAAATTAGAAATATCTTTATAAGAGCCGTGTTTTAAATAATCCGCGTATCAAGTAAGTAGTGTGCATTCATCATGAAACGTACTTTTCAACCTTCTGTATTAAAACGCAACAGGACACATGGATTCAGAACACGAATGTCAACTCGAAATGGAAGACGAATAATATCAAGACGTCGATCCAAAAATCGGGATAGATTGGTTGTATCTGCTTAAAAATTTATACAATTTTAAAAATATTTATAACTAATAAATAGTATTCAAATGAATAGAAATTGTTTATCAAAACAAGTAAAATTATTAAATTCTGAAGAATTCCTTCTTGTTTTTAAAGAAAAAAAAATCATTAAATCATTCGGGATATTTTTATTTAGTCGTCCTAATCAACTAGGATTTCCTAGAATAGGATTATCTATTTCTAAAAAATATATTCATCGATCATATGATCGAAACAAAATAAAACGATGCGCACGAGAAACCTTTCGTGTATTACAACATAATTTATTAGCTTCAGATTTTGTATTAACTGTTTACTCAAACAAAATTCTTTATTTACCAAATAAGTCTTTAAATAAAGAATTTAAAAAATTATGGAATCACCACAAACTCTACTAATAAAATTCATAATACGATTAATACGAATATATCAAGTCATAATTAGCCCAGTACTAGGTAATCATTGTCGTTTTTCTGTAACATGTTCACAATATGGAATCAATTCAATACTTCAGTTTGGAATACTAAAAGGTATTTATCGAATATGTATTCGTATATTACAATGCCACCCTTTGAGCTTTAAAAATAATAAAAACAATAAATCTTTTCAACTTAAAAAAACTAAGGATATAGTGAATATGGATTCACAACACAATTTTTTTATTGTAATTTTTTTAATTATTTCGTTTATATTATGGCAAACATGGGAAATCGAACATTATCATCAACATATTAATCCAGATAATATAAAAAATAATTATAAAAATTCATATTTAAATTCTGAAATATCAAATTCTTGTCTTCAAAAACAATCACAGAAAAAAGATATATCTCATTTTAAAGATAAAAACATAATTACAGTACAGACTGACGTTTTTTTATTAAAAATAAATACATACGGAGGAGACATTGAAGAAGCTTACCTCATCAATTATTCAGACAATTTAAATTCTAAAGAACCATTACATTTATTAAATTCATCTAATAAATATCAATATCAAGCCCATAGCGGATTAATAATAAATAAACATCTTTCGAACGAAACTAATAATCAATATGAAAAAATTCCATATACAAATACAACTAATCAAAACGAATATATTCTTGAAGATGATAAAAATACGTTGCAATTTACTTTAAAATATCAAAACCCTAATGGTACTATTTACTCAAAACATTATTTTTTTAATAGAAATGATTATTCTATACAAATATTCCATACTGTAGAGAACTCTAATATTTACCCTATATATGTTAGATTATTTGGAAATTTAGTACAAAAAATACATTACTTTTCAACTCAACTAAAAAATGATAAAAATAAAACAACATTATCTTCTCATTATGAAGAAACAGCATATTCTACAAATACAGAAAAATACCGAAAATATAGCTTTAAAGATATAAAACATAAAAATTTAAATATTCACAGTTCCGGAGGATGGATTGCACTATTACAAAAATACTTTGTCGTAGCATGGTTACCTATTACTCCTTTAAATAATATTTTTTATACCACCTATATTGATGATAACGATACATCTATAGGATTTAAATCTGACTTAATACAAATTTCATCTGGACAACAAGAGAAATTTCAAACAATTTTATGGATTGGACCTAAAATTCAAGAAAATATGAAACTAGCAGCTGCACCCAACTTAGATTTAGTTATCGATTATGGATGGTTCTGGTTTATTTCTCAACCATTATTTAAATTATTACAGTTAATTTATAACTATATAAATAATTGGGGGGTATCAATCATATTAATTACAATAATAATTCGGATTGTTATGTATCCTGTCACTAAAGCACAATACACTTCTATAGCAAAAATACGTATGTTGCAACCTAAATTAATTTCAATACAAGAAAAATACAAAAATAATAAATATCAATATCATCAAAAAACTATAGAATTATATAAAAAGGAAAAAGTAAACCCATTAGGAGGATGTTTACCTTTACTAATACAAATGCCAATTTTTTTAGCATTATACTATATGCTATCAAATTCAGTTGAGCTAAGACATGCTAAATTTATACTATGGATTAATGATTTATCAACACAAGACCCTTATTATATTTTACCAATAATTATGGGAATCACTATGTTCTTTATACAAAAATTATCCCCAACTACTATCACTGATCCAGCACAAAAAAAAATAATGACAATTATGCTAGCAACATTTACTATATTTTTCTTATGGTTTCCATCTGGATTGGTGCTATACTACATCGTAAGTAATATTATTACTATTATTCAACAACAAATTATTTATAATGGATTATCAAAAAAAGGATTACACAAATAAAAAATTAATCATTATTAATTATAAGTTTATTTAAACAAAATACTTTGTATAATTTATCGAGAATTGTTAATCATTATTAATCACAATAACTATGTAAATAATATTATGAGCTATAATCCTGATACGATTGCCGCTATTTCTACTCCACTAGGAAAAGGAGGTATTGGAGTTATACGCATATCCGGAAAATTAGTTCCAAAAATTGCCTATAAAATACTAGGAAAAGTACCCAAACCTAGAACAGCAGAATATTTACCGTTTCGAAATAAACAAGGTTCTATAATAGATCAAGTAATCGCATTATTCTTTCCATATCCAAATTCTTTTACAGGAGAAAATATATTAGAAATACACGGTCATGGAGGATATATAATCTTAGATTTATTATTGAATAGTATTTTAGAAATATCTTCTAACATACGATTAGCAAATCCTGGAGAATTCACTGAAAGAGCTTTTTTAAATGAAAAAATAGATCTCATTCAAGCTGAATCAATAGCTGATATTATTGATGCTACTTCTTACCAAGCAGCTAAATCGGCTTGTAATTCCTTACAAGGATTCTTCTCTAACCAAATTCGTAATATTTTAGATAAAATTACCTACTGCCGAATACATGTAGAATCATCTATTGATTTTTCCGATCAAGACATTAACATTACATCGTATAACAATATTAAAAATATTTTACAAGACATAATTAAAGACACAAAAAAAATATACAAATCAGCATGTTCTGGATCCTTATTAAGAGATGGTATAAAAATAATAATTGCAGGTAAACCTAATGCTGGAAAATCTAGTTTATTTAATTCATTAATAGGTATTGATAGAGCTATTGTAAGTAATATATCTGGAACTACACGAGATACTTTATATGAATCTATTCAATTAAATGGAATAGCATTTCATATTACAGATACTGCAGGATTACAGGAAACTAGCACCAATGAAATAGAAGTAATTAGTATGGAACGTACTAAAAATGAATTATTATTAGCTGATCATATTTTATGGGTTATAGATTCTAGTGTTTATTCTAATAATTGTAATGACATACCATTGTATTTAAAAAACATTCTTCTAAAAAGAGACACACAAATAACTTTCACTATAGTACGAAATAAATCTGATTTAAGTTTAGAAAAAAATAAAATTTATGTAAAAAATGGATATACATATATTACTGTATCTGCATTATTAAATTCTGGAATAGATTTATTAAAAACACATCTATATGATAGCGCAAAACATAAAATACAAAAATATGACCTATCTCATTCTATTGGAGAAAATCAAAATAATTTTATTGCTCGAAAAAGACATTTACATATACTGAAAAAAACTTATCAACATCTCTTATCTGCTCAAATACAACTAAAAACGATCAACACCATCATTCATGACTGTTTTGCAGAAGAATTGAAATATGCTTATAATGAATTAAATAAAATTTTTGGAAAATCTACATCTGATGATTTATTGAAAAAAATTTTTAGTTCATTTTGTATTGGAAAATAAATCGTAAATAAATTAATATCAATGCAATGATAGTTCTCATATCATTGTTAAATTTTTTAAACTCAATACTTTTATAAATATAACTAAAAATTTATTATTAAGTTATTAATTATAATAAAACCTTAATTAGTTACCCAAAAATGTACAACATACACTAAATATATTATTTTTTAATAGTATATTTCTTTTTTTTATTTGAAATAGAAAATTGGCGTATTCTACTAATTATTGTTTTTCCTGCCTCTACGTTTTGAGTAACCGTAGTGCCAGCTCCAATTACTGCATGCTTTCCAATTCTAATAGGAGCAATTAACTGGCTATCAGATCCAATAAAAACATCATTTTCAATATGAGTTTGATGTTTCTTTATGCCATCATAATTACAAATAATAGTTCCTGCACCTATATTAACTTTTTCTCCTATTTTAGCATCACCCAAATAACTAAGATGACCAACCTTTGAATTTTTTCCTAATCGAATATTTTTCAATTCTACAAAATTTCCTATATATGTTTTTTCTTCCAATTGTGTTTTTGGTCTTAACCGAGAAAATGGACCAACTTTACTTTTGAAATTTATTTTTGAATTTTCTATCAAAGAAAATGGATAAATAATAACATCATCCCCAACCTCTACATTTTTCAGTATACAATTCGCTCCTACTTGAACACTATTACCTAAACAAACGCATCCCTCAATAATTACATTTACATCAATGTATACATCTTTCCCGAATACCAAAGTGCCTCTTAAATCAAATCTATTTGGATCAGATATAATTACTCCTAGTTTTAACAAATTTTGTGCTTGATTTTTCTGATATTTTCGTTCTGCTGTAATTAAATCGAATTTATTATTTATTCCTATTACTTCAAACTTATTAATAGGATTTGTAGTATTAATATTATTTTTATTTTGATAAGCAATTTTTATAATATCAGTCAAATATAACTCATTTTTTACATTATTACGCTTTAATATTCCTAACCAATTCTTCAAATATTTAGTCACAGAAATAAAAATACCAGAATTAATTTCTTTAATTTTTTTATAATCATCAATAGTAATGTCAGAGTCTTCTTGGATATCAACCACTTCATCAAATTTATTACGTACCACCCTACCATATCCTGAAGGATCTTGGACATAAGATGTTAATAATGCAATATCACTCTTTAATTTTATAAACATCAATTTTTTCAAAGTTTCCACAGAAACAAGAGGAACATCACCGTATAAAATTAAAATTTCAGAATCTTCATGCAACATAGGCAGTACTTGTTGTACCGCATGTCCTGTTCCTTGAGGAGTATCTTGAAACACCCAATAAACAGGTATTCCTTTATTATTTAAATTATTTTGATTAATAAACACTTTTTTTATATCACTATATACTATATACAATGACAATTGCACATCCATCTTACTCACTGAATCAACTAAATGTTGTAACATAGACTTCCCAGCTATCTGATGCATAACTTTAGGAATATCAGATAACATTCTTTTTCCATAACCAGCAGCAAGAATAATCACATTAATTTTTTTGTCCCACATAATTTATATCAAAATTAAAAAATATAATTCATCTATCTACTATAAAGTAACATATATAATGAATACGTTTCAAATTATATTGATATTTATTTCTTATTTATTCTAAAGATTAGAATAAACACATAAACAACTTTTACTAATGTAGTATAACACATCTAATAAAACACATTTCATTTTTAATAATTTAATAAACAATACTATTTATTAAATATGAAATTATTTTTTTAATAACTTAATTAATCTAAGCTGAGCAATAGCTTTAGATATTTCTATAGAAATCTTAGTATAATTAAGATCACCACGACTCATATTTTTAATTTTTTCTTCTGCTAATCGTTTAGACTCCTGAGCTTTTTTTTCATCTAAATCTTCTGCTCTAATTACTATATCTGCTAATATAGTAACCACATTTGGTTGTACCTCCAGTATTCCTCCTGATATGTACATATACTCTTCATTATCAGGTGTTTTTGAAATTCTTAATACTCCAGGTTTTATTAAAGTAATTAAAGGAGAATGTCCAGGATAAATTCCCATTTCTCCTTCCACACCCATAACTTGAATTTTATCAATAATTCCATCAAATAATTTTTTTTCAACAGAAACTACATATAATTGAAAATTATGATCAATCATGTAATACAATACCACCCCACTATACTCTTATTTTCGATAAAATAATTAAAATATTTATAAAAATGGAAGATAAAATTAAAGTTTTTTACTTTTCTTTATAGCTTCTTGAATAGACCCAACCATATAAAATGCTTGTTCTGGCAAATCATCATATTCTCCATTTATAATTCCTTTAAATCCTAAAATAGTATCTTGTAAAGACACATACGCTCCAGAAAAACCAGTAAATACCTCAGCAACAAAGAATGGTTGAGATAAAAATCGCTGAATTTTTCTAGATCTCAATACTATTAGTTTATCTGATTCAGATAATTCATCCATACCTAAAATCGCAATAATATCTTTAAGTTCTTGATAACGCTGTAAAATAGATTTCACAGAATTAGCAACATTATAATGTTCTTCCCCTACAACTAACGGGTTTAATTGTTGACTATAAGAATCTAAAGGATCTACTGCAGGATATATTCCAAGAGCAGCAATTTGTCGGCTTAAAACTATAGTAGCATCCAAATGAGCAAAAGTAGTAGTAGGAGAAGGATCAGTTAAATCATCTGCAGGAACATATATTGCTTGTACAGAAGTAATAGAACCAGATTTAGTAGACGCAATACGTTCTTGAAGCATACCCATCTCTTCAGATAATGTAGATTGATATCCTACCGCAGATGGAACCCGACCTAATAAAGCAGATACTTCAGTACCCGCTAAAGTATATCGATATATATTATCCACAAATAATAACACATCATAACCATCATCCCTAAATTTTTCAGATATAGTAAGACCAGTTAAAGCAACACGAAATCTATTTCCAGGTGGCTCATTCATTTGTCCATATACTAAAGCAACTTTATCAATAATATTTGAATGTATCATTTCATGATAAAAATCATTTCCCTCACGAGTACGTTCTCCAACTCCAACAAATACTGAATAACCAGAATGTTCTATAGCTATATTGCGAATTAACTCCATAATATTAACAGTCTTACCAACACCAGCTCCACCGAATAAACCTATTTTCCCTCCTTTAATAAAAGGACACATCAAATCTATAACCTTAATTCCAGTCACTAATAACTCCTGATTTGTTGACAATTCATCATACAATGGAGCAGGCCTATAAATAGACCTTTTTTCAGTTACTTCAATAGGACCCTTCATATCTACAGGTTCTCCCAATACATTCATAATCCTACCCAAAGTTTTCTTTCCTACTGGAACTTCAATACATCTTTTTAAATTCATTACGACTAATCCTCGTCGTAATCCATCCGTACTTTCCATTGCAATACAACGAACTACTCCTCTTCCTAATTGTTGCTCTACTTCTAAAGTTATCTTTCTCTTATTTTCATGATCATTATCAATATATACTTCTAGTGCATGATACAAATTAGGAACTTCATTTTGCTTAAACTCCACATCTACTACCGCCCCAATAATCTGAACAATTCTTCCAAAATTCATATAACTACACCTTAATAATTTTCTATTTATACTACAGAAGCCCCTGAAATAATTTCAGTTAGTTCTTGAGTAATTTTTAATTGTCTAATCTTATTATAAGATAATTTCAAATCTTGAATAAGAGTTTCTCCATTATCTGAAGCCACTTTCATTGCCATCATACGAGCAGATTGCTCACTAACTAAATTTTCAACTACTCCTTGATATACTTGCGACTCAATATACCTATTTAATAAAATATCCAATAATATTTTTGGATCAGGTTCATATAAATAATCCCAATATTTCGTCATCATTTTAGTTTTATTTGTATTAGAGAGAATAGGTAAAATTTGAAAAATTTTAGGAACATAAGTCAATGTATTAATAAACTTATTATAAACTATATATAATAAATCTATTTGATTATTATAATATAATTTTAACATTATTCTAACTGATCCAATCAAATCAGATATTCTAGGTGCATCTCCTAAGCCAGATATATAACTTACTATCATAATATTATCAATATAATTAAAAAAAGAAGCAGCTTTTGAACCAATCACAGCAAGTTTAACTTTTATATTCAATCTATTCCATTTATTTATATCATTTAACAATATTTTAAATAAATTGGTATTTAATCCTCCGGCTAATCCTCGATCACTAGATACAACCCAATATCCAACAGATTTTATTTTTCTTTCTAAAAGAAAAACATGTTTATATTCTAACTTCCCTACTGCAATATGACTAATAACTCTTTTAATATTATCTGAATATGGCTTACTAATAAACATCAGTTTTTGTACTTTCTGCATTTTTGATGCAGAAATCATTTCCATTGCTTTAGCAAGTTTTTGTATATTCCGAATACTCTTTATTTTGTCCCGTACTTCCTTAATGTTATCCATTTTTTATTATATACAAATAAATATTAATTAAACTTATTTAATTTAAATTCTTTCAAAATTTTCTGAAATTTTAATTCAATAGAAACATCATACATACCATTAATATTAATATGTTGAATTAATTCCGATTCAGTACGATTAAAATACGATATTAACTCAGATTCAAATCTACTAATTTTTGACACCTCAATATCATCCAAATAACCAAAAATTACTGCAAACAAAATTATAGATTGATATGCAATAGGCATGGTATAGTACTGTTTTTGTTTCAATAACTCAGTCACTTTTTGTCCATGATGTAATTGTTTTCTTGTCGTGTTATCTAATTCAGAAGAAAATTGTGAAAAAGCTGCTAATTCTCTGTATTGAGCTAAAGCAGTCCTAATACTTCCTGATAAAACTTTCATGATATTCGTTTGAGCTGCACCACCTACTCTCGACACAGAAATTCCTGGATTAACTGCAGGACGAATACCAGAATTAAATAAACTAGATTCTAAAAAAATCTGACCATCAGTTATAGAAATAACATTAGTTGGAATAAATGCAGATACATCACCCGATTGAGTTTCAATAATAGGTAAAGCAGTTAAAGACCCTGTTTTTCCTACAACTCTGCCTTGGGTATGTTTTTCAACATATTTAACACTAACTCTTGCAGCTCTTTCTAATAAACGAGAATGTAAATAAAATATATCTCCTGGATAAGCTTCTCTTCCTGGAGGTCTCCTTAAAAGTAAAGAAATCTGACGATATGCTATAGCTTGTTTAGATAAATCATCATATACAATTAATGCATCTTCTCCATTATCTCTAAAATACTCGCCCATAGCGCATCCAACATATGGCGCTAAATATTGCAACACTGCTGATTCAGAAGCTGAAGCTAAAATCACAATAGTATTATCTAATGCGCAATATTCTTCTAATTTTTTTACCACATTAGCAACAGTTGTTGCTTTTTGGCCAATAGCAACATAAATACATTTTACCCCACTAAAACGTTGATTAATAATAGTGTCTATTGCTAATGAAGATTTTCCTGTTTGTCTATCTCCTATTATTAACTCACGTTGGCCCTTACCTATAGGTATCATAGAATCAATAGATTTATATCCAGTTTGAATGGGTTCACTGATTGATTGCCTATCAATAACCCCAGGAGCTTTAGATTCGATAGGATAATAAGAAGAACAGTTTATTGGTCCCTTACTATCTATTGGAGTACCTAACGAATTTACCACTCTTCCCAATAATTCTTTTCCCACTGGTACTCGTAAAACATCTCCTGTACACTTCACTAACATTCCTTCAGATATATTTTCATATGATCCTAATACTACAGCTCCTACCGAATTTCGTTCTAAATTTAATGCAATTGCAAACTTATTGTGTTCTTGCAAAGCAATCATTTCACCTTGCATAACATTAGATAATCCATATATATATATAATTCCATCTCCTACAGTAGTAATAACACCTTCATTACGCATTTCAGTTTCAATATTAAACTGTCTTATACGACGTTTTATTAACTCACTAATTTCACTTGAGTTTAATTTCATAAAAATTTATACCATAAATATTAAAAAATTAGTTAAAATTATAACATATTGCGCAAACGTAATATTCGACCCTTTATACTGCCATCAATCACTGTATCTCCTATATAGATCATTATCCCTCCAATAATACTTTCATGTATGAAATGTGTTATTTTTAATTTTTTAGACACATATTTGGTCATAATTGTAGAAATTTTTTGAAGTTGACCATCATGTAATTCTTTCGCTGAAATTACTTTTACTTTTAAAAAGTTTGTATATTCATCATTTAAATTATTAAATTGATTAAAAATCATCGAAAACAATAATATTCTATTATTTTCTGAAACAATATACACAAAATTTTTACTGAAAGTATCTAACTCTTTATAATTTTCACAAATATTAATAAATATTTGTGATATCAATTCTGAAGATAATAATCTATAACATAAAGATTGAACAAAAAAATTCTGGCTAATTTTTGAAAATAACTCAAGTAATCCTTTCCAATACTCTATACTATTTTGCTCTATAGATAAATCAAATACAGCTTTAGCATAAATATACGCTATAGTATCTGAAATAAACATTCAATCCTCATGCGTTAATTTTTTCATAATGTTATGAATATAATCATCATCAATAATATTATTAACAGACTTGCCAATAATTCTCTCTACACCTTCTATGATAAATTGACCCATATCTTTTCTCAATTCATCAGCAACACGTTTTTTTTCTTGATCAACTCGAATTTTTGCTTTATATAAAATTTCATTATACTCTTGATTCGATTTATATCGTGCTTCATCCAATATTTGGGTTTTGCATTCATAAGCATGTTTAATAATTTCTTCAGCCTTTATTCTAGCCTGATTCAAACAAGACTGCGCTTCATTATTCATAAGTTCACATTTTATTTGTACTTGCTTCATTTTTTCTAAACTATCAGAAATTTTTTTTCTCCGTTTTTCAATCACTATTATCAATGGCGTCCATACATATTTCATACAAAACCATACAAATAAAATAAACGAAATTGATTGACCTAAAATCGTTGCATTAAGATTCACAGTACCAAACCCAATAGTAATTAAACAACAAAAAATATAAAAACTTATCTATTATTATATACCACAATACATAAAATAAAAAACCATTTCAAATTTAAACTACTGCAAACATAACGTATAACCCTAACCCTACAGCAATCATAGGTATTGCATCAACCAATCCCATAACAATAAAAAATTGAGTACGAAGTATAGGAATCAAATCAGGTTGTCGAGCTGCCCCTTCTAAAAATTTACTTCCTAAAATTCCAATTCCAATAGATGCTCCAATAGCTGCTAATCCCATCATTATAGCTGCAGCAATATATAACATATCAAAATTTAAACTTTCCATAACAATAATTTACCTCTTTCTTTTATCATGATTATTTATTACCAATAGATTTCATTACTTTTTTAATATTACATTATAAATCACAATTTTGAATGTGTCTGTACTTCAGACAAATAAATGATTGTCAATACCATAAAAATAAAAGCTTGTAATACAATAACTAAAATATGAAACACAGCCCATGGAACACTTAATATCCATTGACACCACCAAGGAAGTAAACCAGCTATCAATATAAAAATTAACTCACTGGAATACATATTTCCAAATAATCTCAAACTTAACGATACTGGTTTAGAAAACAAACTAATCACTTCCAAAACAAAATTTATAGGAATACATAAAAAATTATTGAAAGGACGATATATTAAATCTGAAAATAATCCAGTTATACCTTTGATTTTTATGTTATAAAATAACATTAAAATAAATATATTCAAAGCCATTGAACAAGTAATATTAATATCAGCTGAAGGAACTACTCTTAACTCAGAAAATCCAAAAATATTACTAGCCACACATGGGATGAAATCTATAGGAATTAAATCCATAGCATTCATTAAAATAATCCAAACAAAAATTGTCATTGATAAAGGAGAAACTATTTTATTTGTTACTCCATAAGACATATCCTTAACATAACGATCGATAAATAATATTACTAATTCTAAAAATATTTGAAGCTTACCTGGAATATATAAAGTTGCTGATTTTGCTATACAACTCGAAATTATTAAAAATAATGTACACAATAATATAGAAAAAAATAAAGAATCAATATTCAATACCCAAAAAGATGTCGATATTTCTGGAGTTATCCAATTCCAATGTTTTAAATCAAATTGCAAATGATGAAGATGATGCTCAATATATTGCTGAGTAGTATTTTTAATGTCTAACATAATTTCTCTCTAAATAATTCATAATATTCATCGTTAAAATAATTACCTTATATAACAAGATAATAAATAATCTTACATTTAAATAGTTTTAATATAAAATTATAAAAATTACTACTCCTATTAATATTTATATACTTACTTTATATAATCAATTTATAAGTATAATATTAATTATGTAATAATTAATATTATACTTTTTTCAAAAGCAATCCCTGCTTCTTTAGCCAAATTAACAAGTTAGAAATAGCTGCAGGAGTAATCCCTTCAATTCTAGAAGCTTGACCTACAGAGTAGGGTCTATAATAATCAAGCTTATCAATTACTTCTATTGATAATCCAGAAATATCATGATAATTTATATCAGCAGGTAACACAGTATTTTCATTACGTAAATATTTATTGATTTCTTCTTGCTGACGATGCAAATATCCTGCATATTTAACTTGAATTTCAATTTGTTCATACACTTGATTATCTGGTATAGCTGGTTTAAAAACGCTTAACTGAAATAAAGTAGAATAATTAATTTCTGGTCTCTTTAATAACTTTTCTCCACTTAACTTATTAGTTAGAAGAGATGATTTCAAAATATTATTTAATTTCATAGCATCAGTAGTATTTGGAAAAATATAAGTATTTCGTAATTTTTGAAATTCTCTCTCAATATTTTCTTGTTTTACACAAAAAATTTTCCATCTATTATCGTTTATTAATCCAAGTTTTCGAGCAATATTAGTTAATCTTAAATCAGCATTATCCTCTCTTAAAGATAAACGATACTCCGCTCTAGATGTAAACATACGATAAGGTTCTTTAGCGCCATGTGTACATAAATCATCTACCAATACACCTAAATATGCTTGATCTCGTCTTGGATACCACTCTGATTTATTTTGAGCATATCTAGCTGCATTAATACCAGATAATAATCCTTGTGCTGCTGCTTCTTCATAACCAGTAGTTCCATTAATCTGACCAGACAAAAACAAACCTGAAATCAACTTACTTTCTAACGTTAACTTTAAATCTACAGGATTAAAAAAATCATATTCAATCGCATACCCTGGCCTTAATATATGAGCATTCTCTAATCCTTTAATAGACTGTACAATTTGAACTTGAATATGAAATGGTAAACTAGTAGCAATACCATTCAAATATATTTCTGATGTAGTCAATCCTTCAGGTTCTAAAAAAATCTGATGAGTTTTTTTATCTGAAAAACGTGTTATTTTATCTTCAATAGACGGACAATAACGAGGAGGAATCCCGCTTATTAATCCTGCATATACAGGACTATAATGCAAATTTGACCTAATTATATCATGTGTTTTACTATTAGTATGTGTAATATAACAAGGAATTTGTTTGGGATGTTGATTTGATGAGCCTAAAAATGAAAATACAGGAACAGGATCATCACTATACTGTGCAAACATACATTTAAAATTTACCCCTTTCGAATGTATTCTAGGAGAAGTTCCTGTTTTAAGACGACTCATTCTTAAAGACAATTCCTGTAATTTTTTCGATAATAAGGATGATGATTCCAAATCTCCTGCTCTTCCTCCATGAAAATTTTTCATACCAATATAAATTTTCCCATTAAGAAAAGTACCAGTTGTTAATACAACAGATTTAGCATAAATTTTAGCTTCTATTTTCGGAATAACAACCCCTATTATTCTATTTTGACTAACAATCACATCTTCTACCGACGCCTGTAAGATATACAAATAATTCTGATTTTCTAAATATTTTCGTATAATTTGACGATACAATATTTTATCTGCCTGCGCTCTAGTTGATTTAACTGCAGCTCCTTTACTACTATTTAATATTCTAAATTGAATTCCTGACTGATCAATAGCGCTAGCCATAACTCCACCCATTGCATCTACTTCTTTTACCAAATGACCCTTACCAATACCGCCAATAGATGGATTACAAGACATCTGTCCAAGAGTATCAATATTATGTGTAATTAATAAAGTATTACATTGTAAAGTAGACGCTGCCAATGCTGCTTCCGTTCCAGCATGCCCACCTCCTACAACAATAACATCAAATTTGGTTAAATAAGACAT